>JBEPZK010000007.1:0-64174 GCA_041640855.1 Candidatus Kryptoniota bacterium
ACCAAATTGAAAAAACCGCTTTTTTGAAATTTCTTTTCAACTCTTTCAAACTATCCCCACCGAATTTTTCGAGTATAGCATTTGCGATAACCGGTGCTACGACAGCCTCTGCGATTACGCTTGCTGACGGAACCGCGCAAAAGTCCGAACGCTCATATCTTGAACGGGTAGCTTTTCCGGTTTTAAGGTCAACGCTTGAAAGTCCCTTTATCACGGTAGAAATTGGTTTCATCGCTGCCCTTAACACGATAGGTTGACCGTTTGTGACGCCACCCTCAAGTCCACCCGCGCGATTTGTTTTCCTATATATTTTCCCATTTTTGATGAAAATTTCATCATGAACCTCTGAACCAAACTTTCCTGCGTTTTCAAAAGCTGAACCTATTTCCACTCCTTTTATCGCTTGAATTGACATAACAGCTTGGGCAAGCAATCCATCAAGTCTTCTATCCCAATGAACATAACTGCCAAGTCCAATTGGCAATCCCGTTACAATTACTTCAAAGATTCCGCCAACCGTATCACCATTTCGCTTCGCTTCTTTTATAACTTCTATCATTTTCTTTTCAACTTCCCTATCGATACACCTAACTTCCGATTTATCTGCTTCTAAACTTAATTCAAGCGCTCCCTTCCGCTTATGAATTAACTTTTGAATTTTCTTATCAAGTTTGCTTCTATCGTCAAAACCAGCATTTCCAATTTGAACGACATGGCTTCCGATGAAAATTCCAAGTTCTTCGAGCAATTTTCTTGCGATTGAGCAACAAGCTACTCTTATCGCAGTTTCTCTTGCGCTTGCTCTTTCAATCACATTTCTTATATCGTCAAATCCATACTTAAAATAGCCAACCAAATCAGCATGCCCCGGGCGTGGGATTGTAATTTTTTCAATTTGTTCGTCTATTTCTTCAACCGACATTTTCAATTTCCAATTCTCCCAATCCTTGTTCTTTATCATAAGGGCAATCGGACTGCCAAGCGTTTTGCCAAATCTAACTCCGGATAAAATTTCAACTTTATCGTCTTCAATTCTCATTCTTCCCCCGCGACCGTAACCCATTTGCCTTCTTTTGAGATGAAAATTTATGTAATCCACATTTATTTCAAGTCCAGATGGAACTCCTTCGATTATTCCGATAAGTGCTTGTCCATGCGATTCGCCAGCAGTTAATATTCTCAGCATCGGTCTGGAGATTTTATTTTTGAAAAAGTTAAACAACCATTTTTCTATTTGCAAATAAAGGTAAGTCAAACTATATTTTAAAGAGAATTCACCCTCGGAAAAATATAAATTCGGAGGTCGACTATGATTCTAGCCACCGACATAAGGGAAGGGATGGCGCTAAAACTCGAGGGGACAATTTTCAAGGTCATTGAAGTAAAAGTTCACGCAGGAAGTGGTCAGATGCAAGGATTCGTATCAGCGCGACTTTTAAATTTATCGACCGGACATTACACAGAGCGAAGGTTTAGAACAGATGAAAAAGTCGAAGACCTTGAACTTATAAGAAAGCCGATGGAATATATTTATAACGACGGGGATTTGTACTATTTTATGGACCCGCAAACTTATGAGCAGGTAGGCGTTCCAAAGGAATCGCTTGGGAACTTCGCAAGATTTTTAAAAGAAGGGATGAAAGTCGATGTCGAATTTTTAGGCGACCAACCAATAACGGTTAGAGCTCCCAAGACCGTTGACCTAAAGGTTATTTTGACTGGTTCGGGGGTAAAAGAAGCCCAAGATAACACTATGAAAAGTGCAACGCTTGAAAACGGTATGGAAATCCTAGTCCCACAATTTATTAAAGAGGGTGAAATCGTAAGGGTTGACGTCGAAACGATGAAATATGTTGAAAGGGTGACACAAAAGAAATAACTCCCCTTAAAGCTAATGCCTTAATCCTTGCTATATTCGCAGGATTTTCTTATATTTTAATAGAGTTATCCAAATTACAAAACAAACTTATGAAATTGCCAAAGCAAATAGAGCGATTTTGTGATTATTGCGGAAGCAAGCAAAGGTTTAAGTTCAGAGGAAATTTTGAAGCGGATGTGGAGAATAAATTTTGGTATATGTGCCAAAAGTGTAAGCATGTTGTTTTAGTTTCAATTGACGAATTGACCATCAACCAAGATGCGGATTCGAAAGGAAATTATAGAGTTTATTCCGCGGAGGAAACATATGAGGTCGGGGAGATAATCTATCACGCCGAATGGAACGACTATGGCAAGGTCAAAAAGAAGGAGGTTTCATCAAGCGGCTACAACATAATTGTAGTCGAATTTGAAAAACTCGGTCAAAAAAAACTTGTTGAAAATTTTAAACAATAAAAAGCGAGGTGATAAAATTGGTAGGCATAATAGTTCAAGAAGGTGAATCGCTGGACAAAGCTTTGAAAAGATTCAAGAAAAAATATGAGCAGGCAGGAATCCTGCGGGAGTTCAAGCGCAGAACTTTTTACACTCCGCCTTCTGTAAAGAAAAAAATGAAAAGGGCTAAAGCGATTCGCCGAGCTCAACGTATGATGATGGAACAAATGTAATCAAAACAAAACTTCTTTTTGATGTGAATAAAAAGAAGAAGCAAGTGCTTAAGAAACATCGGAAGAAGGAGAAGAAGAGAAAGGAAAAGATGCGCAAGTTAAGAGAGATGTTAGCTCAGACTAAGCAAGAGCAAATGGACGAAGCTCAAACTCAAAATTAATTTCCCCCGGTTTTAATTTTACCCCCTCAATAAGCCGGGGGTTTTTTATCATTTTTTAGATAAATCCAATCTTGTGGAAAATTAAAATTTTGCTCGAGCACCGATATTCCTTTCGTAAAGGTGTACTGTGGGGGTTCAAACTTATTTACGGTGTCTATCCAAAAGAAGCTCCACTGAAAATCAATAAAATTGAAATCAGTTTATATCGAAGCGATAGTTTAAAAGTGCAAGTTATTTACAGTTTTAACACATCAGCAACGCATCTCTATCCTATCTTACATTCGCTCACACATTCTCCTTTTACCATCGCAAAAATTTCCGAAATTTTGCTTGACCAATGGAAAATTTGTTGTTATTTTAAAATAAAAAATCCCGCTACAAATGCTTCGAAAATTTGCAACGCTTATTTTAATCCTAAATCTCGCCTTAAACATTGCAATTGGGCAAACGAAATTCGATTCAATATCCGCATGGAACTTTAACAAAATTTTAACCTCAGAAAAATTCCAAGGTCGAAAATCCGGAACGCTTGGTGGTGAAAGAGCAAGCGAATGGATAGCGGAAAAATTTAAAGAATTTGGGTTAAAACCTTTTGGAGATAATGGAACATATTTTCAAAAATTCGAAATTCTCGCAACACAAGATAAAGTCTCAAAACTTACACTTTTAAACGGAAGAAAAGGCAAGACGAGATATTCACTCGGGGACGACTTCACAATTTTGACAAATAGCGGAAGTGGAAAAGTTAAAGCAAAAGTTGTGTTCGTCGGTTATGGAATTTCTGCACCTGAAAAAGGCAGAGATGATTACGCAAACGTCGATGTCAAAGGGAAAATAGTGATTTTACTTGCTGGAAAACCACCGGACGAAGACGGAAAATTTGATGTCGAGAGTTCAAGGGGGTACAAAATACGAAAAGCGTTCGAAAAAGGAGCGGTAGCAGTTTTATACATTCAAGGAGATAGACCAATTAGAGGTGGCGCAATCACAAAAGAATATTACACGCCTCAATTACCAGCACTTTGGATAGGAAGAAAAGTCATCGATGATATTTTTTATGACACTGGGATAAGTTTTGATGCTTTGAAAAGCGAAATTGACTTCAAAACAAAATCCTTCGAAATCGATAAAGTTTTTGAAATTGAAACGAAAGTAGAAAAACTCGATGGATGGACGAAAAATGTCGTCGGTTTGCTCCCCGGCTCGGATGAAAAATTAAAAGATGAGTACATAATCGTCGGTGCACACATGGACCATAACGGGGTTGATGCGGAAGGTTTTATTTACCCAGGGGCTGATGACAATGCGTCGGGAACTTGCCTTGTTATGGAGCTTGCAAGGAGCATAATAGCAAATGGCGAAAGGCCAAAAAGGTCAATTATCTTCGTTCTCTTCGCTGGGGAAGAACAAGGGCTTTTGGGCTCTAAATATTTTGCATCTAATCTCCCAGTTCCACCCGAAAATATTGTAGCGATGTTTAACTTTGATATGGTTGGAAGGGGCAACGGCAATATAAATGTCGCTGGAACGGAAAACTTCCCCGAGATATGGGACATAGCAAAAGAATTTTTCCCATCCGAAAAATTGAAAAACCTCGGCAAATTCCGTGCAGGTCCAAACTCCGACCATTACCCGTTCCAAGAACGCGGAATACCAGCTTTCTTCTTCATTTCAGCAGGACAACATCCTGAATATCACAGAACGGATGATAAAAGCGATAAAATCCAACCATTCGTCCTTGGAGAAGTTGGAAACACTGCCTATGATATTATACTTGGACTTGCAAACTATCCCGAGAGTTTGAAAAGAAAACATCGATATGAAAATTACCTCTATGCAAATTCAAATTCATTGTTCTTTGTCGAATTATTTCCCGACTCATTGGGCAAGGATTGGCTTTACAATTTAAGAAATCGTCTCAAAAACTATGGAGTCGAAGCAGTTTTATTCGATATCAAAGCAAACTCAATTGACGAGGTTTTGAAAGTCATCAATTTCATTGATTCAATTTCAAACCGTGATTACAGAAGCTTCAATGTTGTCACAAGCAAATCAGATTTCTCAACATCTCCAGATGTTTTAAATATCATCTTTTCTGCAAAGGCAGAACTTTTTCAACGGTATCACCTGCCAATTTTATCAAAAGTTGGATTAAAATTCGTAGTCTTCGACCAAAAGACGCCTTTAGATAAAGTTGAAAATGTTATAGATGTGCTGAGCGATTTCTATCTTGATATAATCCCGATTTTTAAAGATGGAGTTGCGGGAAAATTTAAATTCGAAAAGCAACACATAGTATTTGACCCTGACACAATTGAAATGGATTCGAAGATGAGGTTTTTTGTTTTTTCAAATTCAAAGAAATTTCTTGAAAAAATCAGTTCGGTTAAACCAACGCAGGTATTTGTAAATATTAATCCAGACGAAGCGGGAGTTTTTATATATCAACTTTTGGAGAAAGGTTGGGATGCGGAAAAAATCAAAAAAATTTTTGGACAAAATCTTTATAACCTGATAAAATAAAACGAGGAAGGAGCGATGCGAAAATTTCTTTTAATTTTGCTCATCTTCACCGCGAACTTATTTTCTCAAATCTACGAACATCGTGGTGTTTGGTACGTCCCAAGAAATAACAACGCGTATAAGACCAAGCCGGAAATTGCGATGGATATGGATAGCATAGCAAAAAATAATTTTAACGCTGTTTATGTTCTCGTGTGGGCAAGAGGATATCCACTTTTCAAAAGCGAAGTTTTCTATCGTGAAACCGGACTTTACACAGACCCTCAACTCGGTGAGAGAGATTTGCTACAGGAGATGATAGCAGAAGCACACAGGGCGGGGCTTGAGGTTTACGCGTGGTTTGAATATGGTTTCATAGGAGGATGGGGAGGATATCTGCCGGGAAATAGCGGAAAAGGGAAAATTTTTGACGTTCATCCAGAATGGCTCGCCAAAAGAAATGATGGAACTGACGCAGGCTCATCCGAAGACCAATCAAACAAAAACTTTTATTGGATGGCCCATTCAAACCCAGAAGTGCAAAACTTTTTAATCCAACTTATTCTTGAAATGGTGAAAAAATACGACCTCGATGGATTTGAACTTGATAGAATACGATATCCCGACCCAAATTGTGGATATGATAGCGTAACAGTTGAACTTTACAAACAAGAGCATAACGGAACTCCACCACCGTTTGATTACAACGACATCGAATGGAAAAACTGGCGAATTCAAAAGTTAAATCAATTTGCAAAGATGGTTTATGACTCAGTCAAGTTTTATAGAAAAGATATGCGACTTACAAATGCAGTTGGGGTCGGACCAGATTGGGCAAAATCTGAAAAACTTCAGGATTGGGTTACTTGGATAAACAATCGCTGGCTCGATTATGTAGAGCCGATGAATTACCGAAGAACCGCGAATGAATTTATATCCGAATGTGTAAATATATTTGGAAGGGTTAACGATAAAAGCAAAATCTTGTTCGGGATAGACAGCCAGAATCCAACGACATCTGAATTTTTAAAAATGATTCAATATGTAAGAAGCCAAAATTTAAAAGGATTTGTCGTTTGGTATTATGGTTCGCTTGCTGATGATTTCGATTCTTTAAAAACACTTTTAAATCAAAAAGCACTTGTTCCAGATAGACCTATAAATTGGAGGATTCCTGCAATCATTATCGATGACGCAGATACAAGTTATGTCTTTTATTCAAGTGGATGGATTAAAGCTTCCGCTTACATTCACTGGGGTGAAAAATATCTTGCAACTCAATCGACCACACCTCAATGGGTTGAATATTATGCTGAAATTCCCGAGGATGGCTATTATGAAGTTTACGCTTTCGTCGTAAGGTCAACAGCGGATAGCGTTGCTTATTATGTTTACGATTCATCTGGGACAGCGAAAAAATTTATAATTAACCAAGCGAATTCAGCGATTTACGATGGATGGTATAAGATTGGAGATTTTTACTTCAAGAAAGGAAGACAAAAGGTTTTGAGGGTAACAAACGAACATTTCAAATCTCCTGGATTTATGACTGCAGATGCGGTGATGTTAATTCTAAATCGTCGTTTAACCCCGATTATCACTTCAATTAAAGATGGGATTGGCGAGGTAATACCGAAAAGCTTTGAAATAAACGTTTTCCCCAACCCTTTCAATTCAGAAACAAACATAATTATATCTTTACCTGTCGATTCTTTCGTTAGAATTGACATCTATAACCTGCTCGGGCAAAACATTAAAAATTTAACCGCGGGAAATTTTCCCGCGGGCTTGCATAAAATTAAATTTGCACCGGAGGCTCTCGCCTCCGGCGTTTATTTCGTTCAAGCAAAGATAAACTCAACAGATAACTTAAACAAGTTAACATTGATGCGAAAAATTCTGCTCATAAAATAAATCACCCAAACAATTTATAAAAAACCTCAACCGCTTGTTTAACATCTTCCATTGACACATCAAGATGAGTCACAGCACGAAGTTTCATATAACTACCGGAACTTAACAGCACGCGGTTATCTTTCAACATTTTCAGAATTTCATCCGGCGTTTTCCCGGTTCTTTCGACTCCAATTATTACAATGTTCGTTTGCACCGTTTCAAGGTCAATATCGAAAACTTTCAATTTTGCGATCTCCTCGGCAAAAAATCTTGCTTTTTCATGGTCTTCTTTTAATCTTTCAATGTTATGCTGGAGCGCGTAAATTCCCGCAGCAGCTAAAATCCCAACTTGCCTCATTCCACCGCCAAAAATTTTTCTATATCTCCTAACGCGCTCGATAAATTCCCTATCTCCTGCCACAACCGAACCGACAGGCGCGCCCAACCCTTTCGAAAGACAAACCAAGACGGAATCAAAATATTGAGCATATTCTTTCGGGCTTATCCCTGTCGCAACGCAGGCATTCCAAAGTCGAGCCCCATCAAGATGCATTTTTATTCCATTTTCAAGCGCAAATTCACGAATTCTTTTTATCTCATCAATTGGGAAAATTGTTCCGCCCGCACGATTATGCGTATTCTCAAGACAAATCAAGCGAGTTCTGGGCATGTAATATGCTTTCGGCCTCACCGCTTTTTTAATCTGCTCAACGGTTATAACACCGTGTTTTCCTTGAATTGGATAAAGTTGAACGCCGGACAGCATCGATGGTGCAGCTGTTTCGTAGTTCATTATATGCGATTCCGCTTCGACGATGACCTCATCTCCGGGTTCAGTGTGAGCTTTTATCGCTGTTTGATTTCCCATCACACCGCTTGGGACAAAAAGAGCTGCTTCTTTCCCCAGCATTTCAGCGACCATCTCTTGCAGTTTGTTCACTGTTGGGTCTTCTCCAAACACATCGTCTCCAACTTCAGCTTCCATCATAAAACGCCTCATCTCCAAGGACGGCTTTGTAACGGTATCGCTTCTTAAGTCGATATATCTTTCCATTTCTGCTCCTATTTTGTTTAGAAAAGTCCAATTATGTTTCCATATTCATCTACATCCATATTGAAAGCAGCTGGATTTTTCGGAAGACCAGGCATAAGCATTATATCTCCACAAATTGCCACGACGAACCCCGCTCCAGCAAACAAACGCGCATCCGTAACAGTCAAAGTCCATCCTTTTGGAACGCCAATAAGTTTAGGGTTATCACTAATTGAATTAGGAGTTTTAGCAATACAGACAGGAAAGTGGTCATATCCATGCTCAGCGTATTTTTCAAGTTTTTTCATCGCTTTTCTTTCGATATACACATCATCAGCTCCATAAATTTGGGTTGCGATTAACTTAATTTTTTCAACTAATGGGAGTGACAATCTGTAAAGGGGCTTAAAATCGGATGGTGTTGTTTCGGTTATCTTAACAACCTTTTCAGCTAAATCAATTCCTCCTTCCCCACCCTTTGTGAAAAATTCGGTCACCGAGCACTCAACACCAAGTTCTGCACATTTATCTTTTATAAGTTCAATTTCAAGCTCGGTATCTGTTGCAAATTTATTTATCGAAACAATAACAGGAACGCCAAATTTTCTGACATTCTTTACGTGAAATTCAAGGTTTTCAAGTCCCTTTTTGAATTTTTCAACTGTGAAATCATCTTGTGATTTTATCCCACCGTGATATCTTATCGCCTTCGCCGAAACGACTATAACCGCAGCGGATGGTTTAAGCCTGTGGATTTGCGCAACTATATCAAAGAACTTCTCCGCCCCAAGGTCAGAACCAAATCCCGTTTCCACTACAACATAATCTGCGAGTTTAAGCGCGATTTTATCCGCGATTACACTATTAGTTCCGTGCGCGATATTAGCAAATGGGCCTCCATGAATTATCGCTGGTGTATGTTCAGTTGTTTGAACAAGGTTCGGCATTATAGCTTCGTTCAACAAAACCATCATCGCACCACAAGCGTTCAAATCTTTAGCCTTGACAGGCTTTCCATCCATATTGTAACCAATGACAATTTCACATAATCTTCTCTTCAAATCGGTTCTTGAACTTGCCATGCAAAGAATAGCCATCGTCTCAGATGCAGCTGTAATCACAAATCCGGATTCACGCGGAACACCGTTTACTTTTCCACCAAGTCCAATTACAATATGTCGCAAAGCCCTATCGTTCATATCGATTGTCCTTTCCCAGGTGATATTATTAATATCGATTCCAAGTTCATTGCCATGATGAATATGTGCATCGATTAAAGCTGCAAGTAAATTATGCGCGGAAGCAACTGCGTGAATATCTCCATTAAAATGTAAGTTGATAAGTTCAGACGGGATAACTTGCGATTTACCACCGCCAGTTGCACCACCTTTAATTCCAAAGACGGGTCCAAGCGAAGGCTCTCTCAACGTAACGATAGCTTTTTTACCGATCTTGTTGAGCGCCTGGCTTAACCCAATAGATGTCAAAGTTTTCCCTTCACCTGAAGGCGTGGGCGTTATAGCTGTAACTATAATCAACTTTCCATCCGGTTTGTCCTTCAACTTCTCCATCACCTCAAGCCTTATCTTTCCCGTGTACTTGCCGTAATATTCAAAGTCATCATCGGTGAGACCAATTTGTTCCATTATGTGCTTGATGTGCAATGGTTTAACTTTTTCTTCAACTGCGATTGAATTTGATGCCATATCTCCACCGGGTTTTTATTTTTAAATAAAAAATCCCGACTTTTGGTCGGGATTTAAACTCAGAAAGTTTGTATCTTTAAGCATGAAAAGGTTCTTTTAAAAAAACTATGCAGAGAGTCTTTCCTTCTTGTATACAAAGACAGGTTCTGCTCTTTCATAAATTGTTTCCTTTGTAATTATGCACTTTGAAATAGGCTGTTCTCTAAGTTTTGACGGCAACTCAAACATTATATCGAGCATAATTTCTTCAATTATCGCCCTTAAACCACGTGCGCCTGTTCCGCGTTTTAACGCGAGTTCCGCTACAGCCTCAAGCGCCTCCGGTTCAAATTCGAGTTCAACCCCATCGAATTCAAACAGTTTTTTATATTGCCTTATAATTGCATTTTTAGGCTCGGTTAAAATTCGCACAAGCGCTTCTTTTGATAAAGAATGAAGCGTCGCAATTACAGGAAGACGACCAATGAATTCCGGTATGAAACCAAATTTCAAAAGGTCTTCCGGTTCAACAAGCGGAAGAAGTTCATCTATCATTTCTTCTTTATTACCGCGAATTTCCGCGGTAAAGCCGATGGAGTTTTTATTTACCCTTTTTGCGATTATTTTCTCAAGCCCTTCAAACGCCCCACCGCATATAAAGAGGATGTTTTTCGTATTGATGTAAATTAGGCTTTGCTCCGGGTGCTTTCTACCACCTTTGGGTGGGACGCCGGCGATGGTTCCCTCAAGTATTTTTAAAAGAGCCTGCTGAACCCCTTCTCCCGAAACATCTCTTGTGATCGAGGGACTGCTTGTTTTACGGGCGATTTTATCAATTTCGTCAATGTAAACTATCCCGCGCTCTGCCCTTGAGACATCATAATCCGCATTTTGTAAAAGATATAAAAGAATCGTCTCAACATCATCTCCAACGTATCCTGCTTCTGTGAGCGTCGTTGCATCAGCGATAGCAAACGGAACGTCAAGAATTTTAGCAAGCGTCTGTGCAAGCAAAGTTTTCCCAGTACCAGTTGGGCCAATCAAAAGTATGTTGCTTTTCTCTATCTCAACATTGTCCACCAAGTTTCTAACATGGTCATTTGAATTGAGGTTGTTCTCAATCCTTTTGTAATGATTATAAACCGCGACTGATAAAATTTTCTTCGCCCTCTCCTGCCCAATCACATATTCATCAAGTGCCTTTTTTATCGAAGCCGGGGTTAATGGAACCTTGCTATGATGTCTTCTATTTGCAGAATACGCTGACATATTGCTTTTTAAAATATCGACCGACTCGCTCACACAAATATCACAAATATACACATCTGGACCCGCAATCATATTTCCAACTTCGTCAATACTTCTACCACAAAAAGAACAAACAGGCTTCTTTCTTACATCTGGTCTTTCAGACATTTGATTCACCTTTTCTTTGTTGACGGAACTTCTCTTTTGACAAGTATTTGGTCAATTATCCCATATTCTTTCGCTTCCTCAGCGGACATATAATAATCACGATCGGTATCTTTCTCAATTTGTTCAATTGGTTTACCTGTATGCTTTGCAAGTATTTCATTTATCTTTCTTTTCATCCTCAAAATTTCTTCCGCTTGAATCCTTATATCCGCAGCTGTTCCCTGAACTCCGCCCCAAGGTTGATGTATCATAATTCTTGAATTTGGGAGAGCAGTTCTTTTACCTTTTGCTCCTCCCGCAAGTATCACCGCTGCCATGCTCGCTGCCATACCAATGCAAATTGTCGCGACATCTGGCTTTATATATTGCATCGTATCATAAATTGCCAACCCAGCGGAGATAATACCACCAGGACTATTGATGTAAAGATATATGTCCTTATCAGGATCTTCGGATTCAAGGAAAAGCAACTGAGCGATGACTAAACTTGCCACTGTATCATCAATAGGTGTTCCTATGAAGACGATTCTTTCCTTCAAAAGACGCGAGAAAATATCATATGCTCTTTCACCGCGACTTGTCTGCTCAACGACTATCGGAACCAACTGGTCATAAAATCTGGTGCTCATAGCCTAAGGAGAAAAATTTTGTTTTTAAAAAGTTTTCAGGTTTTAAACAACCTTTTCAACAACTTTAACTTTATCCCGCAAAAAGTTCAATACTTTTCTATTCAACAACTTCTCCCTTATGTGCTCAGACCTCTTGTAAAATGGGATCAATTTCTCTTTTTCAATTCCTGTTTCAACTGAATCCTCTTCCGCTAATTTTTCATAATCCTCATCCGTTACTTCAATTCCCTCCGCTTCCGCGATTCTATTCTTTATCACATACCATTTCGCGTTGAAAACAGCGTCCGCTCTTCTCTTTTGTCTAAATAGTTGTTCATCGAAATCTGGGGGTAACTTACCATCCGGATATTTGCTCCTTTCGCTGTCAAGCATACTTTCGATAAAATCTTCAATCAAACTTTCAGGAACAACGAAATCATTTGTTCGCACAAGTTCAGAGACTATTGAATCATAAAATCTAAGTTCGCTATATTCCTCCCACCATTTTTGAAGTTCGGACTTTATATGCTTTCTTAACTCCTCGACGCTATTGACTTTACCATTTGTAATTTTCGAGGCGAATTCATCATTCAATTCGGGCAAAATCTTCTTTTCAATCTTTTTAACGCTGACCTTAACTTTCTCAGGCTTATTATCAACCATAAGCTCAATTATAAATTCATCACCTTTTTTAGCAATTGAAAGTCGTTTTCTTAAAACATCAACAACAGATTCATCATCGAGGTCAATTACAACATTTTCGCTTCTTCTTCCAAGCACAGGCAAATTATTTTGGTCAACGCCTTGAAGGTCGACCGTAACTCTATAAAGTTCATCTTTAACCTCATCATCTTCTTGGTAAGTTGAGTTTGCAATCAATAATCTTTTAATTTCCTCTTCAACTTCTTTATCATCAACTTCGTGGATGATTTTTTCGACTTCTATGTCTTTGTAATTTGAAATTTCAATTTCTGGCATGACCTCATACTTTATCTTAAAAAGCAACGATTCACCGCGTTTATAGTCGACATCTAAAAGTTTAGGGGTTCCAAGTGGGTTTATTTTTTTATCTTTGACAAGGTTTTGATAGACATCGTTTACGATATCATCGAGAGCGTCGTATTCAATTTGTTCTCCGAATTGTCTTTTGATAAGTTCAATTGGCGCTTTCCCTTTTCTGAAGCCTTTGATTTCAGCCTCGGCTTGAAATTTTTTATAAGCCTCGTCAAAATAAGGTGCAAGTTCATCCCAAAAAAGCTTTATCTCTGCTTCTTCCTCGGTTTGGCTTAGCCTGTTGATGTTTATTTCCACTGTAAGAGTTTGATTTTATTTTTAATTTTTTTTCGTGGGCACGGGGGGACTCGAACCCCCACGGGTTTAGCCCACTGGATCCTAAGTCCAGCGCGTCTACCAAATTCCGCCACGTGCCCAAAAAGAGCTTAACTTCGCTTTAAAATATAAACCTTTTTCAATAAACTTCAAAATTGCGGAAATTTAAGCATTTTCTTAAATTCAAGCAGTCGACAAAAACAAATCCTAATTTTGGATGAAAATTGAATTTTTCAAGATGACAGGCGCTGGAAATGATTTTATTATGTTCGACAACCGCGATGGAAAAATAAAAAATCCTGTCGAACTTGCTCAAAAGGTCTGCGATAGACACTTCGGCGTTGGAGCTGATGGTATAATCTTAATTGAGAAAAGTGAGAAAGCGGATTTCAAAATGGTATATTTTAACTCGGATGGAAGTTTTGGCGGAATGTGCGGAAACGGCGGAAGATGTGCTGTAAAATTTGCAAATTTATTGGGAATCGTAGGAGAAAAGGCAAAATTTGAAGCAAATGGAAAACTATATTATGCGGAAATAATCGATTCGGAAAAGGTTCGGCTATACTTACCCCCTCCGGAAACAAAAAATTTTAATTTAAAACTTAAACTCAAGAATAAGCTTTACAAAGCTCATTTCATTGATACAGGCGCGCCCCATTTGGTGGTTTTTACAGATGAAAACGATATAAAAAATATCGAAAAAATCAACATAAATCACCTTGGCAGATTGCTTCGCTATCATCCGCGTTTCGAAAATGGGACAAATGTAAATTTCGTCTCCATCATAAGCGAAGACACAATTAGAATGAGGACATACGAGCGTGGTGTCGAAGGTGAAACCCTTGCTTGTGGTACTGGCTCCGTTGCAAGCGCGATAGCATCGGTCGAGATAAAAAATCTTAAACTTCCGGTGAAAGTCAAAACAACAAGCGGTGAAATCTTGCTAATAAATTATGTTTTTGACAAAAACAAATTAAAATTTCTCTCTCTCGAGGGAAGTGCAAAAATTATATGTGAAGGAAAATTAAACTATGGAGATTGAGGAATTTGAAAAAATAATCGAAGAGACACTTGAAAGTCTGCCTGCGGAGATAAAAGAAAAAATTGACAATGTTGTTTTCATAGTTCAAGATTATCCAGACGAAGAAGAACTCAGAAGGACCAAAACTTCAAAATATAATTTGCTTGGACTTTACACTGGGGTTCCGCTTTCTAAAAGAGGCACAAATTACGGGATGTATCCAACAACCCCAGATAGAATTTTTATCTTCAAAGCAAATATCGAAAGGATTTGCAAAAGCGAAAAAGAATTAAGAAAGAAAATCAGAGAGGTTGTGCTTCACGAACTTGGACACTATTTGGGAATGAGTGAAGAAGAAGTAAGAAAAGCCTTGAGAGAATCAAAATAGGTAGGAGAAAAAATAAAATGTATAGGGATGTACGCGATACGCCTTCTATAAGTTTTGGATCACCATCAAAAACAATTGATGTGTCTGCAAATACATTATCGAAAAAATCCATTAAAATGAGAGCCGAACAAGAGAACAAGGTTACTCGTTTTGTGCATAAAATAAAAAATCAAACGCAGCCATTTCTAAAACAAAAAACAAAGTAATGAAAATGAAGAAGCAAACGCAATTCTCCATCGCATACTATATAATCGCGGTGGTCATTTTAATTTTACTTCAATATTTTATATTTCACCCACCACTTAAAGAGATATCTTACAAAGAATTCAAAGATAGATTACACCAAAACGAGATCGAAGCAGTTCAAATCGGAAACGAAAAAATTGTGGTCAAATTTAAAAAGGAAATCGCGGAAGCACAAAAAATTCCACAAGTTGTAGAAGTTGTAAAATTGCCGGATGAAAATTTAATAAAGGAACTCCAAGAAAGAGGCATTGATTATCGTGGCGTAATCGAAAGCAATTGGGGACGAGATTTGCTTTTGAACTGGATTTTGCCGATAGCATTCTTTGTCTTGATATGGGTTATGTTGGTCCGCAGATTTTCACCGACGCAAAATGTTATGACGTTCGGGAAAAGCAAGGCGAAAATTTACGCTGCTGATGAGAAAAACAAGGTGACTTTCCAAGATGTTGCCGGACTCGATGAAATCATAGAAGAAGTCAAAGAAATAGTTGACTTCCTTAAAAATCCGAGAAAATACCAAAGTCTTGGTGCGAAAATCCCAAAAGGAGTCCTTCTTGTTGGACCACCGGGGACTGGAAAAACTTTGCTTGCAAGAGCAATTGCAGGCGAGGCAGGGGTTCCATTCTTCTACCTAAGTGGTTCGGACTTTGTGGAAATGTTCGTGGGGGTTGGCGCAGCGAGAGTTCGCGACCTTTTTACCCAAGCGAAAGAAAAAGCACCATGCATAATTTTTATCGACGAAATCGACGCAATCGGTAAAGCAAGAGCAAGGGGTGTTGTCTACGGCGGAGTTGATGAACGAGAAAATACATTAAACCAACTTCTTGTTGAAATGGATGGGTTCGACTCAAGCACTGGAGTAATCATTATGGCTGCAACAAACAGACCCGATGTCCTCGACCCTGCGCTCTTAAGACCAGGAAGGTTCGATAGACAAATTGTTCTCAACAAACCCGACCTAAAAGGACGAATCGATATCTTCAAAGTTCATACAAGAAATCTTAAAATTGCAGAGGATGTCGACTTCGAATCATTAGCTATGCAAACCCCAGGATTCGCAGGAGCTGAAATAGCAAATGTTTGCAACGAAGCTGCACTTCTTGCTGCGAGAAAAGGTAAAGATAAAATTACGATGTCCGACTTTCAAGAGGCGATAGAAAGAATCATAGCAGGGCTTGAAAAAAGAAGCAAAGTTATAAGTGAAAAAGAGAAAAAAATTGTCGCTTATCATGAATCTGGACATGCGATCGTCGGCTATTACCTCCCCGGGGCAGATGTAGTTCAAAAAGTTTCAATCATACCGCGAAGCATCGGCGCGCTTGGATATACCTTAAGGATGCCAACTGAGGAAAGGTATATTTTGACAAAAGATGAATTGATAGGCAAAATAGCCGGGATTTTGGGCGGAAGGGCGGCTGAACAAATTGTGTTTGGACAAATTTCAACAGGTGCGCATGACGACCTGAAAAAGGCAACTGAACTTGCTCGTCTTATGGTGACAACTTACGGGATGAGTGAAAAAATCGGTCATGTCTCGCTCCACGAGATGGAAGAAATGGATTTCTTAAACAGAGGTCCATTTTCAAAACCTTATAGCGAAGAAACAGCAAAATTGATCGATGAGGAAGTTAAAAGAATAATTGATGAAAGTTATAATAAAGCCTTGGAAGTTTTAACCAAATACAGAAAGAAACTTGACAAACTCGCAAATCGCCTCCTAGAAAAAGAAGTGATAGATAGAAAAGAACTTGAAGAAGTTTTAAATCAAAACGGAGATTAAAAAGTGCATCAAAAAATTTTAACCTTGCTTTTAATCGCAGCGATAAATCTCGTCTTATCAAATCAAACGACCAAGTCTCAATCTCAACCTATTCAAATTCGAACAACTCTCGGCTTTACATTTACGTCTGGAAACTCTGATACGCGAATTTTAACTTTCGACTCCGACATCAGGAAAAATTTTGAAAGATTTATATACTACACAAAGTTAAACCTCGCATACGGCACATCAAAATACGGAAACGGACCAAGAGTTGAGACAACGAACAACTGGTTGATTTCTACTCGTATCGATTGGTTCACAACAGATAAAAGAAAAAGTTATCTTTTCACTTCAAACGGCTTGTCGGGAAATAAATTTCGCGGGTATTGGTCAAGGATAAGTTTTCAACTTGGAGCAGGATATAATTTTTTCCATAATGTCGACACGTTAAAATTAAAATTTGGACTTGGAATTGATTATTCAAAAGATAATTTGGTCGTGAAAGGAAGCGCAGATGACGAATCTTTCTTTGCACTTTTCAAACCTGAATTTGAAATCGTGATAAACAAAAATATAAAACTTGGTAACAACGCCAACTGTTTTGTTGATTTCCAAGAGTTCAACAACTATCGAATAAATTCACAAACATATCTAAATCTCTATGTCACAAATCGCTTTGCCATAAGTTTCAATTTCACACTAAACTACGACAACAAACCAAGAACGATTCCTGAAATAGGAGAAAACGGCAAACCAACCGGGAAGCTTGTGCTTGCAAAGCCAGCCGATAAAATCTTTAACATAGGTATTTCAATCTCTGTGTGAGAAATAGACCTGCTTTAAAATTTGCGCTCGCAATTTCTACCGGAATTTTGCTTCAACATTTTCTCGACCTTGAAATAAAAATATTGCTCATCGCCTCTGCTCTTCTCATCTTTCTTTATATCATGTTCACCATATTGAAACTGCATTTGCCTAAATCAATCTCAATTTACCTTCTAATTTGCACAATCGGAGCTCTAAAATATCTCTCTGATTCAAAATTTGAACCTCAAAATTCAATCACAAATTTCGCAAACGACACATCGATTGTTAAAATAAACGGAAAACTCATCTCCCTACCCGAGGTCAAAAATGACAGGGCAAATTTTGTCCTCTCTACTCAAAAAATCATTTGGCAGGACTATCAAATAGATGTCTCCGGTAATGCCTTTGTATCAATAAAGAAAGGGAAGTCCCCGTTTGATTCACTTCCGATTCTAAATTACGGTGATGAGATTCAAATCGTCGGGGTTTTGAAAGAACTAAAGGCAAAAAATCCGGAAGAAGAAAGTTTTATAAGATATCTTAAGATAAACGATATTGATGCGGTTGTCATTTCGTATATCTTAAACCATATAAAGGTTGTTAAGAAGTTCGAACCTAAAATATCTCAACCAATCGAACTTTTGAAGTCAGTTGCATTTAAAATACGAAGTTTTACGGTGCAAACTGTTGATAAACTTCTGCCTGAGCAAGAGGCATCTTTTATCAAAGGCTTACTTCTCGGGCATAAAGGTGAAATTTCAAAGGATATTCGACAGTATTTCATCAACACGGGAACTTATCATATCTTGGCGGTTTCAGGTCTACATGTCGGGATAATTGCGACGATTTTTTTCACGCTTACAAGTTTTTTAAGGGTTGGTTTAACTTTAAGGGTCGTGTTGACGATAATTGGTTTGGTAATCTACGCTTTCGTTGTCGGTTTGCCTCCATCTGTCGTAAGGGCATCATTGATGGCTTCGCTTGTTTTAATAGGTATGGCGATTGAAAGAAGGGTCGATGTTTACAATATGCTTGGATTTTCCGCAATTGTGATTTTACTTTTCGATTCAAAACAAATTTTTCATCCTGGTTTTCAACTTTCATTTTCTGCTGTAGCTTCAATCGTATATTTCTACCCTCGGTTTTACAAATTCACTTCAAAAATCTTACATAATTTCGACAAGTCGATTTTAGGAAAAATTTTACCCCTTGCGCTCGTCTCAATAAGCGCGCAAGTTTTAACCCTGCCATTTACAACTTTATACTTTAATAAAATATCGCTAATTTTTATCATAGCAAATGTTTTAATCGTTCCACTTATTGGAATCGCTGTCCCGCTTGGATTTGCGATGATAATATCATACCCGATTTCTGAATTCATCTCTCAAACACTTGCAAATACCGCATGGTTAGTTTTAAGTTTAACCCTATCAATAGCAAAATTTTTAGGTAAGTTTCGGTTTGCTTATATTGATGCAGGAAAAGAAGCTACAATTTACATCGTCCTTGGATTAATCTTCATCTTGGCATTTGAAAAAATAAAAATTGAAGGAAGGATGAAGAAGATAATTTTTGCAACTTTGATCCTTGCAAACCTTTACATTTACTTTTCGCCAAATGGTATTTTTACTGTTTCTCGAAATCCAAGCTCAAACTTCGAAATAACAGCTCTCGATGTCGGTCAGGGCGATGCCATATTCGTTCAATTTCCCGACGGTAAAAATCTCTTAATCGATGGCGGAAACAAAACATTTAACTTTGACCCCGGCCAGAAAATCATCGAGCCGTTTTTGAAAAAGAAAGGAATTAAAAAAATTGACGCGATTCTCGTAACCCACCCTCACAACGACCACATTGGAGGAATTCCATATATACTTGAGAAATTCGATATAGGTATGGTTATTGACAACGGATTAAACTATAATTCAGCAATTTACAAAAAATATCTCGAACTGATACAGAGTAAGGGAATAAAACATATTGTTGCAAGAGCGGGAAACAAAATAGAACTTTCTAACTCAGCGAGAATTTATGTTTTGCATCCGACCGAACAATTCGTTAAAAGCGATAACGAAAAAGATTATGGCATGGGACATAATGTAAACAATTCATCTGTTGTTATAAAAATTCAATACGGTGAGACTTCATTTTTATTGGTCGGCGATGCGGAGAAAGAAGCGGAGGAATCAATGATAAAAATTTATGATACCTTTCTGAAAAGCAATTGGCTAAAAGTTGGACATCACGGTAGCGAGACAAGCAGTTCCCCGGCATTTGTCTTAAAAGTTAAACCGGAATGGGCTGTCATCTCGGTTGGTAAATACAACAAATACAACCATCCATCAGACATAGTTTTGAGAAGATATGCTTTAATAGGAAGTAAAATCCATCGAACTGATGAAGAAGGCGCTGGAATTTTCATATCCGATGGGAAAAAGATTGAAAAAGTTCAATGGAAAAATTAACGAACCATTAGAATTTGTTGGCAAATATTTATGAAATTTTTTAAATTACGCACAGATAGACTTCGAAAATTTTCATTGTCCGGCAAGGCTGTTATGTGTATTAAGTATAGCGGAGCGAAATAAAAATTAAATAAAATAATTGAGGATTTGGACATAGGGTAACAAGACGGAGATAATTATAAAATTTATCAAACGGATGATCGGGTTGCTTGTTACCTTTCCGGCGGTTCTCACAACAACCATATAGATAAATACTTTAAAATAAAATTGAGGACTTCAAATGGCGGTTAAAATCACCGGGCATCACGTCGAGATGACAGAACAATTGAAGGACTACATTGAAAAGGAACTTTCGCGCCTCGATAAATTTTTTGACGGGATAATAAATACAGAGGTGATTTTAAGGCAAGACACGAAGCGAAATCATCTAAAAGAAGCAGAGATAATTTTAAGCGTTTATGAACATAGGCTCACAGCGAAAGCAACAGATGCTGACGTTTTAAAGGCGTTTGATAAATCTCTTACAAAAGTTGAAAGACAATTGATAAAGTTTAAAGATAAACTCAAATCGCATAGATAAAATGTTTAACAAAGAATTTAAGGAAATACGCAAGACCCATATAACCGTTGGATTCTTTTATGAGTTTGGAAAAGAAATCTTCAAGTTGAGGACTTTAAATGGCGAGGTCGGTTTCGATCGGAAAATCACAGATAAAAACATACATCGCCCAGGGCTTGCTTTGGCAGGATATGTCGAGCTTTTCACTTACAATAGAATCCAAGTTTTTGGAAATACCGAGATAAAATACTTAAACAGTTTATCCCCGGAGGCTCGTGTAAAATCGATCAAAAACATTTTAGAATTTGAAATACCTTGCATTGTCATAACAAACGATAATTCACTTCCTGATAATCTTCTCGACCTTTTCACCGAGAAAAAAATTTCCGTTTTTCAAACCCCGCTTGAGACCACAAAACTTGTCTATTTCATAAGCGACTTCCTTGACGACCAATTCGCACCACAAACAGTTGTGCATGGTGACCTCGTCGATGTCTACGGAATAGGCCTATTGTTTGTAGGTCGCTCAGGTATTGGGAAAAGCGAAATTGCGCTTGACCTTGTCGAAAGAGGACATCGCCTCGTTGCGGATGATGTCGTCTTGATAACGAAAAAAGGGGAAAATATCTTGATTGGAACGTGTAACACCGTGACGAAGCATTTTATGGAAATTAGAGGTCTCGGGATAATCGATGTAAAAAATATGTTCGGAATAAGGGCGATAAGATATCAAAAAAGAGTTGAAGTTGTAGTTGAATTACTCGATTGGGACCCGAAGGAAGAATATACGAGAACTGGGCTCGATGAAGAAAAAATTTCAATACTTGGAGTCGAAATACCGCTTGTTAAACTTCCAATCTTCCCTGGTAAGAACATAACCGTCATCGCAGAAGTCATCGCTCTTAATCATCTATTAAAACATTATGGCTATGACTCCGCAAAGGAGTTTAATAAGAACATTGAAACACTTCTAAGACAAAAATCGTCAACTTTAAAAGCTGAAGATATCCCAATTGATAGAATAACCAAATATTTTGAGCATGACTTTGAATAAATAAAAACAAAGCAATTAAATGCGAATTAATCATCTCCTGTTCTTTTTGCTTTCGCTTCTTTTAATCCTCACAGGTTGTAAAAGAGAAACAAAACAAAATTATATCGTCATAGGTAGCACGATTGATATCGACTCGTTCAATCCCTATTTAAGCACTTCTCTTTTCTCACAAGATCTGTTGGATAGAGTTTACCTTCGACTTGCTGTTGAACATGAAGACTATAAGACATTTACACCGCTTCTTGCAAAGAGATGGGAATGGTCAAAGGATTCAACGCAATTGACTTTTTATCTGCGGGATGATGTTTATTGGAGCGATGGAGTAAAAACAACTGCCTATGATGTCGAATTTAGTTTTAAAGCAGCTACCTCGCCCGAAGTTGCTTGGCTTAATGCTGAAGATATAACGAGAAATATCGAATATGTCAAGGCTTTGAACGAAACCACATTAGTTGTGAAGTATCGCTATGTCTACCCTTATCAACTGATGGACATAAACGATATTTGGATTATCCCGAAACATATTTATGAAAAAATCCCGTTCAAAGAATGGAGAAGAAATGGTTATTTTGATGAAAAACCGGTTACAAACGGACCTTATAAGGTCGTTCGATGGGAAAGAGGGCAACTTATTGAATTGACAAAAAACGAAAATTATTTCGATAAAAGATACCCGAAGATCGAAAAAGTTTTCGTAAAGATTGTGCCAAACGAGTCAAATTTAATTATGCAGTTTTTAAACGGTAAAATCGATGTCTTGCCATCTGTTCCACCATCTGTCGAAGAGAGATACAGAGACAATCCGAATGTAAAATTTATAAAATATCCATTTCTCGCTTACGAATACATCGGATGGAATCAAAAAAACCCAATTTTTGCGGATAAAAAAGTTCGCCAAGCGCTTTCATACGGGATAAATGTTGATGAAATAATTAAAGTGGTTTTAAAAGGAAGCGCGGTGCCTTCAACTTCACCATTTCCATCGATTTTCTGGGCTCACAATGAAAGGTTAAAGCCATATCCTTACGACCCTGAGAAAGCAAAAAGACTCCTTGCTGAGGCCGGATGGAAAGATTTAGATGGCGATGGAATCCTTGATAAAATCATAAACGGTGAAAAGGTGAGTTTTGAATTTACACTTATAACAAACGCAGAAAATCAAACAAGGAAAGAAGTCGCAACCATCGTTCAAAATAACCTTTTAAAACTTGGAATAAAAATGGAAATACAAACCTATGAGTTTAACTCATTTATGAGGCATATACTTGACAGAAACTTTGACGCGGTTCTCTCCGGCTGGAGGGTTGCTACTAAACCTGACCTTGCGACTATATTCCACACCGAAGCAATAAAATCCGGGCATAATATCGTTTCATACTCAAATCCATATTTCGACAAACTAAATGATTCCGCAGCTGTTTTGAACAATCTCGAAAACGCAAAAATAATTTGGGACAAAGTTCAAGAGATCATATACGAAGACGTACCTTACACTTTTCTCTACGAACCAGTCAGGATAAGCGGGGTAAGCAAAAGGATAAAACCTGAAACAGTCAAGATGAACAGTTTAAGTTTTCTATACAACTTGCACGAGTGGGAATTAAGGTAAAAAATTTTAAAATGGGCTATATTTTAAAAAGAATTTTCAATGCGATTTTCCTATCGTTAGGTATAGCCTCTATTGTATTTGTTCTGTTAAGAGTTTTGCCAACCGCGTCGTTTTCGGATGTTTACCTAAACCCAAGGCTATCCGAAGAAATGCTTTCGAAGATAAGGTCTGCCTATGGACTTGATAAACCTGTTTTAATTCAATTTTTAAACTGGCTCAAGGAAATTTTAACCGGAAACTTCGGGTTCTCCTTTATCTATCGGAAACCAGTCATAAACTGCATCGCAGATGCTATCAGTTCTACTTTAATGATTGGAATTCCGGCAATTCTTTATAGCTTTGGGCTTGGGATTTTTATCGGTGTTAGATCAGCCAGAAATCGTGGCAAGTTAATGGACAAGTTTATAAACTCATTCCTTTTGATTTTGTATTCAATCCCTTCATTTTGGCTTGGGATAATTTTGATTCTCGTTTTTAGTTACATGCTTGGGTTTTTACCACCATCTGGACTTCACTCGCTTACATTTTACGATATGAATCCGATTGAGAAAGTTCTTGACACATTATCACACATATTTTTACCCGTTTTGACGCTTGGAACTCCGCCGATGGCAGCAATTGCAAGATTCACAAGAGGTACTATGTTAAATGTCTTATCTCAAACGTACATTAAAACAGCAAAAGCAAAAGGACTTGATGAAAATTACATTTTCTATAAACATATACTCCCAAACGCCCTTCTTCCCGTAATAACTTTATTCGGTCTTTATCTTCCACTTTTTCTTGCTGGCTCAATCGTAGTTGAAGAAATTTTCTCAATCAATGGGATTGGGAAATTAACGGTTGATTCAATTTTTCAAAGGGATTACCCGCTCACAGTTGGGATAACCTTATTTGTTTCTTTCATCGTTATAATTGGGAATTTAATTTCTGATATTCTTTACTCTGTTTTAGACCCAAGAGTTAGGTTAAGATGAAAAATCAAAAGAAAATACTTTACATTGCGATTGCGTTGATGCTTTATTTCGCGTTCTCTGATTTAATTATGCGGTTCGACCCAATTACTTCCGTTGACAAAGAAAATCTTTCGGCGCTTCCACCATTTTCAAAGGCTTATAAATTAGAATTAAGAAACAACCGGTGGATAATCGCGCTCGATTATAAAATCGAAAACGGGGTCGTTCGCTACAAACAAAAATTTTCAAGTGGGGAAATTAATTTAGAACTTGTCCGGGAGATTAAAACTCTGTTTTTCTTGTTTGGCACGGATAATCTTGGCAGAGATGTTTTAAGTAGAACAATCTATGGTGGGAAAATCTCCTTGACTATAGGGCTTCTTTCCTCGTTAATTGCTTTCTTAATTGGAATCTTAATAGGCACGCTTTCTGGATATTTTGGCGGAATCACCGACAAAATTTTGATGAGAATAACCGATGTCTTTCTTGCCTTTCCAAAACTATTTTTAATCCTAACGATATCAGCATTTATAAGAAGCCAGAACATACTGACTTTAATCATCATTCTTTCACTTTTAAGTTGGATGCCGATAGCAAGATTAATTAGAGCCGAATTTTTAAAGATAAAACAAATGGATTTTATCCTCGCTGTTGAATCAATTGGTTTTCCCGCGTTAAGAGTAGCGATAAAGCACATCCTTCCAAACGCAATTTCACCTGCTTTGATAAGTATACCTTTGACGATAAGCGATGTAATTTTGACTGAGTCAATCTTGAGTTTTCTTGGATTCGGGATTCAACCTCCAACCCCAACTTGGGGAAATATGATAAGTGAGGCAGAGAAATATTTATTTACTACTTGGTGGCTTCCGATTCTCCCGGGAATTTTGATTTTCGCTACGGTTTTGAGCATGAATTGGATTTCTGAGATATCGAAGTGATTGGCTTTTATTTAAACGGTCAATTTGGTATATTAATTGTGTTAAAAACAAAATTGGTGAAATGCTCCCATCTATGGAGATAAATGTCCTCTTCATCGGCGATGTTGTAGGAGAGCCAGGAATTAAAATAGTTGAGATGCTTCTTCCAAACTTTAAAAAGGAATACAAAATAGACCTTTGCATAGCAAATGGCGAAAACCTCGCAGATGGAAAAGGTATAACTCCGGAAACCGCACAAAGACTTTTCCAAGCAGGGGTCAATGTCATCACAACAGGAAATCACGTTTGGGATAAACTACAACAAGTGAAAGATTATCTAATCAGCGAGCCAAATGTCCTCAGACCTTTAAATTATCCGAAAGGAACGTATGGAAAAGGATATGTGATATATGAACTTCAAAACAGAAAAGTTAAAGTTGCGGTTGTAAATTTGCAGGGTCGTGTTTTTCTCTACCCTATCGATTGCCCATTCAGAGCGATGGAAATGGCGCTTGCGAAAATTTCGAAAGAGACAAAAATAATCATCGTCGATATGCACGCAGATGCAACCGCTGAAAAAATGGCTATGGGCTGGTATCTTGACGGAAGGGTAAGCGCGGTGTTTGGAACACATACACATATACCAACCGCAGATGCAAGAATTTTACCTGGTGGAACTGCTTATATAACCGATGTCGGCATGACAGGTCCGTATGATTCTGTAATTGGGATGGAAAAAAGGACATCAATTTTGAGATTTTTATATCAAACCCCACATAAATATGAAGTAGCTCAAAATGATGTTAAATTTTCTTCTGTTTTCGTCTCCATCGATTCAGAAACTGGAAAAGCACTTAAAATTGAAAATATAATTTACCCCGAATTTAACAAAACAATAAACGAAGGGGTCATACAAAATGCCAGCACAATTAATCGATGGGAAGAAAATCTCTGAAGAAATCAAAAACGAAGTAAAGCAAAAGGCAAAAGCACTTTTCGACGAAACCGGCATCACTCCGGGGCTCGCCTTCATCTTAGTTGGCGATAACCCTGCATCCCAAGCCTATGTTAAAATGAAAGGCAAAGCATGTGAAGAACTTGGATTTTACTCAATCACGCTAAAACTTCCCGCTGAAACAACTGAAGATGAACTTATCGAAAAAATTCACAATTTAAACTTGGACCCGAAAATTCACGGAATCCTTGTCCAATTACCTTTGCCATCTCACATCGATGAGCAGAAAATTTTACAAGTTATTGACCCAATTAAAGATGTTGATGGTTTTCATCCTGTAAATGTTGGGAAACTCGTCATAGGGCTTGAGACATATTTACCTTGCACGCCGGCAGGGATTCAGGAACTCTTAAAACGAAGTGGAATTAATCCATCCGGAAAACATGTCGTCGTGCTCGGAAGAAGCAATATCGTCGGTAAGCCAATTGCGAATATCCTACTTCAAAAGAAGGAGTGGGCAAATGCAACTGTAACTATATGTCATACGGGAACCAGGGATATTTCTTATTTTACAAAGCAAGCGGATATATTGATTGTAGCGATGGGTAAACCTGAATTCGTAAAAGGTGATATGATAAAACCGGGGGCAACTGTGATCGACGTTGGGATTAACAGAATCGAAGATCCAAACTCTGATAAGGGATACAAAATTGTCGGGGATGTCCATTTCGAATCCGCGTATGAGGTCGCTGGCGCTATAACACCAGTTCCCGGTGGGGTTGGTCCGATGACCATCGCGATGCTTATGAAAAACACGCTTCAAGCTGCGATTAATCAAATCAAAGTTGGAAGAGAAGTTTTTTAAATTAAAATTTTATTTCGCCTTGGAAAAAGTTTTTTTTGTATCGGATGTACATCTCGGACATGGCACAAGAGAGAGTAATCGAGTAAAGGAGATAGAATTTGTTCGCTTTTTGAATTTCGTCGGTGAGAATGCTAAAAAACTTTTCATCGTCGGAGACCTTTTCGATGTTTGGTTTGAATATAAATTTGCTATGCCCAAAGGTTCAACAAGAGTGCTCGGGAAATTGGCGGAACTTGTAGATAACGGAGTTGAAATTTTTTATATCCTTGGCAATCACGATTTCTGGGTAAAAGATTACTTTGAGGATGAATTAGGGATGAAGGTCTTCAAAGACGATTTGGAAATTGAAATCAATGGGAAAAAATTTTATATAACTCACGGTGATGGTCTCTCTAAAAATGACACCGCTTATATGATTCTCCGAAAAATTATGCGAAATAAAACGAACATATTTCTTTACTCACTTATACATCCCGACATCGGCTTATGGCTTGCGAAAGCTTCATCGAAAAAAAGCAGAGAATATTCCCAAGCGAGGGATTCATCCGAAAACGAAAAATATATTAACGAATTCGCTGAGAATAAAATCAAAGAAGGATTTGACTATGTTGTGATGGGACATTTGCATAAACCCGAGATTAAGCAAATTTCCAATGGATTTTATGTGAACACGGGCGATTGGCTTTGGAACTTCACCTTTGGAGTTTTTATTGATAAATTCGAACTAAAAAAATGGACATTTCAAAACGATGAAGTTGCGAAATTACTTCAAAACCGAAATCGATAAGGAAAGATATTTCAACGACCCGGAATACCGAAGAAAAATTCTCAAAAGAGCAAAACAAAGGGAAAAAATTAGAAAGATTATTTTAATCTCGATCGCGATTCTGTTCGTCGCTTATTTCGCCTATCTCGTCTTGGGGCTTCCATCTCTGCAACAACTTGAAAATCCAACTCCAGAACTTGCTACGAAAGTTTACTCATACGATGGAGAACTAATTGGACAGTTTTACATAAAACAAAGAAGTTATACGCCTATTGACAGCATACCGAAGAATTTAATCAACGCTTTGATTGCAACTGAAGATAGAAAATTTTACAGACATTGGGGAATAGACCTCGACAGAATCATAAAGGCTATGATAAAAAACATTTTAAGTTTAAGGATTCGTGAAGGTGCAAGCACGATAACGCAACAATTAGCGAGAAATCTTTACCTTTCGCAGGAGCTTTCGCTGACGAGAAAAATTCGCGAAGCTATAACAGCAATTCAAATTGAAAGAACTTACACCAAGGAAGAAATACTCGAGATGTACCTCAATGTCGCATACTTCGGGATGAACGCGTATGGGGTTGAATCCGCATCTTTTGTTTATTTTGGAAAAAGCCCAAGCGAACTCACACTTTCGGAATGTGCTCTTCTCGTTGGAATGTTAAGGTCTCCCGGTAGATATAATCCATTTGAATATCCTGACAGAGCGTTGAAAATCCGCGATGTCGTTTTAAAAAATATGCTTGTGACAGGCTTTATAACCGAAGAAGAATACGAAAAAGCAAGAAAAGAACCCTTAAACTTAAATCAAGGTCGCGAATATATCTACTCTGGAATCGCTCCGCATTTCCTTGAATATGTGAGATGGCAATTGAGCAAGAAAGCAGAAAAATACGGGTTCAATATATATAAAGACGGTCTCGTCGTTTATACAACGCTTGATGCACGGATGCAAAGACACGCGATAAGAGCTGTAAAGGAACAACTTGAGGAACTTCAAAGAGAATTTGATAAAGCATGGAAATGGGACAGAAACCTTTTAAATTCAATCCTTGACAAAGCGATAAAACAAAATCCAAAATATCTCACCGCGGATTCTTCAGAAAAGCCGAGAATTTATAAGGAATTGGTGAATGATAAATCTTTTGTCGATTCAGTGAAAAGAGAGACAACACGGATTCAAGCTGGTTTCGTTGCAATTGAACCGCAAACTGGATATATAAAGGCAATGGTCGGAAGTTCAAACTTTGAAACGTTCAAATATGGGTTAAATCACGTCACACAGATTAAAAGACAACCTGGCTCTGCTTTCAAACCATTTGTTTACACAGTTGCAATTGACAACGGTTATTCACCAGCGTATCAACTTTTAAATCAGCCTATAACGATAATAATGGCAAATGGAGAGAAATGGACTCCATCAAATTTCGATGGAACTTTTGGAGGTAAAGTAACTTTGAGAGAGGCATTGAAAATGTCAATAAATGTAGTAGCAGTAAGAGTTTTACAGGAACTTGCGCCGATAAATCAAGTTATTGATTATGCCCATAGAATGGGAATAAAAACGGAAATCCCACCCTATGAATCAATTGCGCTCGGAACCGCAGAAGTCGTTCCTTTACAATTGACCGCTGCTTATGGAGTTTTTGCAAATGAAGGAGTTTATGTTGAACCGATATCAATTTTAAGAATCGAGGACAGATTTGGAAATGTGATCGAAGAAGCCCAACCGGAAAGAAGGGAAGTAATAAGTAGGGAAACAGCTTATATAATCACAAGTATGCTTGAAGATGCGGTCAACTCAGGCACCGGAACTCGCGTTAGGCAATTTTTCCACCTCCCATGTGCTGGGAAAACTGGAACGACACAAGATTTCGCTGACGCATGGTTTATCGGATATACTCCAAATCTTGTAGCGGGCGTATGGCTTGGTTTCGACGATAGGAGAATCACCTTCGGTGGAAACTTTGGTCAGGGCGGAAGAGCGGCTGCTCCAATGTGGGGAAGATTTATGAAATACGTCTACGAAGACACACAAATAAATTTACCTATACTTGATTTCGAACAACCTCCGGATGTCGTATCCGCGACAGTTTGCGCTGAATCTCAAAAACTCGCAACTCAATATTGTCCTCAAAAAATCACCGATCTTTTCATCAGAAAATATTTGCCGACTAAAGAATGCGACCTCCACACAGGAGAGCAAAAACCAAGGATTATGTTTTGATGACAAAATTAAACTTGAAAAATTTGCTTCCGCTTTTTCTTTTAGCAAGTATCGTTTTAGCACAATCACAAAGCGAAATAAATTTATTACGACTTGCTCAATCTTTCGAAAAGGCAGGTGAATACGAAAGAGCACTTCAAATTTACGAAGAGCTTTACTCAAATAATCCTCAAAATAGGATTTACCTTGATGCGTTGATTAGATTAAATATTCAAACTAAAAATTACGACAGGGCGATAAAACTCGCCAATTTATGGCTTTCAGCTCATCCCGATGACATCGACATAATAGGCAAACTTGGGGATGTCCACTTTAAAGCAGGCAGAGAAAAAGAAGCGCTTGAAATTTGGGATAAGGCAGTTAAAAACTTCAGGAATAATCCAGGTGTCTACCGAATGATTGCGGATTACTTGATTCAAAACAGACTTTACGATAAAGCGATCGAATATCTTACAACCGCACAAAAAGTAAGTGGTGTTCCAGAGCTTTATTCATTTGAAATTGCCATGCTTTACGAATTTACGATGAGATTCGATAAAGCAGTCGAAGAATACGTAAAACTTCTACAAAGAACTCCCAGTATGATTCCAAGCATTAAATCGCGAATGTCTTCTTATGTGAATAGACCCGAAGTTTTAAAACAAATTTTACCTATTCTTGAATCATCCGCAAAAGCGTCGAAATCTAACATTGGAATACTTGAACTTTACGCATGGGTTTTGCTTGAGGCGAAGGACTATCAAAAAGCGCTCGAAGTTCAAAAACAACTGGACAAAATAACATATGCAAACGGCGAAGTTTTATTAAATTTCGCTCGCGATTTATTTAATCAGGGAGCTTTTCAAATTGCGGCTAAAGCATATTCCGAAATAATCGAAAATTATCCAAACTCAAAAATATTACCCGAAGCGAAATTCTTGCTACTTCGCTCGAACGAGGAAATTATAAGATTAAAATTTTTAAACGCACAAAATCAAGATACATCCCTCTATCCTGAGCTAAGAAAGCTTGAAAACGACTATGCTACATTTGCATCCGAATATATGGGGACGAGATACTCCGCTTCCGCTCTTTTTAGGCTTGGACTGATAAAACTCGATATATACTTCGACCTCGACCAAGCACAAAAATACTTCGAAGAGATTGAAAAAAAGTTTATGCTCTACCTTGGCGGAGAAGCGATTTTAAAACTTGGCGAGATTTTCACATTGAAAGGAGACCTAAATTCCGCAAGAGAGAAATATCTTTATCTTCTGAGCTTGAAAAATTTCCCCGATACTTTAAAAGTAAAATTTTTGCTCGCACAGCTTGATTATTACGAAGGTAAATTTAAAGTAGCTCTTAAAATACTTGAAGATGTTTCAAAATCCACGTCGTCAGATTACTCCAACGATGCGATTGAGCTTATGTTGAAAATTCAATCGAACAGTTTCCCTGAAGAACAGTTGAAAAATTTTGCTACAGCGGAATTAAGGATAAAGCAGAAAAAATTTGGCGAAGCAATTCCACTTTTGGAAAACATAGTTTCATCCTGTTCAAATTGTCCAATTGTGGATGATGCCCTTTTTACACTTGCGAAAACTTATTCAATGCTCAACAAATTTGACAAGGCTTTAGAATATCTCGACGTCCTTTTAAACGAAAACCCCGAGAGCATCTACACTGACGATGCAATGATGGAAAAAGGAACAATTTATCAGAAACTCGGTAAAACTGAACTCGCAATCGAAACTTATACGAAACTTATTTCGAAATTTCCAAATTCTATATTTGTGAACGAAGCCCGAAAGAGAACAAGAGAATTAAGAGGCGAAATACAATGAGCAAAAAAATTTTTACCTTTATCCTTATCTTGTTTCAACTCGCATTTGGGCAGAATAAAATTTTGATATATATGGATTTAAAACAGAGCGATCATTTGAAAGCGTACGGCATAGCGTATTTTGCACTCAAAAACGGGGTTGATGTCGACTGGCTTTTAAATTATCGCGGTGGTTCTTTCATGATGGATTATCATGATATAATAGCAAATGAGTGTAGAATTCGTGGTGTTGCTTTCGATGTAATCTCCGCACAGGATGCGATGCAAATTTATGCTCAAATTCAAGATGAAAACAGCAATATGGAAATCATCAGATTAGAAAAGGCACCAAAAATCGCTGTTTATGTTCCGCCTAACTTTAGACCTTGGGATGATGCTGTCACCCTTGCACTTGAATATGCCGAAATTCCATACGACAAAATTTGGGACGAGGAAATTTTAAGCGGCAAAGCTTACGAATACGATTGGCTTCACCTTCACCACGAAGATTTCACGGGTCAATATGGGAAATTTTACGCATCTTTCGGACGGGCGCAGTGGTATATCGAGGAGCAAACCATGTACGAAAGAGAGGCAAAGCGACTTGGCTTTAAAAAAGTTTCCGAACTTAAAAAGGCTGTTGCACGGGCTATAAAAGAGTATATAGCCTCGGGCGGATTTGTCTTCGCCATGTGTTCCGCAACCGACACATATGATATCGCTCTCGCAGCTGAAAACACAGATATTTGTGATGTGATGTATGATGGTGACCCACCGGACCCAGATTGTCAAGCGAAACTCGATTTCTCTAAAACGCTTGCTTTTGAAAATTTCAAACTTGAGATGAACCCCTACAGATACGAATTTTCTGACATCGACCTTCCTCCAAGCGACCCTCCACCTTTGCGCGACCCTTCAACTGATTATTTTACACTTTTTGAATTCTCTGCAAAGTATGACCCTGTTCCAACGATGCTGACGCAAAACCATGTCAACGTTATCCATAATTTTATGGGCCAGACGACATCGTTTAATCGAAAGCTCATAAAAAAATCCGTCATAATTCTTGCTGAAAAAGAAGGAACTGATGAAGTAAAATATATCCATGGGAATTATGGTCGCGGAACCTTTACTTTTCTTGGTGGGCATGACCCCGAAGACTATCAACATGCAGTTGGAGACCCACCGACAGATTTATCTCTTCATAAAAATTCCCCAGGTTATCGATTAATTTTAAACAATGTTCTTTTCCCTGCTGCAAAAAAGAAAAAGTTGAAAACATAAACAATGAAATTCACAAGAAGAGAATTTATCAAAAAAACAAGCAAAGCGATAATCGCCGCTGGTTTAACAGGGTTTAAAGACAAAGCAGAAATTGAAAAAAGGGAACTCGGCAAAACTGGACTTAAAGTTACAATCCTTGGTCTTGGGTGCGCTCAAATTGGAACTATACGAAACTTTTCACAAGCTGTAAAAATAGTTGAAACAGCCATCGACTTTGGGATAAATTACATTGATACAGCAAGCACATATGGGGATTCTGAAGAGAAAGTCGGCGAAGTTATGAAAACGAGAAGAAAAGAGGTCATACTTGCGACAAAAACATTACAACGCGACAAAGACGATGCATGGCGCGAGATTAACACAAGCCTCCAAAGATTAAAAACTGACTACGTCGATATACTCCAAATTCACTCTGTAAACACGATGTATGAACTCGACAAGATAACATCTAAAAACGGTTCCCTTTATGCTGTGATTAGGGCAAAGGAAGAAGGACTTTGTAAACATATCGGAATAACAGGTCACGCGAGACCAGATGTTATAAAAGAGGCTTTGAATAGATTTGACTTCGAAACCGTTTTGATACCATTAAGTTCGGTGGATAAACTCATCAACGATTTTGAAGACGTCATTTTCCCGATCGCGAAGAAGAAAAATATCGGCGTAATAGCAATGAAAGTTTTATCTGACGGAAGAGTTACAAATTTTGTCTCGGAAAGTTTGCGTTATGTTTTTTCCCTTCCAATTAGCACTGCAATTGTCGGCATGAAAACGCTCGAAGAATTAAAGCAAAATGTAGAAATCGCTCGAAACTTTATCCCGATGACAAAAAATGAAATGAACCGTCTCATCGAGAAAACAAGAAAATATGCTACGACATCTATTTTATGGTGGAAAAGAGGTTATTAAATTCCGTCATTCAAATAATTAATTATGGTCGGCGTGATATCGAGAAGTGTCTTTATCCTTTCAGCAACCTTTTCCCTTCCTCTACCCCAGACAATTGTCGGAACTTTGTTCAATGTGTGCGTTTTGACTGAAAGATCTTCAAGGTTACCATGGTCGCTTGTCAAGATGATGAGATGCTTTTCAAGGTCAGCATTTGAAAGCAACGAATCAAGAAACTTTTCTATCCTATCGATAAATTTTAAAGCAAGTTCAAAATCCTGATTATGACCAGCTTCGTCCGTAAATGGAAACTCATACATAACAAAATCATATTCCTCAAGAAGTCCTGCGATAATTTCGCCCGATTTCTCCGGGGTAATTATTTTGATATCCGGATAAAATCTTCTCATAAACTCACCCGTCAAATCCGCTGGCACAGCTTTCTCTTCCTGAAGCTCTTTATCGTACCATCTAAACGTGACGTCCGAAGCAAGCACTGCATAGGTTGTAGCAGAAAGTTTTTCTTTTCGAATTTCGAAGTAATGTTTTGAATAAGCGTTTGCAAATGTCGCTTTCTTTCCTAATTTCCTCAATTTCAGAAATATGCTTTCGGTAAGTAGAATTTGCCTCAGGCTCGGAGTTGGAAAACCATTTATATGTCCCTGCATTATCTCAGGAGCGTTAACCCCTGTGAAAATTGCGGTTTGACCAGTTGCACTTTGTGGCAAGCCAGGAACATTTAAAGACGCATCCGTCGGGATAATTATTCCATCATAATCTGCAATTAAACTTCCACCATCTGAGAAAGCGCGGAAAAATTTCGATTTATATCTTGCAAAAGGATTTTTTTCGGGGTTATTTTCACCTATGCCAATCCCGTCGAAAAACAAAAGCGCAACTCCCATCTCAAAAATCAACGCTTAATTTTATCTTTGCAACTAACCCAACTCCAAAATCATACTTTAGGCTTGTCTCCGTTCTCAACTTCTTATTGTGCAAAATCGCAGTTATGCTCGCGTCCATAGCACTTAAAACATGGTTAGCAACGACAACAAACATAGAATTTGCTGCGATAGTATAAAAATCATTTGCCTTACCGCGTTCAGCAGAGTAAAATAAAAACTTCGGCGTAGGTCTTAAATCCGCCACATTTTCAGGTAAAAAATTTCTGTCAAAATCGTTCCATCCCGGCGCATATTGATGATACTTTCCAATCAATTCATAATACTGCTGTTCCCCATAAAAAGGAAGCGTGTGCGAAAAGCCGCCGGAAATTTGACTTATGTATCTCTCTGCCCTGTTCAATTCTTCCCAATTGACCCTCTCCCACGGTTTTTTGCTTGCATCAGGGCTTATCCGAACTAACGGCGGGTCTCCCGTTTTAACATATTTCTCCATCCATCGATTCATCCAGTCAGCGTAATCAACAACGCTCCAATTTTCATCCGCGTATCGCTCAAACTTCCTCGTTTGCTCATCCCCTTTCTTTGTGTAGACAAAATACACAATCCACGAAACAACTTCAGCACTTATGAACAAAGCGGATTTCAAATAACTCTTGGTATAAATTTGACCACTACCTGGAATCAAAGCGGACATAATTCCAACCTTTAATGGAGAAATCTCATCTCCGACGGTTCGACTCTTTTCAATCGCGGGCATGATATCAAGACCTACATCTCCGGTTAAAATTTTATCTTGCGCATTTAAAGCGAAAACGAAGGCAAAAATTAAAAAAATTTGTCGCCACATCTTTCGTAAAAATTTTGTTTTACTCAAGCGAATCAAATTCAAAAACAACGCCAAAATAAAATCTCCACTCCCGACCGTAGGTAAATTTCTCCTTATTGACGATTTTATCAAACTTATCAAATCCATAAGAAGCGCTTACAAAAATTTTCATTGGAAAAACATAAAAAGAACTTCCATCTAACCTCAGCTCAAACCCCACATCTTTCTTAAAATCTTTCAACCTCACCTTCTCATTCCACCCATTCCCAAAATCAAAAAACACACCGAAATAAGCCCTATCCAACCCGATATGCAAAAACTGAAACGAAATATCATTAAAAATCGGGAATCTGTAAATTGACCTTAACATCAAAACCTCATTCCCACCAAGCGAATAAAAGGAATAACCTCGCATACCAACTAATCCACCTATGTAAAAGTTTAAAAACTCATCAACAGGTTTTCCGGTTATATTCCCATATCTAAAAATTAGCCCAAGCGTATGCTCATCTATCGGCAATTTTATATATTCGTTCCAATTCAACTCAATTCTCAAAAAATTGAAATTCTTGTAAACAGGAACGAGAAAACCGTCCTTTAACTCGTAAGTTCCGTCTGGGTTCAATTTATTCAACTCGTAACTCAATCTCAAATTAAATTTTCTACCAATAGGATTTATATCGGAATTTCTCCGCGGATGAATACTTCGAAAGGAAAAATTCAAATAAAAAACCCTGCCGATGAAATAAACATCGTCGGACGAAGGGACAAGCAGCTTTGTCTCCGGTATCATAAAACTTTTCACCTCAGCAGAATATCTCGAGAGTATGAAACCAGTTTTCAAGTTTAAACTCGGCAACAAAAATTTCCAAGCAAATGAGATATCAACCTCAGTAAGATGATAAATCACATCCACAGGAATGCGATTTAAACCAAGTTCGAGCAAAAAATTAGTTGTCCTTGTGACATTATACGCTTCGATTGTAAAAGTTGGCTTTAGTCCAATTTGATAAAGCAGTGGGAATCTATCATTGAAATTAAACATAAGGAAAAGGTCTCGCTCAAGTTTCTTGTTTATCAAAGCCCCAGCGAATAAATCGTATTTGCCGACAACATCAGTTGAATATGCATAAAAACCAAATTTCAAAAGGTCAATTCCACGATTGCGTCGATTATAATTATCAAACCGAAAAACAGGGTAAAAAGAAATCGAAGTGTAAACGTTTTTATACTCGCGAATTTTAAAATCTGGAAGTTTCGCGTCGTCATACCCGTTCGTTGGTTTATTGGAAAAATCATAAAAAATTGCATCGCCCGACGCAAGAAGTTTTAGCCCATCCTTTGGCTTAAACCTTTTGAATTCCCGTATGTATGCAATCTTAAATCCAGATGAAGTATAAGTTGAATAAACAAGTTGTCCCCCGTTTACATCGGGCATAAATGCGCCGCCATAAACGTTTGTCAATTGATTAAGTTCACCTGTCGCGATGTCAAACTCATAGATGTTAAAAATTCCGCTTTTATCGGATGAGAAATAAATTTTCTCACCGTCTTTTGAAAAAACCGGATTTCTCTCATCGCTTGTTGTCGCAACCAACGGCTTAAACTCCAAAGTCTCGATGTCAAGTAAACCAATATCACGATTATCCTTTAAAGAATAATCAAAAAGAATTTTTCCGCCATCAGGAGAAAAACAAAGATTGTAAATTTGCTCACCATTTTTAAAGTTGGTCAAAATTCTTAAACTTTTTTCAATGTTGTCAATCTCGAACATCCCTACATTTGCAGTTCCATCGCTATAGACTACGAAAGCGATATATTTCCCATTCGGCGAAACCGTTGGATTATTTCCCCTCAATCCGTATGTCAACCTTTTTTCCCTTCCCGTGTCCAAATCGTAAACGAAGATATCATGCAAACTTCGAAAGTTTTTATTTTTTCGCGTTTTCTTGGAATAAAAAATTTTCCTGCCATCGGGAGACCAAGAAAATGATGTGATAGCGCCTTCCGCAATTTTTATCTCTTTCCCTGTTTCGATATCGCGTATGTAAATTGCGGATGGATAAAAGTAGTCATTTTCCTTATTTGAAATATATGCGATTTTTCTCCCATCTGGAGAAAGTTTTGGATAAAAATTTCCAAAGCCAACATCTGCGATAATCTCGCCTTCGACTTTTTCACCAATTGCCCGAATCTGCTGCGAATATCTTTCTTTTAGATGCTCTTTCCATATATTGTAAAGCTCTTTCCCATCGATTCCAAGTGATTTTTTCAAGGCCTGGTCTATCGTCAGGTGAAATGGCGATTTTAAATTTCTCGAAATTTCCTCAAGTTTATCCACGCCATAATTTTTTGCGATGAACTCGACAAGTGAAAAACCAGAATTATAAACCGATTCATTCCCCAAACTTGTCTTTCCAAACGAATTCAACTGTTCCCATGAAAGAAGTTTATCATCAATAACCTGCATTCGCAAAATCATATCCCTGTGCGTATCCCAATAGTCATAATTCAAATCAGGATGATTAAACTGAGCGGTTCCCTCTGCAAACCACGCAGGGACGTTAACCCCAGCAAATGGATAGGAGACAATCGTATTTGGAAATCCATAAAGTATGTCCGGCCTATTTTCCTTTTCATAATTGAGCCATTGAAAATAAATCGCTGGAATCCTTCGCCCGAATTTGAAAGCAACTTGCATCTGAACATTGTGTGTAAATTCGTGTGTCACAACATCCCTAAGCCAATTGTGTGTGCCGCGAAGCTCGAAGTCAAGAGCACTTGCCCAAATTTCAATCCTGTTATCGTAAAAATAAGTTACTCCGTTTGAATAATCATCATAATCCTTTATTATTATGCTGACCTTTTGGTCCGGGGTGTGATTGTAAAGCGATGTGATCGGCTTGTAAATTTCCTCCGCTATCTTTGCTACAACTTTTGCTGTTCTCTCAGCTCCGCTGTGAAAATGAACGAGAAAATGCTCCGTCTCAATTGTATACCAATCGAGCTCCGGATGGATAAACTCATCATCGCTTTGAGATAAGCAAAATAACGGAAGAAATAAAATTAAAAAAATCAACCTCATCATTTCACAACCGCGATTTTTATTATCTTGACCTCACTCTTGCCATTTGCAGATGCTTCAATTCTAGCATAATAAATTCCGCTTTTAATATTTTTAACATCCCATCTCACATCCGCTTCAAATTCCGCGGCGGTTGAAAAATCGAATTCATCAACCTTAAAACCTGAAACATCAAAAATTTTCACATTCACCTTCGCATCTTGAAAGGTTTTCACGCGAATAAATGTGAAATCATCATAAACCGGGTTTGGCCAATTGTAAACATCATCCTCGGATAATATCTTCTTTTCGATCGGAGGTTTAATTACAATTGGAAATTCTATTGAAGAATAATTCGAATGTTTCTCGTCGCGAAGATAACTTGGCCATAAAACTTTCACATTTTGGGGTTGACTTGGTTTAATCGTCCAAGAGTAAAGATATCCATCGAGACTTGGGATAAGCAAATAAACGAGGTTGCTTTCATAATAAACCGATGGAGATGTCAAACATGCCCCGCTTATCGAAACAGGAAAACCAGGGACAATTTTTCCATTAGATTCAAAAGCATAAACTTGAGAGTTGTCTGTTCCAACTATTATCTCTGGCAAAGTATCACCGTAGAAATTCACAATCACAGGCGACGAAACAAAATTTGCATTTCTAACTTCGATTGGGAAATTGGAAAGCGTCGAGCCAAGGTGATTAAAAGCCCAAATTTTATTCCCAGCTGTGATGATTATGTCAGGGAAAGCATCACCATTTAAATCTGCTACCGCTGGAGACGTTTTAATGTCAGATTTTACATCTGGAATTCGAAAAGTTTTAACATTACCAGTTTGAATATCAAGGATAACAACTTTTCCTTTCTCCCCAACCCCAACAACGAACTCAACTTTCCCATCTTTCTGGATATCAATTCCGGCGCCGGAGACAAAGCCAACATCAAAATTCCATTCATTATTTTCAGTTTTTATCTTGCTTTGCGAAATCGCAACCCAATTCGAATCAGCACAAATTAAAGAAACGATAGGTTCGTCGCCAACTTTAATTTTTTTATGGATATTCCCATCTTTCTCCAAAAATACAAGGTTTCCAGCGCTATCCCCGAAAACTATTTTATTTTGAAAAATTGCGGTTGGGGTTGAAACCGGATCGCCGTTCCCAAAAAACCAAACGCTATCCACAAATCCATCGAAATTCGAATCATAAGTTTTAAAAGCATAGACCTTTCTACCATCAACACCAATTACATCATTTCTTCCATCGCCATCCACGTCTAAAACAGCGCAAGCGAAATCACTTTTAATATTTGTATAATAGCCTTGCTCGTTTAATGTCAAACTCGTTCCTGATGGATTAAAAGCAAAAATTCCAGTCGATGAATTGATGATTATCTCATTTTTCGGATCGTGGTCTATATTTGCAATTGTCACGAAAGATTTTCCGGTCAAACCTTCGGTTCGCTTTGGAAATGCGGGCGCCGGTGTTATCATTGAATCAGAAAAACCAATTCTGAATGTCATAACAGGTGAAGGCGCGCTGAAATCATAAACTTTGTAATTGAAATTAGATAAGTTGTTTGTTGGATTCCAAGGATATGCGTTTAACGAAAATTCATTTTTATATGTCGGCGCGAGATTTCCCAAAAACCACATATCAAACTCCCATCCAATTTCATCTCCATAAATCACCTGTGGACCATCTGCCTCGACTAGTTTAACACCAAGTCGTTTTGCATCGTTATTTATCGAATTCGCCTTTATCTTCTCATCGATGACGTTTTCATCGATATACCAAATTAAAATCCCTGAACCTGGCAAAGCCCAATCCAGCTCATCCACATCAATCAAAACCCCATAAATCGAATCAACGTTAAAATAATTAAACCCAGGTTCATCTTTAGAAAAATTTCTTTCGATAATTTTTTCACCCGTAGAATCGCGCCAATAAAACTTCATCTTAACTCCGTCTGAGAAAGCATCACGATTTCTATTTTCGAGCAAAAAATATTCCTTTGCATTTATCGGAATTTTATAAATTGCTCTGTTTGGATTAAGTTGAAAAGAATAAATCGAAACAACTGTATCTTTTGTCGGTTTAATTTCAACTGGCGCGCACACACCAAGTTTAATCTTTTCCCAAGCAGATGGCATTGGAGGCAGAACACCACGATATGAAAAAATCCCCGGTCCATCCATCAAACCAAATCTTCCAATCCTCGACCTCCCGGTATTAGTATCAAATAAATCGGGCAAACCGAGAAAACTCGCAAAGTTCGACACAAGAATTCCATTCAAACCAATTTGCAACAAAGTTTCACCAGTTATACTTTGGAGAACTCTGGACTCAGTTTCGGGCAAGATGATAGAATTTTTAATTTCAAAGTTATCAGAAATTCCATTTCGCCTCAAAAAACCAACAATCGAATCAGTATTTACAAACACAGATGGGATATCGAAAGGCGTCGGATTATAACCATATTCAGCGGACAAATTTATATCCCTTCCAACCCCAGCGTGAAAGATGATATAACAATCATAAGATGAAAGAGGATAACTCGTCCTTACAGAAGAATTTTTAACGCTTGACCAAGTTTCGTAAACAAGATTTAAAAGTCTTTCAAACCCAGAATCCGGTGGCGGTGAATAGTATCGCATTTGTTTTGAAAGTGTGAAAACGCTGTCAATGATTTCATATTCAATCGAGATCGAAAGCTTTGCGAAGTAATTTTTCAAAAATTGAAGGTGTGCATCAAAATATTTTTTATCATGCGGTGGCGGGTCGATAATTCTTTTGGAAGGAAAACTTAAATCAAACTTCCCATTGCCCGTCGTCAAAGGGTCATTATCCTCTTGAAATTCGACCATAACAGCGAGTACTTTATAATGCCTTGATAAACTTTGCGAGAAAAGATCGACGACTGAGCCGATAAAAATCATCAAAAATAAGAGAAAATTCCTCATCTCAAGAGTGAAAAAGTTAATTTATCAAAAAGGGCGGGTGAACCCGCCCGGAGGGGTCATTCTCCTCCACCGAAGTTTAATAAAACAGTAAAACGAAGCGTGTTAGCAAGAGGGTGATTTTCTTCAAACGTTGAGATATAACTAAAATCAACCCCAACTATGCTATATCTTATACCTGCGCCAAATGTTGCAAATCTTCTTCCACCCGCTCTTGGGTCTTCATAAAAGTATCCAGCCCTTAAAGCGATTAACTTCGGACTTCCATACCAATACTCAAAACCGGCACCAAATGTCACCTTCCGCAGACTTCCCTGCTCGTTCCAAGCAGTTATCAACGACTTTGGAAGTGGGTCAGGCTTTTTTCCAGTCCCAGGATATCTTTTCACAAGAACTCTACCAAAATCGGTCGCAAAGGTGAGATTGTTGTACTTCGTTTGGATAACGTCAAAAGCGAATCCGATTCTCAAATGCGTTGGAAGCGGGTCAGCCTGTTCCCTATCTATGTAGTGAATCATAGGACCAAGGTTGGAAAGATTAAAGCCACTGCTAAACCTCATCCCCAAAATATAAGTTCTGAAAAGCATACCGATATCGAAACTCACACCGTTTGCAACCCCCCGCCCTTGCTCTTCAGCTGTCCCAAATGGAGCAAGTTGACTGTGAATATATCGCAAGTTAACACCAAGGCCTAAATTTTGAGCTAATTTCATCCCATAGCCCAAAGTAACTGCATATTCAAAAGCTTTAAATGTGCCAAGATAATTATTGTTCTCATCTCTTCTTTCAAACGAACCAAGATTGAAAAAAGTTATATTAGCCCCAATCGTCGCATCGATAAAATCAAGATAATGCTTTGCACTAAGATACTCATAAGAAAGGTCCGAACTAAATTGCGGGAGCCATCTTGAATGTGTAAAGCTTATTTCAGTTCCTTTTTGAAAAGCAAGTCCAGCGGGATTCCAAAAGATAGCATTTGCGTTATCTGCAATTGCAGCACCAACTTCACCCATAGCTCCAGCCCTTGAGTCAGGCGCAATTAACAAAAATGGAACAGCTGCATCTCCACCCTGCGCATAAAGTCCTGAAATAAATGTAACTGCAAGGATAGCAATTAAGCCCACCAAATTTGCTTTCTTCAACAACATGATTGTTTTACCTCCTAATTATTTTTGTTTCAGAATACATTGCAAAAGCGTTAGCCTTTCCGCTGGGCTTTCTTCTTTTTTGTTTTAAATATAAAAAATTTCAGCAAAAAACAAATCTATCGCATCACAACCAACTTGCCTAGCGATTCAACCTTCTTTGAACCATCGAAACTCTTTACAATAACTTTGTAAATATAAACACCATTTGCTATCTCATCGCCATCAATATCTCGGCCATCCCATTCAATAGCGATAAAGTTTCCCGTCAATCCAAACCTTTCAATTTTGTTTATCAATTTCCCACTCAAAGTGTAAATCCTTATCTCAACATTAACCGGAACGTCGTCTTCAAGCGCGACCTTTTGAAATGTGAAATACGTTTTGTTTGAAAACGGATTTGGATAATTAAAAACATTGTAAATAGAAAAATCACCCGATTCAGCAACCTTAAACTCAACTTCCCTTACCGAAGAATTATTAAATATGTCCCACGCTCTGACCTTAACCTTATGCTTTCCCGGCGATAATCTCGGAAGTTTGTAAACAACCTCGCCAGCATTGTAATTGTCAAGTTTTGGTTTATAATATTCAGAAAGGTCAATTCCTGAAGGATTATCGTCGATGAACACCTCAATCTTTCGCCCAATTGAAGATGTAGATATATTTATCCCGTTTTCATCAAAAATTTCGACAATTAAAACTGGCTCATTCGAAACTACGTCACCCGATCTAAAACTTCTATTGTTCAAATAAATCTCGATATCCGGTCCCTTTACATCTCTGACAAAACTTGAATCTATATCGTTAATTATCAAATTTGTTGTATAACCAACCCCATCGACACCGTTACCATAAAAATAAACTATGGCTTTTGCTCTTGAATTCGAAAACGATATATCCTTTGGGAGCATAAATTCACCGTTGAACTTTCCATCCTTGAGCGAATATAATCCCTTAAAAAGCAAGTTTCCTTGATCGGTGAAATTAAACGCCCATCCAAGCTCATCCAAATATGTCAACGTCTTTTGTGCATCAAAAAGTGTAAGCTCAACTTTGCCGGGGATATTCAGTAAACTTCCGTTATTCGTTTGAACCTTGCCTGAAAAATTAACTTTTTCCAAAGCTTTCAAGTTGATAATTTGATTTGTCCCTTTATGATTTATGCTATCTATCGATGCAGAATATCTCGGCAAAATAAGGCGCAAAGCAGGGTCAGCAAATAAAATGAATTTTCTATCGTTTAAAGATGCATAAACTTGTTTGACCCTGAACATAGCCTCGCCAACTCGAGAAGTTTTATATTCATCGGTCCATTTAAATAATTCATCAAAAAATTTGTAATTAAAAGCTGCATTGTCGCTTGAATAAACCAACCTCGCCGACGAAAGAACCCCAATGGCTCCGCCATTTTTTAAAGTTAACAAAACCTCGGTTGAACTTTGCGACTTAGGGTTATCAAATCTACCGAAGTCACATGTCGCAGCTACTACAAAAGGTAATCTTCCCTCGTTTTTCAAATTCTGTATCGTGTACCCAATCTCAAAAACTCTCTCATGAGCCCAAACCGATGGATTTCCATGGCCTATCCAATTAACGATTGAACATCCGCGATTTATATAGTCAACCAAAGCTTTCGAAGCCTCTGGCTTTCGTCTTCCAACAGAAGTATAAGTAGTTGGATATGCGACAAGATAAAGTTTTCGCTTGTCGACGAAATCAGGCGTATAATAATTTGCAAGGGTTTCGCTTTGAATTGTATGAATTTGTCCATCCGTTTCCCCACCTGATGTTAAACCATCATCCGCAACGAACAAAACTACATTCCTCCAAGAACCAAAATCTGTGCTATTTTCGTATTGAATTATTTTATTTACAACTGCCTCGGCTTCTTCTTGTGTCTGCACTGGAATCCTGCCTATCGCCATTTCGATATATGGGTCTGGCGTCAAAAGAACGAAGAAATCATCCGATGTATATGTTAAAATCTGTTGCAGTCCTTCCTTGCTCTCATATGGTGGTATCCAGTTTTTATCCGAGACCTCAACATTCTTATAATCGTAATCGCCATCGCCAAGCAACAAAACATAGAAAGGTTTTTTATTCCAATTATCAAATGCAAATTTTAGAAAATCTCTTATCGCAACCGGGTCGAGCATCCCACATGAGAATTCATTATAAATATCCACAACATCAACCACAAGAACTTTTAACGAATCTTTTCTCGCCCTATGCTCGGCTAATTTCTTAGCCTGCGGTAAAAAATCAGAATGAGTAATCACGATCCAATCAGCCCCATCTCTTTCCCCACGCAAATTTGTGTTCTTAATTTTTTCAATTTTCGAAACTTTTTTATAACCGTTGCTTCCAACGCCGATGAAATATTTAAGTTCCCCCCTCTGCTGTGAAACCTGAAAAACAAATTCACCAGCGTTGATATTTCCGGTGACAATTTTAACATCTTTAAAATCTGTCACATCAAAAACCCTGATATCGTTCGATGAAAAACCATAAATTTTATACTCAACAATAGCAGTTGTATCATAAGAATAAAACTTGATGAAATCATTAATTGCTTTAAAACTTCTCGGATAAATTATTTCAAACCAGCCAACATAACCAGCAACCGCTTCACCAACCCAATTGAAATAAAATTTCAAATTACTCCTCGAATCTTTAAGTTCGCCAGTATAAACAAATTCCTTTGGCTCAGACTTAACAGCATAATAATCAACCAAAGATGCCCAACCCCCGAGAGAAACTGTCCCAAGACTTATAGTCCCAAGTTCGTAATCCCCTTCTTTAACAAGGAACCAATTAGGTCCACCAGACCTCGAACCAACCTGAATCCTATACTTAATGGGCTTACCAGGCACGAGTTCATCAAGTTTCGTCACATAATTTATCATATTGAACCCAGCCCTTGCCTCAATCGATGCCATAAACCAATCCCTTCCAGACTCGGTTAAATTTATCTTCCTATCGTCCTTGAAATAAAAGCCCAATGTATACTCAGGTCTAAATGGATTCCGATCATTCAAACTTTGAATCGTTTTCATTCTCTTTCCATTTCCACTTCCAAATGTAAGGAAATAATAATTTTCGTCCGTGTAATCGTTGACATAATGTGTAAATTGCTTTGTCGCTGGCTCGTACTTCCATCCGCTTGTTCCCCTACCATAAAAAATTATGTAATCGCCTTGATCAAATCTACCATCGTTTTCACCGTGAACATAAATTGCATTTTCAATCAACCCTTCGGGTCGCTGTTCCCTAACATCTTCCGGCAATTGAAAACCACCGTTGTTGAAAATTTTTATCGTCCTCGGGTCAATATTATCAGGATTTATCCCAGCATTTCTTAAGTCAGAATAAGTTATAATGTAAATTCCTTCCTCCTTTACGGGAATCTTATACCAATCCCCGGATGAAAGCTGGCTTATCCCAGGTTTCGAAAGATTCTCCTTGGTTATCCTCCAATCCTTGGCAATTTCATAATTGACAAATCCTTGCGCGATTTTTAAATCAAAATTATCCGGCCTTGAAAAATTTCCCTGAGCTTGTCCGTACTTTAAAACAAATTTTATTCGCGTATACACCCTCACCTTTCCAATAGCCGGATTATACTGAATCGGAGAAACTTTTATCCTGGTGACAATGTAATTTCTCGCAATTCCAACTTTACCAAATCCAACAAGTTTTTCAGGTATAAACCCGTATCTATTGTAATTTTCGCCGAAAACAAAAAATTTAACATACGAAATCGTATCTCGGTTAACCCCAGAATATGATTTTTCGGGTATTATTTGAGGGAATGGCTTTAACTTAACTTGATCATATTCAATATAAGATGAATCCAAAACCTCAACGTAATTTCCATTCATTGATTTCAAAACGACAGGAAATACTCTAATTGGTAATTCAGGTTCGCCGATTTTTTCATCCCCGTATGTTGTGTTAAGAAACAAAAATGATAAAAGCAACTCGTTATTATAAGTGATGGAATCTATTTTTAAAAGGTGTGGTCTGTATTCGATGATTATTTCATCTTGTGTCTGCGAAATTATAGAAAAGTCACTGTTTTGGGATAGGAGGGGTTGAAATAACAGAAAAATCAAAAGAAAAAATAGAAAAGGACGGTTGCCAAGCGAACTTACGTTAAAGGTTAGTTTTTTTCGCATATCGTGATCATTCGTTTTTGCTTTAAGTTAAAGCATTTGATTCAAAGAATAAAACCTTTAACGAAGCCGCTATAGACAACCGCCCTTTGTTTTCAATTTAATCTTCAAAGCTACTCGCAAATCTTTTCTCTTCAAATTCTCCACCAAATTCATACGGTATAGCGTATCCGTACCAATCGAGCTTTGATTTCTTTATAAGCGAAAGAACATGCTTTTTGGTCTTTTTTCGGAAATCGATTATACCTTCTGCCTTCTCAAAAGCAGCCGGCAAAGGCTCTCCAGGAAATAGGAACTTTAACATTGCAACGACTATTTTTTCATCCTGACCAAGCATAACTTAAACAACGAACGATTAATTTTCTCTGCCTTAATTTACAAATAAACATATATCAAGTCAAATTAAAATTCCGCCCGTCCAAAACAGTTTTTGTTTTTTATCACAAATTTTTTTATAATTATTTTTGATAAATTTCAAAGCCGAAATTGAGCCATATGCTCAAAAGAAATAAGACACAAGTTTTCGTCCCGGAATTAGTTTTCGAGGGCAATAATAAAAAATTTTATACTTCTGAAGAGGAAAATTGTTTGATAATGAAATTTAAAGATGCTATCACGCTTAGAGACGGAACGACCTTTAAGATGAAAGGACATGGAGAATTGCGCAACAAAATTTCAACAATTTTATTTGAATACCTTCGAAACTTCAACATCTTAACACATTACATAAAGCCCGTCGATGAAAGTTCAATGCTTGTTCGTAAACTTAATATGATACCGATAAAAGTTGTGGTAAGGAACATAGCTGCGGGAAACTTCTGCGATAGATTTGGCATCCCTAAAGGAACTGTGCTAAACCAACCTGTAATTGAACTTTATTACAAAAATAACACAGCGCAATATCCATTTGTCAACGAATATCACATTTACGCCTTAAATATATCTACTCCCGAAGAGATAGCTGTTATAACGAGGACGACATCAAAGGTGAACGCAATTTTAAGGTCGTTCTTTGAAAGAAGAAACTTAAAACTTGTCGATGCGAGATTTGAGTTTGGCGTCCTTGGTGATGACATAGTTTTAGGGGATGAAATTTCACCAAGAACATGCAGGATATGGGATATGGAAACAAATGAACCACTTGACTTCGAAAGAGTTCGTTTCAATATGGGAAATGTTCGCGAAAGTTATACCGAAATTTTAAGGCGTATTTCAATCTAATGAATTGAGGGAAATTGATAGCAAGGTATGGAATTTCAACAGTTATATCGATAATCACATTTTCAATAGCTCTGATAATCATTGCACTTTTAATCAAGTTCACTTTTCTCAGAGTGTTTTTTATTTTAATTGCGCTGCTCTTAATTATTTTTACGCTTTATTTTTTCAGGGATCCAGAAAGGAAAACGCCCGAAGGCAAGGATTTGATAATTTCGCCAGCGGATGGAAAAGTATTTTTAATAAGAGAATTTTTCGAGAACGAATTTATATTTGACAATGCAATCCAAGTTAGCATCTTTATGTCACCTTTGAATGTCCACGTAAATAGGATACCGATAAGTGGGGAAATAAAATTTTTAAAATATGTCCCGGGCAAATATATTGTTGCATTTGATGAAAAATCTTCCGAAAATAACGAGAGAAAGATAATCGGAATAGAAACCGAGGACAGCATAAAAGTTCTCGTCAAACAAATCGCTGGATTCATTGCAAGAAGAATAGTATGTGAAGTTAGAAAAGGTGATAAAGTTAAAACTGGACAAAGATACGGTATGATAAAATTTGGCTCTCGAGTCGATGTGATAATGCCTAAGGATAAAGTTGAAGTTTTGGTCTCAATAGGTCAAAAAGTAAAAGCAGGAGAAACAATAATTGCAAAGATTAAGAGGTGAATAAAAGATGAAAAGTAAAAAGTTCATATTTGTTCCAAGCTTGTTCACGGTTTTAAATATGTTTTCAGGGTTTCTTGCAATTTTAAATGCAATGAACGAGGCTTATATTCAATCCGCATGGTTTATAATCCTTGCAGCTATATTCGACTCGCTCGATGGTTCTGTCGCAAGATTGACTAAGTCTGCGAGTGAATTCGGAGTTGAACTTGATTCTCTTGCAGATGTCATATCATTTGGGGTCGCCCCATCGATTTTGGTTTACAAGTTTTATTTACATGAGTTGGGACAAATTGGAATTTTTCTAAGTTCACTGCTTATGATATTTGGTGCGATGCGCCTCGCAAGGTTTAATGTAGAACTTACCGGATTTGAAAAAACCGCCTTCAAAGGTCTACCAATTCCATCATCTGCTGGAACTATTGCATCATACATAATACTTTTTTACAACAGCGAAACCGGGATGTCAGAGTTTCAAAAGTACGCTTTGATACCAATGATAATAGCTCTGTCGCTTTTAATGGTAAGTTCGATTAAATATGATACAATCCCGAAACTTTCAATCAAAGCCATAAAAACTTCGCCGATAAAATTTTTATATTTCTACATTGGCATATTGCTTGCAATTTTAACCAAGGGCAAAACTATCTTTCCATGGTTCGTTATTTTCATCCTGTTTGGAGCTATAAGGTCGCTCATCAACACATTTAAACCAGTCTTAGGTCTCGCAGGGACAACCTCATCTGGAGGTGACGATATCAACGAGGAAAACTTTCAAGATTTCGATATTTAAAATCGAATAAAAATGCTGAAAGCAAAAATCATTGTTAAACTAAAAGATTCAATCCTTGACCCACAAGGTAAAACTATCCATCATGCTCTCGAGATGCTCGGCTATAAAGATATTAAAAGTTTAAGATCCGGGAAATTCTTTGAGTTAAAGTTAAACTTTGATGACAAAGAAAAAGCGCAAGTTTTAGTTGATGAAATCTGTAAAAAACTCCTTGCCAACCCCGTAACCGAAGAATATCACTTCACAATTGAAGAAGAAAATTCATAATATCTCTATCTTCCCCTTTGAAATTTTCTTGTAGATGTAAAGCAGGAGTAATACAAATCCACTTAACACAAAGGCTATCGCAGAGCCAAAAGGTTTATCCCGTGCAACGATAAATTGATTTTGTATCAAATTTCCAACCAACATGCTTTTTGCCCCGCCAAGCAAATCTGAAACTATAAACGAACCAAGCGTCGGGATAAAAACGATCACAATCCCAACTATCACTCCAGGCAACGTTAAAGGAAAGATAACACGCTTTAAAGTGTCATACTCATTCGCCCCGAGGTCTTTTGACGCTTCGATTAAACTCATTTCAATCTTCTCAAGCGAAGCATAAATTGGCAAAATCATAAAAGGTAGCTCACCATAAACGAGACCAAGCAAAACAGAAAATTCATTATAAAGCAAATGTAACGGCTTCTTTATCAGACCAACCTTCATCAAAAGAAAATTTATCAAACCTTCATCTCTCAAAATTAAAATCCAAGCATACGTCCTTATCAAAAAACTCATCCAAAGCGGAATGATGATAAAAGATAAATATAAAAATTTTCGATTTGGTTTAACCTTAAAAGCGATATAATAAGCAACCGGATAACCAATTAGAAGGCAGATAACCGTCGTTAAAAACGCAATATACAACGAGCGAAGATAAATTGGAACATAAAGCGAATCAAAAACGCGAGCGTAATTTTTTAGCCATAAAAAATTTGAGATGTAATCAAAAACATTATCGATAGGTTCAATTCCCCCGTAAACCCCGCGCTGTAAAAAGCTATAATAAAGCATTATCAAAAGTGGAAAAAAGAAGAAAACCACAAGAACGACCACAGAAGGGATAAAGAAGAGCCAGTAAACTTTATTTTTCATATCGATTCAAGAAAGACAATGTTTCTTTTCTCCCAAACCGCATAGACCACTTCCCCAGGATAAAAATTATGCCTAAATCTCATATCTCTATTTTGCTCTTCGACAAATATCAAAAGGCCATCTGCTTTTAAAATCCAACTTGTCGATGCCCCATAGTAAACCATCGACTCAACAATTGTTGGAATTGACACGAATGCTTGATTTTTCAACGGTGTCTTCCTTATGAAAATCTTTTCAGGTCTTACGATAAACTTCAACTCACCTGCTGTTGAATTAAACTTGCCATTTACTTTATTCGCTGAAATTTTAAACTTAACAAGATTTGGAAGTTCAACTTCAAAAACATATTTATTTAATTTGCGTAGATTCCCCGTAAATAAATTTTTCGCGCCCATAAAACTTGCGACAAACTCCGTCCTTGGCTTTTCAAATATCTCGTATCCAGTTCCAATCTGTTCGATCCTTCCAGAGTTTATAACCGCAATTCTATCCGAAATTGAAAGTGCTTCTTCTTGATCGTGGGTTACAAAAATGAAAGTTATACCGACCTCGTGTTGGAGTTTTTTAAGTTCGATTTGCATTTCTTTTCTAAGTTTAGGGTCAAGCGCATTTAAAGGTTCATCGAGAAGTAAAACTTTCGGCTTTAAGACAAGAGCCCTTGCAAGTGCAACCCTTTGCTTTTGCCCTCCGCTTAACTCGGATGGTTTTCTATTCTCAAGCCCCGTTAATTTAACAAGTTCAAGCACTTCAAAGACTTTTTTCTTTATCTCCAGCTTTCCGAGATTTTGATACCTTAATCCAAAGGCAACATTTTCAAAGACATTCAAATGTGGGAAAAGAGCATAATTTTGAAAGACCATATTCACGGGTCTTTTATACGGTGGTACATCTGTGTAATCGACGCCATCGATTATGATTTTACCTACGTCGGGACGTTCAAAACCTGCGATAATTCTCAAAAGTGTGGTTTTACCGCATCCGCTTGGGCCAAGTATTGAGAAGAATTCCCCTTTGTTTATGGAAAGATATATATTGTCAAGAACCTTAACATCTCCGAAGTATTTGCTGATGCCCTGAATCTCTATCAGGGCGAATTTCGAAGATGAGGCGAGATTCTCCATCTCCGCTAAGTTCCCTCCAATCTTAGTGGTAATTTTTTATGAATTCGAATTGGCACCGCTTTAACCTTCTTGTTTTCATCAAAATTTTTTATAAAAATATAAAATCTTTTCTCAAAAAGTCAAGTTTATAGAGCGCTACTTTTTCCTCTGGCTTTTCCAAACTTCATAATTTTTCCTTATGTCCCGCAAAACTTCAATATCTATCATATCATCATCTCTGATCCTCACATCGTAATTTTCCCAGCCCATAAAATCTTGTAACGATTTTTTCGTTTTCTCATCAAAAACGCCGTTTACAGGTCCATCATAAAATCCGCGCTCTTTCATAATTTGCTGAAGTTCTCTGCAAATTTTTTCATCTATCTTGATGAGATTTTTGGGGTCGCTTTTGAAAAAGTAAAGTTTATGAAGGTTATAAAGCCGTTGGAGTTCTTCAAGTGGTTTTGGATGGTCATAAATGCTTATATCGATGTAATTGTCCATTGTGCTATCGTATCCTGCACCTTTTTTGACGACAAGCAAGGCTGCAGATTGCTCACCGCGTTTATCTCCACCTGCTTTTCCGCCAGCGACAAGGGCTGCGACAAGCCTATCCGCAAGCGTTCCCTTGGTTTCCTCAAAAGTTTTTGCCATCGCTTCAACCGTCCTTTGATCAACAAGTATATTACCTTGAACTGCATAGTATTTTCCAACTATGATTTGCCCTTTCCCACCATATTTCTTCTCATTTCCATATCCAACAATTCCCCCAGCCCAATCGAAGCATTCACTTCCTGTCCAACTCGCTGCGTTTCCTTTGAAGTCAACTATTCCAACTTGCCTTATTTCTTTCTTCGGGTCGTTTTGAAGCAAAATTTGCAACGCCTGTTCAGCTGTTGCACCATTTTCAAGCAACGCGAGCCCAGTCGGACCATATCCAACATTTGCGAAACTTTGCGTTGCGATGGCTCCGACATTTGCTTTAGCCCACGGGACGATAGGCCTCACATTTGGAAATTTTGATTGCACAGCAACGCCTGCTTCATTCGCTTCGGGGTCGTAAGCTACTATCGAAAATGTAGCGCTTATCTTCGGGTCAACCAATTTTGACGGAAAATCTAGTAAAACGAAAACTAAAACTGCGACAGCAAAAATAATTAAAATCGATCTCATCTTCGCACCTCCATTTGTTTTAATTTATAAACTGGAAAAACCACTTCGCCTCCTTCCTTGAACTTTTGACTCAAAAAATCATCGAAGAAATTCCAATTTACAAAGCCATCGTCGCTTTCGGGTTCGAGAAGATAAAATATCAAAGCAACTTTCGGTTGTCTTGTCAAAACATAGTAAAAACCGCTGTCAATTTCAACCTCTCGAGTTTCATAACGTCCAAATAACCTGAGCTCATTATGACCTTGAAATTTCCTCTCGGAATACCGCAAACTGTCAACTACGAAAACATCCACAATCGCCTTAAACTTTTTCTCGATACGTTCAACCTTTATCCCATGCTCAATAAGTTTTTTAATTACATTTTCAAACTCGCCACTCAAAACATAAGCTTGAGGAACGCTTCTTTTCTCAATTGTTTTAAATTCGCCGAAGTTTTTCGTTTTAAAAATCTCAAGCTTTGGACTTACCATTCTTTTTTTCTCGCCCGTCAATGTATCAACGTATTCAATTATTCTATATCCGTAAATTTCTGCTGGCTCATCGAATTCTTTGATTTGAAACATTATCCCCAACGAATCAACCTTTCCTGAAATAGCCAATTCATCCGCTTGCTTGATTAAGTTCAGCATCTCCTTTTGATTTTTAAAAGCAAAATTTAAAATTTCCTCGACAAATTTTTCAGTAGCATCAATTCTTGTTTTAAAATCTGCATACGCATAAGCCTCGCTCAAAACAGCAAATCGATTTATCAACCCGATGTAGTTTGTCCCGAACCTTGGTCTATGGTCAAATGTTATCCATCCTTTCGACGGCTCGAACGGATCAATGAAATTTCCGTAGAAGTAAGTTCTATAGCCATACTTCTTCAACATTTCATCGGTAACCTCACGAAGAAGTTTATTTTTAGTAAATTCAGTTATTTTTTGGTTTCCGTTGGGATTTAAACCAGTGGCATAGGTTAAAACATAGCCGTGATAAGAACCATTTGTGGTATGACAGTCGATGACGAGATGAGGCTCCCATTTATTGATTACATTTGTGATAAGCGATTTTATCTCCGGCGTTTCAAGTTTCGTAAAATCTCTATTCAAGTCAAGTCCTTGCGAATTTTCTCGAACTCCTACGCCACCTTCTGGACCCTTTTGATGAGGCCTGTTTTCCTTGCTAATTTTTTCATTTCCGTCAGCGTTTAAAATTGGAATTGTCAAAACTATGAGGCGTTCGAGAAGCTTTTGAAAATTTTTGTCCGTATGAAACCTCCTAATCAAATGAAGTATTGCTTCCTTTCCTTCGACTTCACCAGCGTGTATGTTCCCAATTATCAAAACTACCAGCTTGTCCGACACTTTCGCTTGCTCAGGCGTGGAGATTTTAGGCTTTGATAAAATCACAAGCGGTAAATCGCGCCCTTCGTAACTTTTTCCAAATGTTGTTTTTGTTGCAATTTGACTTGACCTTGTTATCTGCTCGATAAAATCAATTACATCTGCATAAGTTGAGGTCTGCGTATAATTACTTAACTCCGCTCGCGTCTTTGGAAGATCAAAACTGGAGAAAATTTGAAGAAAAGCTGCAACAATTAAAGCAAACATATTCACCTTATTTTTGTCTTATGATATACTCGAGACCTTCGGGTCTTACACTCACAAGTTTAAGGTTCTCCGGTATGATTATTTGCGGTTTCACAAGCCCAGTTTTATCATTTACAACATCGTGATAACTTACGAACGCCTTTATCAATGCGTCTTTATCGGATGTAAAATCTCCAAAATTTACTTCTACAAGTTTTGATAAAGCCCCGCTTACGACAACCTTAACATTCGATGGGAAAAATAAAACTTCTTTATCGGATGGGACATTAATCGCCTGAACTGGAACTATAAATTCGCGTTCAACTATTTGTTCTATTTCAAAATTCGCTTGAACATAATTTTCGCTTAGCTTGACAAGTTTATCGAAAGGATTAACAAGAGGAAGGTTGAGTCTATACTTGCCCATTTTCTCAATTGAAATTTCTTTTGTCGATATAGATTCAATTCTCGATACAATCGATTCAGCGCCGGAAATGGTCACGCTATCTGGATTTAACTTTGGCGGGTAAGTGAAGCCGTAGTTATCACCCTTGATTTGAAATTTAAGTTCAACGGGAACCTTTCGTTCAATTTTTTTATCAAGTTCAATGCTTAATGTCTCGGGGTTAAAAGCAAGCACACGAACATTTTCAGGCAGAGAAACATGGATGCGATGATTTGAGGAAAGATTAAGTTTTAAACCTTGATGGACATTTGATAAGTCGATGAAAATTTGTGGTGTTGAGAAAAAATAAAAGGGCAGGAGTTTCCATCCCTGCCCCTTGAGCCTTAAATCAACAACATCGGGATATTCGGTTTTGATTGCCTTTTTCGGGTCGAGATTTTTTATTACGATTTTTGCTTTAAAATTTCCCTCATACTCACCATTGAGATTAACAACGAGCCAGAGTATAAACGCCGCGAAAATCGAGAGGAGGAATGAGATATAATTTTTCATTTAAATCAGCCAAACTTCGCTTTTATGATTTTTTCAATTAATTCTTCCTTTGTCGCTTTTGAAATTTCACGACCTGTAAGTTCAATCTTTTCAATTTTCCGCGCAAGCGAACGAAGTTGCATCACGCTTAAGCCTTCAAGATAAGAGCGAAGCTCCTCTGGCGAATTTGTCTCAGGTAAGCTCACAGGGTCAACGGAAGGTTTCACTCCCGGGACTTCGGGCGGCTTTTCAGGATAAATCAGCATCTCAAGGTCATCGATAGGTCTTGGTATCACATGGACAGAGACAAGCTCTCCAACTCTTTGAGCAGCAGCTGCACCTGCGTCGACAGCAGCTTTAACTGCAGCAACTTCACCAATTATTTTAATTGTCACATATCCACCTCCGATATATTCCTTGCCGACAAGTTTGACATTTGCAGCTTTGCAAGCTGCGTCTGCTGCCTCAATGGCAGCTACAAGCCCTCTTGTTTCTATCATTCCTAATGCGTATTCAATCATAGTTTAAATTCTTTTAGTTTCATTTTCCCTCGGGTCGTTTCGGCAGAATAAGCTCAACATCCGCATGAGGTCTTGGTATCACATGGACAGAGACAAGTTCTCCAACTCTTTGAGCAGCAGCTGCACCTGCGTCGACAGCAGCTTTAACTGCGCCGACATCCCCACGAACCATCACAGTTACATATCCCCCACCGATAACTTCTTTTCCGATGAGTGTAACCTTTGCAGCTTTACACATTGCATCAGCTGCTTCAATTGCTCCAACAAGACCCTTTGTTTCGATCATTCCAAGTGCATCAAGTGTTTCCGCCATAAACAAATTCCTTATTTTTGTTTTCGTTTTCTGAATCTGAAAAAATATAATCAGTTGTTTTGAAATTATCAAGTTTAATTGAGTTCTCTACGGTTAGCATAAAAGTTCAAAAGCAAGCCAACCATTGCCATATTCACCCACATCGCTGAGCCACCATAACTCAAAAATGGAAGCCAAATTCCAATCACTGGTGAAAGTCCAAGTGTCATGCCAATATTTATTGCCACATGGAACAACCAAAGCGAAAAAATTCCCACCGAAACCAAACTCGCAAACTTTTGCTTCATCATCAAACCGATGTTTACAATACGCCAAAGCAAAATAAGATACAAAATCAAAATCGAAATTGCCCCAATAAATCCAAATTCCTCAGCGGGGACACAAAATATAAAATCAGTCCATTGAGCTGGAACAAACCTCAACTGTGTCTGCGTCCCTTTCATAAAACCTTTGCCAGTTAATCCTCCAGAGCCAATTGCTATTTTCGACTGAATCACGTTATAACCGGCTCCAAGAGGGTCGCTTGACGGATTTAAAAAAGTTGTAATTCGCTTTTGTTGATGTGGCTTTAAAACATTATGGAAAATATGCTCGCTCGTAAGCCCAATGACAAGATTCAAAGCAATTAGCATAAAAGACAAAATAAAAGGCTTCCGCATCAAAAGAAACAAAATCACAATTAGAACTGAAGCAGCAATAAAAACTTTCATACTGAAAAACGACGCAACTATCAAAATCAACGGAGCAATTATAAGCAAAAGCCAAAAAACAGGGACACCCGCCCAAAACATCATTCCGATAAGAATTGCGCCAAATGTTATCGCTGTTCCGAAATCAGGCTGTAAAATCGTTAAGAAAACCGGAATCCCCGTCAATATCCCAGCAACTATCAAAGTCAATAAACTATTTGGTTCAACATTTCTTCTCGACAGGAAATAAGCTAAAATTAAAATCGTCGTAAACTTCGCAAATTCAGATGGTTGAAACTGAAACTTCCCAATTTGAATCCACGATGCAGAACCTGATACTTTTTTCCCGACAAAAATGACAAGGGCAAGGAATATTATCGACAAAAGATAGAGCCATACAGTTAAATTTATCAACCTATTAACAGGGAAAAAATAAAAAAACACAGCAATTATAAGACCACTCAAAACCAAAAGTATATGTTTAACAAAAATTGGATACTGTCCAGGTAATTTGGTCGCGCTATAAACTGACATTACACCTATGATGAGAAGCCCAAGAAAAGGAATTAAAATCTTGAAATCAATCCTATCTCCTATCCCTTTCACCATTTTGCGAGTTTAAACCCAGTTCTTTGATTTTTAAGTTCAAAATACTTTTTGACTATTTCCCTCGCAAGAGGCGCAGCAACTGCTCCACCAAATCCAGCGTTTTCAGATATAATTGCAAATGCAATTTCTGGATCTTCATACGGAGCAAATCCAATAAACCAAGCGTGGTCCTCGCCGTGTGGATTTTGAGCTGTTCCCGTTTTTCCAGCGACATTTACCCCGTCAACCCTTGCAGCTTTGCCAGTGCCGGAGGGACCATTTACGACCAAATACATTCCTTCACGAACTATGTCAAATGTTCTCCGCGAAACCGGAATTTCACGAGTATAATATGAAACTTCTTCAACTTTACCAGTTTTTTTGTTTATTATCTTTTTCACAAGATGCGGTTGATGATATTTACCATAATTTGCAAGCGCCATAGCATATCCCGCCATTTGTAGTGGTGTAGCGCTAATTTCACCTTGACCGATAGCTAAACTTATGAGATAACCTTTGGTCCATTTGTTAACCCCATAAACACGGTTAAAATAATCCGTTGACGGTAAAATCCCGGCTAATTCTTCCGGCAAATCAACCCCAGTCTTTCTACCAAACCCGAAAAGGGCACCGTACTTCGACCATTCATCAAAATCAACTCTTAACATCAAGTTATAGAAATAAACGTTGCATGAGACTTCAATTGCTTTGGTCAAATTCACCCAACCATGCCCGTGAGATGTGTGACATTTGAAAACTTTGTTCCCATAGACAAAATATCCGGGGCAGTAAACTTTCCAATTCAAATCGACAGCCCCTGTCTCAAGTGCTGCAATTGCAAGTATCATTTTGAAAGTTGACCCCGGCGCATAAAGTCCAGATATCGCTCTATTCAAAAGCGGTTTTCGAGGGTCTGAGTTGAGAGCGTTCCAAACGCTATCCGGAGTATACCCGCTCAATAAGTTTAAATCATAACTTGGTTTGCTAACCATCGCCAGAATTTCCCCATTCCTCGGGTCTATCACTACAACAGAACCATTTCTATCTTTGAAAAGTTCTTCTATAAAAGATTGCAACTCTATATCAATCGTCAAGACCAAATCCGAACCTTCAGACGGAGGTATATCATTTTTCCCATCGTTGTATCTACCGACAAATCTACCGAGTGCATCGACGATTATGAAACTATATCCCTTTTCCCCTTTTATAAACGTCTCATAACCTCGCTCAAGCCCTGAATGGCCGATTTGATCGCCGGGTTTATATAAACCCTTGTAAATTGAAAGTTGCGTTGGGGTTATCTCCTTAACATAACCGAGTATGTGTGATGCAAGTTCTGGAGAAATATAATTTCTTTTGTGCTCAACTACGTAATCGACGCCCTTGAGTTTATCTTTATGCTCTTCTATATAAGAAATTGCTTTCATAGAGGCATCGCGGCGAATTTTAACAGGCGAAAATGGTGAAGGAGCGCTTGCAATTTTTTCAACTATATATTTTTTATCCACCTTTAAAATTTTCGCCAAAATATCAAGATTTTTAAAATCGAACTCATACGGCACTACAGTCACAGTGTATGACGGAACGTTATCGACAATAATTCTCCCATTTCTATCGAGAATCAAACCCCTTATCGGGTCATGTTGAATCGCCCTGATGCTATTGCTCTCCGCGCGTTTTTTGTATTCAACATCGCGATATAACTGAAGTTCATACAATTTTACAACAAAGAATAGAAAAACAATACTAAGAAAAACTTTTAAAAACTTCGCCCTTGATATAAGTTCGGTCATCTCATCTCAACCTCCTTGATGTTGTAAAAATCGGGATCAAAGACAATATCGAAGTATAGACCGAACGACCGAATATGAATTTTAAAATTTCAGTATTACTTAACTCACGACCGATAATATCAAGCGAAAGATAAACTAGATTATTCACAAGCGAGCAAAATAAGACGATGCTAAAAAAGCGAAAAGTTTCAGTGTTTATCTCAATTTTTGTCTCGTTATAAAAATATCCTGCAACAAAACCAGCTATTGTTTTAGAAAGAGCAGAAAGCCCAAGCGTAAAATCAACTGTCAAATCAATCAACAAACCCGTTATAAAACCCGCTACACTTCCGGTAATTTGACCATTTTTCAAAGCGACATAAACAACGAAAATTAACATTAAATCCGGCGAAATTCCTTCAATCGCGATTAACGGAACAACGCTTATATGCAAAAGAAGCAAAATCAATCCAACAAGAAGATATCGAAGATAAATCATTCACAATAAAATTTATTTTCTCAAAATGTTCTGCTCTATCTCAACTCTTTCAATGTCATACTTATACTTAACGACGAAAACTTCCTCAAGCTTTGTAAAATCAACAGATGGCTTAACCTTGATTTTCTTAAATAGACCTGGGACAGAGTTATCTATTTCAACCACAACCCCAATCTCAAATCCAGGTGGAAAAATAGTGCTATATTCGGAAGTTATGACAACATCGCCAACCTCAACATCCATGGTTTTTGCAACATTTAACATCGTAAGATATTCATCGCCATTCCAGCTGATAATTCCATCAACTCTGCTTCTTTGAATTTTAGCGCTAGCTCGAAAATCCTTGTGAAGCAAAATCATCCCAATGGAATAATTCTTTCCAACTTTCATAATTTTCCCGACAACTCCAGACTCGCATATAATCGGCATATTTATTTCAATTCCATCGTTCGAGCCAACATTTAAAACTATGTAATTATACGGGCTGACAAGCGTTTTCCCAACGACATCAGCAGGGACAAAGGTATAGTTATTATTCTTCTCCTTGAAGCCTAAAAGCTTGCGCAATCGAATGTTTTCAAGTTTTTCCTCCCGAAGTTGGCTTATCTCGTTGAGCAAAAATATATTTGCCTTCCTTAACTCTTTATTCTCAGACTTCAGGTTATAAAAATTTGGGATAATATTCAAGATGGATTTTGAAATTCCCGAAACCTCAACCGCAACCGCACTTAAAATATGTGATTTGGGCGAGTCATTTGTAAAAAGTAGTATAAGCGAAATCAAAACCAAAATCGAAAAAACGAAATATTCCTTCAAATGTTGAGATATTTGTGAGAGAATTCTTTGCATCAATAGCGTTGACTTTTGATGAGAACTTTCGAATACGCTTCAGGATTTTCAAGCACCTTCCCAGCGCCGCGCACAACAGCGGTCAATGGGTCTTCCGCAACATGTACTGGTAACCCAGTTTCCATTCTTATCCTTTCATCAAGACCTTTTAGAAGTGAACCTCCGCCCGTAAGCATAATCCCTCTGTCAAGTATATCAGCTGCCAGTTCAGGTGGAGTTCTCTCAAGAGCAAGTTTTATAGCATCGATTATCGCGATTATAGGCTCATTTAAAGCCTCACGAATTTCAACAGAACTTACCTCAACTATTTTAGGTATCCCTGTTACAAGGTCTCGCCCTTTAACTTGAATAGTCACCTCTTCTTCAAGCGGGACCGCAGAACCAACTTCACATTTTATATCTTCAGCCGTTCTTTCGCCAATTAAAACGTTGTACGACTTTTTAAAAAGTTGAATTATCGCATTTGTCATCTCATCACCTGCTATTCTAATTGACTCCTGCGTCACTATTCCAGACAAAGCTATAACTGCAATTTCCGTCGTCCCACCGCCAATGTCGATAATCATGTTACCATACGGCTCCGAAACATCGATTCCAATTCCAATAGCTGCAGCCATCGGTTCAGGAATAAGATGTACTTCTTTAGCTCCAGCATGTTCTGCAGAATCACGCACAGCCCTTTTTTCAACCTCTGTCACCCCACTCGGGATGCTTATAACAACACGTCTGCTTGGGAACCAATTAACATGGATTTTCTTGATGAACTCCCTCAACATTCCCTCAGCCATTTCAAAATCGGCTATAACACCATCTTTCAATGGTCTTATCGTTTGAAGGTCTTTATGCGTTCGTCCAAGCATCTCCTTTGCTTCCCGACCTATAGCGACGATTTTCCTCGTGCTCCTGTCATAAGTTACAATAGAAGGCTCATTCAAAACTATTCCTTTGCCCTTCATCCATATTAAAGTGTTAGCTGTTCCAAGGTCGATAGCGATATCCGCGGTAAAAAAGTTAAAGAGTCCCATTTTTCCTTCATTTATTTTAGTGTTTAAAATGCCTTATTCCTGTGAAAACCATTGCAATGTTATATTCATCTGCTGTTTTTATAACTTCCTCATCCCTTATCGAACCTCCAGGTTGAATAACAGCGGTTGCCCCAGCCTTTATCGCTTCAATCAATCCATCTGGGAACGGAAAGAAAGCATCTGATGCAACAACACTTCCTCGCAAATCATGCCCCATTTCTTTAGCTTTCATCACCGCAATCTTAGATGCATCTACCCTTGACATCTGTCCAGCTCCAATTCCAAGGGTTCTGTCTTTCTTTGCATAAACTATCGCGTTCGATTTCACATGCTTTACAACTTTCCAAGCGAAAATCAAAGCCTCCATCTCATCAACCGTCGGCTTTCTCTTCGTCATAACTTTTAAATTCAAAGGTTCAAGGTCCACAAGATCAGCCTCCTGCACTAAAACTCCGCCAATGACCCTCCTGAAGTCAAAGCCCATATCCTTCAAATTGATATTTTTATACTTTATCAATCTTCTATTTTTCTTTCGCATCAAAAAGCTCAACGCATCGGGTGAAAAATCAGGCGCAATTATAACCTCTAAAAAAATGTCATCAATTTCAATCGCTGTCTTTAAATCAACAGGTCTATTAAAAGCGATTATCCCGCCAAATGGGGAAACAGTATCCGTTGCAAACGCTTTTCTAAATGCCTCAAGTATTGATTTATCGTCCAAGCCGACACCGCAGGGATTTGTATGCTTAACAATTGCGCAGGCTGGCTTATCAAATTCAAGGACAAGTTCAGTGGCTGAACTTATATCGAGAATGTTGTTGTAGGAAAGTTCTTTCCCATGAAGTTGTTCAAAATAATCGAAGAAATCCCCGTAAAGAGCGGACCTCTGATGCGGATTTTCTCCATAGCGTAGATTTTTTACCTTGCTAAAGTTAAGATAAAAAACTTTTGGCAGAACATCCTCGGTTAGTTGTGAGAATAAATAGTTCGCTATAATTGCATCATAGCGCGAAGTATGTTGAAATATATCAACCGCAAGTGAAAGTCTCGTCTTTTCAGAGAGTTCACAACCATTTGATTTTAACTCTGAAATTATCTCACCATATCTATTTGGATCCACAACCCCGGCAACGTATTTATAGTTTTTAGCGGAAGCCCTTAAAAGCGTAACCCCCCCGATGTCGATTTGTTCAATAGCCTCTTCAAGCTTTAAATCTTTCTTGGATATTACCTGAGCAAACGGATAAAGATTGACGACGACAAGGTCTATTGGTTCAATTCCAAATTGTTTCAATTGTTCGATATGCCCAGGCTCATCTCTTATCGCTAGAATCCCCGCCAAAATCTTGGGATGAAGTGTTTTAACCCTCCCATCAAGAATTTCTGGAAAACCTGTAATCTCTTCGACCCTTCTTGCCTTTACCCCGTTTTGAACTAAAAGATTGTAAGTTCCGCCAGTTGAAATGATTTCTATGCCAAGATTTTGAAGTTCCCTTGCGAATTCAACTATTCCCGTCTTATCGTAGACGCTAATAAGCGCAGTTTTAATCTTCATTTTGGATAATCACCTTTCTTCCCGATACTTTTACTTTTCCTTCAACGAATAATCTTATTGCCTGGGGATAAACCTGATGTTCAACCTCCAAAACCCTTTGTGCCAAAGTCTCAGGCGTATCATCATCCTTAACCTCAACCGCTCTCTGCATAACAATAGGACCGTGGTCATATTCCTCGTCAACAATGTGAACGGTAACGCCCGTTATTTTCACACCGGATTCAATCACTGCCTTATGGACATTAAGCCCATACATTCCCTGTCCTCCAAAAGCTGGCAAAAGAGCAGGATGAATATTAAGAATTCGATTCGGATATTCCTTTATCACTTCAGGAGGTATTTTTTTCATATATCCGGCAAGAACGATAAGTTGTACATTCCTCGACCTCAACTCATCCAAAATTTTTTTTACATACTCTTCATCACTTGAAAACTGCTTTCTGCTAATATGCAGGGCATCGATTCCGTTTGCTCTTGCTATCTCAAGGGCGCCGGCGTTTGAGTTGTTGCTTATGACCACAGAAACCTTCGCTTTCAAGACGCCATTCTTTATGGCGTCAAGGATTGCCATAAGATTTGAACCACGACCGGAAGCGAAAACAGCAATGTTCATCGTATGATTACACCGATAATTTAACTCCACGAATAAATTTAATATTTGATTGACAAATTGTCAAATCATAACATCCCCCTAATGTGAGGGTATAAGTGTATGTGAAATGATAGATTACGTGGATGTCGTTGCAACGCTTTGCATTTCACTTAAAAAAGAAGGGAGAAACTAAAACCTTCTTCTCATTCTCTCTCTTTGTATATCCCGAATTGCGTTTATAAACTCTCGTCTAAAATTTCGCTCAAACACAACAACCTGAGCAATTTGCTGTTCCGTCAAGATATCTCTTAACTCCTTATAAAAATTGAGACGCA
>JBEPZK010000008.1:0-63037 GCA_041640855.1 Candidatus Kryptoniota bacterium
GGGTAAAGTGATTTTAATCTTTCAAGTTCTTTTTTGGCCTGTTCATAATCACCTTTTGCATAGTGATATTGGAAAATCTTAAAAAGGGCTTCGTCAGAAAATTCATTATCAGGATAGTTCAAAGCGATGTCATAATAAATTCTCAAAGCTTTTTCAGCATCTTCCGTTAGATTAGCCTCAAGAAATTTTAAATTCACCGAGTTTGGATAGAAATTTTTTAAACTATCAAGCTCTCGCTTAACACCATCGATATCTCCGATACGAATAAGGTAAAGGTATCTGCTTATATCAAGTTCCTGCGAAAGGGTAATGTCAATTAAGAGAAGAAGCGGAAGTATTTTTTGGAATGTTTTTTTCATATAAAATTTCGACTATATCACCAAATAAAGTTGCGGATGTCGCTCTTTTGATTTGAACAATAATATAATCGCCAGGTTTTATATTTTCAACTTTCGGGAATATGACAACTTTGTTTGTGTCAGTTCTTCCCATCCACTGTTCGGAGGAACGTTTACTCTCACCTTCAACGAGTACCTCGACTTTTGTCCCGATCATAGTTTGATTTATCTCGTATGAAATTTTCTGTTGAAGTTCAATTATCTCGTTCAACCTTCTAATTTTAACTTCATCCGGTACATCATCTCCCATCTCATACGCTTTAGTTCCCTCACGTGGGGAATACTTAAACATAAAAGCGCCATCAAATCTAACTTCTTCAAGCAAACTCAATGTCAATTTGTGGTCCTCCTCAGTTTCAGTTGGGAAGCCAGCGATTATGTCGGTTGATAAGCTAACACCAGGGATTATCTCCCTTATCTTTTTGACCAATTCGAGATAATGTTTTCTATCGTATGTTCTATTCATAAGTTGCAAAATCCTATCCGAACCTGATTGAACCGGAAGATGGATATAATTGCAAATATTTGGATGTTCAGCTATCGTTTGAATTAGTTTATCCGACATATCTTTCGGATGCGAAGTTACAAATCGGACCCTCATATTTCTATCGACTTGTGCGACCGCGGAGAGCAAATCAGCAAAATCATAATTTCCATCGCGATACGAGTTAACATTTTGCCCAAGCAATGTGACCTCACGAAATCCTTGAGATGAAAGCATCTCAACCTCTCTGACTATGCTTTTCAAAGGTCTGCTTCTTTCTCTTCCACGAGTAAACGGAACTACGCAAAAGGTACAAAATTTATCGCATCCTCGCATAACCGTAATCCACGCGCTTATCCCCTCGGTTCGAAGTGGGGTTATATCGTCGTAAGTCTCAACTTTTGACAATCTCACTGCAATTCCTTTATGACCAGCGAAAGCATCGTTCACAAGCTGAGGAAGTTTTCTATACTCATCCGGACCGACAACTATATCCGCGAGATTTTCTTCTTCGATTAGTTTCTTCTTAAGTCTTTCAGCCATGCAACCAAGGACGCCAATGACAAGTTCAGGTTTTCTCTTTTTATATCTCAGGAAAGAGTTCAACCTTCCGATTACTCTTTGCTCCGCATGCTCTCTTACGCTACAGGTGTTCACAAGTATAACATCCGCTTTCGAAGCATCATCCGTAAGAGTGTATCCATGCTTTTTCATAATCCCAAGGACTATTTCAGAATCTGCAAGATTCATTTGACAACCGTATGTTTCTATGTAAATTTTCCTGGTCTCGCTCATTTCCCGTTTCAAAGTATTTGATTTTGGGTTGAGTTCTTTTGCTTTAAATTTAAAAAGACATCGCTTAAAAACAAAATCTCTAAACTTCGTTCTTTTTTGCTTAAATCAGTTCAACGAATTAAATTTTAGCAAAAAATTCCACCCGAAAAAATGAAAATCGTTTACTTTGATGCTTTCTCAGGGATAAGCGGAGATATGACGCTTGGCGCATTCATAGATGCTGGGTTTGATATCGAGGAATTTAAAAGCGAAATTAAAAAGTTAAATTTAACAAACTACGAAATCCAAACCAGAAAGATAACGCGAAGTGGTATAACCGCAACAAAACTTGACGTCATAGTAAAAAACAATCTCCACGAGGAGCATAGACATCTTTCCGACATTTTCGAAATCATAGACAAAAGCGAGTTATCTGAATTCGTAAAGCAGACATCTAAAAAAATTTTCACGACCATTGCGCAAGCGGAAGCAAAGATACATAACACGACAATTGACGAAGTTCATTTCCATGAAGTTGGAGCGATTGATTCGATAATTGATATCGTTGGCACTGCGATATGCCTTGAGAAATTCCGCATCGAAAAAGTTTTCGCATCAAAAATTCCCCTTGGCTCGGGTTCATTTGTGGAGACGCAACACGGGAAAATCCCTGTGCCTGCTCCAGCAACGCTCGAGATATTGAAAAATTTTCCGGTTGTTTTAACTGATATCCCATTCGAGATCACAACTCCAACGGGCGCATCAATTATAGCAACACTTGCAGAATTTGGGCTTGAAAAGGAAACAATAAAAATTCACTCGGTCGGCTATGGAGCAGGTGAACTGGAAATACCGGGGCAAATGAATGTTTTAAGAATAATCATCGGCGAAATACCTGAAAAGTATCAAGAGGAAAAATTGCTTATCGTTGAAACAAACATCGACGATATGAATCCAGAAGTTTATCCATATGTGATCGAAAAGCTTCTATCTGCTGGCGCAAACGATGCCTATCTTGTCCCAATAATTATGAAAAAAGGTCGACCAGGAACTTTGCTATCAACCCTTGTAAGTGAAACGAAGCTCGATGAAATCTTAAAAATAATTTTCACGCAGACGACAACGCTCGGTGTTAGAATACTTGAGATAAGAAGAAAAAAACTCGCAAGAGAACAAAGGGAAATAGAGACGCCATTCGGCAAAGTAAAATTCAAACTTGTCGTTATAGATGGGATTGAAAGGCTCATCCCGGAATTTGAAGAGTGTAAACGTATAGCAGAAGAGAAAAATCTGCCGTTAATTCAAGTTTATAGAATTCTTGAATCGTTTACAAATCAATAAAAGTTTAAAAACGCATGAAAAACATTTACGTCAATGTTGCGCTTCCAGTACAAGTGAATAAACTTTTCACTTACATCGTCCCAGATGATTTGAAAGATGATGTCGCTGTTGGGAAAAGAGTCATAGTCCCATTTGGGAAACAGGAATTAACGGGTATAATCGTGGAAATATCAACTCAAAGCGGATGGTACAAATTAAGAGAAATAAAAGATGTCCTTGATCCCGAGCCAATTTTTTCAGACGAAATGTTAAAACTTACGAAATGGGTTGCGGATTACTATTTTACAAGTTGGGGTGAGGTCCTGAAAACAGCTATGCCCATTGGAACAATCCTTGAAAGCAAAAGGATTGTGAAATTACTTCGCCAGCCTGAGCAAAACATTCTATCTCAAATGGAGAAAAACTCCCCCAAACGAGCTGAGGTATTGAAATTCTTAATCGAAAAAAATTCCCCAATAACCATTAAAGCTTTAAAAAACAAATTCAAATTTAAAAACATCTATTCAATTCTAAACTCGCTCGAAACGCTTGGATACATCGAGATCGAAAAACAGCTTCCCGAACAAAAGGCGAAGGCAAAGTTTGAAAAATTCATCTCGATTTCAAAGTCATACACAGATGACATCAAAAAATTGACATCCGCTATATCCGAACTTGAAAAGTCAGCCCCGCGCCAAGTCGATGTTTTACTTTACTTGCTCGACGCCTTTAAAAAAGGAAGAGATGAAATCCCGCTATCAGAAATTTTGAAAATAACAGGGACAAGTTCACAAACGATAAAAAAACTTCGCGAAAAGAGACTTGTCGAAATCGTCGAAAAAGAGGCGATAAGGAAGTTCGATTACGAGTTTGAAGAGCCGGATAAAAAAATCGAGCCTAACGAATATCAAAGGGAAGCTTTAATCGAAATCAAAAAAGCAATTGAAAGCGGAGAGTTTAAACCATTCCTTCTCTATGGAGTTACCGGTAGCGGGAAAACTTTAATTTACATCGAATCTATCAAGGAAGTTATAAAACTTGGAAAAACAGCAATTGTGCTCGTCCCCGAGATTTCGTTGACCCCGCAAATTGTGAATCGATTCAAAAAAAGTTTTGGAGGCATAGTTGGTGTTTTACATAGCAAAATGTCCATAGGTGAAAGATATGATTCGTGGAGGATGATAAGGGATGGAACATATAAAATCGTCATAGGTCCAAGGTCAGCGATATTCGCACCGCTTGAGAAGATCGGTCTGATAGTCGTCGATGAAGAACAAGAAAGCTCCTACAAACAATCTGATTCCTCACCAAGATATAACGCGCGCGATGTAGCAATAATGAGAGCGAGCATAAACAATGCTGTCGTGATTTTGGGTTCAGCAACTCCGTCGCTTGAATCGTATTACAACGCAAAAATCGGAAAATACCAACTTCTAACGCTCCCAAAGCGCGTTGACAACGCAAAGATGCCCAAAATTCAAATAGTCGATATGATAAAAGAAAGAAAAGAGAACAATAAAACATCGCTCTCAACGCTACTGAGACAAGAAATCGAAAAGCGACTTGCAACAAATGAAGGCATAATAATCTTTCAAAATAGGCGCGGATACTCAACATATATCGAGTGTCAAGATTGCGGCTATGTTGAGATGTGCGATAATTGTAGCGTCACTTTAATTTTCCACATAGCACAAAATCACCTCAGATGCCACTACTGCGGATTAGTGAAAAGTGTCCCAGAAAAATGCAGAAGATGCGGTGGAATTAAACTTAAATTAAAAGGAGTTGGGACACAAAGGGTTGAAGATGAGATAAATCAACTCTTTCCATCTGCAAAGGTCATAAGAATGGACTTGGACACTACATCGGGGAAAAAATCATACGATAAAATTATGCAAAAGTTTGCAAATGGAGAGGTGGACATACTCCTTGGGACGCAAATGGTTGCAAAAGGGCTTGACTTTTCAAGGGTTACGCTCGTTGGAGTAATCTCTGCGGATATACCAATGTTAATTCCCGACTTCAGGTCAAGCGAAAGAACTTTTCAACTCTTGACACAAGTTGCAGGCCGGGCAGGGAGAAGCGGAAAAGAAGGCGAGGTGATAATTCAAACATTTCAGCCCGGGCATTATATCTTCGATTACATTGTAAACCACAAGACGCTCGAGTTTTACGAGAAAGAGTTAAAAGTGCGCGAGGCTTTGGGCTATCCACCTTTCACAAGGCTTATATTGTTTGAGTTCAAAGGTAAAAATGAAAAAAATGTCGAGCTTGCAGCGGATGAATTCGCAAAGGAATTAAAATCGAAAATCCAAAGCCCGATTCAAATCTTGGGCCCAGCACCCGCTGCAATTCCGAAGATAAGGCAGAATTATAGATATCACATCATAATGAAAATCCCCCGAAAGCTCGACAAAAACATCAAAGAGATTGCAAAGGTCACTTGGCAATTGAAGGAAAAATATGAACCGAAACTAAACTCAAAAGATGTTAAACTCATAATTGATGTTGACCCGCAAAACACTGTTTAAAATTCTCGTCCTCACCTTTGTTTATTATCTTTCGCTATCTCAAGATTTAGAGCCAACTTCGTTCAAGAAGATTGAAATCTATGGAAACAAAAACCTTCCAACGCGGGAGATTATCTCAGCAATTTCCGATGTCGTTAAATCAAATGCAAAAACAGATGAAAAAATCGAAAACATAAAACAAAGCATCTTAAACCTTTACATTTACAACAGCTTTTTCTTCGCAAGCATCGATTCAATTAAGCCCGATAAAGATAAGTTGAAAATTTTTATAAATGAAGGCGAAAGGGTAAGGATTGGCAAAATTAAAATCAAAGGAAACGAAATTCTTTCAAATGAGCAAATAAGAGAGATGCTCGGCTTTAAAGAAGGCGATTTCTTTTCAAGTCAAATTTTGAAAGAGAGGATAAATAAAATCCTCGATAAATACGCAAATCTCGGGCATCCACTCGCTGAGATTGAAATAGAAAATTTCAATTTTGAAGAAAGACAACTTGTGAATTTTACGCTCAAGATCAACGAAGGCAGACCCATAAAAATCGACCAGATAAAAATTCAAGGCAACAATGTGACGAAAGAAGACCTAATACTTCGCGAAACGAAAATTAAAAAGGGCGAAATTTATCGAGAGGATAAAATCAAACAAGTGCGCAGGAGATTGACGAAACTTGGTTTATTTGAGACGGTTTATGAACCGGAAATTTTCTTCAATGATACAACGAGCGGAATTTTGATAAAGGTGAAAGAGGGAAGGATGAATTCATTCGATGGGATAATCGGATATATTCCACAGGCTGGTTCATCGCGAGGTTATCTTACGGGCTACATAAACATTCTTTTAAAAAATCTTTTTGGAAGCGGAAGAAAATTCGGGGCAAGATGGAACGCCGAAACACAAGAGACGCAGGAGTTTGAACTTTCATATTTTGAGCCTTATGTTTTCAACTTTCCAATCAATGCAGAAATTTCATTTTACCAACGCAAGCAAGACTCAACTTATGTCATCAGAAGACCACAAATTAACTTTGAATTCGAACTAACAAGAGCGGAGAAAGCCTCCGAAATTTTCAAAGCGTCGTTTTACATCTCCCAAACATCAATAATTCCAACAGCAACAGAATTTGTACCGCAACAAATCTACGAAAGCAGGACATTAAATTTTGGTTTGGGTTTACTCTACGACTCAAGGGATGATTTAAATTTTCCGAGTTCAGGAATTTATTTTTCAAGTTCTTATGAACTCGGAAATAAAAAAATTCTCGGTCCGGAAAAACTGCTCACGCCCGAGACGAAGGCAAACTCAACCGTAAATAAATTTAAACTCGCACTTGACTTTTATTTTAATTTTGAAAAAATTTTAAAAAGTGTTTTCGTCCCAAAGTTTAACGCGGTTATAATAACAGGCTCTGGGCTCGATGAAAGCGACGCTTTTAGATTCGGTGGCACGAAAACTTTGCGCGGATACAGGGAAAAAGAATTTCTCGCAACGCGTGCGATATGGTCAAACTTCGAGAATAGGTTTAAAATTAGCGATGACCTTGTGCTTTTTAATTTTATCGATGTTGGATACATTTATCATCCAATGCTTTTCCCAAGGATAATGAACTCGTTTGAGGCTATAAGATATGGCTATGGGCTTGGCGTTAGATTTGAGACGAAGATTGGAAAGTTAAATTTAATTTACGCTCTTGGAAAGGATGACTCGTTTAAAACAGGAAAAATTCATATAGGAATCGAAAGTGAATTTTAAAAAGTTATTCTCCATCGTCAAAATATCGAGACCGTCAAATGTTATCATCGCAGGGCTGACGATTTTTGTGGGAGTTTTGATATTTGGAAAAGGAGGATCTGATGTTTTAAAACTCGCATTATTATCCGCGATCGCAGGAGCATTGATTGACGCCGGGGGAAATATAATCAACGACTATTTCGATGTCGAAATTGACAAAGTAAATAAACCACATAGACCAATTCCGTCAGGATTAATAAGCAAAGAGTTTGCTCTCGCTTTATACTTTATCTCAACGATTTCAGGCTTGATATTAGCATCGTTCTTAAACAAATTTGCATTTGCAATTGCATTGACATCGACGGTGATAATTTTTCTCTATAGTTTCAAAATCAAACGAATTCCATTGTTTGGAAATATAACGGTTGCATTTATGACAGGGCTTGCTTTTGTTTTCGCTGGAAGCGTTGTTGAAAATCTCAAAGACACAATCTTTCCATTCATCTTCGCTTTTATGATTAACCTCGGGCGGGAAATAATAAAAGACATCGAAGACGTCGAAGGCGATTTAAAGGCAGGGATAAAGACATTGCCAATTGTGGCGGGAAATAAAGTGTCGAGTTTAGTTTCAGCACTCGTCCTTGGAATTTTAATACCGATAACTTTTATACCCTATTTTGCTGGAATTTACAACGATTTATTTGCGCTGATAATCGTTCTCGTCGATATAGGTTTAATTTATGTAATTTTCTCACTTCTTAAAGACACAAGAAAAGCGAACTTGAACAGGTTGAGCAATGTTCTTAAATTTGAGATGTTAATTGGTCTCTCTGCAATTTACTTTGGAAGTTTAAGATGAACTGGACTGAATCGGAGATGAAAAAAATCGAGAACAAACTTTATCAACAAGGTTTTTCAACTATCGCCGGGGTTGACGAAGCGGGTTGTGGACCTCTCGCTGGACCAGTTGTTGCATGCGCGGTCATCTTGCCAAAAGACTATTTCAATCCACAGATTTATGACTCGAAGAAATTGACACCAGAATTGAGAGAAAAACTTTTCGACGAAATTTTAAATGTAGCAATAGATGTCGGAATCGGAATTGCGGATAACAGAGAAATTGACAAATTAAATATTCGAAGGGCGACGAAACTTGCAATGAAAAGAGCCATTTCAGACCTTGAGGTAAAACCAGATGCAATTTTGGTCGATGGAAATTTTTTCGATTTAAACTTGCCCGAATTAAATTATAAAAGAAATGTCGAAGTGATAAACATAGTCAAAGGCGACCGAAAATCCATCTCAATCGCTTCTGCATCGATAATCGCAAAAGTTTTCAGGGATGAACTAATGAATTATTACGATAAAATTTTCCCCGAATATAAATTCTCAAAGAACAAAGGCTACCCCACAACCGAGCACATAGAGGCAATAAAAAAATTCGGCATAACGAAAATCCACCGAAAGACATACAAACCGATACCGGAGTTAATTCAATTCAGCCTTTTCAAAGATGACGAAAGACAAAGGCAAGATAGGCGAAGAAATCGCAGTTAAATTTCTGATCAAGAAGGGTTTCAAAATTTTGAGAAGAAATTATAGATATGGCAAAGGCGAAATTGACATCATCGCAATGGATGGAGATAAACTTATATTCGTCGAGGTAAAAACGCGGACATCGGATAAATTTGGGGTGCCGGAAGATTCGGTCACAATCAAAAAGAGAAAACAACTGAGAAAAATAGCGGAGGCATTTCTACAGACAAACGAAATCGAATTTTCTGAATGTAGATTCGATGTGATAGGGATAATTATGAAAAAAGGAAAGTTGGAGATAAACCATATCGAAAACGCTTTTTGAAAATGAGGGAAACTCAATTCATAAGTCGAAAATCTTACAAAAGCTTGAAGAATGGATTTAGTGCGGAGATTGATAGGACGACAAAGGTTTCAATGCTTATATGGGATATCGCTGACCTTTATCCAATCTCATCGGTTCTCGTCGCTCTTTGTAAAGGGGAATATTGGATAAAAATTGCCCGGCTCAACTTGGAACGAGTTATTTTGCAGCATAAAGATGTAAATGTAACCAGATTCCCATCTTCAACAACCTTGTTAATTCAACGTGTCCGAAAACTTAAAAAGAAACATGGGTTGGATACATCCTTGAAAAGCACATTGAATTTGAACCAAATTCGATTTCATTTAAAGAATTTTGCAACAGAGTATCATCATACTAACTTTTGTTTCCAGAAGAGGAAGTTGGGTAGAATGAAATCAAAACGAAAAAACTTTCAAAAAAATTTAGGAGGGTCGAAATGAACATAGCTCTTATGATGCTCCTTTCGATTCTGGGCTTGTTAATAGGGTTTTTCAGTTGGGGGAGATATGTAGCAAGAAAAGCGGGCGTGGACCCAAACATTCCAACCCCAGCTGTTCGGATAAATGATGGCGTTGATTATGTACCAACAAAACCAATAGTCCTTTTAGGACATCATTACGCTTCAATTGCAGCTGCGGGACCAATCGTTGGACCAACCCTTGCATTGATTTACGGCTTTGTTCCCGCATGGTTGTGGCTTTTGCTCGGAGTTATATTCATCGGAGCGGTTCACGACTTTTCAGCTCTTTTTGTAAGCTTAAGAGAAAATGGTCGCTCAATCGCTCACATCGCAAGGAAAACGCTTGGAAACACAGGGTTCGCCTTCTTCCTTTCGTTTGCAATTTTACTAATTATGCTTGTAAACGCGGCCTTTTTACAACTTACTGCGATCGCATTGACATCTCATTACCCGATTTCAAAACTTGGGCTTCCACCCGACCAAACACTTTTGAAAACAGCAATTATAAACGGTGAAATTTACGGGAGAATTGGTGGAATTGCATCTACCTCGGTTATAATTATTACCTTACTTGCGCCTATAGTTGGATATTTACTCTATAAAAAACACATAAAAACGTATTTTGCAAGCGCAATTGCTTTGTTTATAGCTATATTTTCTGTAATCATTGGATTTGAATATCCAGTCACACTTGAACCAAAATTATGGATGGTGATAATTTTAATTTATTCTTTCATTGCTTCATGGATTCCTGTGTGGATAGTTTTACAGCCTAGAGATTTCACAAATGTTCACTTTCTTTATATTGGTCTTGCTGCTATGGTATTTGGAATTATCGGAAGTGGTCTTGCGGGCGCGAAAATTCAAGCACCTGCTTTTAATATAAATTCAGAATCTTTTGAAGCATTGGGTCTTATCTGGCCATTTTTGTTTGTAACAATCGCATGCGGCGCTGTTTCAGGGGCTCATTCTTTGATAGCAACTGGAACGACATCAAAACAACTTGCAAACGAAAAACACGCTCATTTGATTGGCTACGGAGCTATGCTTCTTGAATCCCTACTTGGGATTTCCGTTGTCTTGGTGATTCTTGGAGCTGTCGATTTTACACACTATAAAGAACTTGTCTGGCCGATGGAAAATGGACATATCAAACAAGGAAATGCACCGCTCGCATTTGCGGTAAGTGTTGGCAAGACATTAAACAATGGACTTGGAATCCCAATTGCATATGGAACCATATTTGGAATCCTGATGCTCGAAGGATTTTTGATAACAACCATTGATACACTCTTCAGATTGATGAGGTATTTCTTCGAGGAGTTGTGGACTGTCTTGTTTGTCAGAAAACCAAAAATTTTAGAATCAAGGATATTTAATTCAATTCTCGGAATTTCCTTGACAGCGCTTCTTGCCTTTTCAAACGGTTATCAAAAAATTTGGCCGATATTCGGCTCCGCAAATCAACTCTTGGCTGCGCTCACACTTGTTGCAGTGACAGCATGGTTTGCGCAAAAATCGATTAAAGCATATTTCGCTGCAATACCTGCAGGATTTATGATTTTAACAACCATAACATCGCTCTCAATTCTTTTAAAACGACATATTGAATCAAGGAATTTAACATTGACAATAACCGACATACTTTTGCTTATACTTGCAACTGGAGTTGTGATTTTAGTATTCAAATACTTCTTCAAATTAAGAATGGAATTAGCATCTGTTAAAGAGAAAGAAAAAAGCCCAGTTGAGGCGAATGTTAAATAGCGAAAGTTAAAGGTTAATTTGTGTGTTGGAACGTGAATTGTTGATAATGTTAATCACAAATGAAAACAGTGTAATCGGAGAAAGTTCTTAAAATTTTTTCTCTGTTTATCCTGTCGATTTCATTGAAAAAGCCGAAGACAGTTGAACCGCTTCCGGACATAAGCGAAAAAACCGAACCAAGCTCATAAAGCTTTGACTTTACCTCTTCAACTTGTGGATAATTCGAAAATACAAGTTCTTCAAAATCGTTCTCGACAAGTTCTCGCAATTTTTCCGGCTTGCCAACATTTTCGATGAAAATTTTTTTCAAATTTTCTTCGCCCTCGTGATTTTTAAGTTTTAAATTTCCGTAAGCCCATGCAGTCGATATCTGAACCCTCGGGTAAACGAGGACAATTTTATACGGAACATCAACTTGAATTTTTTCAATTATTTCACCCCGACCTGTCGCATAAGCTGTTCCACCTTTTATAAAAAACGGGACATCCGAGCCAATCAAACTTCCAAGTTCACACAATAAATCTTCATCCGCCCCGACACCGAACAAGATGTTAAGTCCCTTTAAAACCGTTGCAGAATTGCTACTTCCTCCCCCAAGCCCAGCTCCAACGGGAATTACTTTTTTCAGATAAATTCTCACGCCTGAATGAATCCCAAAACTTTCAAAAAAAATTCTCACAGCCTTCAAACAAAGGTTATCTGCACCGATTGGAATCTCATTTGAATTAGTTTCAAATTCAACTTTATCGGAAATTTCCATCTCGATTTCGTCAAAAATTTTCACTTCATGAAAAATCGTCTCAATATCGTGGTAACCATCGTGTCGCTTCCTCAAAACCCTCAAACCGATGTTAATTTTCGCCGGAGAAAGGAGTTTTATTTTGTCCATTTTATATCGTCAACTTTTTCAATTTTATTCGCATACCTTGCAAGCACAAAAAGCAAATCTGACAGGCGATTGACGAAGGGAATTATTTCGGGATTTATTTTTTCTTTCTTTGCAAGATAAACTATCCTTCTTTCCGCCCGCCTGCAAACCGACCTTGCAAGATGCAAAAAAGAAGCAACCAAAGTTCCGCCCGGGAGGATAAAACTTCTCAAAGGCTCAAGTTTTTCATCTATTTTATCAATTAAATGCTCGATGTCTTCGACATTCTTTTTTGAAATTCTTTTTACCTTAACATTTTCAACATCAATCGGAGTTGCGAGGTCCGCCCCAAGTGTGAAAAGTAGATTTTGAATTTCCACAACTATTTCAGAAATCTCATCGCTTTTGGAAAAGGCTCGGACGATGCCGAGGACGGAGTTTAGCTCATCAACCGTCCCGTAAGCTTCGACCCTTGCGTCGTCTTTCCCCACCCTTCCACCGGCGAAAAGAGAAGTTGAGCCATCATCACCTGTTCGTGTGTAAATCTTCATCTATAACCTCTATCAACTTTATTATTTCGATTAACTTGTTTGCCTTTTCGATATAACCGCTGTTTTTATATGCAAGGGCAAGATTTCCAAGCATTCGCTTAACGATGCCACCGGAGGTCGCCCTCATAAAATACTCCTCCTTTTGAGCATAACCAAGTTGCGAAACAAGTTTCTCGCAATCATCTTTGGTCATCAACCTTCCTTTGTTAAATGGGTCAACATAAATTTCGAACCCATTCGATTCATATCTTACGACGAAATGCCCTGGCAACGCCACCCCATAAACTGGCAAATTTGCTCTCCTCCCGACGAGAATGTAAACCAAAGAAAGAGTTATCGGAATCCCAACTCTTCTATCTATCACTCGATTTATGAAAACATTATCAGGCTCATAATAATTTTCAAAATTGCCCCTGAAACCTTTCTCAATAAAGAAAAACCTGTTAACAGTTTCAACAATGTCAAAGATGTTGTCTTTCGTGTAAATTCTCTTTTTCAGGTCAAGCGCCATAAGTTCAAGTATTTCGGAGTATTCTTTAAAATTAACATCTGGATAAGCAAACTTCGCAACGAGAAATGCTCCTTGTTCAATGTCTTTATCCGCACTTTTAAAATATGAAACAACATCATCGATATATTTTCGATATCTCAAGTTATCAACTATCTCATCAAGCAGATTTTTTAAATGCCCATTCGCATTTGCTCTAAATTCCAAAATCGTTGGGATTGCATCCGTCCCAAGGTCAAGCAACCTCTCATATGCGCTTCTTGAGACGAAAATATCTTCATCGTCAAGCAGTTTAATAAGCGAGGCTATGTGTCCTTTTATGCTCACAGATAATGTTTTGTCAGCTCATTTTTTAGATATTCAAATGCTTCAATCGGGGAGTCGACGAATTTAAAAAGTTTAAGGTCATCTCTATCTATCACGCCATGCTCAACCATTGCGTCGAAATTTATGATCTTTCTCCAATATTCGCTTCCATAAACAAGAACGACCATTTTCTTTTTAACTTTTTTAGTTTGGAGAAGCGTCAACACTTCAAAAAGTTCATCCAAAGTTCCGTATCCGCCTGGAAATATAACAAGCGCCTTTGCAAGATAGACAAACCAAAATTTTCTCATGAAGAAATAGTGAAATTCAAAGAGAAGTTCTTTTGTGATGTATGGATTTGGCTTCTGTTCGTAGGGCAAACTAATGTTAAGTCCTATGCTTAAACCTTTTGCTTTCGATGCGCCTTTATTCGCAGCTTCCATAATCCCAGGTCCACCACCTGAGCAAACAACAAATCTATGTCCATTTGCATCACCAAGTCCTTTTGACCACTCCGTTATCAAACGTGCAAGTTCAACCGCATCCTCATAATACCTTGACATATAAACATCAACCTCGGCTTTAGCCCGCTCGTCGAGCAAACTTTGAGGCACAGGTTTACCTTTTGATTCCAGTTCTTTTATCTTGTCTTCGACTTCTTTCAATTTCGCTCTTGCTTCTTTCATCGGTTTCGCCCTTGCAGAACCAAAGAAAACTATCGTGTCAAAAATTTGATATTTTTTAAACCTTGAAAGTGGTTCAAGATATTCAGCTAAAATTCGCAAGACCCTTGCATCTGGACTATTTAAGAATTTCAAGTTTCTATAAGCCTTTACCGGTTGCGCGTTCTCATTAAATTCCTCTAAATTTTTGATTTCCTTTGGCATATAGACATAGATTTTGTTTATAAAATTGACCTTCCGCCATCGACAGGTATAACTTGCCCTGTGATATAATCTCCGCGTGTTGCAAGAAAAACAACTAAATCGGTTATATCCGAAGGCTTTCCATACCTTTTCAATGGAATTTTATGCTCCGGAATATGCTTTATCTCGCCTGATTCTTCACCCGGGATTATTATCGTCCCCGGGGCAATTGCGTTTACAGTTATATACGGAGCGAGCGCCTTAGCCATCGCCTTTGTCAACATAATTAAACCAGCCTTCGCAACATTATAAGCGATGTGCTCAGTCCAAACTTGTAAACCACCGAGCGAAGCTATGTTTATAATTTTCCCCTTTTTCCTTTCCAACATAAACTTCACGACCTCCCTCGAACATAAAAATTGACCCTTTAAATTCGTATTGAGCACATAATCCCACAATTCATCCGTTATCTCCCAAAATTTCACCGGCTTTGGAAAAATCGCAGCGTTATTTACGAGAACATCTATCTGCCCAAATTTCTCTATTGCTCTTTCAACCATTTTTTTGACCTGCGAACTTTTCGTAATGTCAGCTTTTATCGCGATAGCCTCACGACCAAGTTGTTTTATCTTTTCCAAAGTTTTACTTGCTTCATCTTTCGATTTATTGTAATTAACAACTATATCAAAACCAGCTTCAGCAAGGGCAATCGCTATTTGTCTTCCTAATCTTCTGCCTGAGCCCGTGATGAGTGCAACTTTCCTTTCCATATCCCTTCCAAATTAAAATTTTGAAATGAGCAAATCAACGATTTTTTCAAGATAAATTTTGTCAACTTCGTCGAAATTATTCAACCTGTAGCTGTCGATATCAAGGACCCCCAAAACTTCTCCATCTTTAATTATTGGGACAACTATCTCTGACTTTGAATCCGGGTCACAATAAATGTGACCGGGAAATTTTTCAACATCCGGGACGATTATCGTCTCCTTTTTTAATGCTGATGTCCCACAAACGCCGCTTCCGATTTTTATCCTCGTGCATGCAAGCTTTCCCTGAAACGGACCAAGCACAAGCTCACCTCCTTTCATAAGATAAAAACCAACCCATGAAAACGATTCAAAAGCTTGTTTCAAAGCAGATGTGACATTGGCGAGATTTGCTATAAGGTCTGTTTCGCCTTCGATAAGCGATTTTATCTGTGGTAAAAGTTCGGAATATATTTCTTCCTTTGTCTCGCCTTTTATAATTATTTGTTCCATCTTTTGATTGACCCTTTGTTTAAAATGAAATAGGTGGAATTACAATGATAGCGTTAAATTTTTCATCGTCGGAATGAACTTCAACCCTTTCCCCCTGAACTGCATAATTTATTTTTACATAGCCAAGAGCGATAACCTTTTGCAATCCATAGGAATAAGCAACACTTGTCAACTTTCCAATTTCATCATCATTTGCATAAACCAAAGCCCCTTCTTCGATTCTACCTTTGCCCTTTCCTTTCCCGATGACAAAACCGACAAGTTTTCTCTGCAATTTGTTATACGAATCAATCCTTGCCAGAACCTCTTGACCTATATAGCATCCCTTTGAAAAACTTACAAACTTACCAAGATTTGCCTCAAGCGGATTATAATCCTGGGTTATCTCCTTTCCATAAGCTGGTATGCCGAATTCAATTCTTAACACCTCGAAAATTTCTTGTCCAATTGGCGTGATTTTTTTACTGGTTAACAATTTCCACATCTCGACGACCGCATCGTTCCTAAAAATTAAATTATATCCTTGAACCAAAAACTCATTCGTCCTTGCAAGGATGACCTCGTGCTCAAGCATAAACCCGCGAGTGAAATTGTAAACCGGCATATTTGATATATCGAGGAAATGTTTATGGTCAACTTTAAAATCTAATTTAATTATGTCGCTTATATTTGTGCCATAGACCGACAAGACCGTGAACTCATCCGTCACATCTTCAAATTTCACATCATCCATAATTGCCAGTTTATTAAACCAATTTTTAATTTTTTCAGTCGCTTCGTAATTTAGCAATGCCAATATCTCCTGATAATTCTCCTCGGCTTTCAAAACATAAATTGTCATAAAATCAAGCATCTTCCCCTTTTCATCTGTAAGCACCGTTCCAGCACCCATCCCTGCAGTGAGACCTCTTAAGTCGTTCGTTGAAATCCGATTTAAAAAATCAAGCGCATCTTTCCCAAAAATTTTTAACTTACCCAAATACACTCTATCGACGATTACATTTGAAGTCTTCGCAGCTCTATACTCTTCAATTGGATTTGTGTAATGTTTTGGCAATTCCCATCCATAGAAGGAACCAAATTCAGCTCCCAAATCAAGATGTATTTCATAAAGCGGGCTTCTTCTCACGCAAAAAGCTCTTTGTTTTGAATCACTTTTAAAAAATAACAATTTTTCAAAACTCAGTCAAATTTAAAGCCCCAAAACTTGACTTTTTGCTTTTGGTTTATTATATTAGTTAGGAATCCTAACAATTTCAAAAACAAAATCAATGGTGTTGCCATGATTAAAAAATCGATTTTCTTGTCCGCGCTGGTTCTTACAGCGATTTCTTTTGCCCTCTTAAATCTTGAGGGGCGGTCGAAAGCAACTGTTCCCTACCCAGAGGGCTATCGAAATTGGACCCACATCAAATCGATGCTTATCCTTCCCGGGCATCCGCTATACGAAGCATTTGGTGGAATACACCACATCTACTCAAACGATAAAGCGATGCGCGGATATAAGACAGGTAGATTCCCCGATGGCTCGGTCATCGTCTTCGATTTACTCGAGGCGAAATTTGAAAACAATACTTATGTTGAAGGTCCGAGAAAGGTCGTCGGTGTTATGTACAAAGATTCAAAGCGCTTTAAAGATACCGGAGGCTGGGGATTTGAAGCATTTAAAGGTGATACGAAAGAAAGGCTCGTGAAAAATGCCGAACAAGATTGTTTCTCATGCCATGCGTCGCAGGAATCTGCGGATTTTGTTTTTAGCCAATATAGAAAGTAAATTTTAACTGCGCGGGGCTTCTTGCCCCGCCTTAAAAATTAAATTTGAAAATTATGCGCTCAATTTTCGACCCACAAGAACAAACCGAAAATATCGACGCAAAAATAACAGCAGGGCTTGAGAGAATATCAAGAGTTTTTAGATTGCTTTTATGGGATATTGCAAAAGATGAAAATTTAAGCCCAATTCAAATCCAATTTCTTATTTACCTTCTCTTCAATAAAGATTCAAGATGTCGTGTAACCGACATTGCAAATGAATTTGGTCTCACGAAAGCAACTGTAAGTGATGCAATCAGTTCACTTGTTGAAAAAAATTTGATTACAAAAGCTGAAAGTAGCGAGGACAAAAGAAGTTATATAATAAAGTTAACCCCGAAAGGTAAAAAAATTGCGACGCGGATATCGATTTGGGCTAACACTTTAAAAGACAGCTTGAAAAAATTCAACAAGGAAGAAAAAGAAACGATATTAGAATTCATCCTCAAACTAATTGAATCACTATACGAAGCTGGTCTCATAACAATTCAAAGGATGTGTTTTTCCTGCATTTACCTTCAGAGGAACACTTCCCCGGATTCCACTCTCTACTATTGCAGTTTCCTCAATAAGCCACTTTCAATTATCGAACTACGCCTTGATTGCGATGATTACATTAGCATAACATCCATCAGCCTCGACCGCTAAATTTGAACTTTTCAAAATTTTGAGTTAACATTTTAAAAAACTGAAAAAACAAAATAACACAACGCGATATGAAGAAGGCAAAATATGTAATTTTAGCCATCCTTCTACTAACTCTCATTATTCCAACCTACGCTCAAAAGAAACTTACACTTGAAGACATCTTTAAAACTCCCAAATTTAGGCTTAATTTCCTCTCGAAACAATGGCTTCCAAACGAAGACGCTTATACCACGCTTAAGTATGATTCGCTCTCAAAATCGATGACAATTTTCAAATATGATTTAAAAACTGGAAAGGAAGAACGAATTGTCTCATATGCTCAACTTGATTCTCAAATTCCAAGTTTTTCAAAAAATGTCAATGCATATTTCTTTTCTCCTGACAAAAAATATATTCTTTTCACCGGTAGTTTGCCCGCTCGAAGGTTAAAAACAGGTGGAAACTTTTACCTTTACGACATTCAAACGAAAACACTAAAACAAATCACCAACACAGATGAACCGCAGGCGATAATAAAGTTTTCGCCAAACGGCAGGTTTATAAGTTTTGTCAGAAATAATAATTTGTTTATTTACGAAATTTCAACCGGCACTTTCAAGCAACTCACATTCGATGGCTCCGAGACAATTTTAAACGGGCTTTTCGATTGGGTTTACGAAGAGGAATTTAGCATAATTGATGGTTATGAATGGTCGCCTGACAGTAGGTTTATAGCGTTCTGGCGCCTTGATCAATCGAATGTCCCCATTTTTAAATTAATTGATTACGACCCAATCTATCTCAAGGTCATCGACCAACGCTATCCTTACGCAGGTTTTCCGAATTCAACTGTCAAAATCGGAATTGTAGATATTCAAACCGCGGAAACAAAATACATCGACTTTGGAAGCGAAGATATTTATATTCCACGAATTAATTGGACAAGTGACCCAAACATTTTATCATATCAAAAACTCAACAGGTTGCAAAATAGGCTCGAACTTATCTTTTATAACATTAAAACGGACGAAGCAAAAACAATTTTAACCGAGGAATCAAGCACTTGGGTTGATGTCCACGACCATTTATTCTTTTTAAAGGACCGCAAACATTTTATCTGGGCAAGCGAAAGGGATGGATGGTTTCATATCTATCTTTACAGGACCGATGGAAAACTTGTAAATCAAATCACGAAAGGCGAATTTGAAGTCGACCAAATTTGCTTTATCGATGAGAAAAATGAAAGAATTTATTACACATCGACTGAAGTTTCACCACTTGAAAGACATCTTTATGTGATCGATTTTAAGGGAAGAAACAAAAAGAGATTGACCAAAGAGAGTGGATGGCATAACCCGGATTTTTCACCGAGTGGCAAATTTTATATCAACAATTATTCAAACATAACTCGACCACCCGTTTGGGAACTTTATGACAACACAGGAAAATTCATCCGCACCATTGTTGATAATCCAAAAGATATTCTCGCTGGATATGATAAGGGCGAAGTTACATTTGAAACGGTTGAGACAAGCGATGGAGTTAAGTTAAACGCATGGATGATAAAGCCGGCAAATTTTGATTCAACAAAAAAATATCCCGTTCTATTCTATGTCTACGGGGGACCAGGAAGCCAAACTGTAAGAAATGCGTATCTTGGCAATTATCTCTGGTATCAATACCTTGCTCAGAATGGATATATAATTTTCAGCGTCGACGGTCGCGGCACAGGCGCAAGAGGTAAAGCCTTCAAAGACATAATCTATAAAAATCTCGGCTACTACGAATCAAAGGACCAAGCGGAATCTGCTCTGTACCTTATCAAAAAGTATAAGTTTGTCGACGAAACGAGAATTGGAATTTGGGGTTGGAGCTACGGGGGTTATATGTCAAGTCTGACTCTATTTAAATATGGAGACATATTCAAATTAGCTGTTGCGGTTGCTCCCGTGACAACATGGAGACTTTACGACACAATTTACACTGAAAGATACATGCAAACCCCTGAGCTCAATCCAGAGGGATACGAAGAGAGTTCCGTTTTAAAGTATGCGGACAAATTAAAAGGGAAATATCTAGTAATTCATGGGACAACCGATGATAATGTTCATTGGCAAAATACAATTCAGCTTGTCGACAGGCTTCAAAGGGCTGGGAAACAGTTCAGCGTGATGTTTTATCCAAACAAAGACCATAGCATCGCTGGACAAAACACGAGATATCATCTTTTCACTTTGATAACGAACTTCATCATGGAAAATTTGTGATAGTTTAGGGTTTATTTCATCGCGACTTGACGAGATAAGACCGCATATATCAAGACGTTCGAGAAAAGCTGTAATTGCGGTGTATTATCAATTTTCGGATTATCGAATTTGCTGAGTATTCTCATATAACCTTTGTTTGAGAAGACAACGACTAATCTTTTCTGCCAGAAAAGGCCTTCAAGATAATTATATTTTTCTTCTCTTTCGAATTCCTTTACTTCGACGATATCATCAGCTCCCAGTGGCAGTTCCCTTATCTTAGCCCAAATCGAATATACCGGATGTGTAAAGAAAATTTTATCGATATAACTTCCTTCGAATTTTGCTTTTATCCTATCGAGCAAATCCCTTGCTCCGAGGTTAAACTGGCTCGACCTTGAATGATTTAAATCATCTATAAAAATTACTCCGCCGTTTCTTATACATGATGCAAAGTTATCAACCGCAACCGGTGAAAATTGGGGTTTTACAACTCCGCCACTTATAACGACGAGGTCAGATTTGGCAATCTCAGGTGATTCTGCTCTTCCACTTATTAAGGAAACCTTCAAATTCTCCTTTTTCAAAAACTCGGCCAAATTTTTCAAAGCGGTTTCAACTATTTCCTCACCATCTCCACCATATTTAACCTGAAAAATTTTTATCTCTTTTTCTTTCAAACTTTTTATATCTACGCCTTCTGTCCCTCCCGCAATGACCTTCTCTGCTTCAGCTGTTCTTCTTATCACGGGAACTCGTTTGAAGTAAAAACTTATATCGATAAAATCGCTTGGCATATTATTTTCATCATATCCGACGATGAAATTTTTAAACACAACTTTGATTCTTTGAACTCCCTCTGACAGAGGGTCAAAAACAATCAAACCTTCTCTGCTATCGCCCTTATAAAGCGGTCGCCCGTATGTTAACATAGTTCTCCTTGCAATTCCCATTCTCGCCTCGAACACATCTTCGTCGATTCCCGTCGAGCCCTTCCTCGCTCTATAATATTCCTCTATGCTGTGGAATTTGCTCGTCTTCGCATCAAGTCCATAGGCAATGAACTTGTCACCCCGATCGCTTAACAAAATCGCATTCTCCGGGTCAAAATTTATCTTCGGTGCAGCATAATTGTAGATGGAAACCTTAAAAACAGTAAAACGATTTGGAGTGTAGCCAAGCTCCGGGTCAACCCAATCCCCATAGGTGTATGGATTTGTCGAATAAATACCTCCTTTTGATTCTTCTGGAAACTCAAAATTGTTGAGTTGATAATCACTCATATATTTGATTTCAACTTTAAACGTTCCCTTATCGAAAACTATCGTCATCGAATCCTTGCCGATATAATAACTTGTATCTTTAACCATTTTGAGCATTTCGATGTCTGGAACGATTTCATATTCAACCTTTTCCGGTGGAAAAAAAAGAAAGCGATAAACATTGTCGCACCCAATTAAAGCTAAAGTGGATAGCAGAAGAAGGATTTTTCTCTTCATTATGAAACAATAATTAATTTTCGTTCACAAACTCAAATTTGAAGTCAATTTCTTTTATTTTTTCATTTTCTCGATAAATTGCAACCTCAGGGATTACAAGCAAGAGCCACTTGACCTTCTCCTTGGGCTTTCTGAAAACGATGAAACCTTTCCTCACAACGCCAGGGTAAATTTTTTCATTCCTTAATAATATCTCCCGCAACATTTTCTTGTTAAGTTCCGCTCTTCTTTGGCTTGACAAAAGATATCCAGCCCAAAACGGGTCGTAAATCGTATACGGGTTAATATACCTCATTTGATAAGGAAATGTCTCCGTTTGAATGATGTCATCAACCTCAAGAGCTCTGAGCTGATTTCTTCTATCGTCAAGTAGAACGCTCGCGGATGGTTTAATCTCGATTTTATCCCTTCGAATATTTTCAATAGTAACCGCGAAAACCAAATATGGAATTCTTCCAAAGTCGTCCTCAAACGGACTCGGGACATTGCGCGGTAAGATTGGATTACCAAAAGCGTCGAAATACATATACTCTTGCAAGTTTATGTATTCATTATATCTGGAAAGCAACTCTGCATTTTCTTCCTCCGCATAGTTTATATATTCGTCTTTCAAAATTTTTTCAAAATCTTTCTTATCATATTGCTTTCCCGCGGATATCTTGCGTATTTCAGATGGCGTGAGAAGTTTGACGCTTATTTTAACGCTATCCTTTATCACGGTCGCGAGCGTTTCTTTAACAGCAAATCCTGTCGTCGGAGGTTTGGGCGTTTCTTCATAACTTTCGCTTAAAAAATAAGCACAGCCGGAGAGCAAAGATAAAGCCAAGATGAACAAAAATTTAACTTTCACCTTAAATCGCCTCCATTAAAAAGTTTATTGTTGCATTACAACTTTTTCTTTGTTCTTAGAGACTATACCACCGGGTTGGCTCATCGCAAATATAAGTATATTCAAACCCATTTGTAACTGTCTTGTGTTATCAATTGGTGGTGTTGCATAAGGCCAATCGCCCCAAGCCTGCGTATAACCTCTATTTGATAGAACAACCGCCAATCGCCCGCCAAGCCATATACCTTCAAGATAGTTATAAACTTCCCTTGCTGGCCTTCTTGAATCAACCCTGGCGAGGTCATCCCCAGCAGGAGGTCCATCGAAATCCTTCCACACATGATAAATGGGATGATTATTCGGGATTCTCTCCCACACAGCATCATAACCAAGGGCATCTTTTATCAACTGTTTAACCGACCTTGTAAATGGTCCATAAGCGGATGCCAAACCATCATCGATGAACAAAAACCCACCTGAACGCAGATACTTTGCAAGATTTTCGACCTCGTTTTTTGTATAAACCACCTCACCATCATACCCCATCATTATAAGAATTGGGACATCCATGATATTTTTCGAATCAAGTCGGATTGAGCCCATAAGATTTAATTGAAGACCTGGTAAAACTTCCATTGCGTATCTTTGCAGATTTTGCAACGCCGCGGGTCTATAGTTCCACATTGGCTCGCCATTTGGAGCGGATTTACTACTTCTATACTCAACTTGATAAACATTTAAAAAACCTCTCCAATCCTCCTTGCTTCTTCCGCGCTCAAGCCATCCTTCAAATCTATCCATGAAATTTGTATAACTTATCAACTCCTCTTGTAAACTTTTAACTGTCCTGCCAGCATGTCGCGTGTCCATTATATCGTAATTTAAACTTGGTCCTGTAAGAATCGCGGGAGGCGAATATGTTCTCTCTATATATTCGCCCGGTCTTGCAAGCGATGCAAGCGAAGTTCCACCGTGAACAGCAGCTGTGGTCATAGAGCGAGCAGACATACGAGGTTTTTGAGGCGCAGTGTACCTTTGAAGAATTCGCTCAACAATCGTCGGCATTTTTCTAAATTCAATATTCTTAGTCAAACGCGGCGGACGCTGGATAAATTTAACGGTTGTCGGTGGACGCTTGACCTCGCGCTTTTCAGGCAGTTTGATATTTAATAAAACAGGCAAACTGTGAAGCAAAAACGCTATCAACAAAAACTTCAACAACGCTCTTCTATTCTCGTATATAAACTGCGCTATCTTATCACTTAATTCAACACCAGGTATTTTGTGTTTTCCCTCGCTCATCACGATTTCGCTATTTTACTTGAACCTCTTCCTCCTCTTTCTCCGTTGCGATAGCAAGTTGGTCAATTCCGCACAATTTGGCAATATCCATAACTTTGACAACAATTCCATGCAAAGTTTTCTTATCCGCTTTTATTATCAAAACCTTGCTTCCAAAAATTTCCTTATCTTTTAGCATCTCCTCCTGTAAATTATTAAATGTAACGCGCCTTCCGTTTAAATCCATTTCACCGCTCGAAGATATCACTATCGTCAAATCCTTCTCCGGTGGTGCATCTGATGATGCTGCGGTTGGTAGGTCTACTTTCAATCCACTTTGAACAGCAAAAACGGTTGTAACCATGAAAAATATCAAAAGTTGAAAAACACAGTCAATCATCGGGGTTAGGTTGATATCGACAGAATAGTCGTCGTTTTTTTTACCTTTCTTTTTCATAGAATTAAGAACACTTTATTTCCTTTTCAAACTTTTAAGAATTTCTTCCTCGATTATCTTTGCTTCCTCATCCGAGATATTTAGCTCGATTCTCTTGCGCCTTAGGTATTCGCTTCCTTCCTCTGTTAGGTTTCCGTTTCTATAGATATTTGCGACGATTGTTTTATAAGATTCTATCCTGCCGTGCTCGTTAAGCAACATATTTATGAAATGATTTTCAAACGGTTCAAGGCGCTTCGCTATCTTCTCCGCTCTCCTTTTCAAAAAACTATAGCCGAGGACTGATGGAATTGCAACTGTCAAACCTGCTGCGGTTGTCAAAAGAGCTACAGAGATACCATGCGCTACAACTGCGGGGTCGCCACGCCCACCTTTAGCAAGTTCATCAAAAGACATTATCATTCCAATTATCGTTCCAAAAAGTCCAAGCAATGTCGCCACACTTGCAATGGTCGCAACTATAGGTAAAAACTCTTCAAGATATTCCGAGGTCGAATCAACCGCAGTATCCATCAACTCCTGACGCATATCATTTATAGAGCGATTCTCCTGAAGTAGAAATTCATATCTTTTTAAAACTGATAAGAATACGAATGGAAGAACGCCTTTTTTGGTCTCATAATACTTAACAACCGGCTCTATCTTTTTGTTTTCCTTTAAAATTCCCTCAACTTCTTCAAGTTCCTCCGCTATCTTTTTGTCGCTTGGAACGGTCAAATATCTGTAAATCCTCTCGATGATTATCCCCAACGAAATCACAGAAAATATAAAAAGCGGAACCATTATATAAGGTCCACCCTTGATGATTATATTGACAAGCCAATTATCCCAAAGCCAAGACCACCACGATTTTTGCTGAATTAAAAACAGCATAAATTCATCACCCAAAATTTATTTTTCAAAAGTTAAAATTACTTTTAAGCCACTCCAAATGTTCTCTTGCGAATAAAACCGCAGCGCGTGCATTGTCGTCATTCGAATCTCCATAGTCGCGTATTATCTCCTCATACATCTTCGCTGCTGTCCTCCAATCTCCAAGTTGCTCATACGCAGCAGCTATATTTACACGACAACCCACAACTATATCCGAGTCAGGATATTTCTTCCAAACCTTCGTCAATTCCTCAATCGCCTTACGGTAATCCTTATTATCAAAATACCTCATCGCTTCTTGATATTCAGCATAAACATTTATCAACTTTAAATCACGAATCAATTGCTTAGCTTCGTCTACCTTCTCATGATTCGGATAACTTGCGACAAATTCCTCATACGCCTGCTGAGCTCTCGCGTAATCCTTCGTGTTGTAATAATAATCTCCTATTGTGAAAAGGGCTATGGGGGCATATTCACTTTTTGGATAGCGTTTGACAAGTTGCTTAAAAACATCTATCATCTGTTCCGGCTTTTGGAGTTCATAATAGCACCATCCCTCGCTGTAAAGAGCTATAGGGGCAAGTTCACTGTTTGGGAAAAGCCTATAAACATTTTTATACTCGCGAATTGCGTCTTCGTATTTACCCATATTGTAAAAAGATTCAGCAATGTTAAAGTATGCTTCCGCTGTGAACTCATCTTTTGGAAACTCACGAACAAATCTTCTGAACAAACTCGCTGACCTATCCCAATAGCCAAGTCTAAAGTGCGAATACGCGAGAAAGAACAGAGCATTTTTGTAATTTTCACCGCTCGGATAAAGTTTCAAATATCTCTCAAAAATCTCGATCGCATTTTCATATTCACCTCTATCGTAATAAACAGCTCCAACGGAAAAGAAAACATCCTGAATAAATTTCGAACCGGGGTATTTCTCCCCAGCCTTTGAAAGAACGCTCAACGCTTTATCGAATTCTCCAAGTTCTCTGTGCGAGTTCGCAAGCACATAGACCGCTCTTGAAGCTACTTCTTCATCTGAAATATCGTTTTGGAAAACATCACTTGCAAACTTAAGCGCATTCTTATAATCCTTTGCTTCAAAATACGCCTCCGCCAATACAGCGGTATATCTAACCTTTTCTCTTGGCTCCGGCGTTTCACCAATTAACTTTGAGATAAGATTTACGCCTTTTTCAATCTGTCCAACTTTAACATAAGACAGAGCAAGTTTCTCACTAACTTGAGATACAAGATTTGGCAAAACCTCTGTAAATTTTCCGTTTGAGATACAAAATTCGAAATCTTTTATTGCGTCATTATACTGTTGAATTTGATAATAAAGCGAGCCCCTCGCATAATGCGATTGAAACTTCAAAACCTCATTCGCTTTAGGGTCATCTATTACAAGCCCAAGCTCATTGATAGCTTCTTTATATTTCGCTTGCCCAATGTAAATATCCGCAAGAGAGAAATGAACTTCGGGAATAAAATAAACGCTATCTTTCATCGACTCAGCAACTCTCAAAATATCCTTGATGAATTTTTCTCCTTCTTCGAACTTATTTTGAACGACAAATGATTTTGAAACCTTAATAAAAGCAGGGAGATAAAAGTTCGAGCTGGGGGTGATTTTTTCAAAAACGTTTAACAAACTATCGTATTTCTGCGTATCAAAGTAAACAAGCAAAATGTAATAATAGACTTCATCCTTATTCGCTCCAGCTATATTCTCGACGAGGATAGAGTTCAATTCGTTAAGAGCCTCATCATATCGCTTTGCCTCGTAAAAAGTTCGTCCAAGTTGAACACGCGCATAAATATATTGAGGTGAATCTTTATGCTTTGTTTTTATCTCAACAAATGAGCTTTCTGCTTTTGAATATTCAGAAATCGCAAGATGCGAAATACCTTTAAAGAAAAGCATATCGGGGATATAAGGGGAACCGGGGAATTTAACCAAAAATGAATCGCACTCCGAAATTGTCTCTTTATACTTCTTTGCATTGTAAAGGCAGATGACCTTTGAATAAATCGCATCTTCAATTGGGAAATCGATAAAAAGGGCAACCTCCCCATAAGCTTTTATGTAAAAATCATACTCATCCGCTGCTTTATCATATTTAAGCGAATCTTGATATGTCTTGGCGATTAAATATTGCATCTTTGCCTGCAATTGCTTCTTGTCGAAGTTTCTATCAATAGCCTCCCTATAAACCGCGATGCCTTCTTCAAGTCCTTTTTTCTCAAGGACATATTGAGCCATCTTTATATAAGCAGTTTCGATCAAACTTGGCAAAAGCGAGTAAGTAGAAACTACATTTCTATACGATTTAATTGCCTCATCAAACTCCCCCATCATTTTATAACAATCTGCTATTCTCAAACTTGCTTTTGCGACTATTTCAAGCGGGGTTTCCTCAGCCTCCCTTGCTGTAACTGCTTCAAACACTTTTCTTTCCTTTATCGCTTTTAGCTCAATCTTCTCAAACTCCTCTTTCTTAAAAGATTCTGGCTTAAACCTATCGATGACATACTTAAACCAGACCAAAGCAATGTCATAATTTCCCTTTTCAAAGTAATTTTGTGCAATTTGATACATCGAATGTGGGACAAGATTGTCCTTTGGATATTTCTCGATGAGTTTTTTGAAATAAACAATAGAACTATCGAGCATTTTCAACTCTTTAAACGCCCAACCAATTGTATAATAAGCTTTTGGAACTCTCTCATCGTTCGGGAAGCGATCGATTAATTCCCTTGCTTCTTTTATCGCCTCATCAAATTTCTCTGTCTCGTAATAGATATCAGCGATTTGATATTGAGCAAGCGCCGAAAGCCACGGTGAATCAAATCGTCTTTCCACAACTACTTTGAAACTTTGGACTGCTTCATCAAACCTTTTAAGTTTTCTTAAGGCGTTTCCCTTTTGATAATAAGCCGCTGTTTTAACACCGACAATCAAATCCCCACCGAAAAGTTCAACCTTTACGCTATCTTCATTCAAAAGTTTGCTTTTTGTATTTATGATGAAATCATATTGTTTGATCGCTTTTTTAAAATCCCCAGAAGCGTAATAATTTTGACCTGCGACGAAAGCCTTTTGAAGTTCAAGTGGGGTTGGAACGAAATTCGCAATTATCGATGCGGTTAATGTAACTATTATTATAATTTTCCACATAAACAAAACCACCTCCTAAAATTAAAATCCTGCTATGACCGTGAAAAATAGCGCGGATTCGTCTCTGCTAAATTTTTCCTCGCCCGGTTTTATAAATTTTCTCTTTGTGAACTTATATCCAAAATCAACAACTATCGAATAACCTTTATAAGAGCTTTGATTTGTGAGCGAGAACGCTATCGTTCCTCTGTTTTCGCTACCTGTCCCATCTTTTAAATTCCTAATTCTATAAGCAAGCGCATCCGGCAAACCAATTATCGTAAGCCCTTGAAGTCCAAAATTAAAAACAGATCTATCGGTTAATTTGTATCCAATTCTAAATATCGGGATTGTCTCCTGTGTGTGCTGATTTACCACGGTCATTTTCCTCAATTCTCCACCCACATCGACATAGCCGAGTTTCGTTTCTTTAACGGTTCTAACTTTAAATTGCGGTTTCAACTCAAGCCTACCGTTTAAAAGTTTAATTGTATAGTCAATTTTGTGAACAAGTCCCCAAAGGGTTATTCTCCCTTCGAGTTGGTCGCCAGTATACTTTGCCTCTGGAAGCAATGCCTTTGATGGGTCGCCAAGCGGATGTTGAAAGTTTAATTCAAAGCGAACCCTGTTTTCAATGTTGAGATTTGGTATCTGTGTGTATCTTGCCTCAAGATAAAGATTATGAACGAAACTATTTCTGTAATTCATTGGATCTGCGGTGAAAACCGGATAAGGGCTCGTCACGGTGATTACGCCCTTATACTGGTAAACAGGGTTCGGTATATTGTCCTGAACTCTTTTCGCAACATAATAGAGCAAAATCGAACCAAGTCGAGGATTTGAAGAAGTATAAAATGTTTTGATGTAATTAACTTTATTTACACCACCTCTTGCGAAAGCATTTTCATTTATGAACCCAATCTGAACCAACCAATTACGCGTTAAATTTATTTTCGTGAAACCATGATAACCATTTATATCCGGCTCGTATGGATAATCTGGATAGATGTCGTTCTCTTGCTCATCAATAACTCCATTATTATTCCAATCATCTCCATAGTCAAAAGTTGGAGGATCACTATAATATGTAAGGAAATCTTCTTGATAATCTGGAATTCCATTTGAGTTTTGATCATCATCGGGAATTCCGTCATTATTTCTGTCCTTGCCAGGGAAAATGCCCGAATCAGGTCTTCTTATAATTCCCGTTAAACCTATCAATTCATTCGCATTTTGTCTATAACCAAGCAAAAATGGGTCTGGCGTGGGGTTTAAAACATCGCTGTTTTGAAACGTCGGATTTGGAGTTGCATTGTAAAAGTAAAAGCCATCTTCCCATCTATCTCTGTCATCGTTATCGTCCACAAGTGAAAAATACGCTCCGCCCGGCGCGTAAGTTATATCACTTGAGACATCATAAGCGGTCACACCGTAAACATCAGGGGCAAGGTAAGTATATCCGGAACCAGTCCATTGCATATAGTAGCTGTTTTCAAGTGAATAAACATTTAACGCAGTAGTATATCTTGGCTCAATTTTATATCTTTCAAACCCAAATGTCAAACGTCCCACCTTCTTCGACGCCTTTATATAAAATGCATTCCCAACCTGCGTAAACCATGGGCCTCTGCCAATCGGATATTTCGACCACTCCAAACTCTGCGCAAATTCCCCTTCAACGTTAAATCCTTTCCAATTGAATTTAAAATTCAAGCTGTAAACGCTCATCCCCGTTGTTAAAGCATAATTAAATCTCACGACTTGCTTATTCGAAGCGTCTTTTACGTTTCCTTCCGCTCTCTTTATAATCCTGAAAAATGTCGGCGTTCCAACAGCAATCGAATCGTAATGCGGGATAAATCTTGCCCCGGTTGGTTGTTCCCAATCATCAAGCCGATTGACAAAATCATGCGCCGCCTCAATTTTAAAATCGTTTGCGACGATAATTTCAAATTCAACCGATTCAACCTTGGGTGGGATTATATACGCAAATGTGATATTCCCATCGCTTGGTATTTGTTCCGGATAAACCGGCAAAGCAGACATCATAGATCTAAACTTATACCCAGGTCCACCCTGAATCGGGGTGTAAGCGGTAAAGCTAAGCGTATCAGCTCCGGCAACCCAGAGCGTTCTATCGATTTTGAAGTTTCTGAAAACATAATATTGAAGCGGTGCCCCAAGAACTGTTTCCTCAGGTGTTGGGGTTCGACCATTTATATTTTTAGTTTTAACTAAATTGCCATTTATCCTGACGACAGGTTCGGCGTAAATTATCGGACCTGAGCCATCATTTGGTGAATCATCACTTATCCTGACAAAAATTATCCTTGGTACACCATTTGGAGGGACGCCTTTGAATGGAACATCGCGAGTATTTACATCCATTCTCCTTGTATGTTGATTAACATAGGTTGCACCAATAGTCAGAACATCACCAATGTCAGTCTCAAAATGTCCACCAAACAGATACTGCGCCCAATTGCGAACCCTTTGGATTCCATCTATCAAAAGAGGCGTATCGAATCTAAATCTCACGGGGTCACTAACTCTTGACATCAAAACCGTTCCCCTATGCTTTGTTGTGGCACCGTCCCATCTAATCCCGTTAAATCTTGCCTTATCAAATGTGAGAGATGTAAACTTCGTCCTTATAGCATCTCCGATGATTAACCTTGTCTGAAAATCTCCATAATTATCGCTTGCTATGACCAAGTTTTGGAAGTATTGATAGTAAAATCTCGATTTAGTCAAACTGCTGAATCCACCGAGTTCTTGCCCAGTGTATTGCCTTTGATTTTCGAGTAACTCCAAAATCAAACTTCCATCGATCAGAAAGTTTCCGAAATTATCATAAAATCTCTTTCTCAAGAACGATATGCTGTAATTTTCATAGTTTCTCCCGGAATAATTCAAATATGTTTCCCTATCCCTTGCTATGAACTGCGGATAAACTTCTTCAAGTGAAATTACCAATAAAAACAGGATAAAAATGCCTTTCTTAAACATCATATTTTGGTGAGTATTTTTTAGAAATTAAACTCGATGCTAAACTTGTGACTACCTCCAGCATCTGCAATCTCAAAATCATACACATAAGCGTAATCGATCTTAAATTTCCAATATCTTAAACCAAAGCCGGGATTAAAGCTACCTTGCTTGCCGCCCTTAACATTTGATCCGCCAGAGGCTCTCAAAAAAAATTCAAAATCACTTTTCAAAAATTCAGAGGAAAACGCAAGAATCTCAAACCCTGCATCTATTTTCAAATCGTCACCGGACTTTAGAACCCCAACGCCAACCAAATAATGGAAAGAATTTGAAACATAGACCAAACCGCCCGCAATTTCCATCGGTAGTTTCGCATCCCTTGATTTATTAACCGCAATACTCGGCTGAGTTATGTTTTTCACCGATAAACCAAATTTTAAATCAGAACCGTTAACAAAATTCCTCCAATTAAAAATCAAACCAGCATCAAAAGTAAAGTTAAAATACGAATACGCAGATTCACCTACTGGAGCAACCGAGGACCATCTTAAAAACTTAATACCTCCACCAAGTGATAAACCTTTGATGTATTTAAACTCCCTTGCAACCGAAAATATAAACTGATTCTCGCTCCACATCCCTGTTTTGAAAAACGAAGCCCCAAACCCAAAATCAAAAATCGAAAAGAACGGTATCACCGCGCCAAGTGTCAAATAGCTTAGGTTATCGTCTTGCACAAAAGGATACAATCTTGAATAAGTAGAGGCAATACTTATTCTTTTTAATTGTCCGATTCCGGCGGGATTGTAAAAAACTGCATATGGATTATCCGAAATAGCGATGTATGGTAGCCCAAGCGAGATTGCCCTTGCCCCATTACCAAGGTCTTTAAATGCACCTGCGAGGGAAAACTCAACTGCAACCAAAAACAAAACTATGCAAAAGACAAATTTTCGCATAATTCCAAGCTTGTTAATTTTCAATAAACAACACTTATTGTTTTGAAAACAGACTCAACACCGCTATCCGCATTTATCGCTATCCTCAAAAGGTAAACCCCAGGTCTGACAACTTTGCCGGAATCATCTCTTCCGTCCCAGACAAATGAATTTGAAGAAATATAGGCAAACGCTTTGCTTGGCCCGTCATAAATTGTTTTTATAAGTTTACCGGTCAAATCGAAAACTTGAACTTTCAATGTTCTCTCGACAGTCAAATTTGCAAGAAAGAAACTTATTTGAACTTTATCATTTAATCCATCGCCATTTGGAGAGAATGGGTTCGGACTTATCTGTAAGTCAACTATTAATTTTTCGGGAACATCCGTCGTATATACTGTCCAACTATTTGAACCTCCTCTTGGCTTTGCTTCAACAAATTGGGGATTGTTCGGTGTAAGTTTACTTATCGCAACCGATGGGAATTGATTTACATCAAGATAAAGAGTAAGGCTCAATTTAACAGTCAACCTTGAACTTGTCCTTATAGGCTGTGGAAATGCTATTTTTACATATTCAGGGGTTGAAATGACAGAGTAGAAAATTTGGCTACCATTTAAAGTCACTGCCTCAACCTTTGCAGGTGATGGAGTGAATATAAGCAACGTGTCCACCCCGAGCGAATTTTCATCCATTTCCAAATCAAAATTGCACGATATATCAACCTTTCTAAGTATCGGAACTACTTGAGGTTCAATTTCAACAGAGATATTTTTCGCAACAAGTTGTTTATCGTAAAAAATCGAAAGCTTTTTTAAGACAGGCGTCTCAGTACTTGCGGTTGACAAATTTGCCATGAATTGAATATATCTTCTCGGCTCCGAAACTCTCAAAATATCAACCTGTGTAATTTCATCAGACCATTGACCCCATGTATCGTTAATTTTGCTTGATGACCCAGTTCTAAATCTAAAACCAATGCTTGTTCCCTCAGGCAATTCAGCATCCCATTCGATCCAGCCCCAATTTACCGGTTGACCTACATCTATAACCTTTGAAATATAACTCCCGGATGATAAATAACCAACACCATAAACCTCGATCTCGGAAATAACCGTTGAACTAAATTTGTCTACCACATCGAAACTCACTTTAACAAATCTTGCCAGCATCGGGTCAAAAATATCAATCGTCTTAACATCCTGATTATCCGTTCTCTGTAAAATCCTCGTTAATTGAAGTGAATCCATTCCAGCATAAATTGAATATGCTCTCGGCCTTAAAGGCGCGTTTCCACCAAAAGTTACAATTACAACTTTATTTATTCTTCTCACAGCCATCAAATCGATTAAAATATACGTTCCCTCACCCCCAGGTCTTATCTCGCAAAAAGTTCTAATATCTCCATCGATAACTTTCATTGGATTTCCTCTCGTGGTATCGATATCCCCCGTGGCAGTTTTTGGGGCACCTGTACCGTAATAAGTTATTGTCGCTCTCCTTTTCTTCGCAAGGTTTTCATCCTCGCTTGTTTTCAAAAGCACATATCCCGATGAACTTTCAACGTTGACCCCCTGGCTCGATATGCTATCAAAGTATTGAACAAAATTTGAAATTATAATTGAATCAGGGATTACCTGCGAACGAGCGGAAAACGTGACGAGAGCAACAAAAACAAGCAAAATTTTTATTAGTCTCATATCTTGAAATCGGCGTGTTTTTCATTTCGGATTTTAATTTATCAAATTCCCAACGCCAAATCAAGAAATTTAATTAAAAATTTCACCCCCTGATAAAAATCACCCCAAATTAGGACAAATAAAGATTTAAATTAAGCCAAAAACCTCAACGCAAACGTTTAATTACATCCATCAGATTCTTTGAATATATGACATACCATAAATTTTCTTCGGTCAAATACTCGTTGATATCGAAGACAACGGGATGATAAACTTTTCGGAATCTCATATAATAAATTTCTTTTCCCTGACTTCGCCACTTTTGCTCATATTTCGTCGGATAATAGCCAGGATTTTCGGTCGTAAAGCCTGAAGGATACTCGCTCTTAAAAACACCTGAATCAAGCATTGATTCTATGACAAAATCTCTGAACTCTGGATGGTCTGTAACAACGGAGATAAATCCGCCATCTTTAAGTTTTTTTGCAAGAAGACGATTGAAGTTTAACTTAAGCAATCTTCTCTTTTTATGCCTCTTTTTAAACCATGGGTCAGGGAAATTAAAATATATTCCATCAAAAGTTTTATCCTCGAACAAAATCAATAGCAATAACTTCGCATCACCGACGAACAGTCTAACATTTTCAAGCCCGGCATTTTTTAATTTTTTGTCAGCCTTCTTGGCGAAAAAATTTACAAGTTCTATTCCGACAAAATTTTTATCCCGATTATCATTTGCGGACTGAACCAGAAAAATTCCGTTTCCGAAACCAATCTCAAGTTCAACTTGTGAATTTCTCCCGAACAATGAATCTAAGTTCAAAGGATAACTTAAATCCTTCCAATTGACGATAAACGAGGTCATTTTTCAACTATCAATTTAATTTTGTTCCAAGACCGTATTCAAAGACAAGTTTCGTCCCAAGGTAAGCTGTTCTATAAATAAATATCAAACCCAGCAAATACAAAGCAAACAATACCAAAACCAATATCCTCGCCGACTTCCCTCGCTTTAAAACAATGTAAAACTTTACCATAAAAACCAACGCCAACAGAAAAAGTGAAAAGTTTGCGCTTGATTGATGCCATTCTAAAATTTCCTTCGCTTTGCCATTTAGACTTAAATTCTGTGCATCGATGTTTCCTGTTTGAACTGCTAAAATCGCACATAAAATCGCGAATATTAAAACCAAAAAAGATGAATTTTTAAAGCTTTCCTTTTTAAAAATTTCGATAATCTCAAATACGAAGGCGAGACTAAAAAGTGCAATCGGAAAGTGAACGAGCAACGGATGCAAATTCATATTTACATCAGAACTTTGTTTTCATCATCCAGGTGGCCACATCATAATTCTTCCCCCTAAGAGATGAAGATGCATATGGTATATACTCTGCCCTGCCTCACGATTGCAGTTGAAAACAAGCCTAAACCCGCGGTTGTGAATGTTAAATTTCCTCGCGATCTCATTAGCGACCAAAATCAATCTACCCACAAGTTCAGCATCTTCAGGTTTAAGGTCAAGTAAAGTCGAATAATGTTTCCTTGGAACTACAAGTATGTGGACTGGAGCCTGCGGGTTGATATCTTTAAACGCAACTATTTCATCATCTTGATAAACGAAATCCGCTGGCATCCTTCCGGATATTATTTCACAGAAAACGCACTCTTTCATTTTTGTCGTGTTTTGGTTTTAAATAATTTTATATGTGATATATCTACGTGCGGAAACCCAACTTCCTACCAAACCAAGAACACAACCGAGGAAAATCAATACCGGATAAAAGATAATCGGCATCTCAATGGCATTTAAAAAATCATCAGGCAGCTGTGGTATTATCACTTCCACGCCAATGTAAATTATCAAAGCTGAAGATAAACCGCTAATTAATCCCTGTAAAAAACCCTGAATCAAAAACGGTGTCATTATAAATCCACGTGTTGCCCCAACAAGTTGCATCGTTTTTATGAGTTTTCGCTTTGCGTAAATTGTCAATCGTATTGTATTTATTATCAAAAGGACCGAAATTAAACTCAACAAGATTCCACCTAAAAGGAATGCACGGGTCAAAAGTTTAAACCTTCTTTCGATTATTTCAAGCAAAGATTTTCTGTATTTTATATCTTCAAACTCTTGAATCGACCTTAATTTTGCGACAACAATTCTGACGCCATGAGTATTTCTGAATTCTTCCTTAAGCCTAATTTTAAAAGACGCCGGTAAAGGGTTGAAATCGAGAACACCGAATATGCTTTCTCCAAATTCCTTTTCAAAAATCTTTGCCGCTTCCTCTTTCGAAATGTATATCACTTCCTCAACCTCGTTCATCGATTTTATCAAATTTCTCAACGAATCTATTCGAGTTTGAGGAAAGCCATCCTTTATAAAAACTTCGATTTCTATTTTTTCTTTTATCGACTTTATCAACCTATTGAGGTTATAGCCTGCGGTTACAAATACCCCGATTGAAAACAACGATATAAAAAGAACAAAGATAGATGCAAATGAAGACAATCTCGACTTTTTAAACCCTGATATTGCCTCTTTTAATGCGTATCGAAACCTCATTCGACTTCTCTCCCCTTTTCATAGGTTCCGAGAAACTTATAATACTGCGTGACTTTCTTCAACTCTTTTATCGCTTCAGAACAAACTTCATCTTCAACGCTTCCTTCAAAATCAAGATAAAACATATAACGCCAAGGTTGCCCAATTATCGGCCTCGATTCAATTTTCAAAAGATTTATTTGTCTGCGTGCGAATACGCCAAGCGCCGTGAAGAGAGCCCCGGGGACATTTTTCGTCGTAAAAATTATCGATGTCTTCGGATTTTTTCGCGCAAGAATCTTTTCTCGAGATAAAATTAAAAACCTTGTGAAATTTTTTTTGTGATTCTCTATCCCGGATTTTAAAATTTTTAGTCCATAATATCTACTTGCTTGTTTACCAGCTATAGCTGCGCCATCGAGAATTCTTTTCTCCTTTATCATCTTAGCTGAGCCAGCGGTATCGTAAACTGGGATTATTTCAACGTTTTTCAATTTTTTTAAAAAATTTTCGCACTGCGCAAGGGCTTGCGGATGAGAATAAATTTTTCTGATATCGCTGAGTTTGACTCCATAGTTTGCAAGTAAATAATGTCTTATCCTCAACTTTACTTCTCCAACTATGTAAACATTGTATTTTTGGAGCAAATCGTAATTTTGATGAATGCTGCCGTAAAGGGAATTTTCAATTGGGATTACGCCGAAATGAACTTCTCCCTTCTTAACACTTTTAAAAACTTCCTCAAAAGTCCGAAGCGGAACAGGTTTCATCCTGCTTCCGAAAAAAGCCAAGCCCGCTTGCTCGCTAAAAGCTCCTCTTTCTCCTTGAAATGCAACTGTCACTTTCAACTTGGCACTCCCTCCGTTAATAGTTTGATTCATCTCGCCAAAAGACAATTAGCCAAGGTTCTTCAGGTGTTCGACGCTGTAGAATGAAATTTGCTCTGCCGTCAATTCTTACGATGTCCGCCGGATTGAAAGTTATAGTCAAGTTAAAACTTCTCACAACATTTCTATAAAGCGAGTCACCTGAGTTGACAATTATATTATTCCAAATCAAATCGAGATTCTGAGTATTTCTGAAAAGCCCATAAGTTGCTCTCATCTCATCTACCTTGCCCCACGAAATATCTTGACCCTTATCATAATCGCGATATACGAAGATAAAATTCTCATCAAGCAATCTACTGTAGACTGTTGTATCTTTGAATACATAAGCATATCTAAAATTTTGGAATACACCTTCAATCGTCCTCTGGTCTTGAAGTAATTCAAGCTCCTCTGTGCTTCTATCAAGTCCAGGCGCAAATGGATTGACGCACGAAAGCATAAAAATTGACAATGTCAAATAAAAGAAACGCATAACTTTAATAGGTAAATTTTGCTTTCAACTCGCTCCAGCTGAATTCATTTTGAATCTTTATGTCGATCCATTTATAAATCGCCCAATTTCCATTTCTATCAGGAGCAAGATAAAATTGTAGATTTCCTTTCGCGCTTTGAGGAACATCTTTGACATTGTGTTGAAAATTAACAATATAAACTGCTGAATAAATAGCTGAGTCAGCGCCAAAACTTTGAAAACCTCCAGAAAGAAAAAGACTAGAACTTCCGCCCGATGGAACGTTTGATTTCAAGTTATTGAAATAATTTCTTTCATCCCGCAAGCTCCAATTTCTAAATATCTCTGGATATTGTATCTGTGCTTCCTGAGTTGGAATGAAAACGAAATTCCTTTCGGAGAAATTTGAGTCAATAAAACAACGGATATAATTTTCTGTATTTCTATCTGCAATGGCGTTGCGAAGATTATCAAGCGTTATCTCCGGGGTAACTGGCTGTTTCCAGTTTGATTGAGTTGAGACCTCCGTTGGCAATTCAGGTTTGCGCGTTTCAAAGGGTTGACATGAAACAAACAAAAAACAAACCAAAGCAAAGTTTAAAAATTTCACCATAGATTATTTTTCAACCAAGACGGTTGATTTAAACTTTATATATTTTTCAAAATCTTCCCTAAACCTTTGGACGCCAAATTTTATTGGCCAAGCTGCAGCATCACCAAGCGCGCAAATTGTGTTGCCCTCTATATTATTTGCAACGCTTACTAAAAGGTCGAGGTCTTCAGGTCTACCCCCACCTTTGACTATTCTATCAAGTATCTTGAACATCCAACCTGTGCCTTCTCTGCAAGGCGTGCACTGTCCACAGGATTCATGCCAATAAAACTTCGCAATTCTCCACAAAACTTTAACCATATCTGTATCCTCATCCATAACAATTACACCACCTGTTCCAATCATCGAACCAGCATTTCTCAAACCATCGAAGTCCATCGTCACCCCTTCAATTTGGTCACCTCTTAAAGCCGGCGTAGAAGAACCGCCGGGAATTACAGCTTTGATTTTTTTATTATTTCTCACACCACCTGCGTACTTATAAATTAAATCTGTCAAAAGAATTCCCGTTGGAAGTTCATAAATTCCAGGCTTGTTTACATGGCCACTGACGCCAAAAAGAATTGTCCCTGGATGTTTCGGAGCACCAATTTTCGCATACCAATCTCCACCTTTATCAATTATAACTGGCACATTTGCAAGCGTTTCAACATTGTTTATAGTCGTCGGGTAACCCCAGAGCCCATACTGTGCCGGAAACGGAGGCTTAACCCTTGGGTAACCGCGCTTGCCTTCAATAGATTCCATCAAAGCGGATTCCTCGCCACAAATATAAGCTCCAGCTCCACGATGAATATAAATGTCAACGCTAAAATTCGAACCAAGTATATTTTTCCCAATATAACCTCTCGAATAAGCCTCATCTATCGCATTTTGAAGAATTCTCATCCACTTTACATATTCACCGCGAATATAAACATAGATAGTTTGCGCGCCAATTGCATAAGCTGCGATTAAAGCACCTTCAATTAACTGATGTGGATTTTTTTCGATAACTTGTCTGTCTTTAAATGTTCCGGGTTCTCCTTCATCTGCGTTTACAACCAGGTATTTGGGGCGCGAATCCTTAGGCATAAAACTCCACTTCAAGCCCGTTGGGAATGCAGCGCCACCTCTCCCCCTCAACCCCGATTTTTTCACCTCTTCTATCACCTCATCAGGGCTCATTCCAAGTGCTTTCTTCAACGCAGAATATCCCCCGTTGGCTTCATAAACCTCTATCCTGTGCAAATCGGGTATGTCTCTGAGAATTAACTTTATCTCTTCCATTATTTCTTATCCCGACTTAGTTGTTCAATTAGTTTTTCAAGTTTTGGTATGTCCATGTTTTCATAATAATCATCGTTGATTTGAATTACCGGTGCTGTTCCGCACGAACCAAGACATTCAACTTCCGTCAATGTAAACTTCATATCTGGTGTAGTTTGTCCAACTTTGATGTTTAACTTCTTTTGAAGATACTCAAGGTTTTCATATGCGCCATTTAGCATACAACTTACATTTGTGCAGACTTGAATGTGATATTTTCCGACCGGCTTTTTGTTATACATAGTGTAAAATGTGACAACGCCATAGACATGGCTATATGGCAAACCAAGCAACTCAGCAACATATCGCATCACATCTTCCGAAATCCACCCAAATTGTTCTTGAGCAAGCCATAATACAGGTAAAAGTGCTGATTGAGCTGTAGGATATCTTTTTTTGATCTCTTCAACTTTTTTCAAGTTCTCCTCTGTGAACATTTTATGAAATTCGTTTTTTGTTTTTATTTATCCGCTTCTCCCATAACCGGGTCAATACTTCCAATTATGGCGACTAAATCAGCGATCATATGCCCTTTTAAAAGAATCGGCAATGCTTGAATATTTGTAAAAGATGGCGACCTCACCTTCAATCTCCACGGAAAGCCAGTTCCATCGCTTACGATGTAAAATCCCAGTTCTCCTTTTGGATTTTCAACACCGTGGTAAACTTCACCAACTGGCGGGGTTCCACCAAAATTTGTGAGTATGAAATCGTGAATTAATTCCTCCATTTTTGTGTAAACTTTTTCCTTCTTGGGTATCGTAGCCTTAGGTTCATCAGCCTTGAATGGGCCCGACGGTAATTTTTCAATACATTGTCTTATAATTTTAACGCTTTCTTTCATCTCATCAAGGCGAACATAATATCTTGCAAGACAATCTCCTTCCTCATACACTGGGATATCAAAATCAAGTTCGTTGTAAACAAGATATGGTTCATCCTTTCTTAAATCGCGCGGAACTCCAGACGCTCTCAAGTTCGGACCACTCAAACCTATATCAATTGCCTGCTCTTTTGTTATTACGCCAATCCCATCTGTTCTCTCAATGAAAATTCTATTTTTGTTAAGCAATTTCTCAATCTTTTCAAGTTCACCCGGGAAATTGTCTATGAAATTCTTTATCGCATGTATCGCCTCATCTGTTATATCTTGGGCTACACCGCCAATCCTCGCATAACTTGTCGTAAATCTCACACCTGTGACAAGGTCAAATATGCTCAAAATCTTTTCCCTTTCTCTGAAACACCACATAAATACCGTTAAAGCTCCAACATCCATAGCAAATGTTCCAAGCCAAACAAGATGCGAAGATATCCTCGAAAGTTCACTTAAAATAACCCTTATGTATTGTGCCCTTTTCGGAGCTTCGATACCAAACAACTTTTCCACAGCGAGCATATAAGCGATATTATTAGCCGGTGGCGCAAGGTAATCCATCCTGTCAGTATGAGGCAGAAACTCAAGGAAGGTCATATTTTCCGCAATTTTTTCCTTGCCCCGATGCAGATAACCAAGCTCAGGCACAGCTTCGACTATATACTCACCATCAAGTTTCAAAACAAGCCTCAAAACACCGTGCGTTGCCGGATGCTGAGGTCCAACATTTAATATCATCTCTGTGCCAAGTGGGTCCTCGCGAACCTCAACCCCTATATCCCTTTTGCTAAGGGAATCAACTATCTTATCGTATTTTTCACTCATTTTGAAACTTTATTTGTTTTTCTTGTCCAGGCAATGGAATTGAACCCGGAATTCCCTGTAACGGAAAATCTTTTCTCAAAGGATAATACTCAAAATCCTCCGGCATATAAATCCTTCTCAAATCCGGATGTCCAGAAAATTTTATCCCAAACATATCAAATGTTTCTCTTTCGTGCCAATTTGCAGCTGACCAAACAGATGTAACAGAAGGAACGACGAGGTCTTGTTCATCGACAAAGACTTTCAATCTCAATCTAAATTTATTTTTCAACGACCAAAGGTTATAAACAACAGCAAACCTATCTTTTTCCCTGTAATAATCAACGCCACAAATATCAACAAGATAATCGAACGAAAGTTCAGGGTCATCTTTCAAAAACTTGCAAACATCAACTATTTTTTCCTTTTTGACAACGATTGTCAACTCGTTGCGAAATTCCGAAACTTCAACTATATCCTCTTTAAAAGTGCTGTTTAATTTTTCGATTATTTTTTCTTTCATCTCGCCGATTCGTTTTTAGGTTTAAATGTAGATTGGGTCTCTTTTTGGTGGGATGCCATTTTTGATCAATTCCTGAATTTTGAGCAAGCCATTGATTAAATTTTCTGGGCGAGGCGGACAACCTGAAACATAAACATCAACTGGCAAAAACTGGTCGATTCCCTGAACGACAGCGTATGACCTATACATTCCTCCTGTCGATGTGCAAACTCCCATAGCTATAACCCATTTTGGCTCGGGCATTTGGTCGTAAATTTTCCTCACGACGCGAGCCATTTTATAAGTTACCGTCCCGGCGACAATCAAAAGGTCGGATTGCCTTGGGGAAAATCTTAAAAATTCAGAGCCGAACCTTGCGACATCAAATTTTGGCGCAGCGAAAGCCATCATCTCAATTGCGCAACAAGATATACCAAGTGGCATCGGCCAAAGAGAATTTCTCTGGGCCCAACGAATGAATTCGCTCAACTTTGTTGTTATAAATCCTTGTTCCTCTATATTTAAAGTATTTACTCCCATCGCAGTGCTCCTTTTTTAATTATGTAAAGATAACCAACGAGAAGAACCAAGATAAAAAGAAACATTTCTACATAACCTAACACACCAAGCTTATCAAAAGTTACAGCCCACGGATAAAGAAAGACAACTTCAATATCAAAGATTATAAAAAGCATCGCGACAAGATAAAATTTAACCGAAAATCGATCTCTCGCAGTTCGTATCGGTTCCATTCCGCTTTCATAAGTGGAAAGTTTTTCAGGATTTGGTCTTTTTGGTCCAAGGATTCTGTTGGAGAGAACCATCCCAGTTGAGAATATAAGCGCGAAAGTCATCAATATGAAAATTGGCAGATATTCGTTTAACATTTTTAAAAATGTGCTTTTGTTGATAAATATCGAGATATAATTTAAAATTAAGTGAAGAAAAATCAAAAAAGGCGCGCAAAAAGCGCGCCAAAATGTGTTTTACTTTTTCCCTGCGGTAGAAGCGTAACGAATTGGTGTTACAATTAAGAGCAAAGCTATCAAAAGAATAACGATCAAACTTATCAGATAAGAAGGTGTTGGTGTTATCGGTTTTATTTGCACCTCATAAAATGCCAATCCAGCAAATATTAATCCCATCAAAGCCTCACCAGCTATAAGACCAGACGCAAGAAGCGTCCCATTATTTTCAAGTTGAGACATTTGTTCTTGCGTAAAGCCCCTTCTCTTGGCGATTAAATCAGCAATTCCTCTTATCAAACCGCCGACGAAAATAGCTGAGGTTGTTTCAAATGGTAGATACATTCCAACGCATACAAGCATCGGGCTTCTGACTTGCAAAAGTATAAGCCCAAAAGCCATAAGCATACCGACAATTATAAGTGGCCATGCCATCTCGCCGCCGACGATTCCCTTTGAAAGCATAGCCATTAAACTTGCTTGAGGAGCTGGCAAAGCCTTACCACCAAAACCAGTTCCACCTGCCTTTATATCGCCTTGATGCAAAATGAGCAATGGGAAATAGAGAACAAACGAGGCAACGAAAACACCTATTATATCTCCAACCTGCATCTTCCACGGCGTTCCACCAAGTATATGACCAACTTTCAAATCTTGGAACATTTCACCCGCAACAGCAGCTGCAACGCAGATGACCGCTGCGACACCAAGAACTGCTGCAACTCCGGGAAGTCCTTTAACACCTAAAACTACCATCAAAAGCGCAGCAACTATCAAAGTTGACAGCGTAAGTCCACTGACTGGATTGTTGCTCGATCCAATTATACCAACGAGGTAACCCGAAACCGCAGCAAAGAAAAACCCGGCGATTAACATCACAATTGTGGCAGTTATGGAAGCATTGAACATACCACTAAAGTAGTAGTAAAGTGCAAATGTAAAAACAGCAAAAATCAACAACAGAGGCAAAACCCATTTTAAACTTAAATCTTGGTCGATTCTGCTTACCGTGGTTGATTCGCCTGCGGTCGCTTTTTTCAAATCTGTTATCGAACGTTTCAATCCAACCGCTAAACTATTTCTCATTCTATAAAGTGTGTAAATTGCGCTCAAAAGCATCCCACCAATTGCAATTGGTCGGACGATAAATTTCCACACCGCATAAGATAATTCAATCCATGATGTTGGCCGACCTTCCTGAGCAAGCAAAGGTTCAAGTTGCGGACCAAGGAAATACATAAACAGTGGGACAAACAACCCCCAAGCTAAAAGCCCACCGCTAAAGTTAAGCGCAGCAAGCCTCGGACCAATTATAAACCCAACGCCGATATAAGCGGGACTAACCGCAGGAGCTGTTAAAACTGTTCCACCACCTGTGGAAATACTTGTTATTTGCTCTCCTCTGCCACTTAACAATTTAATCCCCGTCTTAGTAAATGTTACTAATTTTTCCCAACTTGTTGCAAAGAAATTAAATTTCCCAAGCGTCTGAATTATCGCACCTATGCCCATTGCACCAAACAAATATTTCGCACCGCTTCCACCAGCTTGACCAGCCTTATGAATTTCAGACGCTGCAACAGATTCAGGAAACGGTAATTCAGGGTCCTCAACAAGAACTCTTCTCAACATTGTCACAAACAAAATCCCAATGACACCACCAACCAACATTATAAAAGATGATTCCCAATATCTTTGTGGAGAATCGAAATTATCCCATACACCAGCGATCAAAAAAGCCGGAATTGTAAAGATTGCTCCAGCTGCGACTGACTCGCCAATTGAGCCGACCGTTCTTGCAAAATTTTCTTCAAGTATCGTTCCCCTAAACAACCTTAAAAAAGCCATACTGATGACCGCTGCAGGATATGTAGCTGCTATCGTCATACCAGCCTTCAAACCAAGATATGCATTTGCCGCACCAAGAACAACCGACATTATCAATCCAAGTATCAAAGCCCTAACCGTAAATTCCTTCATCTTCTGTTCCGGTGGAACAAGCGGCGTATACTTTAACCCAGGACCACTTTTAACCTCTGCCATTTCTTCCTCAATTTTGTTTTTAATTTTTAACTTGATTTATTCCAAGCCAACAACTTCGATATCTTTGGGATGCTCAACATAAAATTTTAGATTTAAAACTCTCTTCTCCCCACGTTTCAAGTTCAACTTCCATGTCACAATTCCATCAGCCCCAATTTCCGCATCTCTACCTGATGGCGACTCGAGAACAACTTTTATCTTCTCATTCATCGAAACAGGAAAATTATCTTTAACTTCAATTGTTATATCCCACGCTTTGCCATTTTCAATCTCAATATCGTACTCATACGAAATTTTTTTATTCTTGCCAAATGCCCCTGTATACTCTGTAAACTTTTTCTTTAATTTCCTCTCAATTTTAACCCCCTCATCAACACCAAGGAACAAATCAAACGTTTCACCGGGCAAAAACCTTTTCAACGGAAGAGTAGACACATACCTGCCATCGATGAAAATTTTTGCTTCGCCTGGAAGCAACGGAAAATCGAAATCGTTCTTTAAACTCGCCCTTAAATATGCGTACCTTGAAAATTTTGGAACCGCGTAATAAACAAATGATGCCGGTTGAGTAAATGAAGAAAGGAACAACTTGTGAGGTTGATTGTCAGATGGAAGATTCAATCTTAGAAGTTTAAAATTAACAGAAGTAACGCCCGTTTCAACTTCGGGAACAACAAAATCAGAAACAGCCTCGGAAATTTCCGTTTTTAACTCCTCTCTTTCACCAAGAACCTTTGGAGCTTTTCTCCCCAGAATTGGAACAGGCTTCGGTTGATAAACATCGACATTCCACTGAGTTATCTCCGGAGGCATTCCTGAAATCGTCACTTGAGCAGTCGAAACCTCAACAGAAACATCATTCCAATCTTCACCGGTAAATTGCCTTGCAAATGCAAAGAAATTGAAATCAATTTTTCCCGCGTTTGAATTAGCTCTCACCTCATATCCAGGAAACCATCCCGCCGATGAGACAAGATAAGAAAGTTTTAACTCAACATCCGTTTTAAATTCGGACACAAGATATATCTGGACATTTTTACCCTTTTCCTTTGCAGTGGAAATTTTGCCAAGTTCATCTTCGAAAACTTTTTTCTGAGATTTTAATCTGTTTATCTCTTTTTCAAGCTCAACTTTTTCTCTTATGTTCTCATCCAAATTTTTCGCATAAAATTTAAAATAACTTTCGACGTTTGTAACCGCTAAATTTTGACCTTTCAAAGCAGGTGCTAAATTTTTCAAAAATTCAATTTTCCCAAGCACAACATCGAGCTCACTTTGCTTTCGACTTATCAAATCGTTTAAGCTATCTATTTTCGCTTTTAATTGATTGACTTTCTCAACCTCGGGTTTTTCAAGATATGTTTCTTCAACCTTGACATCATAAATTTTTACGCCCTCACCTTTTATGACCTCAACTTGAACAGAGCGCTCCATAAGATTTTGAGTCAAACCGCTTAACTTTACAATATTTTCCCCCTTATTAACGACAGCTTTTACAGTTTTTGTAATCAAGGCGCTGTTTGGATAAATGACAACAGAATTAATTTTGGTTCCTGCTTCAACTTCTTTTGGCGAGTGATTTTGAAGGACGAAGAAAGTAAAAATGAACGCGATGATTTTTATCATTCTGACAACCTTTTGGTTGTGTAACTAATTCAAATATAAAAACGGGCTGGTAAATTTTCAAGTGTCGGGGCACTATGTGACCTGAAAGAGGAAAGAATCACTCATTCCAACATACACTTGGGATTTGCAACTTGTACTTTTTATAATTAGCCCCATTCAAAGATGTTAGCAAGGACAGTTTTTATTTTACCCAAAGTATTCCACTTCACAGAACCCAATTTATCCTTAATTCTTTCTGTGGAAATAGCCCTTAACTGATGACATAATGCAAATGAATCCTCATTTAATCCACGCTCCCCTTTTTCAACTTTTACAACTGTCCACCAATCCCTTTCTGTTGTTGTCAGCGGGATAATGATGACCACTCTAAATAATATATGTGATGCTACAATAGCTGGACGTTTGCCTTTCTGTTCATGTCCAACGGTCTCCCCCAAATCAACCACAACAACATCACCAGGCTTAAAAGTCATTCGTCCCCTCCTCATCAATAATTTGTTTCAGATAATCAGAGATTCCAACATCTGCCAATTGTCTCTCCTCTTCTATAATTTCTTCGGGGGCTGAATAGTAAGTTTTTTCTGGGATTACCCTCTCGATTTCTGGCTTCCAAAGTTGTAAGTTTATTGCTAACGCCCCGTATTCTTGCCCCCAATCTCTAAGCAGTTTTGAAAGTTCAGTAATTCTCGTTTTAGAAAGTTTACATTTCCTGAAGATAGCCGAAACAGATATGAGTAAAGCGAAATCAAGAGAAAGAGAAACATCAACGAATTTTAAAATAATGGGTTTTATTGAATCAGGAAGAGGTTGTATCTCTATCGCCATCTTTGTTTGCTCATATGAATGTCAATTTTTTCAAATTCTTGTTTTGAAAGCGGGTATTGAGTCAAAATAGAATTAACAACCTTTATTACGGTTCTTAATGAAAATAACACGTTTTCGATAAGGATGGACTCGCTTTGAGTGTGAACCTCACCCTTTACCTTTTCTAATTCGATTAAAAGTTTCCGCGCATTTTTTCGAAAATCGATTCCCTTCCTGACGACCCATTTTACAAGTTCAATTCTTAAATCAAATATCTCTGGCAGGAGATCCTGGATACTTTTTCTAAACGATTTGCGAGATTTAATTATCAAATCAACTAGTTTCTCCACTCGCCTTTCTATCTTCTTGTCAATATAAACTGTTTTTACACCGTCGCGATAGGTAGGAAACAGTGAAGATATTGCAAGTGCCTGCATCATAAACTCTCTCATAAAATTTTTCGTTTGTTGTACGTCTTTAAAATAAAAACAGATTTGAAAAAGTCAAAACATGGGGACTATTGTAAGTAAAGACGCATAGATTATATAGAGCACGTTGCGATACACGTCGGCAATTCTTTGTCTCGTTCCAGTAAAGCTAATAACATTTTCACATCTTGCGTTTTACTTGTGCTTTTATAACCTTTCATCCCCACTGGAGCTCATTCATCGCTTGTTTTGAAACCAAAATGAGCATATAACAACATACATTTGAGACTTTTTGTCTAGAATTATACGCCAAAATTGGGCTCATTTAGGAGCGACACTGTGAATAGATATATAAGATCGCATCTTTACATCTCACATTTCTTGCTCTTTTCTCAAACCGCTGAAAAATGCCTTCAATAAACTTTGTGCTTCCTCCGCCATCACCCCGCTTATCACTTCAACTTTATGGTTCAAGTTTCCATCCTCAGCGATATTGTAAACACTACCACATGCACCTGACTTAAAATCATAAGCTCCGAAAACAATTTTATCAACTCTAGAAAGGACAATCGCTCCAGCACACATTGGACAGGGTTCAAGCGTCACATAAATTGTACACCCCGTAAGTCGCCAACTTTTAAAATAATTATACGCAGCTGACAAAGCGATCATTTCTGCATGCGCTGTTGCGTCTTTAAGAGTTTCAACTTGATTATAACCTTTGGCGATCAAAGTATCTTTATAAACTATCACAGCTCCAACTGGAACTTCCCCCAATTCAAAAGCCTTCTGTGCCTCCTTCAAAGCATATTCCATCCAATGCCTGTGCTCCCGCATCAATTCAACCTCTTCCTTGGTTCAAATCCAGCATCCTTTATAGCCTTGAGCATTTGGTCAAGCGTAATTAAATGCTTCGTCCCAGCCGCGCTCACAACATTTTCCTCTATCACCAAACTTCCAAAATCATCTGCCCCAAACTTTAACCCGATTTGCGCCATTTTCAACCCCTGCGTCACCCATGAAACTTGAACCGTCGGGATATTATCAATTAACAATCTTGAAATCGCAAGCGTCTTCAAATAATCAAAACCAGTCGACCTCTCCTTCAAATTGTCCATATTCTCAGCAAGTTTTGTATTTCTCGGCTGAAATGTCCAAGGTATGAAAGAGGTGAACCCGCCGGTTATATCTTGAAGTTCACGAATCAAAAGCATATGTTGAACTCTATCTTCATAAGTTTCGATATGCCCAAACATCATCGTCGCAGTTGTTTTCAATCCAAGCTGATGAGCTTCATACATAACACCAAGCCATTCATCAGCAGTGCATTTTTTAGGTGAAATTTTCTCCCTAACTCTATCAACTAAAATTTCAGCTCCACCCCCAGGAATTGATTGCAAACCTGCATCTATCAATCTCTTCAAAACATCACGAACCTTTAACCTCGAAACAACCGATATATGTAAAATTTCCTCAGGAGAAAGAGCATGAAGCCATATTTGCGGATAATTTTGCTTTATCCAGCGAAATAAATTCTCATAAAACTCAATTCCAAGTTCTGGATTTAATCCACCTTGCAATAAAATTCTTGTCGCCCCAAGTTGAATCGCTTCCTCTATCTTTTTACCTATCGTAGCATAATCTAAAGTATAGCCTTTAACTGTGTCCCCAACCTTCGCATAAAAAGCGCAAAAAGTGCATTCTGTTGTGCAAATGTTTGTATAATTTATATTTCTATCGATTATGTAAGTTACAACCGGCTCTGGATGCAAACGCCATCGAACTATATCAGCCATCATACCGATCGTTATCAAATCATTTGATTGAAAAAGTTTAACCCCGTCTTCAAAGTTTAACCTTTCTCCATTTTCGACTTTTCTATATATCTCAAGCAAATTTTTATCCATGGCAAAATACGCGAATTTGTTTCTTCAAAAATTTTCAAAAATTTAAAAATCCATCGCCTAAAATAAAAATTTCATCCCGCAACTTTGTGAAATTATCCCCCAACTAAACTAATTTCACCCAAAATCAAATTTACCACTCTCTTACATGCGGATTTAACCTCAGGAGAGAGCGATGCCCCAACTTCAAAATTCCCCCCAATTATGCCATAAATAACCAATTTCTTCGGACTTTTTCCAAGCAATTGAGCAATTTTAATATAATCACCAACCCCAAGCGAATGCGTTGAATAAAATTCACCTTGATAAGTAAATTCATCCCCAACCTCAATTCGATGCACATCCCCAACCCTTCCTTCGGAAACAACAGCATCAACTAAAATCATAAAATCTATCCCATCAAACAAATCCAAAAGCCCTTCAAAGGAAATATCATATCCAACAATTTTAACTTTATCCCCAAAACATCTTCTTAAATATCTCGCCACCAAAATCCCTGCCCCATCATCACCTCGATAGATATTTCCAACTCCAACGATCAAAAAATTTTTCTCATTCCCTTTCAATGTATAACTTCAAAAAATGAGTTGCACACGAAATACAAGGGTCATAATTTCGAATTGCCTGCTCACATTTCCATGTCAATTCATCGTCCGGGAGATTTAAATTTGTCGTCACAAACTTCCATAGGTCAATTTCCATCATCTTCAAGTTCTGAGATGTTGGAGGGACAATTTTAGCATCGAGAACTATTCCCTTCTCATCGATTTTATATCTATGATAAAGTATTCCTCTAGGGGCTTCGGTGCAGCCATATCCAATCCCGGGCTTGATTTCAAAGTCAACATACGGTTTATCCGGCTCATCATACTCACTTATAATTCTCAACGCTTCATCACATGCATAGACGGTTTCGACCATTCTTGCGATTATACTCTTGAAGGGATTCTTGCATACCGGCTTAAAACCGACATCAAGAGATACTTCTCTTGCGGTTTGAGATAGTCTGTCAAAATTGATGTTAAATCTCGCAAGAGGTCCAACGAAATAAGCGCCTCTTCCCAAAACCAATGAATGCAAAGCATTTGAATGAGCCACATGTTCCTCAATGAAATAATTATCATACTCATTTACCGCAATATCAATGCCCTTATTCGAAACGATTCTACCTTCGTTGAAAGGATATTCATTTTCATGTCTTAAAGCGACAAACTCATAATCTTGTTCAAAATCTGGGAACTCCAACTTTGATATCCACTTCGTCGCTTCGATAGAGAAATCCAGCGCCCATTTTAAATCATCCTCAAGTTTTTTCAACTCGCTCTTCCTTGGAACCTTATAAAAACCACCGACCCTAACATTTACAGGATGAACTTCTCTTCCACCGATGACTCGAACTATTTCATTTCCGATTTTTTTGAGCCTTAAAGCATTTTGCACAATTTCAGGATAATCTTTTGCCATTTGTATGACATCTTCATACCCAAGAAAATCCGGGGCATGAAGCATAAAAACATGTAAAGCATGGCTTTCAATCCATTCACCACAATAGATAAGTCGCCTTAATTCGCGAATTGCACCACTCACCCTAACTCCTAAAATATATTCCATCGCATGGATTGAGCTCATTTGATAAGCAACTGGACAAATTCCACAAATTCTCGCTGTGATATCCGGAACTTCCATAAAACTTCTACCGCGCAAGAACGCTTCAAAAAATCTTGGTGGTTCAAAAATTTTAACTTTAACATCGACAACATAACCATTTTTAACTTTTACATAGAGTGCTCCTTCCCCTTCAACTCGCGCTAAATAATCTACTTTGATTACTTTATCTTTCATATGCTTCGCTCCCTTTTCTGAATGATTCCGCGTATGAGTTAAAGTTTCTTAAAATTCTGACGATATCAGTTGATTTCAAACCGATTTTGCTGAAATGCTCCGTCAATGCAAAAACATTTGGGGTTTCCTTTGGACCGAAGCATCCATAACAACCTCTGTTATAAGACGGGCAAATCGCTCCACATCCGGCTTGGACAACAGGACCAAGACAGGGCGTTCCGCTTGAAACCATAACACAGACATTCCCTTTCCTTTTACATTCCATACATACGCTGTAAGTTGGGATGTTAGGCTTGCGACCGTTAAGAAATGCGCTTATAACCTCGATTAATTGATACTTATTTATCGGGCAACCGCGAAGTTCAAAATCGACAAACACATGGTCTGCGATTGGCGTGGATTTGCTCAATGTCTCTATGTAAGCTGGATTTGCGTAAACGATTGAGATAAATTCTTTAACATCTTTGAAATTTCTCAATGCTTGAATTCCACCGGCTGTCGCACATGCCCCTATTGTTATAAGATATTTTGAAACCTTTCTTATCTTATGAATTCTTTCAGCATCATGTGGAGTTGTGATTGAGCCTTCGACAAGCGAAATGTCATACGGACCCGAAACAACCGCTCTTGATGCCTCAAGGAAATAAGCTATCTCGACCACCCCAACAACATCAAGAAGTTCATCCTCGCAATCAAGTAAACTTAATTGGCAACCATCGCAAGAGGCAAATTTCCAAACAGCAAGTTTTGGTTTTTTCGTTTTCATCTTAAATTTCCCGTTTAAATATCAAATGTTTTACTTGACTGTAGCTAAAGACAGGACCATCTTTACAAATGAACACCGGACCAAATTGACAATGTCCACACAAGCCAATGCCACACTTCATATTTCTCTCCATCGAAATGAAGATATTATTTTCACTCACACCTCTTTTGATGAGTTCAAGCGCTGTAAAACGCATCATAATTTCAGGACCGCAGACAAAAACAACCGCGTTTTCCGAAGTAAAAGGTGCTCTTGAGATCAAAGTTGTAACAACTCCAACGTTGCCCTTCCATCCGCTCGTTCCCCTATCAACTGTGATATAAACTTCAAAATCAAATCTTGATTTCCATTTTTCAATCTCGCTCTTGTAGAGGATATCCTCCGGAGTCCTTGCCCCATAGAGAAGGATAGCCCTGTTATACTTATCCCTGTTCGAAAGGATGTAATAAATCGCTGGCCTTAAAGGAGCAAGCCCAATTCCACCCGCAACAATGACAACATCATATCCCTCATATTTGTCAACAGGCCAACTTGAACCAAATGGACCCCTTATTCCCAGAACGTCTCCCTTTTTTAATCGCCCCATCGCTTTGGTTACTGTTCCAACCATCCTTGTCGTATGAGTTATACGCGATGTCTTGTTAGGATCGCCACTTATCGAGATTGGAACTTCACCAACTCCAAAGACATAAATCATATTAAATTGTCCGGGCATAAACTTAAATTCAATCCCCTGCTCAATTGGTTCAAGTTCAATTGTAAAAGTGTCGTGTGTTTCTTGCTTTCTTGAGCGAATTCGAAAGAGTTGGGGAAGCATTGGATTTTCGATTATTTCAACCGCTTCTCTTTCACGGAGTAGCTCCATATAGATCCATTAATTGTATTCTTGTTGCTTGAAGTCTTTGTTCAAGAATTACTACAAACCTTTTTAAAAGTTCATATCCCAAACTATGGTCCTCTTCACACTTATTTCTCAAACATTTCCCGTCGAGGGCAATTACCCTTGTTGGCTCAACCACCCGCGCGTCGAAATGCCAGTAATACGGCGGAACAATCCACGACCAACCTAAAACTTCCATATTTTCAAGTGTTTGAATCACTATCGGCTGTTTGCCCGGAGGTGAAATCTCAAGCGAGACTTTGCCATCGCGTATAATGTAAAACTCATTTGCCTCCTCCCCTTCTCGAAATATAAAATCTCCCGGCTTATAAAAAACATTCCTTGCACATCCCACGATAAGTTCAAGGTACTCTTCTTTTAACCCCTTGAAGAATGGGTGCTCAACGAGCAACTTTTCGAGTGTTTCAATGCTCATAACCCTTTCACCAATTTAAATTTTAATCGTTGTTTCCTTAAATTTTTCGACATTCTCCACTATATCAATTCCAACTGGGCACCATGTTATACATCTACCACACCCAACACAACCTATCATTCCGAATTGGTTCTTCCATGTTGAAAGTTTATGTGTCATCCATTGTCTGTATCTTGACATAACCGAATATCTAACGCTTCCACCGTGAATATATGAAAACTCCATCGTAAAGCATGAATCCCATCGCTTTATCCTTTTTGCGGTTTGACCTGTCAAATCAGTCAGATCTTCTATGGTGTGACAGAAACAAGTGGGACATACCATTGTGCAATTTCCACAAGTGAGACATTTTTCGGCTATCTTATCCCAAAGTGGATTTTCATAATTTGCCTGCAAAATTTCAACTATATCGGTTAAATCAACTTTCCTCTTGAATTTATTCACCGCATCAGCGATAATCTTATCACCCTCTTTAACCTCAATATCGGTTGCGTCTCTAAAATCAAGCGATGTTAATAATTCTTCACCCGCTTCTGAACCAGCCTTCGCGATAAAGTAATGTTTATCATTCGATATCACTTCGGTTAAAACGACATCGTAACCTGCTACAACCGTAGGTCCTGTTCCCGTCGAAGAGCAGAAACAATTATTTCCGGGTTCATTACAATTAACCGCAATCAAAAAAACGTTTTTTCTTTTCTTGATGTAATTTAGATCAACATATTGTCCACCGCCCAAAACTTTGTCATAGATTAAAATTGCAGAAATTTCACATGCTCTTATCCCCACAAATACAAACTTTTCATCATCTGAATTGTTCTCAAAAATTTTAATACTTCCATTTTCCCTCTTGGCTTCCCACAAAGTTAAAATCGGTGGATAGAGAAACCTTTTCCAAGAATGCGGTCCAACAACATAACCGAAAACAGCTTCATCTTCTCTTTTCTTCAACCTGTAACTTCCCGGAAACTGTTCATCCGTCCATCCGATAGGAAGGTCATTTAAACTTTCAATCTCATCATAAACTATAGCGTTATCTTTAACGGTTGGACCCAAAACTTTATACCCCCTCGACTTCAAGTAGGAAAAGACTTTGTTAAGGTCTTCGGGTGCTAAATAAAAATTTTTCTCTTGTTGCATTTTCACATCTATTTTGTTAACTCTCGATTAAAAAGATTACAAGTGTTATGCCAAAACTTCCTCTTATTAAAAACTTCCTTAACTTTCAATCAAAATTATTCAAACACAGAGAGCAAGAAACAAAGATCGAGAAAAAGATAGACAAAACCGCACAATCAAAAATTAGACATTACCATCGGTAGTAGTAGGGATAATACTGATAAAATGGAAGTTGGCGATATTGAATGTTAATCAAAATGTTATTCGCTGGTCGATAATTAAGTTCAAAACGATTTAAATAAATCCCACTTATCTGATTTTGAAGCTCTTTCCCAAACGAACTAAATGGAGAAGTCACTAAGCTTATATCCGCTTGAAGATTTAGGTTATCCGAAAATTTGTAAAAAATTGAGTTCGTGTAGGAGTTAATCATAATCCCCTTGCCACCAATGCTAAGATATGAAACTGAGAAACTATGCCTCATAAATAAATTAGCAGGATTGAAGAAACCGAGGTAACTTCTATTCCCACCTTGGATTATCGATTGATAGACATCTGGTTTTGTTTCGATTTGTTCTTTAAATTGAGCAACAGCAAAGGCGTTTGCAATTATGACGAGGGCTAAAACTAAAGCGAGGCGGTTCATCTCAAACTCCGTGATTTTGTTTTCCTTTACTTTAAATATAAAAAGCCCTAAAACAAATTTCAAGTTCCATAGTATTAAACACATATCGCTCCCATGGTACTAACTCACTAACCTATCGCCCCGATTAAAATTCACCCCTTGTGTCTGCCCTATTAAGGAGGAATTAAGTAAGGGAAATAAAGCGATGAATATTGATTCACCGCTATAGGTGAAAATTCAAATTCATTCCACAGGCGAAATAATCACTCTCCATAAAATTAAAGTATGTTTAAAAGATTTCCCCGTCATTTTCAAAAAATCGTTTATTTTCTGCGTTTAAATTTTTAAATTTATTCCGTGAACAAAACAAAAAATCTCGAATCAAAGCCTATGTTTAAAAAAATCTTTTTCACAATCATCTTAATCCAATCGCTCTCCCTTGCCCAATTTAACTACAAAAACAACTTCCTAAACCTTAAAGATGAAGATAATTTTCTCTCAAAGAGAAAGTTAACCGCATTAACTTATTCAACTTTCATACCTGGCGCGGGACAATTTTATCTTGGCCACAAACTCAAAGGGGCGATCTTTACTTTGGTGGCATTTGGCTCTTTAACGACGACAATCGTATCGCATAACAATTTAATTGGCGAAAACGAACGGCTTGAAAACCTTGAAATACAATATCAAAGCACATTAAACTGGGAAAAAGCAGAACAGATATGGCAGGAGATGTTGCAGGTAAAATCTGACGCGGACAGAGATTATAAACTTCGAAATTTATTTATTAAAATAACCATTGGTGTTTGGGTTGCGAATATAGTTGATGTCTTGTTTTTTACATCGGACAAGGGAGCTGGTGATATATTTGGTTTCAATGGCGCAATAATTGGGGTTGAAAAAATAGGCAACAGTTTTGCTGTATCAACAAAAATTGAACTTCAAAAAATAAAAGCACTATATGCGCGAAAAAATTGAGAAACTTTTAAATGACTACAAAGACGGTAAAATTAGCGCCGATGAATTTATAAATCAAATCAAGTGGCTCCCCTTTGAAGATTTGGAATTTGCTAAGGTTGACCATCATAGAATGTTCAAACACAACTTTCCAGAGGTCATACTTTGTCAGTGGAAAACTCCGGAACAGGTGATGGAAATAGCCAAAAGAATACTTGAAAGGTCAAATTTTCTTCTTGCGACTAGAGCAAGCATAGAGCATTTTAAAGCGGTTCAAAAAGTCGCAAATGATGCTCATTACAATGAACTCGCAAGGACGATAACCGTCGCACGCGGTGAAATAAACAAAAACGATAAAAAGGGCAAAATTTTAATCATAACAGCTGGGACAGCAGATTTGCCTGTTGCAGAAGAAGCGAGGGTTACAGCGGAAATGCTTGGAAACGAGGTTGAAGTTTTATATGATGTTGGTGTGGCCGGGCTTCATAGATTATTTTCAAACTTTGATAAACTTAAAAATGCAAGCGTCATAATTGTCGTGGCCGGAATGGAAGGGGCTCTTCCAAGCGTCGTTGCTGGCCTCGTTGGTGTTCCCGTAATTGCAGTTCCAACCTCTGTTGGATACGGAGCTCACTTTGGAGGATTAGCTCCGCTTCTTACAATGCTTAACACTTGTGCACCTGGAGTTGTCGTGGTTAACATCGACAATGGATTTGGCGCAGCATTTGCAGCAACGCTTATGAATAAAAAATTTTAAGCCGATGAAAAAAGTTGAAATCAAATATGGCAAAACAAAACTTGAACTTGAAGTCCCAGACCATACAAAAATTTTAACTCAAAGCCTCAAACCACCCCAGCAAGATGAAGCAGATATTCTAAATAACGCCCTTGATAATCCAATCGATTCACCAAAACTTGAAAATTTCATCAAGCCAAGCGATAAAGTTCTTCTCATCATACCTGATAAAACAAGGAAAAGTCGAATTAGTTTTGTTTTAAAATTTGTCCTCAATAGAATTAAAAATTCAAACATAAAAATTCTTTTCGCAAATGGCACACACGCAAAACAAACGGAGTCGGAAAAAAGAGAGATTCTTGGAGATGAAATTTATAATTCCTTCGAAATTTTCGAACACGATGCATACGATGGCGAATTTCACTATTTTGGTCGGACAACTCGCGGGACGGAGATTTTTTTAAACAAACTTGCCTTAGAAGCGGACAAAATTATACTTGTCGGTTCGATAACTCATCACTACTTCGCAGGCGCAGGTGGTGGTGCGAAAATGATAATCCCGGGCATAGCGTCATACAAAACCGCAATCCAAAATCATAAACTTACACTAACCCCAGATGGTGACATAAATCCAAACGCAACAAATTTAAAACTTGACGATAACCCAGTCTACGAAGATATAGTCGAAGCATTTAAGGTCTGCAATCTCAAAGCACTTCATCTTGGAGTAATTCTCAACGAAGATGATATGATATCGGGCGCGTTCTTCGGCGATGTTATTTTATCTCATAAGGCAGGTTTTGAATTTTTGAAAAAATTTTTCACGATAAATGTAAAGGAAAAATTCGACTTTGTGATATCAAGCGCCGGAGGTTTCCCAAAAGACATAAACTTCATTCAATCCCATAAATCAATTCATCACTCATGTTACATCCTAAAACAAGGTGGAACTCTTTTCTCATTTATCGAATGTAGCCAAGGAATTGGTTCAAGGACATTCCTTGACTGGTTTAGGTTTTCGAATATCGACGATATGAAAAAACAACTTCTCAAAAATTACTCGATGAATGGGCACACAGCTTTATCGTTGCGAAATAAGTTAAAATTTGCTAATATAACTGTGAAAACCGAACTCGATACGGAATTGCTAAATTTTATGGGCTTGCGTAAACTTGATAACTTTGACGTCATCGTACATATTAATGGTTCAGTGGCTCTGATTCCAAACGCGTCTGTTTATTTGCCAATTTATCAGGAAGATTGACAATGGATATAATTAACGCTTTAAAAAGCAATAAGCTTCTTCAGAATGTCCCTGACGACGTGATTTCCGAAATATCTAAAAATTGTTTTGTCGAAAATTTTAAAGCAGGGAAAATTATCCTCAACGAAGGTGAAACAGGAGATAAAGCCTGTCTACTTGTAAAAGGAAGGGTTAAAATTGTTAAACTTTCAGATTCAGAGGGTAGAATTTTATATGAAATGAGCGATGGGGATTTCTTTGGAGAAATGGCTTTGATTGACCTTCACCCAAGGTCGGCAAGCGTCGTCGCTTTAACCGATTGCGAAATAATATCAATTCCAGCATATTACTTTAAACGAATCATACATCGATGTCCACAAATTTTAATCAACATCGCTGGAGAGCTAAGCATAAGATTAAGGATGTCAAATGAGAAACTTTTAAAGGACTTTCTAAAATACCAAAGAGACGTAACAGAGCAAATAAATAGATTACATTATTTTATCGAGATAGCAAAGCGAGTTAATTCAACGATTCAAATTGATGAACTTTTAAAAATAATCCTTGAGATAGCTCTTGAGATAACAAACGCTGACAGAGGAACTGTATACCTTGTTGACGAAGAGACCGGTGAGATATGGTCTAAAGTTTTTAAAGGGGATGAAATCACGGAAATTAGACTTCCGATTGGAAAAGGAATTGCTGGCTACGTAGCTCAAACTGGCGAAACGATAAATTTGACGGATGCGTACCAAGACCCAAGATTTAACCCCGAAGTTGATATGAAAACTGGCTATAGAACTAAAACAGTGCTTTGTCGGCCGATAAAGGACAAGGACGGCAAAATCGTCGGGGTCTTTCAATTGATAAACAAAAAAGATGGTATCTTCACCAAAAAAGATGAAGAAATGTTAGACGCCCTCGCAATCCATGCATCGATAGCAATTCAAAATGCGAAGATGGCTCAAGAACTTGTAAACAATGAAAGACTCGCTGTCATTGGCAGAATGGCAAGCACAATCGTCCACGATATAAAAAACCCAATGACAACAATTAAAGCTTATGCTCAAGTTTTGAAGAAAAAAATTGGAGAAGGTGAAGCAATTCAACTTGTAAATGAAGTTATACACCAGATAGATAGGCTCGTGAATATGGCGCAGGAAATTCTCGATTTCTCAAGAGGCATCACAAGCATAAGTTTTACAAAAATTAAACTCAGTGACTTCTTAAATGGAACGCTCACATTTCTCGAGAGAGAATTTGAAAGAAATAAAATCGAAATTGAAAAACATTTTGAATTTGACGATGAAGTGGAAATTGATATAGATAAAATGACCCGCGTTGTAATAAATATCGCTAACAACTCAAAGGACGCTATGCCGGAAGGTGGCAAGTTCATCGTTAAAACACGGCAAGAGGATAATTTCTTTGTCATGGAATTTACCGACACAGGAATGGGAATGCCGGAGGAAGTCAAAAAGAAATTATTTGAGCCGTTTGTTACATACGGGAAAAAGCATGGAACTGGACTTGGAATGGCTATAACGAAAAAAATTGTAACTGAACATAAAGGGCAAATTTTTGTCGAAAGTGAGCTCGGTAAGGGAACGACGATAACAATTAAACTTCCGATAACACAAACATAAAGGGAAAGCTTAATGGTCGATAGAATTTTTCTTCTTCTCCTTATCGCGATGGTGCTATCGATTATTTTTACAATTCTAGCATTTACGCAGGAGAAAAAATTAAATGTTGGGATTCAACTCATAAAATTAAAAAGTGGGGATGAGGAAATCCCCGCATTTCTTGCAATCCCAAAGGCTGAAGGAAAATTTCCGGCGATTGTCTTAATCCACGAATGGTGGGGATTGACGGACTGGGAAAAAGAAAACGCAATTAGATTTGCAAGTAAAGGCTACATTTCCATCGCTGTTGACCTCTATCGCGGAAAACTTGCCCAAACACCGGAAGAAGCAAGAACCTATTCTCGCTCACTATCAACCGATGTGGTTATAAGAGATATAAAATCAGCGGTTGAATATCTAAAGTCGAGAAGCGACGTCTTGCCCAACAAAATTGGGATAATTGGATGGTGTATGGGCGGCGGATTTGCCCTAAGAAGTTTGATCGAGATCCCGGATTTTTCAGCAGGTGTGATTTGCTATGGTAGGCTCGTCGAAGATGAAAAACAACTCGAAAAGATAAGTGCACCAATACTTGGAATTTTCGCAGAAAAAGACCGCGGAATTCCACCTGAAGCGGTGAAAAACTTTGAAGAGAAAATGAAAAAACTCGGGAAGAAGATCAAGGTTAAAATTTATCGCGATGTAAATCACGCATTTATGAACCCAAATAACAAAGCAAACTACGACGAGGTGTCAACTAAAAGCGCATGGGATTTGATAGATAAATTCTTCAATGAAAATTTAAAGCCAAAAGATTAAAATCAATCTTGAACAATTTCTTCGACCAACAAGTCGATATAGTTTAACCTGTCGTTAATTGAATTCCAATGTTTTATGAAAACTGAGCGTAAAGTGTTAAGCGAAGTATCGTCAACCTCAAACTTAGGATTAATCCTCAAAGCAGTTGATCGGTCCACGACAAATTTCGAAAGTATGAACCTAGCTTGTGGATTTTCTATAGAAAGTCGGTTGTAAATTTTTAAAGTCTTCTCGTTGATTTGACTTAATTTGAAATTTCCATCGTGTCTATAAAAGCAGAATATGTCAAGGTCAGGTTCGGTAAGCGGTGAAAATCCATCCAGATTTTTTATCCTTTCGTAAAGATAATTCGCAGATTTCAAAGTTTGACTTAAAATTTTCCCAAAGCCATTTTCATTCAGCGGTATAATTTTATGCGTAAGCCAGACAGCCCCGGCGGATGCGCCCGGTCTGGAGCCTTCAAGTTGAAACATCCCGATGTTCGGTTTATCCTTTTTATGATATGTATAAGGAGATGTATTAAGTATAACCTGCCTTAAATTCTCATCTTTGTATAAAACTCCACCCGCACCGTACATCACAAGCCCATGTTTATGCGGATCAATTGTAACCGAGTCAACTTCGGAAAGTGCTATCAAGTTATCGTAAACATATTTCTTCATCGGTGCGTTTACATTCGAAAACTCGACAATTTCACCGTTTTCATCGATTATCAAACTACGCATATATCCACCGTAGGCAGCATCAGCATGGAGGTGAAAACCGTATTTCTCCCTCAACTTTAAAATTTCAACAATTGGGTCAACAGCTCCAACTCCCGTAGTTCCAAAATTCGCCATCACAAACATCACATCGTTATTTTTCAAAACATCCTCAAGTTGGTTCAAATCAATTCTATAATTTTCATCTACATCCAATTCAATGAAATCAACTTTCAAAATCGAACAAATCCTTCGCCAAGAATAATGTGAACCTTTTGAGAAAACCGCTATTCCATCTTTTTTAAAATCCCTCACCGCCCACAATGCTTCGAGGTTTGCAAGCGAGCCACCGCTTGTTAGATGTCCCCATCCTTCTTTAAATCCCATCAATTTCAAAAGGTCTTCAACTACTTCCATCTCCATTTCCGTTGTAACAGGTCCACCTTCATATGCGTGATTATTTGGATTTGTCAGCATACACGCAAAATAGCCAAGCAAAGCCGGGATTGATGGGTCTTTGAGCATTTGCGCGGAATACCGCGGATGAAAATATGGGAGGTTCCCACTAAGTCGTTTCAGAAATTCCTCGAACACTTTTTCAAGCCTTTGCGATTCAACATTAAAAATTTCGGAATTGAAAAAGTTTTCTGGATAAACAGATTCATCGTCGAAGAAATTTTCCCGCCATTCTTTGTGCCACTCAATGGCCTTGTTTATCAACTTCTTGAAAAGTTCGATGTTCTCTCCCTTCGGTCCGAGAAAGTATGTGAAAACTGTGTTCATATTTGAGGAATTATTTTTATTTAAAATCAATTCACGAAAGATAATTTACGAATCAAGCAGGTTTGATAAAAAATTTAGCTTACGTGCGATGGAATTTTCGGAGCTCTGCGTCCTGTAGTAAGAGAACGAATAATCATTTTTAAAATTTGAAAAGCCCCAGCCGGGGCAAATAGCAAGTGGGAGGTGAAATGGCGGAGGCGGAAATCCGCCTCGCTTTTTATTCCAAATTAACTATCCAATTGAGAACCTTATCAACTTTTTCGGGGTCATCAGCCTCGCAGTAAAACCTCAACAATGGCTCAGTCCCCGACGCCCTCACCAAAAGCCAACCGTTATCGAAGAAAAATTTAAAACCATCTATTGTCAAAACATTGTTAACTTTATACCCAGCAATCTCCTTAAGCCCTTTTCTAAGTTTACCGAGAATTTTTTGTTTGTGTGACTCAGTTGTATGTAGATCAATTCGCTTGTAAAAGTGTGGACCGATTTCAGCGAAAATTTCATCGACTATTTCAGAAAGCCTCTTTCCTCTTTTAACCATCATCTCGCAAATCGTCAAACCAAGAAACAAACCATCTCTTTCAGGTATATGTGTCTTAACGCCGATTCCTCCGCTTTCTTCACCTCCTATCATTATGTCTTTCGTCAC
>JBEPZK010000009.1:0-58539 GCA_041640855.1 Candidatus Kryptoniota bacterium
CAAAAAAGTCAAGAGAAGCAACGTGTGAGAGATAATAGAAAAATTTTTGAAAAAAGCAAGAAAAATTTGCGCATTTGAAGAAACTTTAAAAATTTTTCAAAATTATCCTTCCTTTCCTTGCGTTTGATTTCGAATTTGGTTATATTTAAAACCGAAATTCAGAGAACAAAAACTCAAGGAGAATATAATGAAGAAAGGAATTCATCCGCAGTATAAGAAAACTATAATCGCGTGCGTCTGTGGAAATACTTTCGAGACAAGGTCGACGGTTGGTGGAGTTATCAAAGTTGAAATTTGTTCAAATTGTCATCCATTTTTCACAGGAAAACAAAAATTGGTTGACACAGCAGGAAGAGTTGAAAGATTCATGAAGCGCTATGCAAAGCATTATAAGGAGAAAGAAGGCGAATAGCCCTGAACCTAACTCCAAAAATTTCTCAGGGGAGGGCTTTATTCGCCGTCCCCTTTTTTGTTTGCAATCAAACTCTTAAACATAAATTAAAAACAAAATAAACCGGAGGAAAAGTAACCATGCTTGTAATCGTAAAAGAAGACTACGACGCAATGAGCAAGGAAGCTGCAAAAATTGTCGCTGACAGAATTAGAAGAAAACCAAATCTCGTCCTCGGACTCGCAACAGGAAGCACTCCGCTTGGGCTTTACAAAGAACTCATAAGAATGCACAAAGAAGAAGGACTTGATTTTTCAAAAGTTGTAACCTTTAACCTCGATGAGTACATTGGGCTTCCGCCTGAACATGATCAAAGTTATCATTACTTCATGTGGGAGAACTTTTTCAAGCATATAAACATCAATCCAGCGAATGTTCACATCCCACAGGGAATCTTCGGAGATGTCAAAATAAGCCCTTATGAAACTGACCCTAAAATCGAGGCTTATTGCCAGTGGTATGAGGAACAAATCAAAAAATTTGGTGGAATTGACCTCCAAATCCTTGGAATCGGTGCAAATGGTCACATCGCCTTCAACGAACCAGGCTCATCGCTCGGTTCAAGGACGAGAATTAAAACTTTGACAGAAAAAACAAGACAAGACAACTCAAGGTTTTTCAAGAGCATTGATGAAGTTCCGAAATATGCGATAACAATGGGGATTGGAACGATTATGGAGGCAAAAGAAGTAATTTTACTTGCGAGCGGTGAAAACAAGGCAGATGCTGTAAAATCAGCTGTCGAAGGACCTATCACAGCGATGTGCCCAGCTTCGATGTTGCAAATGCATAGAAAGGCAATTATAATCGTGGATAAAAAAGCAGCTTCAAAATTATCCGCTGAATTTATATACTACGGCTAAAAAATTTCAATTCGCAAAAATTAAAAAACTAAACAACTATGAACATCTGCATATTTGAAGATGAAAAATACAGAAAGCTTCTCCCACTCGTCTACTTTAGACCCGTTTATGAACTTCGATGTGGAATAACCCTGCTTAAAGACAAAATCATTCGAAATTTCCCAAATCCGACCGTTATACTTCACGCAAGGGATTATTTAACCGAGGTTTTGAAAAGGGATTATCCAAATTATTATGTCAATGAGATTCCAAAGGAAATAGACCAAGTTCTCTTCATCAACGGTAGGGTCCTTGCAGAACCACACTTTGCGGATAAGTTTAAATACAACGGCAAAGATGTTGCTTATGTAAAAGGAGACGATGTTGTTGCGTTTTGGGCGACGGGCGATAATCTTGAAAAGATGCGAAAAAAACTCGGTTATCCGTTTTCAAAAAACGATTTTGATGGATTTGAAAAAGTCGAAATTAATGTCAAACTTCTCACCTATCCATGGGAACTCGTAAATAACAACGGCGAACAAATCGTCATTGATTTCAATATCTTAACCGATGGGAAGGCGAAAAAACTTGGCAAAATTTACGATGGCGTTTATCTATTGAACGAGCACTTTATACACATCGAAGAAGGGGCGAAGATAAAACCTGGCGTTGTCCTCGATGCTGAAAACGGTCCGATTTACATTGGGAAAAATGCGAAAATTCTTCCAAATGCTGTGATCGAAGGTCCAGCTTACATCGGCGATGATAGTTTAATAAAAGTGTCCGCGAAAATTTATGAAAACACAAGCATTGGTCCTGTATGCAAAGTTGGAGGTGAAGTTGAAGCATCGATAATCCATGCATACTCAAACAAACAACATGAAGGATTTATTGGCCATTCATACCTTGGGACATGGGTCAACATAGGCGCGGATACCAATAACTCCGACTTGAAAAATGATTATGGAAATGTCAAAGTTTATATTGACGGAGAATTTGTCGACAGCGGTTCGATGTTCGTCGGACTTACGATGGGAGACCATTCGAAAAGCGGAATTAACACGATGTTCAACACTGGAACTGTTGTTGGTGTAAATTGCAATATCTACGGTGCTGGCCTACCTCCAAAATTTGTCCCATCTTTTTCTTGGGGTGGAGCTGAAGATGGATTCGTCACATATAGGATTGACAAAGCTATTGAAGTTGCCAAAAGAGTTATGGCAAGGAGAAAAGTCCAATTTACCGAGACCGATGAGAAACTTTTCAGAAAAGTATTTGAACTTACACAGGACGAGAGGGAGAAAAACGGGGTAAGGGATTAGTTTAGTTGTGATTTTATGTTTGGTTTAGTAAATTTTTAGGGAGTAGCTTTGAAAAAGGCTACTCCCTTTTTATTTTTGAAAAAAGGTGGTATAATTTTCTTTTAAAACAAAAAACTTGTAAACGGACATGGAGTTGGAAGAATTTTACAAAGGACCTCGGGGCATAGCAGTGAAAATTTTAAACAGGGTCGAGAGAACTGATTCTTATTTAGATAAACTTCTTGATATTGAGTTAAAATCCGATGAATTAAACGAACTTGACAAAAGATTTCTCACAGAGTTAACGCATGGCGTCATCAGATGGAAAACGAGGCTTGATTTCATAATTGAGTATTTTTGCAAGAATAAGTTCGCGATGCAAGACCCGAACATAAGAAATGCCCTCAGAGTTGCTTTGTATCAAATTCTATTTCTGACCAAAATTCCGCACGCTGCTGCGGTTAACGAGGCTGTTGAGTTTGTCAAAAAAATTCGCGGACAGAAGGCAGCAAACCTCGTCAATGCGATTTTGCGAAATATAATCCGCAATATAAACAAACTTCCAACCCCAGATAACGAAGCCGACCCAATCCAATACCTCTCGATAATGTATGCACATCCGGCGTGGATTGTGAAAAGATGGGTTGAAAGATACGGGCTATATGAAACAGAGCAACTTCTTTCGGCAAACAATGAAAGACCAACGACAGTTGTAAGAGTTAACACTTTGAAAACAAGCACAGATGAACTTGCAAAACTTTTTGAAGAGCGAGGGATAAAATATGTTCGATCAAAATATCTCGATAACTTCATCAAAGTTGGCCATCTTTCCGGGATTTACAATCTTGACCTTTTCACACAAGGTTATTTCTCAATCCAAGATGAAAGCGCTGGCTTGGTCGTTAAATTGCTTGACCCAAAACCCGGCGAAAAAGTAATAGACCTTTGCTCCGCCCCTGGTGGAAAGACAACATTCATCGGTGAGCTTATGAAAAACGAAGGCAAAATAATCGCTGTTGATAAATACGAACACAGGCTAAATCTTGTCAAACAAAGTTGTGAACGCCTTGGGATAACAAATGTTGAATTTATAGCTGAAGATGCAATTGGACTTAATTTTGAACCTGTGGATAAAGTTCTCGTCGACGCACCATGCTCAGGCTTTGGCGTGATACAGAAAAAACCCGACATAAAATGGCAAAGGGAACCCTCCGACATCAAAAATCTTTCAAAAACGCAACTTGAATTGCTTGAAACAGCAAGCAAGCTTGTCAAAAAGGGCGGCGTTATCATATATAGCACCTGCACGATCGAACCGGAGGAAAATATAGAAGTTGTAAAGGCTTTTCTCAGCAATCATCCAGAATTTGAAATTGAAGACGCGAGGAATTATCTCCCATCAGATGTTGTAAATAGCGAAGGATTTATGGAGACATTTCCACATAAACACGATATGGATGGAGGCTTCGCTGCTAGATTGGTTAAAGTAAAATAAATTTCTACCTAAAACAATTTTTTCAAACCATGCAAAAGGATAAAAACTCGCACCTCGTCATAACAATTGACGGGGAAACCCTTACACCCGAAAAAGTCTTCGATGTAGCTGTAAACTTCGCAACTGTCGAAATTTCCCCCGAGGCAATTGAAAAAATGAGAAAATCGAGAAGACTTGTTGAAATTTGGATCGAAAAAGACGAGACTATTTATGGTGTTACAACGGGCTTCGGTGATTTCGCAAGCGTAAAAATTAAAAAAGAAGAAATCGAAAAACTTCAAAGAAATTTAATCTACAGCCATTCCGCAGGTGTAGGTGAGCCTTTACCTCCTGAAGTCGTGCGCGCTATGATGTTATTAAGGGCAAACGCACTTGCAAAAGGATACTCAGGGATAAGGCCCGAAGTTGTGCAATATCTAATCGACTTTTTAAACTATGGGATAACGCCGGTGATTCCATCGCAAGGTTCCGTCGGTTCAAGCGGTGACCTTGTGCAACTTGCCCATCTCACGCTCGCAATGCTTGGAGAAGGTGAAGTTTGGGTTGGGAAGTCGCTAGACATTTCAAAGTTAGAAAGGATGCCTTCTCGCTCTGCGCTTGAAAAATTTAATTTGAAACCCGTCGATCTCTCCGCAAAAGAAGGACTTGCGCTTATCAACGGAACACAAATGATGACCGCTTACGCAAGTTTAATCGTAAAACAAGCTAAAGAACTTTGTAAAATAGCGGATATAACAGCCTCGTTGAGCATCGAAGCGCTCAAAGGCACTGATAGGGCTTTTGACGAAAGAATCCATAAGTTGAGACCGCATCCAGGTCAGATAAAAGTCGCAAGGAATATACTTCGGATGATGAGAAATAGCGAAATAAGACTTTCACATCTTTATGATGACCCGAGAGTTCAAGACGCTTATTCTCTAAGGTGCGTTCCTCAAATTCACGGCGCATCAAGAGATGCGATCGATTACGCTTACAATGTAGTTTCAATTGAAATTAACTCTGCGACGGACAATCCTTTAATTTTTCCCGATGATGGGATTCACCTCGAGGGCGGAAATTTCCATGGTCAACCTATCGCGCTCGCAATGGATTTCGTTGCAATTGCTTTATCTGAACTCGCAAATGTTTCAGAAAGGAGAATTGAACGACTTGTTAATTTTCAATTGAGCGGTCTGCCAAAATTTTTGACTACACAGGGTGGACTAAACTCAGGCTTAATGATAGCTCAATATACCGCAGCATCTCTTGTTTCGGAGAACAAAGTTTTATCGCATCCAGCGAGCGTAGATTCAATTCCAACATCCGCGAACCAAGAGGACCACAATAGCATGGGTTCAATTTCGTCTCAAAAAGCATATCGAGTTTTAAAAAATGTCCAAGCTGTGCTCGCAATAGAAATGATGTGCGCTGTCCAAGGACTTGATTTTTCAAGGGTTGACCCAAAAACTGGGAAAATTATGAAAGCAGGGCTCGGGACCCAGGCTGTATATGAATTCGTCAGAAGCAAAATAAAACATCTCGATGAAGATAGAATTCTTTACGATGACATTCTAAAAGCGCTTGAAATCGTAAAAAGTGGCGAGATAATAAAAGTTGCTGAAGAAGCAATCGGAGAAAAACTTGAATGAAAATTTAGAAATGTCAAGCGACGTTAAAAAAATAAATCTCACACTTGACTCGGATATTAGATATCTCAAGGGAATCGGTGAAAAAAGGGCGCGCGCACTTAAAGACGCAGGGATAGAAAAATTGATTGATCTACTTTATTACCCACCGAGAAGATACATCGACAGGAGTACTGTCATAAGCGTTGCAAGTTTGAAAAAAAATTGGTGGGAAATCTCATCTCCCGATGCTGTTACGTTTATAGGACACGTCGTTGAACGAAAAACAGTTGTAAGTGGTACCGGCAGAGAAATTCTTGAGGTTGTGATAGACGACGGCACAGGCAAAATAAGCTGTGTTTGGTTTAATAAAATTGAATACTTCAAACGACAATTTGAAATTGGGGACCTTGTTGCAGTGTTTGGTAAACCTGTTGCTTTCAAGGGCAAGATAAATCTCGTTCATCCTGAATTTGATTTTCTAACAGAAGCTGACAGCGCAAACATTCACACCGGAAGAATTGTCCCAATTTATCAATCCACCTCAAAACTTAAATCGCTTGGATTGAACACGCTCAAACTTCGCGAGCTGATAAATGATATCATCACCAAATACATCGACTATATCGAAGAGACCTTGCCCGAAAAAATTCTTTCGAAATACTCATTTGTCCCATTAAAGCTTGCTTTGAAATCAATTCATTTCCCAGACACACAAATGGATTTATCGCTGGCTTTAGAAAGGTTGAAATTTGAGGAGCTATTCTTCCTTCAACTTCTTCTTGCGAGAAAACATTATGAACTTAAACATTTTGAAACTGGAATATCGTTTACAAAAATTGGCGATCTCGTCAATAGGTTCAGCAAGATTTTGCCGTTTAAACTTACAGAGGCACAGCGTCGCGTCATACGGGAAATTTGGCGAGATATGAAATCAGATAAACCAATGAATCGACTTCTCCAAGGCGATGTCGGAAGTGGGAAAACTATCGTCGCTTTGATTGCAATGTTAATCGCTGTCGACAACGGCTATCAATGTGCATTTATGGCTCCAACGGAAATCCTCGCTGAACAACATTACGCAACGTTCTTAAATTTGTTAAACTCTCTTCCTGTCAAAGTTCGACTACTTATTGGAAGCCTGAAGCCGAAGGAGAAAAAAGAAATTTTAAACGAAATCGAAAACGGCGAAGCCCAAATCGTCATTGGAACCCATACATTAATTCAAGAAGGTGTTAACTTTAGAAAACTTGGTCTTGTCGTAATCGACGAGCAACATCGTTTTGGCGTCCTCCAAAGAGCAACTCTCATAGAGAAAGGTTACAACCCGGATGTTTTAGTGATGACAGCAACTCCAATTCCGAGAACACTTGCACTTACAGTTTATGGAGACCTCGACATTTCCATCATAGATGAACTTCCCAAAGGTCAAAGGAAAGTCAAAACTGAAATATTGCCAGATACAGAGCGCAAAAGTGTATATGAATTCGTCAGAGCAAAAATAAAAGAAGGGCATCAAGCGTATATCGTTTATCCTTTGATAGAAGAATCTGAAAAACTCGACCTTGAGTCAGCGATAAAAAATTATGTTTATTTGAAAAACGAAGTCTTCCCCGAATTTAAAGTCGGATTAATCCATGGGAAGATGCCTGGGAGCGAAAGGCAAGAGATTATGCTCGCATTTAAAGAAGGGAAAATTCAAATACTCGTTGCGACGACGGTGATAGAAGTTGGAATTGACATACCGAATGCGACGATAATGGTTATAGAAAATGCGGAAAGATTTGGGCTTGCTCAACTTCATCAACTTCGCGGAAGGATTGGGCGCGGCGAGAAACAATCATATTGCTTTTTAATCGTAAAGTCAAGTTTGTTCAAAAAATCAGAAGATAAACTTTTCGATTACTACGAAGAAAGCAAAGCGATGGAAAGGTTAAAGATAATAGCATCGACCACGGATGGATTCAAAATAGCAGAGAAAGACCTTGAACTCAGAGGACCAGGGGAATTTTTTGGAACAAGGCAAAGCGGTTTTATAAAATTTAAATTCGCAAACATCGCCACAGACCAAAAACTTCTTGAACTAGCTCGAAGAGAAGCTTTTGAAATCATCAAGGAGGACCCAAATCTTTCGAAACCTGAACATTCTTGTTTGAGGAAAGAATTTATAAAACGATATTCGGATACAGTCGATCTCGCAAAAATAAGTTAAAACAAAAAGAAGATAAAAATGAACAACGAGATAAAAGAAATCCTTACGAAATACAAAAAAATTGCTATCGTCGGCGTTTCAGACAAACCAGATCGCGATAGTTACATCGTCGCTGAATATCTTTTAAACCACGGCTATGAAATTATCCCTGTAAATCCAAACATAGATTCCCTCTTTGGATTGAAAGCATATCCTGATCTTTTAAGCGTTCCAGGTGAGATTGAAATCGTCGATATCTTCAGGAGACCCGAATTTGTTGAGGAGATTGTCGACCAGGCGATTCAAAAAAAGGCAAAAGTTGTATGGATGCAACTTGGCGTTATAAATGAAAAAGCGGCTCAAAAAGCTTTAAAAGCGGGTTTAAAAGTTGTGATGAACAAGTGTATAAAAGTTGAACATATGAGTAGGTTTTTTTAATACACAGGGATTTTGATTACCTGACCGGGTCTAAGCCTCCGGCCCTCAAGTTTGTTAAGTTCAACGATGTCTTCAACTGTGATGTTGTATTTTTTCGCTATTGATTCGAGCGTTTCTCCTTGTTTGACACGGTGATTTATAGTTTTCTCAGGAACTATAACTATCTCTCCATTTTGGAACGTAACCCTTGAACCTCTGTATTCAGACAGGTTGAGCTCTTGAGGTTTGGCATCCACTGGCAATGCTATTTGAAATTCACCTGCTGGCAAAGATGATTTTAAAATCCAAGGGTTAAGATATTTCAGAGTTTTATAATTTGTCCCTTGTAATCTCGCCCAAAGGGCAAGGTTTTGAATTGGACCTTTCACCGAAACATAATTAACATTTGGGGCTTTGAAAAGTTTCGTCGTATCAAGAACGAAGCCATATTTATGAGCGTTTGAAATTAACTCCTTTACCGCGGCTATTTTAAATATAAATCTTGCTGTTTCTTTATTTAAATGAAGGTCAAAATAATTATCAACCCATTGAAATTGAAGGGCATCTAAAATCCGAGCATCACCAGCGTTATACGCTGCTAGCGCCAAAGTCCAGCTGTTAAACTTTTTATATAGATCCTGAATATAAGAAAGCGCTGCATCAGTTGCTTTTTGAAAGTGAAGTCTTTCATCAATATAATCATCAACTCTTAAACCGTATCTTCTCGCGGTCTCAGGCATAAGTTGCCACAGCCCAGCTGCGCCTTTGCTTGAATAAGCATCTTCAATTAGTCGACTTTCCACGATCGCAAGGAATTTCAAATCTTCCGGAAGCCCCCTTTCCCTAATTTTGCTCTCAATATACTGCATATATTTGCCACATCTTTTGAGGTCGAGGATCAATTGTCTCTCGTTAAATTCAAGATAAAATTCACGCTCAAATCTTTCCTTCACATCTTGAATTTCAAGCGGAATCCTCTCCCCGCATAAAAACATAACCTCCGGCGGATGGATAACCGAAAAACGATTTATAAAAATGGTTTCAACATTTTCCGATTTATTAAATTTGTCCCTTGAGGCGATGAATATCGCAAATACAAAAGCGACAAATAAAAATACCTGTATAGCTTTATTCATAATGTTTGAGCAATGTTAGTTTTAAAGAATTTATCCGTGTCTTTGTGGCGCTTAAAATCGTTATCTTAAAATCGTTAATTATAAACTCTTCTCCCTTCGATGGAATTCTGCCGATGTTGTTTATCACAAATCCAGATATAGTTTCATAATCTCCTTTGGGAATGTTAAGCTTATATTCCTCGTTCAAAAGGTCTATCTCAGCAAGACCATTCAAAATAAATGTGTTTTGGTCAATTTTCTGAACCAACTTCATCCCGATATCATATTCATCCTCAATTTCGCCAATTAATTCTTCGATTAAATCCTCAAGCGTTATAAGCCCAGAGACCCCGCCGAATTCATCAACAACTATGGCAATTGTTGTGTTCTTTTCCTTAAAATCCTTCAAAAGTTCAATACAGCGTTTCTTTTCGGGGACAAAGTAAGGTTCTTGTAAAATCTCATCTATGCTTTTTGGATTCTTGAAAAGATCTTTTGAATAGATTATTCCAATTATGTTATCGATGGTTCTATCGTAAACTGGAAGTCGCGAATATCCAGATTTTGTAAATGTTTCAATTATCTCTTTCATCGTCATATTTTTCTCCACACCGACTATCTCCGTCCTTGGTCTCATTGCTTCTTCAACCGCCATATTTTCAAGTTTGAAAACCTTTGAAAAAGGTATATCAACCTTAAACCCTTGTTCAACTTCACTTTCCTTTATCAAGATTTCGAAGTCCCTTTTGCTGAAAAACCGCTCTATTGTTTCGGTTCTAATTTTTAAACTTTTCAAAATTTTATCGGACATAACTTCTATTAACTTCACCGCTGGTAAAAATATAAAATAGAGAAATTTCAATGGAAGTGACGCAAATAACACAAATTTATCTGCGGACTCGCGTCCAACGGTTTTCGGTAGAGATTCACCCAATAGAAGCAAAAGCAATGTAATGAGGATTAAAATCGTGAATTCATTTAAATTGGTCGTCGTTTTTAGAATGAAGGTTAAAATTGAACTTAAAGCGATATTAGCGAAATTATTTCCGATTAAAATTGTCGTGAGAAAGGTTTCGGGTTTGTTGGCGAATTCGTTTGCAATTTTAGCTAAAAAAGAAGAGCGAGATTTTATTTCAAGTTTTATCTTGTTTGCGGTTACAAATGCAATTTCGCTTGCGGAGAAGAAAGCAGAAAAAATTAACAAAATAAAAGCGAGAATTAATTCGGTTTGCATTTTGGGGAAACTTCTATTTTTAAATAAAAAGGCACAGAGTTTTTTCAAACCCTGTGCCTTGTAAAATTAGAAAATCTTTGAATAAAAGATAAGTTCATTTTTTCAACTTAAACCTAATCGGTATCATAACGCGAACTTTAACAGGCTTTCCGCGCTGCTTTCCGGGTTTAAATTTAGCCTTCATAACAGCAGCTACAGCTGCCTCGTCACATCCTGCGCCAATTCCTTTTACGACATCCGCTCTTACAACATTACCATTTTCGTCCACAAACGCCATAACATAAACAGTCCCTTCCACACCAGCTCTTATTGCGATCTCGGGATATACAACATTTCTTTGTATAGCCTCAAGACCACCGATAATTTCCGGCATCTCCTCAACGACCATAAAGAATTGCTCTTCAAATGGAATTTCCTCTTCTGCTTCTTTTCTCAACTGTTCTTTCGGTGGCGGCGGAGCAACTTCCTTCGTGATATCAAGTTCCGAACTTATATCAATATCAATATCGCTCAAAGCCTCATCGCTTGGAGCCTCAATTGGTATCGGTGGCCTTGGTGGTGGCGGAGGTCTGTTCTCCTGCCTCGTTTGTGGAATCTCCTCAGGTTTGATAATTTCCTGCTCAACCGTCAAAATTTTCTTCGCTCGCCCCAAATCCTTTGGGAAAAACCTAAAAGCAATTATAACCAAAAGCAACGCAATCACCAACCCAAGCTCAACCCATTTCCGCCACTTTAACCTTAGGTCCGCTTCCGGCTTCTTGATGACTGGCATACTTAATTTACCTCCGAAAATTTTTTGTGTTTTGGTATAAGATAAAAAGTTTATTCCAATTTTTCAAGTTTTTCTGCTTCATTTATTATAACACGCGAGAAAAATATTTGTTTCCCCTAAATTTTTACCGATATGATATCCGCTCTTACTTTAAAAAATTCTAATTTGCTTCATAAATTAACCCGAATTAAATTTTATGCGAATTCAAAACAAAAGTTGGAATAAACCTATGAACTATCCATTTTGGGATATTCCTTTGATCGGAGGTGGAATATTAATCGGAATCGTTGCAATCCTACATGTATTCGTCTCACACTTCGCAGTCGGAGGTGGACTTTATCTTGCTTTAACCGAAAGAAAAGCAATTAAAGAAAATGACCAAGGATTGATCGAGTACTTGAAGAAACACTCAAAGTTTTTCCTGCTTGTGACCGTCGTATTTGGAGCGGTGTCAGGAGTTGGAATCTGGTTTACGATCGGGCTTGTGCATCCGAGCGCAACATCGACATTAATTCATAGTTATGTTTTTGGATGGGCTATTGAATGGGTGTTTTTTATCGTTGAAATCTCAGCAATTTTAATTTACTATGCCACATGGGACAAACTTGACCCAAAAACACACAACATCATAGGCTGGGTTTATTTCGCTGGCGCATACCTTAGCCTTGTAATCATCAACGGTATTTTAACATTTATGCTTACATCTGGGAAATGGATTGATATCCCATTTTCAGAACCATCAAAGAAGTTCTGGCTCGGCTTCTTTAATCCATCATATTTCCCATCGCTTTTCATAAGAACTGGGGTTGCCCTCGCTCTAGCTGGGCTCTATTCTTTGATAACCGCAACTCGTCTTAAGGATGAAGAACTTAGAACAAAACTTGTTCAATATTCAGGCAAATGGTTAATTCCCGCATTTATTTTGATTCCTTTGGCTGGAATCTGGTATATCGCAGTGATTCCACCGCTCGCCCGTGAAATATCAATGGGAGGTGCACCAGCTGTCACAGTGTTTGCAGCTTTAAGCGTTGTGTTTTCATTTATCATCGCTCTTTTCGGATGGCTTGGGCCAGTTAAAACGCCGAAACAAACATCCTTTGCATTTGCTCTTGGACTTCTTGTAATGGGCTTTATGGTTACTGCTGTGACGGAGTGGGTTAGAGAGGCGGTGAGAAAACCATACATAATTTACAACTATATGTATTCAAATTCGATATTGAAAGCACACGCTGAAAAAATAAACGAAATCGGAACTCTAAAATTTGCAAAATGGGTCTCTGTTAAGGAAATCAACGAAGAAAATATGCTTAAAGCTGGAGAAGAAATTTTCAAAGTGCAATGCCAAAGCTGTCATACGATCGATGGATACAACGGGATAAAGAAACTTGTCAGCGGATGGAGTGAAAATTATATTGATTTTCAACTTCAACATCTTGATATGCTAAAAGGTTTTATGCCCCCGTTCTATGGAACAGAACAAGAGAGAAAGGCTCTTGCAAAATGGCTTTATCAATTAAACAACAAGTAAAATAAATTAGTGTTTTGAAATGACAAATCAAATCATTATCCCGGAACCTGACCCAATACCTTTGCCAGCCCCATACTGGTTATTGAAATTTTTGCTTGTTTTAACTTTCATCTTGCACATCATCGCGATGAACTTCGCCCTTGGCGGTGGCTTTATCGCAGGAATTACTGATTTGCTCGGGAGAAAAAGAAACAGCCAATTTCATCTAAACCTCTCTTCTTCGCTTTCAAAAATGCTCCCAATTGCAACCGCTTTTACGATAACGCTCGGAATCGCACCACTTTTGTTTTTACAAGTTCTTTATGGACAATACTTCTATACCTCATCGATCATTTTAGCATGGCCATGGTTAAGCGTTATCCTGTTGCTTCTTATCGGCTACTACGGATATTATATTTACCAATTCAACTTTGAAAAATTGAAGGGTATAAGAGCCTGGATTGTTCTCGGAAGTGCAATTCTTTTTGCAATCATTGGATTAATCTACACAAATAATCTCGTTTTGATGTTAACTCCGGAGAAATGGGCACAGAAGTATTTCGCAAATCCCCACGGAACTAATTTAAACTTCGATGACCCAACCGTAATTCCAAGATATTTGCATTTTCTTGTTGCATCTTTTGCTGTCGCTGGATTGCTAGTACTAATTTATGGTCTGGTAAAATTTAACAAGGATGAAAAATATGGGAGATGGGCAATTAGATATGGCGGTCTATGGTTTGTAATTGCAACCGTAGTGCAATATGCGGTTGGGATATGGTTTTTGCTATCGTTGAAAAAAGAATTTATGCTCCTTTTTATGGGTGAAAATTTGATTGCAACAGTTGTCTTCGGAGTCTCCGTTCTGCTTTCGCTTGTAAGTTTGATTTTAATTCTTCTTTCATTTAATGCACAAAATCCAAAACCATTGGCTATATTTGGCATTGTTCTGCTCTTTTTGACAATAGCCGGAATGTCGATAATGAGAGATATATTAAGAGATGCGTACTTGAAAGACTATTTCAACCCAGAGCAATTTGAGGTTCAACCGCAAATTTCTGTTCTTGTTGTATTTTTAATTGTCTTCATTGCGGGATTGATAACGGTCGGATATATGCTAAACAAAGTTGTTAAGGCTAAGCCAACGACTGTGTAAATGCAAGCAAAGCCCGGGCTATGTCCCGGGTTTTTTATTTTATATAAAAAGTTTCATAACCTCAATTACAAGCGAAGGTTGAGCTTTGACTGCGGTGAGGAAAAGGGTCCTAAGCGTTAACTTTTCGTAAGGAATTTTGGCAAGCTCTTTGGCTATCTCATTAAGCTTTTCATCCGAAAATTTGTAGATAAACTGTTTAATTTTATAGTATCTCTCATGCCTTTGTCCAAGCGTTTTTCTCCATTCATCCTCATATTTAAAAATCAACTTCAAATTATTTTCCTTTATAGCTTGACCTGCTATTTGACCTGCGATTTTTCCGCCTATCATTCCACTTATTATCCCTCCGCCTGAAACAGGGTTAACTTGATGCGCCGCGTCTCCGACAAGCATAAGTCCATGTGTGACTATTTTATCCGCTGTCTTTGCACAGGGGACACCCCCAGCAATTACAGTTAAAATAGAAGCATTTGGGAAATTTTTCTCGACAAATTCTTCAAGGTAGCTCAACGCATGCCTTTGTCTTCCGTAAATTCCGGCTATACCAAGACCGACATTTGCGATATTATTTCCCTTTGGAAAAACCCAAAGATATCCGCCCGGGGCAACTTTCTCACCGAAGTAAAAATAACAAGTGTCAGGTTCAACATCGATGTTCGTCAGCGTCATTTGTACTGCTGATTCCATATCCTGAAGTTTGCAGGTTGTGTTAAGCCCAGCCCATCGACCAACCCTCGATTCAACACCATCAGCTCCTATTACGATTTTTGACCTAATCTCAATTTGCTCAGAATTATTTATCAAAACCTTGACCCCTTCAACTTTGCCATTATTGATGATTAAACCGTTAACATAAGCCTTTGTCACAACTTCTGCACCATGTTCAACCGCAAGTTTTGCAAGTTCATAATCAAAAATTCGCCTTTCAAGTATATATCCATATCCTTCGATATTTGGCTTTATGACAGTACCATCGGGTGCAACGAGCTTAAAATATCTAACCGTGCTTGCAATCCATTTGGGATTTGGTTCGATGAATTGAACAAGTCCTTCATGGCTTACTGCCTCGCCACATCTTACAGGATAACCAACATCTCTATCTTTTTCAAGGACAAGAACTTTAGCCCCGCTCATCGCAGAAAATCTCGCCGCTGTGGTGCCCGCTGGACCAGCACCGACAACGATTATGTCGTAATAATCATGCTTTGGGAAATTTTTTCCAAAGGTCATCTATAAACTGATCTCCACTTTCTTTTTAGGAAGATGAAGTTCAAGGACTTCAAACGGGCATGCCCAGACGCACTTCCCACAATTTGTGCAAAGCTCGTGGATTATTTCTATTTTCGACTCATATAGTTCAATACAATTTTCTGGGCAAACGCCGACACAACAGCCACATAAATCGCATTTATTCTCTTTAATTACCACCATTTTTTATGTGAAGGAGATATTTTTTGATGATATCGCTGAAACCTTTTTTACTTATGATATTTTTCTTCTTCGCAAGTTCACTTTTTCGAGCAAGAAGTTCGGAAAGTTTCTCTTCGTTGCCCACTTTTTCAGCCTCAGCTATCTCATAAGTTAAATCCTCTTCCATCTTCCGTATCTTGCGCAAATAAAACCTGCTCAAAACATCATCGATAGCTTTCCAAAGTTCCATAAGTTCATCCTCATCATCCTTGGCCCTCTTCATCTCCCAAAACTTGCTTATCTCATATTTGCTCAAAGCTATGTTTGTGACAAAACCTCGAAATTTATCATCTTCAAATTTATGGATAAATTCATGAATGTTCAACCTTTTATACTCACCTGTTTCGCTCGCCTTCTTAAACATCTCGAAAACATTTTGATAAATCACCTTAACATACTCACTTGTTATGTCATCCTCACGAACATAGTTAAAAACAAATTTAAGTGCAAATTCATCAGCTTCAAGCAAAATTTTAGCAAGGTCCTTTTCTTCCGCCGGGACTAATTTATGAATCTCCGTTTGAACCTCAGACTCCACCTTCTTCGTTGCGCTTTTCTTTTCCCTCAAAATTATCTTTTCGAGCTCTTGGGCAAGAACCTGTTCTGGAAGCTTATATTTCGCTGATACCTCACGAATGAAAACGCTTCTTTTAAGTTCATCCGGAATCTTTGATATCGATTCAACAAGCGAGCGTATCGCTTTTGATTTAACATTCGGGTCGTCGAACTTTCCAAGTTGTTGATATGTCAACGCTTTAAAATCTATGAAGTTTACCGCCCTTTCAATCAATTTTTCAAATTCAGAAACAGGATTTTTCTGAATAAATGAATCCGGGTCTTCGCCTTCAGGTAGTTTAACGATGTAAACATCAAGCCCGTGGGCGAGTATTATATCAATTCCTCTCAACATCGCCCTTGCCCCAGCTGAGTCAGCATCATAAAGAAAGTAAATCGTTCGAGTATAATTTGAAATTAACCTCACCTGTTCATCCGTCAAAGCAGTTCCACCTGAGGCGACAACATTTTCTACCCCAGCCTGAAATAGTGAAATACAATCCATGTAACCTTCAACTAATATCGCATATTCTTTTTTTCTTATCGCGTCCCTTGCTTGATATAGGCCATATAAAACCTTGCTTTTGGCGTAAATTTTCGTCTCCGGCGAATTTATATATTTGGGAGTGTTTTCATCATCCTTTAACCTGCGACCACCAAAAGCGATTATTCTGCCTGATACTGAAAAAATTGGAAACATTACCCTACCTTTGAACCTATCGTAATAACCTCCATCGTCCCGTTTTACGATAAGCCCAGCTTTTTCAAGTGATTCAAGCTGGAAATTATGTTTTATAGCATACTGAACAAGCGCATCCCATTGATTTGGAGAATAGCCTATTCCAAAATTTTTTATCGAAGCATCATTAATCCCACGCTTATAAAGATATTCAATTGCGCTTTTACCTTCCGGCGTTTTAAGAAGATTTCGAACAAAAAACTCATATGCGAAACGATTTGCTTCATAAAGTTCTTCATATTCAGTTTCAACCCATCTTTCTTTTTTCTCTGGCTTCGGAATTTCTATCCCTGCGTATTCAGCAATTTTTTTAACCGCTTCAAAGAAAGAAACTTTTTCATACTGCATAACAAAGTTGAAAAGATTTCCACCAGCCCCACATCCGAAACAATGATAGAGTTGCTTATCTGGACTTATTGTAAAGGATGGGGTTTTCTCTGCATGAAATGGACATAAACCGACATAATTTTTCCCAACCCTTTTTAAAGGCACAAATTGATTGATATAATCAACTATATCGACAGAACTTCTTATCTCCTCTATTTTATCTTCAGGTATAAACATCGCCTTTTTTTAAACTCATAATTTTTTAAACCCATTATGAATTAAAACTCAAATGAGCAACCGAAACCACCGAACTTCCTTTTTAAATTAAAGTATTGTCCAAAAATATCAAAACCGTCATAGTAAACCAAGTAGACGAAAATCCCCCTCGAATTCCACCGTCCAAGTTTAAATCCGGATGTTGAGTTGAACGCATAAACTTTATCAAAAAACTTAACATCTGTTGCAAAAATAAATGTTAACGGAGACTGAATAAAACCCAAATTATGGAAGATTTTTCTGGCATATTCAAAACCAAATTGAACCTGAAATTTCTCGACATCCGATGGTTTCGTCCTAAAAACATAACTTACTCCACCATACAATCTGTGGTTTTTATCTAGGAATGACAAAGTCAAATCAAAAAATTCTCTCGTGAAGGGGAATGCGCGTCGGTTTAATTCATCGTATTCATCTATAAGATGGGCGCTCCTGTGCAAAATCCTAAATCGAATTGCAAATTTATTCTTTCTTATGCTTACATTTCCACCGAAGAACCCATCTATTGCTTCGACCCTTAAAATTAAAAAGCCATAATTGTTCACCAACGCATAAGCGAAAAAATCTGCGCTCAATACGATGTCATATCTATTTAACTCAATATCGATCAAATCAAGTGAATTTCCTATATCGACTTTTAAACTATTTCTATCAAAATATTTCATCAGCCCCATCTTTGGCTCGTAGAAACTCGCAGTTAAACTTTTAAAGTTTAAACCGTTTGAATCTACAATTTTAACCTGCGAGTTTAAACTTGTAGTTAAAATTAAAAAGCATAGAAACTTAGCTAATCTTTGCGCCTTCAAGTCTGAGTAAAAACTCTTTTATTTTAATCCCGCCTGAATAACCACCAAGCGAACCATTTGAAGCGATAACGCGATGACATGGAATCACAATCGGCAGAGGATTTGCTGCGAGAGCATTTCCAACAGCCCTTTGTGAATTTTCCCTGCGAATTTTCTTCGCAAGTTGCGAATAGCTTATAGTTTCACCGTATGGGATTTTCATCGTCTCAAGCCAAACCTTCTTCTGAAATTCTGTCCCAATGAGGTCAAGTTCAAGTTCGAACTTTTTCAACTTCCTTGCGAGATAAAGTTTAATTTGCTCGATCGCTTCTTTGTTCCTTTTCTTGCTTTCAACAATTTCAAACTCTTCAAAATGTTTTCTTATCCATGATTTAAATTCACTGGCGGAGTCAAGTGTCAGCGAAATTTTACAAATTCCTTTTTCTGAAGAAGCGATATAAATGACACCGATGTTTGTATCAAAGGAGGTGCAATATAGCATATTTCCCCCTTATAATATCTTTTTCAAAATTTCAAATCCAATATAAACCGCAAATCCAAGCAGTATCAAACCCGAGATTCGATGGAAACGAGCTATTAACTTTGCTTTGAATTCAATAAAATTATGAACAAACTTCAAAAGAGAATAAAACCAAAGGATAACTCCTAATCCAACGCCAAGCGCGAAGAAGAGATTATCAAGCGAATTCCCAACCAAATTAGTCGATTGAACAATACCAGCCACGGTAATCCAGAAAATTATAAAAGTTGGGTTCAATGCGTAAAGTAAAGCACCGACTAAGAAACCGCTGTGTATATGAAATCTCTTTATAAAGTTAAGCCTTCCGTTTCCATTCCCGTTTCCATTTCCGGAATTTGTGTTGCTAATTTCACCGTTATAAACTCTTTTTGGATGCACGATAAGATTTCTTAACCCCAAAGTCAGCAAAATCAAGAAAGCAAAAATTTGTACTATTATATTTCCAAGCGAATGCTCAACCAATGCTCCCATACCAAACATTGCAAGAAGACAATACAATGTTTCCATAGTTGCAGAGCCAACTCCAATTAAAAAAGCAGGTTTAAAACCATCTCTCATTCCTTTGGTTAGAACCGTCAAATTTATAGGTCCAACAGGTATCGAAATTAGCGCTCCCAAAATTATCCCTGCAAAAAGTGCTACCATCAACTTTCAAAATTTAATTTTAAATTATTCAATCGCGTATAAATAGCCGTCTTTTGAACCTATAAGTAAAACTCCGTCAACAATTATTGGAGAAGCAAATGCCCTATTCTTTAAATCAAAAGCTGATTCTAACTTTCCCGTCCTTCTGTTGAGTTTATAAACCCCAGAATAAGTTGCAGTGTTCACAGCAGTGTAAATGAAATCACCTGCAACTATCGGCGGACTCCATATTGAAACCTCATCAAGGGCAATTTTCCAGAGAAGTTTTCCAGAAGGTGAAACTATGTAAAAAGCGCCATCAGCAGAGCTAAAGTAAACAGCTTTATCATCAACCGAAGGAGTTTGGGTTATTTGTCCCTTGGTTTGAAATTTCCACTTAACAAATCCAGATTTAGCATCCACAGCATATAGAATTCCATCGTGTGAGCCGAAGAAAACCGTTCCCGCTGATATCGCCGGTGAAGAGTTTATAATTCCACCAGTTTCAACTGTCCAAACAAGTTTCCCAGTTTTAGAATCAACAGCATAAAAACTTTTATCAAGCGATCCGAAATAAATTTTCCCATCGAAATAAGCAGGTGAAGAATATATCGCCTTTTGAGCTTTAAACTTCCAGAACAATTTACCGGTTTTAGAATCAACAGCGTATAAGACCCCTTCCCCTGAGCCAAAATAGACTATGCCATCCACAACGATAGGCGAGCTCATAAGCCAACCTTCAACTTTAAATTTCCACACAATTTTACCATTCTCTGAGTTAACAGCATAAAAATAACCATCGTTTGAGCCAAAATAAATTTTTCCATCAAAAAATGCTGGTGAAGTTTCAATAGTATTGCCAGTTTTAATTTTCCATTTCAATTTCCCTGTCTTAAAGTCGACTGCATAAAAATAGCTATCATTTGAGCCAAAGTAAACCATTTGAGAGACTACAGCTGGCGAAGAATAAATTGTTCCATTTGTTTTAAAACTCCATCTCACCTTTTGCAAAGTTGGAAATTTATTTCCGGTATAAATTCCAGTATGAGCGACATTGTAACGAAAAACATGCGATTCAAAATTAATAATAATCGTCGAAATAAAAAGTAAGAAAGTTTTCAATCCCATAGATCAAAATCGTCAAGATTTTTCAAGCAAACCTTCACTTCTTGCAACAACCACAGCAGCAGTCGCATCACCAGTGACATTAACTACAGTTCTGCACATATCAAGTATTCTATCAACCCCAAGGATAAGAGCAACTCCCTCTGCTGGAATATGGATTGTCTTTAAAATCATAACAAGCATAATTAATCCAACGCCGGGAACGGGCGCAGTTCCAATTGAAGCAAGAGTTGCGGTGAGAACGATTGTGAGTTGTTGTGTGATGTCGAGATTAAAACCATAAACCTGTGCTATAAAAACTGCAGCAACGCCTTGATATAAAGCTGTCCCATCCATATTTATTGTTGCACCAAGTGGGAGAACAAAACTTGTGATTTGTTTTGGAACCCCTAAATTTTTCTCCGTGCATTCAAAATTAACGGGAAGCGTCGCTGCGCTTGAACTTGTGCTAAATGCAATGAGTTGTGCATCTCTTAGACCTTTGAAAAATTTTATAGGATTCATTCTTCCCAAAAAACCTACAGCAGAAGAATAAACCACAAAAAGGTGAATTGCCAAACCAATTAAAACAGTTGCAATATACCACAAAAGAGTTGAAACTATTTCAAAGCCAAATTCCGCAACGGTTGCGGAAATTAAAGCAAAAACACCATAAGGCGCAAGTTTCATTACAAGATCCACCATCTTTATCATCGTTTCGCTCACACCATCGAGAAACTTAATAACGTTATCTGACTTATTTTTATCAATCATCGTTAAAGTGATGCCAAAGATAACCGCGAAGAAAACAATTTGAAGCATATTCCCATTTGCCATCGCATTTATCGGATTTGTCGGAACGATATTAACAAAAAAATCAACTATGTCAACACCAAGTTCCTGCTGAATTTTTTCTGATATATCCGCTTGATATTCAGAAGCAATTCTGTCCCTAACATCAGATGAAATTTTATTCCCGGGCTGGATCAAATTCGCAGTGATAATTCCAATCGTTATAGCGAAACAAGTTGTAACGATATAATATCCAAGCGTTTTTCCACCGATTCGACCAACTCTTTTAATATCCCCTAAACTCGCTGCTCCAACTATGAGAGATGCGATGACAAGGGGAATTGCCAAAAAACTTAATAAGCGAACGAAAATAGTACCAATTGGCTTTATCTCCGTGGCGATTGTTTTAACTTTCTGAACCTCGAGGATATTTTCAAGCTTTATAATTTGAGTCTCTCGAAAATTATCATCAGTCGCCCTTTTGTAGAAAATTAAAACTGCTTTTGACTTATCGGATTTGGGTAAATCTTGAAAAAACTTGATTATTTTAGTACGGTCATTGGATGTAAACTCTCTTTTTTGCCCCGATAAAATAAACTCTGCTCTTTCCCATCCTTGGACGATTATTTTCTCCTCTCCCTTTTGAGTCCTTACGATTATCTTTAATTTATGTTGGTCGACTTTAAAAACAGCCCCGAAAATAGCTCCAAAAATCAAAGCGATGATTATACGCGTATAAATCGGCAACTTTTTCTTAAAAATCATAATCGCAATCCTTTATTTTTAAAAGCCCAGGGGATTACCCCCGGGCAATGAAATTATTCGACAATCTTCGCTGCTTCAAGCTCCTTTACCAATCTATCTGCCTTGTAAATATGTTTCAAAGCCTCCACAATCCCTTTAACATGCACAGAAACTGCTCTATTCTTTTCATCCACATAAATAATATCGCCAGGCAAACTTTCGATATTCCCATCGAAAATCAACCCAACAACCTCAAGGTTTTTATTGACCACTGGGCTTCCAGAATTTCCGCCGATTATATCATTTGTTGAAACAAAGTTAAGCGGTGTGCTTAAATCAAAAGTTGCAGGCGGATTTTTCCACCTTTCAGGCAGATCCCAGTCTCTCCTTTCTGTATCTTTGAAGGAATAATGTCTATCATACAAACCATAAAACGTTGTGATGGGTGGAGCAATCGTTCCGTTGTATTCATAACTTTTAACGACACCATCCGCAATTCTAAGTGTAAATGTCGCATCCGGCGGAATTGAGGTTCCATAAACATCAAATATAGCTCTGCCAAGAAGTTGAAGTTTTGCGGATTCCTTTGCGCTTACCGCTCTATACCTATCCATTATTTCGTTTGCGCGTGCTTTTGTCTTGACAACGAAAGCAATAAAGGGGTCATCCGAATTTAAAATTTTGTCTGGGTCGCCATCGAGCAAAGCATTTACTTTTTCTTTATCCGTCAAAATCGTCGAATTAAGCAAATCGTCAACCGCTTGTTCAGGCGATTTACCTTTTAAAAGTTCATTAAAGGCACGATTTCTATCGCCAAAAACTGACTTCATATAATTTAATTGATAAACTAGAATTGCCTTCTCAAGTTCTGGCTCAATTTCAGCCGGGTAAATCCTCGATTTCGTCACAGCCAATTTCTCGCCTCGATAATTTTCCGCTCTCTTTTCCTCAGGGAGTTTCATCTGTTGCGCAAACTCAACGAGGTCACTTGCAATTCTGAAGTAAACACTTCTCGAAGGACCAGTGTAGGTGTAAGCCTGAACCTCAGGGAACAGTTTTGTTTTTTCAACTTGATATTTCGCTATTTCATCCCAAAGATTTCCATACTTTGCTTTGAGTTGTGGGTTGCTCAAAACAGCCTGTTTGAATTTTTTCTCAAAATCCACTTTCCTCGCCATAAGATATGGGTCGCGTAATCCTGCAAGTCGTCCAGTGTATGCCTTTTGAGAGTTTGAAAAACTGAATAACCGAGTTTGATATTTTAGCTTTTTCTCCGGATGCTTCGCCAAGAAATCAGAATAAATTTTAACAAGATTATCAAGCATTGAAAGCGTATACGGATAAGTCACATCCCTTGAAAATTCAAGTTGTGATACAGTAAGAAGTCTATTTGTCCTCCCCGGGTTGCCGATAACGAAAACCGCATCACCTTCTTTAACACCTGTTTTGCTGAATGGGAAATAATATTTTGTTTTAACAGGTTTTCCATCTTCATAAACTCTGAAAAATGTGACATCGAGGTCATATCTCGGATACGTGAAATTATCCGGGTCACCTCCGAAATAAGCAACCATCGTCTCCGGAGCATAAACGAGTCGAACGTCCGTATATCTTTTGTAACCATAGAGCGAATATTTACCGCCATTATAAAATGTAACAACGCTAAAGACCATAGAATCCTTCGGATTTTTCACTTTATACTCTTTGTAATATCTCTCCTGGATTTCCCTTATTTTCTTATCCCTATTCGCAACTTTTTCTTCGTCCGTTTTTCCGGTTTCGAAAGCTTTCTGTACCTCTTCTGTGACATCTTCAATTAACACAAGTTGGTCAACATAAAGGTTTGGAACTTTTCTTTCTTCCTCAAGTGTAGCAGCATAAAACCCTGTTTCGGGCAAATTTTCGCCCTCACGATTTACTGCATCAAGCGCTCCCCTTGCGCAGTGATGATTTGTCATAACGAGACCGTCTTCCGAAACAAAAGACGCAGAACAATTTGGAAGTCTAAGCGCGGAAAGGCGAGCTTTTTTAAACCAATCTTCTGTAAATGTGAAATTGTAAGTCTTAGTAAAATAATCCACAGGCGGATAATCAAACGTCCACATCTTCCCATTATCAAACTGACCCGCTTTTACGGTGTCAAGATAACTTAAGTAAGCTGGCTTTGTAGCTTGGTAGGTTGAACATCCAACTAATAAAAGAAAGCTTGAGACTACGAGAAAAACAAAAAGGTTCTTTAATTGTTTGCGCATTTCTTCCTCGCAAATTTTATTTTTAAAGGGCAGAATTAAATTAATACGAAATAATGAATTTTTCAAGGCTCAGCTGTTTCGGCAATTTGAGCATTACACCTGGGGCACTTGTAGGGCGTGGAGCTTTTTCTGCCCGGCTTGATTAGAACTGGATAACCACATTCGGGGCAAGATTTATTCACAGGCTTATCCCAAAGAATAAAATTGCAATTCGGATAATTTGAACATCCGTAAAAGGTTCTCTTTCTTTTGCTTTTCCTTTCAACAAGTTCTCCAATCCCACACTCAGGGCACTTTATCCCAGTAGTTATCGATTCGGTATATGAACAAGATGGATAATTTTCACAGCCATAAAATCTGCCAAACTTCCCACGTCTTAAAATTAACCTTCCACCACAAACGGGACAAATCCTAACTTGCTCAAGTTCCCCATCAACAGGAAAAGCCATCGTGTTTTTACACTCAGGATTTGAACATTCAAGATATTTCCCATATTTATCAACCTTCGTGACCATCTTCGCCCCACATTTACTGCAAACGATATCGGTTTCTTCCTGAATAAGTTCTCTGATTTCGTCTTTTTTCTCGTCAAGCTTTTTTAAATGCTTTTCAAAAGGCTTGAAGAATGAATCAACAACTTGAATGTATGTCTTTTTACCCGAAGCGATTTCGTCAAGGTCTTCCTCCATCCGCGCGGTGAATTGATAATCAAATATATCGGGAAAGTTTGTGATAAGAATTTTATTTACCGCAAATCCAAGGTCGGTCGGGACAAGCTTCCTATCCTCAAGCACAACGTATCCTCGCTCAAGGATTGTGCTTATTATCGTTGCATAAGTGCTTGGTCTTCCTATTCCCCTCGATTCAAGTTCCTTGACAAGCGATGCCTCGGTATATCTTGCCGGTGGCTTTGTGAAATGTTGTTCCGGGATAAGGTTTACAAGTTTAAGAACTTCACCAACTTTTATATTTTCTGGAATTTTGCTATCCTTCTCCTGCTCTTTATCCTCGATATCGGTTTTTGATTCCTCATAAACTTGCATATACCCATTGAATTTAACAATTGAACCCGTTGCTCTAAAAAGATAATTATCTGCGACTATATCAACCGTCGTTTGGTCTAAGATAGCGGGAGCCATTTGACACGCGACGAAACGATTCCATATAAGTTCGTAAAGCGCAAATAAATCATCGCTTAAATACTTTTTTATAGCTCGCGGTTCATATTTGATATAAGTTGGCCTAATTGCCTCATGTGCATCTTGACTTACTTTGGATTTTTTGAAAACCCTTGGGGTTTGAGGAAGATATTCCTTGCCGTAATTACTGTATATGTATTCTCGGACCGCTTTAACTGCTTCCTCGCTCAGCCTTGTCGAGTCAGTTCGCATATAAGTTATCAACCCAACCATACCTTCTTCGCCAAGTTCAACCCCCTCATAAAGTTGCTGAGCAAGCATCATCGTCTTCTTTGCAGAAAACTTCAACTTGTTTATAGCCTCCTGTTGCAATGTGCTTGTTATAAATGGTGGGGCGGGATTTTTGGAAATCTCTTTTTTCTGGATATCAAAGATTTTAAAAACTTTGCCTTTTAAATCGTTTAAAATTCTTTCTGCGGTTTCCTTATCTGGGATTTTCGGTTCTTTTCCATCGATTTTAAAAAGTTTTGCCTTTAAAATTTCCCCTGACCCAGTTTTAAACTCAGCTTCAATTGTCCAATACTCTTCCGGTTTAAAATTCTTTATCTCTTCCTCACGCTCACACACCAATCGAAGTGCAACCGATTGAACCCTTCCCGCGGAGAGAGAAATTTTTTCATTTACAACTTTTTTCAAAAACGGACTAACTCTATAACCGACAATTCTATCAAGAACACGCCTTGCCTGTTGAGCATCGACAAGATTCATATCTATATCGCGCGGATTTTTCATACCTTGGTCTATCCCTGTCTTCGTTATCTCAGTAAAAAGAACGCGGTGTATATTTGAGTTAACATTCTCGATCTCTGTCTTTATATGCCATGCTATCGCTTCGCCCTCTCTGTCTGGGTCGGTAGCAATGTAAACTTTTTTTACTTTGCTTGCAAGGTTTCTCAACTTCTCGACCACTTCCTTCTTCCCGCGGATGATGACATAGCGTGGTTTGTAGTCATTATTTATATCGATGCCAAGTCTTGATTTATCCCTTGGCGATTTAGGCAGATCTTTGATATGCCCGACAGATGCCTCGACTATAAAATCAGAGCCAAGATATTTGCTTATTGTTTTTGCTTTTGCAGGCGATTCAACTATTAAAAGATTTTTCGGCATTCCAACACACGCATTTCTTTTTTAACAAAAAAGCGACGGCTGAACCGTCGCTCTTTAAAAATTTTTTAAATGTCAATCAAATTTCCAAATCATTTCACAGCGATGCAGCCTTCTTTTCCTTTTCTTCCACCTTTTCAACCTCAGCCTTTTCAATTTCCTCTTTCACCTCTTTTAGCATAACCCTAACGTCACGATAATCCTTCTTATCATTTCTAAATCCAGTTCCTGCCGGGATGAGCTGACCGACGACAACATTTTCCTTCAAACCGCGCAGATAATCAACCTTTCCTTCTATAGCTGCGTCTGTTAAAACACGCGTTGTCTCTTGGAAAGATGCAGCTGCAATCCAACTCTCCGTCGTGAGGGCAGCGCTTGTGATGCCAAGAAGCACAGGCTCAAATTCAGCACCTTTCGCAGGACGATATTCCGCAGGCTTCTTCTTCCTTCTCTTTAAATTCTCGTTTTCTCTTTCAACTTCAAATTTAGTCCTCAATTGACCAACTTTGAATTTCGAGTCACCCTTGCTCGTTATGACGACCATATTACGAATCTTGGCATTCTCTTCGTCAACAATATCTTTATCGACAATATCCCTTTCGAGGAATCTTGTATCCCCCGGATTTGTGATTTTAACTTTGCGCAACATCTGCCTCACGATAACCTCAATATGCTTATCGTTTATCTCAACTCCCTCGTTTCTGTAAACATCTTGGATTTCATTAACAAGATATTGCTGAACCGCTTGCAAACCTTTTATTCTTAAAATTTTATGCGGATCTATTGGTCCATCAGTTAATCTATCGCCTGCGTAAACGCGATCGCCATCTTCAACGATCAAGTGTCTTGTCTGCGGGATTCGATATTCTTCACTGGTTTGTCCATCATCACTTATTATTCTGACGACATAGACATTTCCTTCTCTTTTAACGCTCACAACTCCATCGATTTCCGCAAGTTCTGCAGGATTATTCGGTGTTCGAGCCTCAAAAAGATTCACAACTTTTGGCAAACCACCGGTTATATCTCTTATCTTCGCTTGTTCTCTTGGTATCTTAGCGATTATGTCTCCTGCCTTGATGAAATCACCATCTTTAAGCTCGGGATTTATCAAAGCTCTTGCGGGAATTGGTTGGAAGTGCTCCTCACCTTTCGAATCTACGATTTTAATTCTTGGGACTTTCGCTTTATCCTTAGACTCAATTACAACTTTCTGCATATGTCCTGTTGTCTCATCAGCCTCTTCACGATATGTGACATCAGGGATAAGGTCAACAAATTCAATTTTTCCACTTCTCTCAGCGAGAATCAAAGAGTTATACGGGTCGGTCTCATAAAGTTCATCTCCCTTTTTAACAAATTGACCGTCTTTAACTTTCAAATCAGAGCCATAAGGTACTGCATATTTCTTTCCTGTATCCGTTCCTTCTTTATCTTGAACGATTATATAACCTTGTCTTGAAACCACACGCAAAACCGGTTCAACCCCTTCATCCGTTACCTTCTCATAAGGTATATATCTTAAATTCACAAATTTAACAACACCATCGTTTTTAGCATAAATCTTTGATGCTCTATATCCAGCGCCCGCAACGCTACCGCCAGTGTGGAAAGTTCTAAGTGTAAGCTGGGTTCCAGGCTCACCTATCGATTGAGCTGCGACTATTCCAACAGCCTCACCAACTTCAACCATTCTACCTGTAGCAAGATTCCTTCCATAACATTTCACACAAACTCCATATTTGGCTTCACAAGTAAGAACTGAACGAACTTCAACTTCCTCAATATCAGCTTCTTCGATCTTTTGAGCAAGCACCTCGTCTATCTCTTGACCACCCTGAACTATTATCTCGCCTGTCACAGGATGATGTATATCAAACAAAGCAACTCTACCGACAATTCTATCAGCAAGAGGCACTCTAACCTCTTCTCCACCTTCTTCTTTAAGCGCTGTCAATGTAATTCCTCTGACTGTTCCGCAATCTTCTTCCGTTACAACCACATCTTGAGCGACATCTACAAGTCTTCTGGTTAAGTAACCTGCGTCAGACGTCTTCAAAGCAGTGTCCGCCAAACCTTTCCTCGCACCGTGTGTTGAAAGGAAATATTCCCAAATTGAAAGACCTTCGCGGAAGTTTGAAAGTATCGGGTGTTCAATCATTTCGTAAGGTTGACCTGTCATACCCTTCTGCGGTTTCTGCATCAGACCACGCATCCCGCCAAGCTGTCTAACCTGGTCCTTAGAACCTCTCGCGCCAGAATCAAGCATCACAAATAGAGGATTAAATCCTTGATTTATCTTAGACAATTTATCAAACAAAGCTTTTGCAACTTTTTCCGTAGCAGCGGACCATTCATCGATAACTTTATTGTATCTTTCAGAGTCAGATATAGCTCCTTCAAGATAATCTGCATAATGTGCATCAACTCTCTTCTGATATTCTGCTATTATCGCCTCTTTCTCTTCAGGAACAATTACATCAGGAATTCCAATTGAAATTCCCGATTTGGTCGCATAATAATAACCCATGTCTTTCATCTCATCGAGAAATTCCGCTGTTCTAACATTTCCATATTTTGCGTATATCTTCCCAATCAAATCTGCAAGTTTCTTTTTCGTCAAAACTTCGTTTATAAAGCCAATCCCTTTCGGAACTATCTGATTAAAAATAACTCTACCCGTTGTCGTTTCTATAAGTTCATATTTTCCGGTCTCATCGTTGAAAATTCTAACCTTTATCTTTGCATGCAATCCAAGTTTTCCGCTGTTGTGAGCAATTATAACTTCCTCAGGGGATGAGAAAACTTTACCTTCCCCAGGTTCGCCTGCTCTTTCTTTTGTGATATAATATAATCCAAGAACGATATCTTGAGTTGCTATAGTGATAGGTTTACCATCAGCGGGCTTTAAAAGGTTATGGCTCGAAAGCATCAAAATTATCGCTTCAAGTTGAGCTTCATAAGAAAGTGGAACATGAACTGCCATTTGGTCACCATCGAAGTCAGCGTTGAAAGCAACGCAAACGAGAGGATGTAGTTGTATTGCTTTAGCATCGGTCAAAACTGGTTGGAATGCCTGAATACTGAGCCTATGCAATGTCGGGGCACGATTCAAAAGAACAGGATGACCGTCAACAATTTTTTCAAGTATTTCCCAAATAATCGGGTCCTTTCTCTCTATTATCTTTTTAGCTGTACGCGCAGCTTTCGCATAACCACGTTCCATAAGTTTTCTAATCAAAAATGGCTTGAATAATTCAACAGCCATATCCTTGGGCAAACCACACTGGTGAAGTTTTAACTCAGGACCGACAACTATAACAGAACGACCTGAATAATCAACTCTCTTACCAAGCAAATTTTGTCTAAATCTTCCTTGCTTGCCCTTCAAGATATCGGATAAAGATTTCAAAGGTCTGTTAGTATCTGCTTTGACTGCATTTACACGCCTTGAATTATCAAGCAAAGCGTCAACCGCTTCCTGAAGCATACGTTTTTCATTTCTGAGGATTATCTCCGGCGCCTTTATCTCTTTTAATCTCTTCAACCTGTTGTTTCTGATTATAACTCTTCGATACAAATCGTTTAAATCACTTGTAGCAAATCTTCCTCCCTCAAGCGGAACAAGAGGTCTAAGTTCAGGAGGTATCACAGGTATATCAGTTAAAACCATCCATTCAGGCTTATTAACTATCTCCTCTTTTACAGTTCCGCCCTTCGTTGTGATTTGTTTCGGCTTAAATGCTTCCACAACTTTAAGACGCTTTAAAATTTCGTACTTCTTTTGCTCGGACGTTTCAGATGCAAGTTGTTCTCTCAATTCAGCGGACAATTTCTCGATATCGAGATTTCTCAGAAGGTCGCGTATAGCCTCTCCACCCATCTTTGCGATGAACTTATCCGGATGGTCATCTGGCAATTTATCATTGTCTGGGAATTTCTCGAGTATTTCTTGATATTGCTCTTCGGTGAGCAAATCTTTCTCTTTTAAACCCGTCTTACCCGGTTTTATCACGACATATGATTCGTAATAGACAATTTTTTCAAGGTCCTTTGTTGACATACCAAGCAATGCGCCGATTTTACTCGGAACAGACCTTAAATACCAAATGTGCACAACTGGAACTGCAAGCTCGATATGCCCCATCCTTTCTCTTCTAACGCTTCGTTGTGTGACCTCAACACCACATCTATCGCAGACGACACCACGATATCTTATCCTTTTATATTTTCCACAATGACACTCCCAATCTTTGACCGGACCAAAGATTCTTTCGCAAAACAAGCCATATTGTTCAGGCTTATAACTCCTGTAATTTATCGTCTCCGGCTTTGTAACTTCACCTCTTGACCATTCTCGAATCGTATTTGGCGAGGCAAGTTTAATTGAAACTTTTGAGATTTGCTTTCTTCTTAGGAGACCTTCCTTTATTATTTGCAATTTTTCCATTTTTGAAACCTCCTTGAAATAGAGTTTATTTTTACTTATTCAATTCTGACATCAAGACCAAGTCCTTGAAGTTCACGTACAAGAACGTTGAACGATTCTGGGATTCCCGGCTCCGGTAGATTGTCACCCTTTACAATAGCTTCGTATGCTTTCGAACGACCTTGTATATCATCAGATTTATAAGTTAACATTTCTTGCAATGTATAAGCTGCTCCATAAGCTTCAAGCGCCCATACCTCCATCTCGCCAAGTCTCTGACCGCCAAATTGTGCTTTACCGCCAAGCGGTTGTTGCGTGATAAGAGAATAAGGTCCGATTGACCTAGCATGTATTTTATCTTCGACCATATGGATAAGTTTCATCATATAGATATATCCAACTGTGACCTCTTGGTCAAATGGCTCGCCAGTTCTTCCATCGTAAAGAATTGTTTTTCCAGTTTCAGGCAAACCAGCCTTTCTCAACTCCTCCTGAATATCCTCCCAAGTTGCTCCATCAAATATAGGACTTGCATATTTTACACCGAGTTTCTTAGCCGCCCAACCAAGAGCGGTCTCAAAAAGTTGACCGAGGTTCATTCGCGAAGGAACACCGAGAGGATTCAAAACGATATCCACGGGCGTGCCATCCGGAAGGAATGGCATATCTTCAACAGGCGCAATTTTCGCAATTACACCTTTATTACCATGTCGACCGGCCATCTTGTCTCCAACCTGTAACTTTCTCTTCTTAGCGACATAAACTCGGGCAAGTTGAACAACACCAGGTTGGAGTTCATCAACTTGAACTTTATACTTCTCAATTTTAGCCTGCGTCTCTATATCCTGCAACTTCTTCAAATAATTTTCGAAAAGTTGTTTTTTCAACTGATTCTTCCTCGAACTCTCAACCCATTCAGCATCGTAATCAAGTTCTTCAAGTTCATCGATGTGAGATTTAAATACCTCAGGCTTTAAAGTAACTCCACTTCTTATAACGACTTCGCCCTTCTTATTCCTAATTCCAAGCGATGTTTCGCCTTCGAGCAATTGTCCAAGTTTTTCAGCTAATTTTTCCTTTGTCTCAGCCAAAAGTTTCTTTCTCTTTCTCTCGATGCTGTCGAGAAGTTTCTTCTCTTGCCTTTTCGATTCAGCGTCTTTCTTTTTCCTTTGGAAAAGTTTGGTCGCTACGACAACACCCCTTAACCCTGGACTTGCTCTCAACGAAGCGTCTTTAACTTCACCTGCCTTCTCTCCAAAAATTGCCCTCAAAAGTTTTTCCTCAGGTGTTGGTTCGGTCTCACCCTTCGGAGTAATCTTACCAATCAATATGTCACCCTCTTTGACGTAAGTCCCAACTTTTACAATTCCATTCTCATCAAGGTCTTTAATCGCTTCCTCACTTACATTTGGAATTTCCCTTGTAAACTCCTCTTCCCCTCGACGCGTATCATAGACAGCAAGTTCAAATTCCTCTATATGAACAGATGTGAAAGCATCCTCAGCGACAAGTTTCTCGCTGACAATTATAGCATCCTCAAAGTTGTAACCTCTCCACGGCATAAACGCAACGAGCACATTTCTGCCGAGAGCAAGTTCACCATGGTCAATCGCAGGACCATCTGCAAGGACGTCACCGGCTTTAACACGTTGTCCAACTTTAACAATTGGCCTTTGATTTATACATGTATCCTGATTAGATCTTGCAAATTTAGTTAGTTTATACTCAACAGTATATTTGTCGTCAAAACTCAATATCTCCTCAATGCTACCTTTGCGATGGTCATATTCGACGATAATTTTTGTAGCATCGACATATTTCACAACCCCATCTCCTTCAGCAACTATCATCATTCTTGAGTCGCGAGCAACCTTATCCTCAAACCCAGTACCAACAAGTGGGGCTTCGGGCCTCAACAAAGGAACCGCTTGCCTTTGCATATTTGAACCCATAAGTGCGCGGTTTGCGTCATCGTGCTCAAGAAATGGGATAAGCGAAGCAGAAACGCTAACGATTTGGTTTGGTGAAATATCCATATATTCGACCTCTTTCGGCGACACGATTACAAAATCACCTCCTTTCCTCGCCTTTACCTTCTCACCCAAAAATCTACCATTTGAATCTATTGGTGCGTTTGCCTGCGCAATTATATGGTCCTCCTCTTGGTCCGCAGTAAGATACACAACTTCATTCGTAACCCGACCATCTTTAACCTTTCGATATGGTGTTTCGATAAAACCAAATTCATTCACCCTTGCAAATACAGCAAGCGAAGCTATAAGACCAATGTTTGGACCTTCTGGCGTCTCAATCGGACACAACCTACCATACTGTGTATAATGAACGTCTCTGACTTCTATCCCTGCTCTTTCCCTTGTCAAACCACCTGGACCAAGTGCGCTCACCCTTCGTTTATGTGTAATTTCAGCAAGCGGATTGGTTTGGTCCATAAATTGAGAAAGTTGGCTTGTCCCGAAAAATGAATTCAAAGCGTTCGCTATAATTCTCGAGTTGACAAGGTCAACAGGTGTAAGTTTATCTGTTTCCCTAAGATTTAATTTCTCCTTTATAGTTCTCGCCATTCTCGCAAATGCAGCATTCAAAACTTGAACAAGTTGTTCCCCAACAGTTCTAACTCTCCTATTCCCAAGATGGTCAACATCATCTATACGTTCCCTTCCACTTTGAAGTTGAACAAGATATTTAATAATTGCAACAATATCATCTCGTGTTAAGGTCGTATTGTTCAACGGGACATTTAATTTAAGGCGCGAGTTTATCTTATATCTACCAACAACACTTAAATCATATCTTTTCGGATTAAAGAACAATCTTTCAATCACAGTTTTAGCGGTCTCGGCATCCTGAGGTTCACCAAGTCGTAACTGTTTATAAATATGCTCAATGGCATCCCTTTCCGACTTTATCGCATCCTTGTCCATGGTCTTAAGTATAACGTCTCTGATATCCGAATCGCCTTCCCGCCAAATAACTAACTTCTTTACATTTGAACTCTTTATCCTTTTTATCTCATCATCACCTAAAGTTACATTTCTCGTGACGATAATCTCCCCAGTCTTAAGGTCAACGACATCTGTAGCAACGATTTTGCCCTTCAAATTCGATATCGTCGATTCGTTAACGGTAACTTCCTCAACCAAGTCAAACACCTTCAATATATCTTCATCTGAAGAAAAACCAAGAGCTCTCAAAAGCGTCGTCACATAAAACTTTCTCTTTCTATCAATGTAAACATACATCATATCGGTGACATCCGTTGTAAACTCAATCCAAGAACCTTTTAACGGTATAATCGACGCTTGATAAGTCTTCAAACCATTTGGATAAATAGTCTCGTCAAAGAAAACCCCCGGTGATCTTTGAAGTTGATTTACAACAACTCTTTCAGCTCCATTTATAATAAATGTTCCCCTCTCCGTCATATAAGGCAAGTTCCCTAAGAAAACATCTTGTTCTATCGTTTCGACATAATCAGCATGGCTTGGGTCAAGCTTTGATGAAAGACGTAATTTTGCCTTCAAAGGAACTGAATACGTAAGCCCACGTTCTTTGCATTCCTCAGGTGTATACTTTGGTCTGTCGATATAATACTCGATAAAGTCAAGCACATAAACCTCCTTAGAATCAGTCACCGGAAAATTTGCTTTGAAAACTGCCTGTAATCCTTTATCTTCTCTTTTACTCGGTGGGACATCTTCTTGAAGAAACTCTTTGAATGACTTCAATTGAATTTCCAGCAGGTCAGGATAATCGATCACATTCTTAATCTTTCCGAAGGAAATCCTTCCCGATGCGGTGATTTCTCTTTTCTTCATCGATTTATTCACTCCTTGGAGTTTTGGTTTTAAAATTCAAAAAAACAACAAGCCGATAACCCTAAAAGTTTATCACTTTTAGGAGGTTACCGGCTTTGCGAAAATTTAAGAATTTTGTTTTCAAGCCTTAATTTTGAAAGATGAAAATTTTATTTGATTTGAACTTGAGCTCCAGCTTCTTCAAGTTCTTTTTTGATCTTTTCAGCCTCTTCTTTAGATACCCCTTCCTTTATCGGTTTAGGAGCACTATCCACCAAATCTTTTGCCTCTTTCAAGCCAAGACCTGTTATCTGTCTTACAATTTTTATAACATTAAGTTTTTGTGCACCTGGATTAACAAGGATGACATCAAATTCAGTTTTCTCTTCCGCTGCAGGTTGCGCTGCTGCAGGAGCTGCTCCTGGAACCGCTGCAACAACTGGGGCTGCGACAGCGGCAGCTGAAACACCAAATTTTTCCTCAAGTATTTTCTTTAATTCGACCGCTTCAAGAAGTGTCAACTTCTCGATTCTTTCCACAATTTCTTCTACTATTGGTGACGGCATTGTTTTCTCCCTTATGATTTTTGTTTTTAAAATCTTCGTTTAAGAACCTTTTTCTTCAAGTTTCTTCGCGATAGCATCGATTACAAAAACGAGTTCAGATAAAACAGAATTCAACGCCCATACGATACCGCTGGCTGGCGCAAAAATACTTCCGATTATCCCAGCAATGATATCGTTCTTTGAAGGCAAATTCGCCAATTCATCAAGCTTTGAACCATCGTAAACATAACCCTCGATGAAAATTGCCTTGACCGATGGCTTCTCAAACTTTCCTCGAACTTTCTTTATTAATCTTACAGGCGTAATCGGGTCATCATACCCGAAGGCAACCGCAGTAGGTCCTTCAAGGTATTTCAACAATCCATCATATCCACCGACATTTTCCATCGCAATTCTCAAAAGGGTGTTCTTCACTACCTTATAATCAACACCAGCGCTTTTCAGCTCTTTTCTTAACTCATTAACCTCAGCTACCGTCATCTTTGTAAAATCAGCTAAAACAATCCCTCTTGCCTTCGAAATTTTTTCGGTTATTTCACTTATGACTTTCGCTTTTTCTTCTCTTTTCATCCTAACCTCAGAAATTTTTTAAATAAAGCATTATCCTCCAAAAGTGCGTCATTTCAGGGATGTTGGCTTAGAAGCAACCCATTTATGACAAACTCATAATCGAATTCTTATCAATCTTTATACCTGGCCCCATCGTACTTGAAATGGTTATATTCTTTATGTATTGACCTTTTACCGATGGCGGCCTGAGTTTGATTATTGTCGAAAGCAAAGTTTTTATGTTCTCTATCAATTTCTCATTCTCGAACGAAACTTTTCCAACTGATGCGTGGATATTTCCGGCTTTATCGACTCTAAATTCAATTCTTCCCGCCTTTGCTTCTTTAACAGCCTTTGCTACGTCATTTGTAACCGTTCCACTTTTCGGATTTGGCATCAATCCGCGCGGTCCAAGAATTTTTCCAAGTTTACCAACCTCGCTCATAACTTCAGGAGTTGCAATTATAACATCGACATCTGTCCATCCTTCTTTTATCTTGTTTATATATTCATCAAACCCGACATAATCAGCCCCTGCTTCAAGGGCTTCTTTTTCTTTATCAGGCTGCTTTGTCAAAACAAGAACTCGAACTTTTTTTCCAGTGCCATATGGCAAAACGACGGTACCGCGAACCATTTGGTCCGCATGCCTTGGGTCAACGCCAAGACGAATTGCTATGTCAACCGTTTCATCAAACTTCGCAGTTGCGGTTTCTTTAACTTTTTGAACCGCTTCTTCAAGTGAATATGCTTTTGTCCTGTCAACTTTCTTGGCAACCTCAAGATATCTTTTGCTATGCTTTGCCATTTCTTTTCCAAATTAAATTTTTAATCGACAACTTCAATTCCCATACTTTTTGCAGTGCCTTCAATCATACGCATCGCCGCTTCGATATCATCGGTATTCAAATCCGGCATCTTCATCTGAGCAATTTCCCTTATCTGCTGACGCGTCACTTTTCCGACTTTGACACGTTTTGGCTCAGAAGAGCCTTTTTCAATTCCAGCTGCTTTCTTAAGCAAAACAGACGCAGGTGGTGTCTTTACAACAAAAGTAAATGACTTATCTGAATAAACCGTCACTATAACAGGCAAAATCAAACCCATTTTATCCTGCGTTCGTGCATTAAACTGCTTACAAAATTCCATAATATTTATACCACGCTGACCAAGCGCAGGTCCAACGGGTGGAGCTGGCGTCGCCTGTCCTCCCGGTATTTGAAGTTTTACATAACCAACAACTTTCTTTGCCATCTTACAAGGGAAAATTATTTTTTAATTTCACTTTTCAACTTCAACTTGTGTGAACTCAAGTTCGACAGGTGTCTTCCTTCCAAAGATATTAATCATAACCTTCAACTTCATCTTCTCAGGATTAACCTCCTGAATGACACCTTGAAAATCAGCAAACGGTCCGTCTATCACTTTAACAGAATCTCCAACTCTAAACGGCACATCAACCCTTTCAATCTCTGTCTCTTCTACCCTCCCAACGAATCTTTCAACTTCATCCTCCCTTAACGGCACAGGATTTCCCTTGGGACCAACGAAACTTACGACAGACGGGATGCTCTTAATGAAATTTTTAACCTCATCATCCATATCCGCTTCAATTAAAATGTAACCTGGGAAAAAAGCTTTAACCCGAGATTTTTTCTTTCCTTCTTTGACCACTGTAACTTTTTCAGTTGGAACGAAAACATTAAAAATTTTTTCCTTGAAACGCCCCTCGGCAAGTTCATTCTCAATAAATTTCTTAACACGATTTTCATGCCCAGAATATGTCCTCACCGCATACCATCTTCTTGCCATAAACTCGACCCCTTAAAATATAACTTTTAAAATTTCCATCACAATTATATCAATGACCCAAATTATAACCGTGAAAATCAAGCAGGTAATAAGCACAACCTTCGTGGATTCAATCAACTCGTCTTGCTTTTGCCATGTGACTTTTTGCATCTCCTTATAAATGTCAGTAAAAAAGTTAATTATTTTTTCTCTCATCGTATCGGTTGCTGATTTTTAAAAAATAAATTAGCACGTCCGGAGGGACTCGAACCCCCAACCTGCGGTTTTGGAGACCGCTGCTCTACCAGTTGAGCTACGGACGTGTCCCATTTAGCGTGTTTCTTTGTGGATCGTGTGTTTATTGCAAAATTTGCAGTATTTTTTATACTCTACTCTTTCAGGATGTTTTCTGCGATTTTTCGTCGTCGTATAATTTCTGTGTTTACAAACCGTGCATTCGAGCGTTATAATCTCTCTCCCTTCAGATTTAGCCATTAATTTAAGGTTTATTTTTTTATTTTACAAGTTTTTGAGCTCGCGACCGGGATTGAACCGGTGACCTCGTCCTTACCAAGGACGCGCTCTACCAACTGAGCTACGCGAGCTTAGAGCGGGCGACGGGACTCGAACCCGCGACCACCAGCTTGGAAGGCTGGCGCTCTACCATCTGAGCTACACCCGCTCATCAGCAGTGGGTGGGGAGGGATTCGAACCCCCTCAGGCTTCACGCCACTGGGTTTACAGCCCAGCCCGGCTCTCCAACTCCGGCGCCCACCCATCCCATGAGCTGGCGCGGGGATTTGAACCCCGGACCTGCTGATTACAAGTCAGCTGCTCTACCAACTGAGCTACGCCAGCTTATAAAAGAACTCATACCAAGGCAAGCATAAATATAATCAATCCTTTTGAAAAATGCAAGATTTCGCAAAGGATTAACATCTACCTCAAAACCACACGATCCACAAAACTTCGAACTATCTCAAAAAATTTATCAACAGCATAATCTATATCATCAACTGTATTACCTCTACCAAACGAAAACCTAACCGTCGCAAGCGCCGTATCCTCATCTCGCCCAAGCGCCATTATGACGTGCGAGGGTTTTAAACTTCCAGACGTACAAGCAGAGCCATTCGAAACAGCAACCCCTCTTATATCAAGCCCATAAATCAAAGCCTCAGCATCAATCTCAACCTTCTTTGAATCAACAGAAAAACTTAAAATGTATGGAATACTTTTATCCGGCAAACTATTTAAAACCAAAAAGTCATAAATTTCACCAAAAACTTCACTAACTCGTTCAAGCATTCGCTCCCTTAATCTCTTAACATGTATGTAATCATCTTCCATCCTTCTCGAACAAATCTCAACCGCCTTCCCAAAACCAACGATCAACGGAACGCTTTCAGTGCCAGCCCTCCTACCAGCCTCCTGTGAACCTCCGTGGTGAAACTTCTCTATTTCAATCCCATTTCTTACGTAAAGAAAGCCAATCCCCTTCGGACCATAAATTTTATGAGCAGATGCCGAAAGCAAATCTATATTTAACTTCTTAACATCAATTTCAATTTTACCAAATGATTGAACTGCATCGGTATGAAATGGAATTTCAAATTCTCTCGCCATCCCACCAATTTCCTCAATTGGCTGAATCGTTCCAATTTCATTATTTACATGCATAACGCTTATCAAGCAAGTCCTCGAATTTATCGCCCTCCTCACATCACCGGGGTCAACGACACCATCACTGCCAACTTTTAAAAATGTCACATCAAAACCACCCTTCTGCAAATAAAGACACGAATCAAGAACAGCATGATGCTCTATTTGCGTCGTGATGATATGATTTTTTCCCTTTTTAAGCCCAGCATAAGCAAGCCCAAAAATTGCAAAATTATCGGATTCGGTTCCTCCGCTTGTAAAAATTATCTCGGATGGATCAGCATTTATAAACTTTGCGATTCTCTCCCTTGCCTCTTCAATTGCAACCTTTGCTTCCCTTCCAAATTGATGCACCGAAGAAGGGTTACCAAAAATTTCCGTAAAATATGGCATCATCGCCTTGACAACCTCTGGCTCAACAGGCGTAGTTGCGCTATGGTCAAGATAAACCTTGCGCATCACATTTTAAAATTTAGTTTTCAAAACTTAACACTAATTCCTATCGTCGGCAAAACTGGAAGCATCGTCACAGCCTTTTTCTTTATCTCGCCATTTGAAATACGAAAATCATAAGCAACGACATTTTTCCGATTGTAAACGTTCATAACATCAATATAAAAATCCCAATTTTTCTCCAATATCATCCTTCTATATGTCAACCTTACATCGAGGCGATGATAGGGTGGCTTCCTTGCATTGAAAAAATTTCTCAATCCCCCATAATCAGGATCAAGTATAACTTTATCCCTAATCGTTGCAATCTTAACAGATGTATCCGAAACCAAAATTCTTGGCTTCACCCCAATTGGCTCCGTATATGGATAATTTGAACCATACATCCAAACCAAACTTAAATTAAATTTCCTGCTTATATTCCAATTCAAAACAATGTTGACCGTATGTCTTTGGTCAAATATAAAAGGAAGTTCGACATCATAAATTTTCCTCTTGGCAACAGAAAATGAATATGAAAACCACCCATAAATCTTTGAATTTGTAGCTTGCCTCTTTTCAACCAAAATCTCAAACCCATATGCCTTCCCTCTTCCCATGTTTACTGGAACCGATGTAACGGAATCACTTATCGCAACAGGATAAGGTTCGCTCCATCCATTTATACTCGTCGGCGGATAACCTTGAATTCTATCCGCAACCCACCTTGTCCCAGGAACCCGTTTTCTCACAATCAAATCATCAAAGTCTTTATAATAACCCTCAACCCTGGCGATAACCATAGGAGCAAGCCATCTTTCGATGCCAAGGATATAATGTTTTGCCTTTTCAGCATTTAAATTTTCAGCTTGCGTAAAATCAAAAAATGTATTTTGGTCGTAAATTTTCTCATAACCCGGGGATTGATAATACCATCCGTAGGCAAACCTCAAACTTGTCAAATCATCAATGTTGTAAAGAAGATTAAATCGCGGCGAAACATAACTTTTCTTTATGATTCCGTATCTATCAAACCTCACACCAGGCTGGACGATGAACTTCGAACTTAGTTTAACTCTGTCTTGAACGTAAAAATTTAATCTATTATATTTTTCCGCATATTTAAAAATTTCGGGAACTGCGAAAAAGCCCAAAGATTTCAAAAACATCTTCAAAGTCTCGTCCATCTTTAAAACATACCTCAACTCTGAACTCACAAAATTATTTCCAAAACCAAACTCTATCAAATGTTCCCCGGTTTCATAGCTAAAATCGATCGATGTCGCAATCTTTTGAATTGAATAATTCGACCAAGTTTCAATTTTGAAAAATGTCGCATCGTCAAGAATAGTTTTGCCCTCATAATCATAAGACGGGTCAAGTATCTCACCGCCAAATTTCGTCTCACCCGAATTTTTATACCAAGATGCTGAAGCCTTGATGATAAAACTTTTATCAGGCGAATAAATCCATGAACCAGCCAAAGTTTGATTATACGATAGGTCATTTACCGCGACGCTATCAGGTCTTTCAAAATTTTCACCGGTTATAACATTCATCGCATCTCTGCTGTAAATTCCGAGAAAACTTATCTTGTGCTTGTTGAATGGAAAGAAAGTTAACTTACTTTGAAAGTCATAAAAATTTGGAAAAGTCACATCACTATCAACATACCCCAACCTTTCCGCTATCGGCTTAAGAATCAAATCATAATAAGTCCTTCTCGTTGAAAATATCCACGAGCCGTTCAAAGGAAGCTTGCCCTCGAAAATTAAATTTGCGTTTGCGAAGTTAACATTTATCATACTTGAAAAAATTTTATCTCGATTCCCATCGCGAGTAGTCACATCAAGCACAGAGGACAATCTATCTCCATATTTAGCCGGAAATCCACCAGCCATAAAATTAAAATCATTCACTGCGTCGGGATTAAACATGCTCACAAAACCATAAAGACGATATGGGTTATAAATCTCTACACCATCAACTATTATCAAATTTTCATCTGGCGAACCACCTCTTACGACGAATTGAGTTGCAAAATCAGATGGCGCAAGAACCCCGGGCAACGTTCTCAACATTCTAAAAACATCCTCACCAAATCCAGCACTTACTTTTACGCTTTTCGGTTCAATCTCAACCACGCTTGTTCTGACATCAACCGCACGTCGCGTTTTATAGTCAGCGAGAACTTCAACCTCGCCAATCTCAATATATCCAGGTTTTAATCTGAATTCGACGAAAACAATTCCACTTTTTAAATTAACTTTCTTTCGCTCGCTTTGATAACCAATCACCCTCGCCTCAACATCATAAACCCCAGGTTTTATTTCAATTTCAAATTCACCATTTATATTAGTTGATGCACCGAATGACGTGCCGACGATGATAACATTTGCATTCGGTATGGGCTTACCAGTTTCAAAATCAAGAATTTTCCCTTTTATCTTTGTCCCCTGCGAAAACAGATGCTCATTGAAAAGGAGAATCAAAATCAATCCCAATAACCAGGTATAACGGTTCCACATTTATAACACCTTCCATCTTTAACTTTATTCTTTAAAACTCTAAAACCAAACCTTTCAACAAGCAAAGCCCCACAATTGAAGCAATATGTATTCTCATATCTATCAACATAACCAGGTATATTTCCCGCATAGACAAATCTCAAACCTTCTTCATAGCCAATCTCTGCTGCTCTTATAAGTTGCTCAGGTCGAGTGTTATCAGGATCGGTCATTTTGTAGTCTTTGTGAAATGCGGTCACATGCCATGGTATATTTGGAGAAACGTTGGCGAGAAATCTTGCGATATCTCTAAGTTCAGATTCTGAATCGTTAAAACCCGGGACAACAAGCGTCACAACTTCAACCCAAAAACCTTTCTCAACAAGCATCTTGATCGTGTCAAGGACAACGCTTAACCTTCCACCAAGTTTTCTGTAATTCAGGTCGTTAAAAGTTTTTAAATCAACTTTATAAAAGTCAACGTACGGTCGCAAATAATCGAGAACCTCCGGAGTTGCGTTACCATTTGAAACATAAGCGCCGCGGATTCCATATTGCTTCGCGATTTTCAAAATTCCAACAGCCCATTCTGATGTGATTAAAGGCTCGTTATACGTGCTTGTTATAATTTTGCTTTTGTATTTTAAAGCGATATCAACTATTTCCTCAGGCGTAATAAAATCGGGCATACTCCCTGCTATTGGGTCGCGCAATGCTTGTGAAGTAACCCAGTTTTGACAATAATCGCAATGAAAATCGCACCCGAGCATCCCAAAGCTCAAAGTGTAACTCCCAGGATAGACATGGAAAAAAGGTTTTTTCTCGATTGGGTCAAGGGCAAGAGATGTGACATATCCCCATGGGACATAAAGTTTACCATTGACATTAAATCTCACCCTGCAAACTCCATATCTTCCCTCCGAAATCTTACACCTATGTCCACAAGCATAACACTCTATTCTTTTATCATCGATCTTTCGATAAAGTTCACCTTCCCTTGAATTTCTAACCAAAACATCTTTTAAAATTTGAACCTCGCTAAGCATAGAGAAACCTCAAAATTTTTCTTTCCATACTCAATAATTCCAAACATACCTAAAACAATTCAAGTTTCAATCAGATAGAGCGGAAATTATTGCTCTACAAAACGCGGGTAAGTCATCGGGATTCCTTGAACTTATCAAATTTCCATCGACTACAACTTCGCTATCGACAAATTCTGCACCAGCGTTAACAAGATCGTCTTTTATCGAAAAGAACCCAGTGACCTTTTTACCCTTCAAAATCCCAGCAGAGATTGGAACCCAACCCGCATGACAAATAAAAGCAACAACTTTACCGGCATCAAAAAATTTCTTCACCAACTCAACAGCAGTTTTATTTCTCCTGATTCTATCCGGTGCATAACCTCCTGGAATTACAACAGCATCAAACTCTTCTAATTTCACATCCTCAAATTTAACATCAGACTTTATCGGATATCCATTTTTACCTTTAAAAACTTTCACCTCGGGGCCTGCAATTTTAACTTCGGCACCTTCTTCAACAAGCCTATATTTCGGATAGAGAAGCTCTATCTCCTCGACCAATTCTTCAACGAAAATGACAATTTTTTTGCCTTTTAGCTTCATCGCGCTACCCTCAACTTTGATTTTTAATTTTTTAAAATAAAAAAGCCCCGACTTTTCGTCGGGGCTTTGTTTAGAAGTTTTTATTAATACATGTCGCTCATTCCACCTGGAACAGCTGGGGTTTTCTCTTTCTCTGGCTTCTCGAACACAACCGCCTCAGTTGTCAACAGCAATGATGCAACACTTGCTGCGTTCTCAAGTGCAACGCGTGCAACTTTTGTCGGGTCTATAACACCAGATTCGAACAAGTTTTCAAATCTCTCGGTCTGAGCATTGAATCCGAAATCATCTTTGCCTTCCTTAACCTTCTGCACGATAACGGAAGGCTCAAGTCCTGCGTTTGCTACAATTTGCCTTATAGGCTCCTCCAACGCTTTTCTGACGATTTCAATTCCAACCGCTTGGTCTTCATTTTCAGGCTTGAGCTCATCAAGTTTATGCATAACTCTCAAATATGCAACTCCACCACCAGGGATAATTCCTTCTTCAACAGCAGCTTTGGTCGCATGCAACGCATCTTCAACACGAGCTTTCTTTTCTTTCATTTCTACTTCTGTTGCTGCGCCAATCTTCAAAACCGCAACTCCACCCGACAACTTAGCAAGTCTTTCCTGAAGCTTTTCACGGTCATAATCAGATGTCGTCTTCTCAATTTGAACCTTTATCTCATTTATACGACGTTTGATATCCTCCTTATTTCCTGCGCCTTCGACAATCGTTGTGTTATCTTTATCAACGACAACTTTCTTCGCTTGACCAAGGTATGAAAGTTGAGCATTCTCAAGTTTGAACCCCTTCTCCTCAGATATAACTGTTCCACCTGTTAAGATAGCTATATCTTCAAGCATAGCTTTTCTTCTCTCACCAAATCCAGGCGCTTTTACAGCACAGCAACGCAACGTCCCACGAAGTTTGTTTACAACAAGAGTCGCAAGTGCTTCCCCTTCAACATCTTCAGCTATTACGAGCAATGGTCTTCCGGACTGCGCAACTTTTTCAAGTATCGGAAGGAAATCCTTCAAAGAGCTAATTTTCTTATCGTGGATTAAGATATATGGATTTTCGAGAACGCATTCCATCGTATCTGGATTAGTGACAAAATATGGCGACAAATATCCACGGTCAAATTGCATACCTTCTACAATCTCCATCGTTGTTTCCGTCCCTTTGGCTTCTTCAACGGTTATAACTCCATCCCTTCCCACCTTATCCATCGCATCCGCTATCAACTGACCAATAGACATATCGTTGTTAGCCGAGATAGCTCCAACATAGGCTATTTCTTTCTTATCTTTAACTTCTCTACTTATCTCCTTCAAACCTTCAACTACCTTTTGCACAGCCATATCAATTCCACGCTTCAAATCCATCGGATTTCTTCCAGCAACGACATTTTTCAATCCCTCTCTAAATATAGCCTGTGCAAGAACTGTAGCGGTTGTCGTCCCATCTCCAGCGACATCACTTGTCTTCGAAGCAACTTCTCTAATCAACTGTGCACCCATGTTTTCAACCGGATCTTCAAGTTCAATCTCCTTTGCAACTGTTACCCCGTCTTTTGTTACAACAGGCGGTCCAAACTTTTTATCTATGATGACATTTCTACCTTTTGGACCGAGTGTAACTTTTACTGCCTCTGCTAACTTATCGACGCCGCGCTTTAATGCTGCACGTGCCTCCGCATTAAAAAGAATGTCTTTTGCTGCCATATTTTTACCTCCTTTCTTTTTTGTTTTTAAGTTTTTACTCAATTATTGCAAGAATATCGCTTTCCCTCATTATCAAATACTCTTCACCATCAATTGAAATCTCTGTACCCGCATATTTACCATACAAAACCTTGTCTCCAACTTTAACTTCCATTGGAATCTTCTTCCCATCATCTGTTATTCTTCCCGGACCAACCGCGATTACTTCCCCCTGTTGAGGGCGTTCCTTTGCGGTGTCAGGAATGACAAGCCCACTTTTTGTAACTTCTTCCGCTGGTAATGGTTTTACCACTACCCTATCTGAGAGCGGACGAATGTTCACCTTTGCCATAATATCGCCTCCTTAAGTTTTTATTTGAGATTTAGCACCCAAAAATTAAGAGTGCTAAACGCATAAATAATATAATACTTAAAACAATCCCTGTCAAGTGACAAGTTGTCACCCCAATTTCTCACCCATTTGAAAATCAATAAAAATCTTAGGGTAAGAAATCAAGATTTGTGCAAAAATGTCTTAAATTTTAACCGCACCGTTCAAAAGTTCTTGAATACTTCGCTCGGACAACATTTGCCTTATTTGTTCCCGGATGTTTTTCCAATAATCATGCACTGAGCAGGGATTTTTATCTGAGCAGTTCGGCAAACCAAGAACACAATTTTTAAATATCTCCTCACCGTCGAGCGCGATAACCACATCAATAAGTTTTATTTTCTCCGGCGATTTTTTCAAGGTTAATCCACCTTTTTTGCCCCGCTTCGAGCGCAAAATCCCAGCCTTTACAAGCTTCTGAATAACTTTCGCAAGAAAGTGATAAGGAACTTTTAGGTCCTTAGCTATGTCGACAGCCCTTATAAGTTTAGGTTGATTTAAGCTGATATAAAGGACAGCCCTGATACCATATTCAGCGGTTTTGCTTAAAAGAACAGACATAAAGTAACGGAAATTGAGGTTTTTATTTTAATTTAACACAAAAAATTCATTAGCCAAAAAATTTTGGAAAATTTGAAATAACTTTTTAAATTAAATTTGCAAACCTTTGGGGCCGTAGCTCAGTTGGGAGAGCGCCACAATGGCATTGTGGAGGTCACGGGTTCGAATCCCGTCGGCTCCACTTTTTAAAATTTGAAAAAAATTTGAAATTTTTGAAGCAAAGGCTTATATTTTCTTAAACTACAAAAAACAAATCAAACAAAAAGCTATGTTGAGCGAACACTTGGCAAATGCTCCGGAAGAAGTTAAAAAACTTGCAGAGCAAATTGAAGAAGACGGTGGTAAAGTTTTAACGATTTATCAAGAACCCTATGGGAAAAACTGGCAGATATTTGCACTTCTTCCACTCGACAAAGTTAAACCAACCCCATTCCAAAGAGATCTGTCGCCATCTCATGTAAAAAGATTACAAGAAGTTATTGAAGAAGTGAAAAGATTTATCGACCCGATAGTTGTAATAAGATACACCAATGGTGAATATTGGACTCCAAACGGAAATCATAGGAGAGAAGCTCTCCTGCGACTTGGGGCTAAGGAAATACCAGCGATAGTTATTCCGGATATCTCCGTTGCATTTCAAATTTTGTCTCTAAATACTGAAAAAGCACATAATTTACGCGAGAAATCGCTTGAAGTTATAAGGATGTACAAAGGCTTGCTCGAAACAGACGGAAAAATTCGCGAGATAGAATATGCTTTCCAATTTGAAGAAGCCTATTTTATAACGCTTGGCTTAATTTATGAGCAACATTTGAAATTCAGTGGTTCAGCCTATGTCCCTGTGCTTAAAAAAGTTGATAACTTTCTCGATATGCCATTGCCAAAGGCTTTGGAAGAAAGACAAAAAAGAGCTGACTTGTTGAAGGAGGTTGACGATTTGATAGAGCCGATTGTTCAAAGTTTAAAAGAAAGGGGAATAAATCATCCATTTCTAAAACAAGCAGTTGTTTCAAAAGTTAACCCAATAAAAAGGAAAAGAAAGGTTTCGGTCGAATTCGAAAATTTATTCAAGCAGATGAAGAAATCGCTTGAGAAGCTTGACCCGTCTTCTATAACGATGGAAGAACTCATTGCACTGGCATCTGAAGCAAGTGAATGGATAGATTAATCACTTGTGAACTTTCTTAATCCCTTGGAAATTTCTCTCAATCTTTTATCGACAAGATAATTCACAGTTCCGGGTTCGAATTCGCCGTTTTTGAGACGCTTGCCAGCTTTCACTCCCGTTAAAATTTCAATCCCTTCGTCTATCGTTTCAACCGGATAAATATGAAACATTCCCTTTTCAACAGCTTCAATAACATCATCCCTTAACATTAAGTCATCGACGTTTTTCTTTGGTATTATGACACCTTGCTCACCTGTCAAACCTTTGGCTTTACAAACGTCAAAAAATCCTTCGATTTTCTCATTTACACCGCCGATCGGTTGTATATCGCCTTTTTGATTTACCGAACCAGTTACTGCAATTCCTTGCTTTATTGGCAAACCAGAAATTGCGGAAAGCAAAGCATAAAGTTCGGTAGACGAAGCGCTATCGCCATCGATTCCTGAATAAGATTGTTCGAAACAGATACTTGCAGACAAAGTTAAAGGTTTATCTTGCGCATATTTTTCCCTCAGATAACCCGCCAGAATTAAAACTCCTTTATCGTGAATCCTACCACTTAAATTCGACTCACGCTCGATGTTGATTATCCCAGCCCTTCCCATTGACACAGTCGCGGTTATCCTAACCGGCCTTCCAAACCTATAATCTCCCATTTCATAAATCGTTAAACCATTTACTTGTCCAACCCTTTCACCAGTTACATCAACGAGTATAATTCCTTTTGCGATCAACTCTTTTATTTTGTCCTCGATCATCTTCCTTCTTTCGAAGCTTTCCTCGATTGCTTTTCTAACATGTTCACCTTTCACAATTTCACTCCCCTCGACCCCAGCCCAATAATTTGCCTCTCTAATTAAATCCGCTATAACGCTAAACTTTGTGGTTATCTTATCCCTTCTTCCAGCTTGTCTTATTGCAAACTCGACAATTTTCCCAATTGCTTCTTTATCGAACTGCCTTAGATTTTCATCTCGACAAATTTTTCTAACAAACCTTGCATATTGAAGTATCGCTTCATCATTTAAATCCATTTCAAAATCGAAATCCGCTTTTATCTTGAAAATTTTTCTGAAATCCTCGTCGTATTCATAAAGCAAATAATAAAGCTCTGGGTCACCAAGCATTATAACCTTTGTATTAACTTCAATTGGTTCTGGTTTCATCGAAATTGAACTTATCTGGAAAAAGACATCTATCGGCTGAATTTCAAGTTTTCTATAGATCAAAGTTCGTTTTAAAGCCTTCCAAACGCCGGGCTCACTTAGTGCATCTCTGGCATTTAGAACAAGATAACCACCATCAGCTTTAAGAAGTGAGCCAGCCTTTATTTTGGTGAAATCAGTTCTCCAAAAACCTCGAGAATCGTAAACCTTTTCTATCGTCCCAAATATATTTGCAAACGTTGGGGTCGTTTCAATTATAACTGGAACGCCTTCCTGTTCGGAATTATCGAGAATTACATTGACACGATATGGAAGAAATGGGTCAAACTCATCGCGTTGTTCTGGCGAAGGGATGAATTGGGGCTTCGCTTGGTCCTGCGCTGACTTGAAAATGTTAAGATTGTTCAAAATATGTTTTCTAACCTCGTCAAGATATTCGTGTACTTTGGGAATTTGAAATTGCTCCTTTATCTCATCAATTATACCATCAACAATGGATTTAACCGCCTCACGCTCCAATTCATCAAGTTCCCTTGAAAGCTCACGGGCAAGCATCATCTCCTTTTTGAAAATTTCTTGCATCTGCGACTGAAGTTCAAAATATTTCTTTTCGATCTCGCGAACTTTCTCTTCTGGGATCTTCCCCATCTTCGCAAGGTTTATCAACTGTTCAATTGGGACAGGCTTGCCTTCAAAAATTGGAACGATGCTTGGCCTGACAACATTTTCAACCTGCATATTTATAATGGCAAACCTTTCGCTCTCAACCTTCTTCTGAAACTCTCTAAAAAGTTCTTGTTCCTTTCTTTGATACTTCTCGATTATTCTATTTTTTGCCTCGATATACTTTTCATCTTCTAACGTCCTTGGTATTCTTTGTTTCAAGTAAAAAATCATCGCCTCCATATTTCGCTTGAACATAATCGCTTGACCGCGCGGAAATTCCAAAAGCCTTGGTTCATCTGGATTTTTAAAATTGTATACATAACACCTATCCGGAGCCTGTGGTGTTTTTGGAGAAATTTGCTTTAATATGTGCTTTATAGTTGTCATTCGTCCAGTTCCAGTGAGGCCACAAACAAAAATGTTATACCCTGGGGCAAAAAGTTCCGTCCCAAGTTTTAAAGCCTTTAAAGCTCTTTCTTGCCCAATTATATCCTCGAGTGGTTCAACTTCCTCAGTGGTTTCAAATGTAAGTTTATCCAATGGACAAACCCATTTCAATTCGTTAGGTTTGAGCTCGTTGAATCTTTTTTTCAATTTTAATTTCGCCATTGAGGTTAAGATAATTTTATTTGACTCCAATTAAAATTTAAAACTTTGCACAGGAAAGAAAAAATTAATCCAATAGTTCACTTTAACCCCGGATATGTCTCGGGAATGCGGATAACCTTGCTTATCTTTTCATCCTTCAACAAGTCAAAAATTTCTTCCTTTGTCAACAATTTTGGTTTATCTCTCTTCGCGTCGACGATGCAGAAAAATCCAAACGGTTCATCTGAATCATTTATAAATTGATGAGGAACGTTTGAGCCAATGTAAAGAACATCCATAAATTTCATATCGTAAACCTCATCCCCTGCAATTGCTTTACCACTTCCTCTCACACATATCACAACATGCTCATGCCGATGTTTTTCGAGAGTTGAGTATCCACCGGGGGAAATTTCAAAATATCTGAGATGAAATTTTATCTTCTCCCCCGATTTTCCAGCTATAACTTGTCGACAAACATCAAGCCAAGTATTGTTTTCATCTTTATATTTTTTTATCTCAACCCCACTCCATTTGAAATCGTTGAATTTAAGGAATCTAACGTTTTGGGGCATTTCGGCCGAAGTTTTTGAAAAATATAATTAAAAATCCACATAAACAAAAAAAGGCGGGATTTAACCCGCCTGTCTCATAATCTAAATTAAAGTTTTATTTCTTTTTCTTCGTCTGCGCAAATTGTTTTCTCAACATTTCCGCCTCATGTTTAATCTCAGCAAGGTCACGCTTCATCTCCGCCCAGCCATACCAATGCATATAATCGGGATTCATATGAAATGCCCCTTGAAAACTTCTCATCCTATGCTCAAGAAACATAACATAAAGTTTTTGCTCGATTGGATGTCTAACCTCATAAAATCTCAGCAAATCTGTGTGAAGTGGATATTCTTTCGGCTTTTCAAGAATCCCATCTTTATAAAGCGACTCAACTACTTCAATTGCTTCGGCCATAAGTTTATCCGACTCTTTTATAACTTCATCTGCTTTATCAAGTTGCTCTTTCGCAAAACTCGGGCTGTGACACTGCGAGCAAACCTTAAGCATTTTATCTCTCTCCGCTTGCCATTCCTCCGCTGTCAATCTTACAACCTTTCCAGCTTCAATAATTTTAACTCTTTCTGTAAAGTTACCTTTATCATCTAAAACACCAAGTCCCCTCATTATAGTATTTCTAATTTTTGCCCATTCAGGGTCCTTTTCTGCAACTCTTAAAGCAAGAAATCCCCAAGCGGTTTTAACTCCATGGTCTCCATTTGGCATATGGCATGTCGCACAAACCGGAGCCCGTGGGATTTTGCTATCTGCTTTGTACGGCTCTTTATACCATTCGCCCAAAGGTTTGCTGAAATCCCAATTATCCTTTTCAACAGCATAGATTGTCCCATGTTTTGAAGTACTCCACATCTCCCACTGCGGATGATCAAATCCCATATGACATGTCATACATGCTTCAGGTCTTCTGGCTTCCGCAGCTGAAAATCTATGTCTTGTATGGCAAGCGTCGCACTTGCCCCCATCTCGACCAATTTTATGACACCCGCCGCATCCTTTCTCTCCCTCGATTATCACACTTGGCTGGTCTTTCGTCGTCGGCATCGCCATCATCGCAACCCAGGCAAGGGCATGCTTACCACGTTCAAACTCGTTGACTTTATCCTCATGGCATTGCGCGCAATTCTTTGATGAAACAAGTCTACGAACCCTTTTATCTTCGCAGTTACTTTTCGACTCGTGAATTTCTTTGACCGCTTCTTTAACTGGAATATGACAATCTGCACAGGCGACGCCAGCTTCGTAATGTTTGCTCAGTTTCCAATCCCTTATAGCACTTGCGGTTATCCCTTTCGAAACATGACAATTCAAACATTCCTGTGAGTCAACAGATTTAACTGCTTGAGTTGTCCTCGGATAAAAAATCACAAGAAAGACAACAATAAAAAGTGGGATGAAAAGCAAAGCTAACAACTTGCCGAGATGCCTCATAGCGCAACTATTTTTTGTTTTAAATGCATAAAAAATATAGCAAATTCAGATAAATTTGTCAAATTTTAATCTAGTGAATGACCTAATTCCTGAGGCATCTCGCATAGATTTTTAGAAACTATACTTTACCCTTAAATAAACTTCATCCCTGTCTTTTAACGTTCCAAACAGCGATTTCCCTTTCCCATCAATTATTCTCGCACCAACTGCGATTTCAAAATTATCCATCGGCATATAAGTTATCTGCGGATTGTAAACCAAGCCATAGTTATTTCTAATATCTTTCAAGCGCTCAAAATCTATCCCACCACTTAAAAAGTTAAATTTAAGCTTATCGTCCATATATTTCTTTTCAAAATTAAACACCAAATAATTCTTCAAATTGTCGCGCCTTTCATGCAAAAAGCCACGAAGATATTGCACATTCACATATAAACCATCCCCAAATGTATAATCCGCACCAAGAACGAACTTAGTATAACTTTTCTTTTCAACGGTCTCTACAATATTCCCTCCTTCAATATAAAGCTTCATTATATAATTTGGATAAAATATCCCTGCTTCGCCCCAAACTCCTACGCCACCCAAATCACCTGTAAAATCAAAACCAAGCACTTTCATTTTCGGAAATATCAAAGCAACACTGTCAACCTTCAGAATGCTCGACCCATTTAATATAAACAATTTACCACCTACATGATGTGGAACTGGAATATCGTCTCTTCCCACCACATAACTTAAAGAGACATCAAATCCAAAAATATCTTTTTTCGAAATTTTAAACCCAAACTTTGCTCCATCTTTAAGCGATCTCTCGGGATATAAAACTTTTATCGAATCAGGACTAATGGAACTTGAGTCAATCACAACCTGAACTCCCTTAGGAAAATCAAAATTAACAAATTCACTTGCAAAGATGCTCACCCAATCACCCCTTGGCAAAACTGCTGGTGTAAACGTTGGGATGAAAACGCCTGTGAAAGTGAAATCACCAAGATAATAAGAAAGTTTAATGGCGTTCGACCCAAGATGTCTCCCGAAATCCCAAATATCTTCAAGGTCATCGGGATTTAAATTATCTGTTGGATTAAGTTTATCCGCTGTCCCCCACGCAATTCTCTGTCTCCCAACTCTTAAATCAAGATTGTCAAAAATAAACCCTTTGACATCGACATACGCTTCTCTCACATCAATGTTAATCGGTTCAACTTTATCTTTGTTTGAAAGTTCTGATAAACGCATTGCACTGCTTGAACCAAAATTCCTCACCCAAACTTCGGAATAAAATTTAACCTTGTCCAACTCAACTTGACCCGTTAAACTAAGCCGATACTCTTCCCAAGATATCGTCTTACCTTTAAACCTAATCCTATCATCTGATTGCACATAACCACCAATTTGCAAATTTTGTGAAATCAAAAAGTTAATTGAAGCAAAAACCAAAAGAAGAGCTTTTCTCGCTTTCATGGTTTCCGGAATTTACTTTGTTTTTAAAGGTGGATACCAACCGTTTTTCCTCCATTTTGAAAGTTCAAGTCGAACAACCCCAAGAAATGTGTTAAATGTAGCTTTAATCGGAACTTTAGCCCAATCATCAGAAAGCCAACCACTAAATTCCCCAGTTATCCCAGCAAGTTCCTTGCTCACAAAGGATGCATATCCGCTAAACTTAATTGTTCTAACCTCAGAATCAAACGTAGCAATTTTTACATCTTCTCTTTCCTCAAGAAAATCGAATCTTACCTTCTCAATTCTAACTATAAAAGGCGGAGATTCAAGTTTTTCTTCCGTCGCAAATAAAAGTGGAAGATAAACAACAACGCCAGCACCACATAAAATCCTCGCAGCGAAAAATCCAGTTATACCATGATAATATCTATCCGGATAAACTATCGATTTCTGCCCCTGGGGATTTCCACTTCTTTCATCGATTTGCTTCGCAACTATAAAATGTCCATCCCTTATAAAAATAGTTTTTATCGGCACACCATCTTTTGTTTCATAAACATAAAGATCAGCGTCAAATAATTTTTCCCTGTGAAACTTGCTCTCAAACGTGTAATCGACATTGACAAAAAAAATATACGGATTTGATTTGATATGAATTTTTGAATAAACGCTATCACCCTTGACCTCCGTCCACACTTTTATCTTCCCCAAATTCAAAAATTTCCAATAAACATCGTACTCCAGATATTCTGAAGTAAACTTGAAACTGTCCGCCCTCAAATGATAAACTCCAAAAATAAAAAGGAACAAAATGGTTATCCTTTTCACCTTACCTTTCCAAATTTCTTACGGTGAAAATATCATCACTCAAATTTGTATCAACCTTGACATCTTCAAGTACAAGCCTTGTCGCATGATTCTTTTTCAAATCTTTCATCTCGGTCTCAAAAGCTATCCAGTAATTCCCAACCTTTTCAATTTTGCTTCTCGTTAAAATCTTGTACAAATTCCCAGCCTTATCGTAATATTCTATCTTCTCAGGGTAAAAATTGTCTATCCTCACATACATAATAAGTTTCGAGTACTCGCTTTTTCTGCCCTCTTTTGGGGTAAGTTTTAAAATATAATGCGATTGGTCTTTTCTCAAAAATTCGGGGTCCCACTTCTCTGAATAAGTCAGCGCTTCCATGTCTTCATATGTGAAATCGGTTCCTGCGAAATTTTGATTCTTGATATGCGAAGCGACACGCCTACTTTTTTTGAATGCTGGAAGGTAGACATAATTCATATCCTCTGGCAAAGATAAAAAACCAATTCCCCTTATGTCCGCAGGCTCAGTGAATTTAACTAATCTCTTATTGGTCCCCTTTTGATACATCAACGCCTCGCGATAGCTTTCCTTTCCATTTTTATCGATAAGTATAACCTTCGCTTTATAAGTTTGGTCCTTCGGCGCGTATGAGACCTCATCCACTTTTTTCAAGATCTCAACCCCAGTAAGCTGTGCAAATGAGATGTTAACTGCAAATAAAACCAGCAAAATCACGAAGAACATAATCTCTACCCCCTTTGTTTTGATTGTTCACACTTGAGTTAAAGTGACCTTTTTGACTTCTTTCTTCAAAAATTTTGGCTTAAATGTCAAAATAATAGCGGGTAACAAAATCAATGCTGCACCTCCAGAAAGAAACATCGTAAGCAAAATCATAATGCCAAATCTTTGTAATGGTATCACGCTCGCGAAGATGAGAACGATAAAACCAAGTGAAACCGATAGAACATTTATCAAGATTGCAACCCCAGTTGTCCCGAGAACTTTTCCTACCGCTTCCTCTAACGAAGAACTTTCATTAAGTTCAATCTTCAACCTGTTCATAAAATGAATCGAATAATCGATTCCAATCCCAAGTGAAACGGACGCTATTAAAACAGTCGCTATATCAAGTGGGATATTATAATAACCCATAAAGCCATAGACTAGAATTATCGTCAAAGTAACAGGGACAATCCCGATCAATCCGCCCCAAAAAGTTTTTAATTGGGCAAACATAATTAAAAAAATGAAAATCAAAGCAAGAATCAAACTTTGAATTTGGCTTCTGATTATCGCATCATCAAGATGTTTGTAAATTAGAGGCATCCCCGTCTGTTCAAATTTGACGAAATCGTTCCCAGCGCTAATTGTATCGAAATGCTTTTGTATCTTTTTGACGAGTTCAGAAATTTTGGTTGAACTTGCATATGTGACCATAGCTTGAATCACTGCTTCATCCTTATCTGGTGAGACAAGCTGTTCAAATATCTCCTCGCCCTCGACAAGGAAGATCAAATTTGAAACTTTTTCTCTCGTATCTGGGATTTTCCGCCCCTCGCCCATAACATAATTCATCTCCTCAATCACATCTACAATAGATTGCGGATTATGAACATCTTCAAGGCTTTTTAAAAAATCCTCAACGTCTTTCATTTTTCTCAAAACCTCTGGGTCTTGGATATCGCCTTTGACAAGAATATACAATGGCAATGAACCACCGAAATTTCTCTTAAGCATCTCCTCAGTTGCTCTGACATTTGTCTCAGGCTTGAAATACTCAAGTATGCTAACCTCCCTCGTTATCTTAAAAATTCCAATCGCACCTATGATTACGACGATAACACTAAAAGCAAAAATTAAATATCTCGTCTTTAGAATCAATCTCGCTAATTTCGATGGAAATTTCCTATCGTGGGCTTTCAAAACCCTGTCCGTTTTCCTTTCGGGTTTCAAAACCGAAAGAATCGAAGGAATCAAAGCCAAAGAGATGAGCATCGCAAATAAAACCCCAACGCCCGTGAAAATCCCAAATTCTCTTATCATAATCAAATATGAACCCCACACGAACGACAGAAAACCTGCAACAGTTGTAACACCAGCGAAAAACACCGCCTTCCCAACCTCTGTAATTGTAATCTTTGCCCTTTCCTTTGGGTTGATTATATCAACATCCTCACCAAATTTTTTCACAATATGAATTCCATAAGCACTTCCAACAGCCATTAAAATAACTGGAATAGTGTTTGAAATTATGGTAAGCGGCACCTTTAAAATCGACATCACACCGAGAGTCCAAATCGTGCTGATAACAACTGAAAGAAATGGCAAAACAATTCCTCTCAAATTTCTAAAACTTAGAAATAAAACAAGTATTATCACGATACCAACGAGAGGGGATAGAAGTTTCAAATCGTCAATAATTAATTTGTTCATATCAATCATCTGAAATGGTAATCCGCCGTAGTAAACTTTCTCATTCAGCTCCTCGCTTTCAACTATCTTTTTAATTTCCCTTGCCACCTTGACTTTATCAACGCCCTCTTGAAGTTTACACATAATCAAAGTGACTTTTGCATCCCTCGAAACGATGTTTTTATATAAGTCTTTTGAGAGCACATAATCTTTAAGCTGTTTTAAATCCTCTTCGCTTTCAGGTACCACCTCGATTAACTTCCCAATTTCTATTCCCTCTTCTGTTCCCTTAATATCGATTATATTCGCAAGGCTCGTAACATAAGAGACACCATCGACATTTTTAAGTTTTTCCGTCAACTCATAAATTTTTTTCAGCGTCTCAACCTTAAAAACATCGTCCGTTTCAATCGCAACGATTGCGGTGAGATTCCCCCCATACTTATTACCGATATATTTTGCAAGCCTTACAGCCTCATCTGATTCCGGAAGGTATGAAACGAAATCGGAGTTAATCTTTAAATTTTTTAGCGAATACGCAAAGAATAAGGTTAACACAGAGACGCTAAAAATTATAAACCACCTGTATTTTGCTACGAACTCTGCAAATTTCCCCATTTCACAAAACCCAATTTATTTTTTAACGATTCCATGAAACAGGACATCAAGCAAATTATCGATATCCTTTTCAGTCCATTTCGTATTGCCTTGAAAAACCCATGATTCAAAACCCTTGAGAGCAATTAAAATCGCAATTGTTGTCATTTCTAAGTCCTTGATATCGAAAATTCCCCTATCCACGCCTTCCTTCAAAATTTTGCTTATAGTTTTAACCTCCTCCTCGTCGTATTTCTTCCTAAATTTCTCAATAAACTTATAATTCTCGAGATACTCATCTTTAAGAGCACTATAGAAGTTAGCAAGTTGTTTTAAACCCCGCATCCTTGTCAAAACATATGCTCTAAGCTTGCCCTGCGGTGTATCCTCTTGACTTATAGCTTTCTCGATCTTCTCGCGTAAAACATTTGCCTCTTGCTCAAGCACCGTTTGGAAAATCTCCTCCTTGCTCTGGAAATAATAGTAGAGCGAACTTTTCGCCTTTCTCATCGCTTTCGCTATCTCTTCCATTGTCGTCTTCTTAAACCCAAACCTTGCAAAAATGTCCCTCGCAATTTCGATTATCTCTTCCTTAGTTTTTTCGACATTTATCATTTGAACTTTCGACCAATTTAGTTTTTTGGTCGATAAAATATAAAAAATCGAAAAATAAAAAGCAAATAAAAGAGCACGCCTGTCGGCGTGCCCCTCAAAAATTATTCAATCAAAAACTCAAACGATGGAAACTTAGAAATTTTAAGCCTTAATTCCCCTTTCAAGTTTGAGCTATCAAATGCAACTTTTAGCGGAAAGTATGGGGTTTCACTTTTAGCGATAACGGTTGTTTTAATTGCTCCAGAGACCAAACCTTTAACACCGCTAACTTCAAGAGGTAATCCAATCCCGCTTGCTTTATTCCCATTTGCATCGAAAAGCGTAAAATCGTCAGAGATAGAAACATCAAATGAACTAGCATTTTCTTTAGCTTTAAAAAGAATTTCAACTTCAACAAATTTCTTTGCGGTATCGAAACCTGCATAATTCACATTTTTATTC
>JBEPZK010000010.1:0-52556 GCA_041640855.1 Candidatus Kryptoniota bacterium
CAATCCGCGTATGAAATCGTTAAAAAATCTCAAGAAGTTTTATACTCAAAGAGTAGTTATATTGAGATGACGATGACTGTGATTAAGCCAAAATGGCAAAGAAAAATGAGTATGAAGGTTTGGGCGCTTGAGCCAGATTATGCTTTAATTTATATCACTGAACCAGCAAGAGATAGGGGAACGGTAACACTTAAACGAAAAAATGAGATATGGAATTGGCTGCCATCTGTGCAAAAAGTTATCAAAATCCCGCCATCTATGATGAATCAATCATGGATGGGCTCTGATTTTACAAATGACGACCTTGTCAGGGCATCGTCTTACCTCGACGATTATACGCATAAGTTGATAGGTGAAGAAAACATAAATGGTTATGATTGCTATAAAATTGAATCGATACCAAAGCCAAAGGCTGGGGTGGTATGGGGTAAGGTTGTAAGTTATATCTCAAAAGACGGTTTTATGCTTCTAAAAACGGAGTTTTACGATGAGGAAAATCAACTGATAAAGATTTTCATGGGAAGCGACATTAAAAAGTTTGGAAATAAAAGAATCCCGACTCACTGGGAAATGACCCCAATTGATAAACCAGGAAACAAAACTGTGTTGGACTACAATAGAATCGAATTCGATATTAACATAGATGAATCGTTTTTCTCACTGCAAAATATGACAAGAGTTAGATGAAACTTTTCATTGTTTTAGCATGGAGAAATCTTTGGAGAAATAAAAGACGCACAATAATCGCCTCTGCTTCGGTTTTTTTCGCTCTTTTCCTTGCGCTTATCATGAGGTCTTTGCAGTACGGTTCATATTATCACATGATTGATAGCTCGGTTAGGATGTACACAGGTTACATTCAAGTTCATGCGGAAGGTTATTGGGAAGAAAGGGGGCTTGAAAAATTTATCGAAGTTGATGACTCGTTGTTTAAGAAAATTGAAAATATAAAAGGTGTGACACTTGTCATCCCTCGAATTGAAAATTATATGCTCATCTCTTCAAAAGAGATTACAAAAATAGCATCGGTATTTTGCATATCACCCGAGGTTGAAGATTCAATGACAAGGTTAAAAAAGAAGTTAACGGTCGGTAATTATTTGAGTGGCGAAGATAGAGGGATTCTAATTGCAGAAGGACTTGCAAATATGCTTGGTGTTAATGTGGGAGATAGCGTGGTCTTGTATGGGCAAGGACTTTATGGGATAACCGTTGCCATCAATGTTCCGATAATTGGCATTGTAAAATTTGCTCTGCCGGATTTGAACAATTCGGTCGTCTACATGCCTTTAAAATTTGTTCAATCAATTTTCGAAATGCAAGACAAATTAACCTCAATTTCAATTTTGATTAGCAACCCGGATGAACTTGAAAAGGTTCAAATGGAAATTAAAAAGTCCCTTCCGGATGGATATGAGGTGATGAACTGGCAGGAGATGATGCCCGAACTTGTTCAAGGCATCCAACTTGATAGTGTCTTTGGTTTGGTTATGCTGTTGATACTATATATGATTGTGGCTTTCGGCATTTTGGGGACAGTGATGATGATGACTGCGGAGAGAACTAAAGAGTTTGGAATCCTTATATCAGTTGGAATGAAGAAGAAATGGTTGATGCTTGTCTCTTTATTAGAGTCACTTTTCATTTCTCTCATTGGTGCATTTTCTGGGTTAGTTGTCGCTATCCCAGTTATAGCATACTTAAAAAATCATCCGTTAGTCTTTAAGGGTGAACTTGCAGAGATTTCGCTTAAGTTTGGGGTAGAGCCGATAATTCCTTTTAGTGCAAGACCTAGTATATTTTTGGCCCATACGTTTGTTGTGATTTTAATAGCGATGCTTTGCGCTTTGTATCCGATTTATTATATAAGAAAACTTGAGCCAATAAAAGCGATGAGGTTGTAATGATAGTTCAACTTGCATGGAAAAACATCTGGAGAAATAAGAAAAGGAGTTTGATACTTGTTTTAGCTACATGTTTTGGAGTTTGGGGCGGTATATTTACAAGCGGATTTTCCGTAGGAATGTGGGAAGGAACGATCGAATCCGCTATAGATAGAGAGTTATCACATATACAAATTCATCATCCTAAATTTCGCGATGAAAAATTAGTTAGCCAGTTTATTCCCGACATCGATAACGTGAGAAAAAATTTGCTTAATGAGGATCTTATCAGTGCTTATTCTGAAAGGATTATCGTTGAAGGAATAATTTCATCTCCCGTATCCACGCGCGGTGTGAAAATTTTTGGAATAGAGCCGTCACAAGAGAAAAAAGTAACCTCAATCTATAGGAAAGTTATCGATGGTAGTTATTTTACAGAAGACAAGGAAAATCAAATTGTCATCGGGAGCAAATTAGCTGAGCAATTAAAAGTAAAACTTAATTCAAAGGTTGTTCTATTCTTCCAATCGATTGATAATAATTTGGTTGCTTCTGCCTTTAGAGTTGCTGGGATTTTTAAAACGGAATCATCTATCTACGACGCGTCTGTGGTTTTCGTTAGCAGAGAGGAATTGCAATCTTTGCTTGGGGCGAAAGATATAGTCCATGAGGTTGCGATAAGGGTAAGGGATGTTAACATGATAGACGTTGTGAAAAATCGATTGCGCGCTAACATTACAAATGTTCTCGTTGAGGATTGGAAAGAAATCGCCCCGGAGTATGCCCTCACGCGGGGTATTTTATATGTTGAGTTAAATATCTTTATGGGGGTCATTTTATTCGCCTTGCTTTTTGGAATTTCAAATACTATGATGATGTCGGTTTTTGAGAGAATTCGTGAGTTTGGAATGTTAATGGCGATTGGAATGAAAAGAAGCAAACTGTTTGGATTAATAATTTCAGAGTCGGTGATGCTGTTATTTACTGGAGGGGCGATAGGGGCATTTTTAGGATGGATTACAGTTTTAGTGCTTTCAAAAACTGGGGTTGATTTATCGATGGTGACAGAAGGATTGTCCGCATACAGTATACCAGTTGTTCTTTATCCCAAGGTACCACTTCATATGTATATTTCACTTTTTTTGATGCTGTTGGCTACAGCTATAATAGCGTCTATTTCACCAGCTGTTAAGGCTATAAGATTAAAACCAGTGGAGGCAATGAGAACATTTTAAAAACTTACGTTGGTTTTTCGCTATGAGTTTAATAGAGGTAGTAAATCTTGACAAAATTTACGACGAGTCCAAAGTTCCTGTTCATGCTCTGAAAAATATCAACCTTAAAATTGAAAGGGGCGAGTTTCTTGCAATTGTTGGTCCAAGTGGTTCTGGAAAAACTACATTGCTAAATATGATCGGCGGTCTTGATAAACCGACGAGAGGTACTGTTTTAATAAATGGTAAAGATATTTATAAGTTTAAAGCAGACGAGTTGACCGAGTTTAGGTTGAAAAATATCGGCTTCGTTTTTCAAACGTTTAATTTGATTCCGGTTTTAACTGCTAAGGAAAATGTTGAATTTATAATGTTGTTGCAAGGAGTTCCTAAGGTTGAAAGGGAGAGAAGAGCGATTGAATTGCTTGAACGTGTTGGATTAAAGGATAAGATTAACTCAAAGCCTTTTGAACTTTCTGGTGGGGAACAGCAAAGGGTGGCGGTTGCTCGGGCTTTGGCTTCTCATCCTTCTTTCGTACTTGCTGATGAGCCAACAGCTAATTTGGACAGCAAATCTGCAGAAGGTTTGTTGGATATAATGATCGAATTGAACAAAGAATATGGGACAACTTTTATCATAGCAACACATGATGACAAAGTGATAAGGCGCGTTCGTCGAATTATCGCTCTCGAAGATGGAAAAGTAAAATCCAATGAGCGTAATGAGTAGATTTATACTTCTTATGGTTTTTGTATTTATGAGGTTATATTCTCAAAATTTCGCCGTCGGTGGTTATGCGAAGTTTCTTTTTAATACAAGCGATTTTATCTCCTCGCGAGGCAGTGCAAATTTTATGCTTCATTCACGATTGAATTTAAAGTTTTACCCAACCGATAAAATCAATTTCAACGCAGGAATACGAAACAGAGTAATCGTTGGAACATCTCCATCATCTATTATAGGGTATACCGGGAATGGATTTGGTGATGAATATTTTTTAAAATTAGATGGGTTTATATGGAAAAAGGAGAAAAGCGTCAATCATATCGAGGTTGATCGGCTTTATTTAAGTTTTCAGTTTTCAAAGTTTGATATTTCCTTGGGAAGGCAAAGGATTGCCTGGGGGACTAGTTGGGTATGGAATATAACTGACCTTCTCAATCCTCTCTCGATTCTTGAGTTTGATTATGAGGAAAAACCGGCGGTTGATGCATTTAGATTTCAATTTTTTCTTTCTCCGCTTTCTAAATTTGATTTTGCATATAAACCTTCAAAGCGTAGTAAAAATTCAAGTACGCTTTTCCAATTTTCAACAAATTTTTGCAGATGGGATTTCCACATCCTTTCAGGTGTTCACAGGAGTAGGTTTGTATTAGGTGCTTCATATGCTGGAGATATTTTTTACGGGGCTGGATTTCGTGGAGAGATAATTTATGTTAAAAATCCGACTAAAATAAATGCGGATTTTCTTACCGATTTAGCAAACGAGAATAGAGACCAAATAAGTTTTGTCGTTTCACTTGATTATACTTTTAAAAATTCGCTTTATCTTCACTGGGAAGCATTATTTAATAACATTGGCAAGCGTGATAAAATTCAAATGTATTTATTCGATGCGTTGAAGTTGGGATTGCTTTCACCTTCGCGATGGAATTTATTTTATCAGGCTGGCTATAATTTAACTGAATTAGCGCGCGGGGATATAATTATATTGCATAATCCAATTGATGGGTCATTTGTTTTTTTACCGATGGTTAATATATCCATTGCTGAGAATTTGGATTTATCGCTGATTTCGTTGGTCATGCACGGTGATGATTTGGACGAGTACGGGTTTAATACTTATATGTTTTTCTTGCGATTGAAGTATTCGTTTTGAATAAATCCTGCTTTAAAGAAATTTAGGGGTCTATCTATTCTCGCGTTTATTCCGGGTATATGGTGAAATGTTTTTTGTTAAATTGAACCGGGTGTGCAGGGAGTTAAGCATATTTTGGCGGATAGAATTTGGGTGGTGATTTATGGTTTTGCTAAGAATTGAGTTTCAGGAAGTTAAAGCGGGGTAGATGGATTCTACTCTGACTGTTCCAATGTGTTTAGGTGCTTTTACAATTGAGGATTTTTAAGGAATTTGATTTTGTTTATGAAATTTTTTATATTTAAAACTGCCCTATTGAAGGCAGTGCACCACTAGCTCAACATGGTAGAGCAGCGGACTCTTAATCCGTTGGTTCGGGGTTCGAGTCCCCGGTGGTGCACAGTGTTTAATTTTTTGTGAAATTGAATTTTTTTGTTAAATTTAGGCTCTGTAAAAATAAAAGTAAGGAGTGGTTTTGCCGACAATCAATCAATTAATTCGCTACGGTAGAGAAAAAGTCAAGTGGAAGAGCAAATCCCCTGCTTTGCAGGGATGCCCTCAGAAGAGAGGAGTTTGTGTAAGAGTCTATACTACTACACCTAAAAAGCCAAATTCGGCGCTGAGAAAAGTTGCGAAAGTTCGTCTTACGAATGGAATTGAGGTTATCGCTTATATTCCGGGTGAAGGTCATAATCTTCAAGAGCACTCGATTGTTTTAGTTCGCGGTGGAAGAGTTAAGGATTTGCCAGGAGTTAGATATCATATTATCCGTGGTGCATTAGACACAGCTGGAGTCGAAGGTAGAAAACAAGGTCGTTCGAAATATGGAGCGAAAAGGCCAAAAGAACAACAACAAAAGTAATAAATTGAGTTTATATGAGAAGGAGAAGAGCTGAACCAAGGGAAATAGCCCCGGACCCGAAATATGGTGATGTTTTGGTAGCTAAGCTTATTAACAAGGTGATGTGGGATGGCAAAAAATCGATAGCAAGGAAGATAGTTTATAATGCTTTTGAAATCATAAGGCAAAAAACAGGGCAAGACCCGCTTGAGGTTTTTAAAAAGGCTGTTGAAAATGTTAAACCTATACTTGAGGTAAGGCCAAGGAGAGTTGGTGGTGCTACTTATCAGGTTCCTATTGAGGTTAGACCTGAAAGAAGTATCTCGCTTGCTTTGAGGTGGATTGTTCAATATGCGCGCGAAAGGAAGGGTAAGCCAATGATGGTTAAGCTTGCTGAGGAGTTGATGGCTGCTGCACGTGGTGAGGGTATGGCTGTGAAAAAACGTGAGGATACGCATAAAATGGCTGAAGCGAACAAGGCATTTGCTCATTTTAGATGGTGAAGGGTTTTTAAAATAAAAATTTGAGGAATGAAGTTATCGGTATGCCGAGAGAATATCCGTTAGACAAAACTCGAAATATTGGAATAATGGCTCATATAGATGCTGGTAAAACGACCACAACTGAGCGAATTTTGTATTATACTGGTAGAATTCATAGAATGGGAGAGGTTCACGAGGGTTCCGCTACTATGGATTTTCTACCTCAGGAGAGAGAACGTGGAATAACAATTACGAGCGCAGCTACAACGTGTTTTTGGAGAGGACATAGGATTAATATTATAGATACGCCTGGACATGTTGATTTTACGGTTGAAGTTGAAAGGTCGCTTCGCGTTCTTGATGGAGCTATAGCTTTGTTTTGTGCGGTGGGGGGTGTTGAGCCCCAATCTGAAACGGTTTGGAGACAGGCGAACAAGTATCGGGTTCCAAGGATTGCCTTTGTTAATAAAATGGACAGGGTTGGAGCTGACTTTTTCAATGTCGTTAATATGATCAGGGAACGACTTGGGGCTAATCCTGTTCCGATTCAATTACCGATGGGGCAAGGTGAGTTGTTTACGGGTATAATTGATCTTATAACAATGAAGGCGGTCGTTTATAAAGAGGAAACTCTCGGGGCTACGTGGGAAGAATTCGAAATTCCTAAGGAATTGAAAGATATGGCTTTTGAGTATAGAACGAAATTGCTTGAGTCAGTTTCTGAGTTTGATGATACTTTGCTTGTTAAATATCTTGATGGTGAGGAAATAAAAGAAGAGGAGATAAAGTCAGCAATAAGGAAGGCTACGCTTGAGTTTAAAATAGTGCCTGTTCTCTGTGGTTCCGCATTTAAGAACAAGGGAATACAAAGGTTGCTCGATGCGGTTGTAGATTATCTACCATCGCCACTTGATATAAACAATGGTCAGGTTGTTGGTCATCATCCTTTTAAAGATGATAAGGTTGTTAGATTGGTCTCTGATGACGAAAAGTTTACCGCTCTTGCTTTTAAGATAATGACGGACCCATATGTTGGAAAATTGACGTTTATCAGGATTTATTCTGGGACATTGAAGGCTGGTTCGTATGTGTATAATTCGACGCAAGGCAAAAAGGAAAGGGTTGGAAGGATTTTGAGGATGCACGCGAATCATCGTGAGGATGTTGAAGAGGCTTACGCTGGGGATATCGTTGCTCTTGTTGGACTAAAATTTACAAAGACAGGTGATACGCTTTGCTCTGAAGATGATCCAATCTTGCTTGAAAAAATGGAATTTCCGGAACCTGTTATATCTGTTGCTATTGAACCTAAGACAAGGGCTGACCAAGATAAACTTGGTGAAGCACTTTCGAAACTTATGGATGAAGATCCGACTTTTAGGGTGACAGTTGATGAAGAGACTGGGCAGACTTTGATAAGTGGAATGGGAGAGCTTCATCTTGAAATAATTGTCGATAGATTGAAGCGTGAGTTCAGAGTTGAAGCAAATGTTGGTAAACCTCAAGTTGCATATAAAGAGACGATTAGAAGGAAAGCGAGGGCTGAGGGTAAGTTTATACGTCAGACAGGTGGGCGTGGTCAATACGGGCATGTTTGGATTGAAATTGAACCAAATCGAGGTAAGGGATATGAGTTTATAGATGCGATTGTCGGTGGAGTTATCCCAAGAGAATTTATCCCTGCTGTTGATCAAGGTGTAAGGGAAGCGATGCAAAATGGGATTATCGCTGGGTATCCGGTTGTTGATGTCAAGGTGACCTTGTTTGATGGTTCTTATCACGAGGTTGATTCTTCTGACTTGGCTTTCAAAATCGCTGCGTCGATCGCTTTTAAAGAAGCGGCAAAGCAAGCTGATCCAGTTCTTCTTGAACCTGTGATGGAGGTTGAGGTTGTAACGCCGGAGGAATATCTTGGTGATGTGATCGGAGATTTGAATTCAAGGCGTGGAAAGATTGAGGAGATAAATATGAGAAAGGATGGGCAGGTGGTGAGAGCTTTGGTCCCACTTGCGGAGATGTTTGGTTATGCAACGAGGTTGCGTTCGCTGACTCAGGGTAGGGCTATTTATACTATGCAATTCCATCATTACGAGGAGGTTCCGCAACAAATTGCAGATATGATTATAGAGAAAGTCAGAGGTAAAACAAAAGAAACTTTAAATGTTTAAAAATTAAAAATCAAGGAGAGAGAAATTATGGCAAAGGAAAAATTTGTAAGAGACAAACCCCATGTTAATGTTGGAACCATTGGTCATATTGACCATGGTAAAACTACGCTCACAGCTGCTATAACCTACGCTCTTGCTAAGAAGGGACTTGCTCAGCCGAGACCGTTTGAATCAATTGATAACGCACCAGAGGAAAGAGCGCGTGGTATTACAATAGCGGTTTCGCACGTTGAGTATTCAACGGAGAAAAGGCATTATGCGCATGTTGACTGTCCAGGGCACGCTGACTATATAAAGAATATGATTACTGGTGCTGCTCAAATGGATGGAGCGATTCTTGTTGTAGCAGCAAATGACGGAGTTATGCCTCAAACCCGAGAGCACGTTCTTCTTGCAAGGCAGGTTAACGTTCCTTACATAGTTGTGTTTATGAACAAGGTTGATATGGTTGATGACCCTGAGCTTCTTGATTTGGTTGAGCTTGAGATTAGGGACCTGTTGAAGAAATATGAATTTCCAGGTGATGAAGTTCCGATAATAAGAGGAAGTGCATTAAAAGCGCTTGAGGCTGGGATGAAGCCTGAGACAACACCTGACCATCCCGATTTGCAACCAATTTATCAGTTGCTTGATGCTATTGATAACTATATACCGTTGCCACAGCGTGATATTGATAAGCCGTTCCTTATGCCGGTTGAGGACGTTTTTTCGATCACAGGACGTGGTACGGTTGGAACAGGACGCGTTGAAAGGGGAAGGGTTAAACTTGGAGATGAAGTTGAGATTGTTGGACTTGGTCAGCATAAGAGAACCGTTGTTACAGGTATTGAAATGTTTCGTAAGGAGCTTGATGAGGCAATTGCTGGTGATAATGTTGGGTTACTCCTGCGTGGTATCGAGAAGGATGAGTTGGAAAGAGGTATGGTCATAGCTGCGCCTGGAACTATCACGCCTCACACGAAGTTTGAAGCGGAGGTTTATATATTGTCTAAGGAGGAAGGTGGACGGCACACTCCTTTCTACAAGGGTTATAGACCGCAATTTTATTTCAGAACTACGGATGTTACTGGAACGATAATCGGATTGCCTGAAGGATATGAAATGGTTATGCCTGGAGATAATGTGAGGTTGACGATTGAATTGATTGCGCCTGTCGCTATGGAGGAAGGTTTAAGATTTGCTATTCGTGAGGGTGGTAAGACGGTTGGAGCTGGTGTAGTAACAAAAATACTCGAATAAAAAAGATTTTCATTAAAAATGGCACAGCAAAGAAGAATTAGAATTAAATTAAAATCTTATGACCATCGTTTAATTGATAAATCTGCTGATAGAATTGTTAGAGCTGTTAAGCAAACGGGCGCTATTGTCTCAGGGCCAATACCCCTGCCGACAAAGCGCTCGGTTTTTACTGTTTTAAGATCACCCCATGTTGATAAAAAGTCGCGTGAGCAATTTGAAATAAGAACTCATAAGAGATTGATTGATATTCTTAATTGGAATACTAAAACGATGGATGTTTTGACGAAAATCGATTTGCCAGCTGGGGTTGAGGTTGAGATTAAGACCTAAAATAAAAAACTGTTTTTAAGATATGGTTGGATTGATAGGAAAAAAACTTGGAATGACCACAATTTTTGGAGAAAATGGAACCGCTATACCTTGCACTGTTCTTGAGGTTGGACCTTGTTATGTTGTTCAAGTTAAAACTATCGAAAAAGACGGTTATGAGGCGCTTCAACTTGGCTTTGGTTTGAGAAAAGAAAAGAGAACGCCGAAACCACTTCAAGGTCACTTTAAAAAAGCAGGTGTTCCGTTTTTAAGAGTTTTGAAGGAGTTTAAAGGTTTTGATGTATCGAGGTATAAGCCTGGTGATGAAATTAGAGTTGAGCATATTTTTTCCGTCGGAGATGTTGTTAAGGTGACGGGAAGGTCGAAAGGTAAAGGATTTCAAGGAGTTGTTAAAAGACACGGCTTTGGTGGTGGTCCGAAAACGCACGGTCAAAGTGATAGGCATAGAGCTCCCGGTTCGGTTGGTTCGAGCTCTTTCCCGTCGCACACTTTTAAAGGTCAAAGAATGGCTGGGCATATGGGGGATGAGCAGGTCACGGTGAGAAATTTGGAAGTTGTTGAGGTCATCCCTGATGCTAATTTGCTTGTTGTAAAAGGTTCTGTCCCTGGCGCGAGAAATAGTTATGTTAAAATAACAAAAGTTGTCTGAATTTAAATTGGAACCAAAAAACTAACCGGAATTTGAAATGAAGGTTGAGGTATATAAAATTGATGGAACAAGGTCTGGTGAATATGTTGAATTAAGACCTGATATATTTGAGATAAAGCCGAATGACCATGCGATTTATCTTGCTGTTAAGGCGTATCTTGCGAATCAGAGGCAGGGAACTCATAAAACGAAGACGAGAGGGGAGGTTAGAGGTGGTGGTAGGAAACCATGGCCACAAAAACACACCGGTAGAGCAAGAGCTGGCTCGATAAGGTCGCCATTATGGGTTGGAGGTGGAACGGTTTTTGGCCCGGTTCCAAGAGATTATAGTCTTGATTTGCCAAAGAAAGTTAAGCAACTCGCTAGAAAGTCGGCTTTATCCTATAAACTTAAAGATGAGCAAATTATAGTTGTTGAGGATTTTACATTTGAACAGCCGAAGACGAAAAGAATGGTTGAGATTTTGAAGGCGTTCAATTTGTTGAATAAAAAAGTTTTGATTTTAACCGCAAGCACCGATTTGAACGTTTATAAATCCGGTAGAAATATCCCTGGAGTTAATGTGCTTGAAGCTTACAAGGCGTCAACTTATGATATCTTGAACAATCAAATGATTTTAATTCAAAGGAGTGCTGTTGATGTTTTGCAAAATACTTTCACAGAATGAAAATTAAAAGTTTTTCGAGGAAATGCCAAGTGTTTTAATTAGACCGGTAATTACAGAGAAATCAACGATGTTGCGAGAGAATAATCAATATGTTTTTGAAGTTGCGATGGATGCAAATAAAATCGAGATAAAAAAGGAGATTGAATCGAGATTTAATGTTAAGGTCAAAAAAGTTAGGACAATGATAGTAAAGGGAAAGCGAAAATTTATGTTGACCAGGCGAGGACGTTTCGAGGGTAAGAGAAGGGATTGGAAAAAAGCTATAGTTATACTTGAGCCGGGATATAAAATCGATATATTTGAAAACATTTAAAAAATTTGGGAAAGTAAGATATGCCTGTTAGAAAAGTAAAACCGACAACGCCAGGAAGAAGATTTTATACGGTTTCGGATTTCTCAGAGATAACCAAGACAGAGCCCGAGAAATCGCTTGTTGTTCCGCTTAAAAAACATGCAGGGCGAAATAATCAAGGTCGAATCACTGTCAGGCATCGCGGTGGCGGACACAAGAGAATGTATAGAATAATTGATTTCAAGCGCGATAAGATTGGAATACCAGCTAAGGTTGCAGCGATAGAATATGATCCAAATAGAAGTGCAAGAATAGCTCTTTTACACTATGTCGATGGGGAAAAAAGATATATCATTGCTCCTGATGGTTTAAAGGTTGGAGATATGGTTATGTCCGGTCCGGATGCGGAGATAAAGGTTGGCAATGCTTTGCCCTTGAGAAATATCCCGGTTGGTGAGTTTGTGCATAACATCGAACTTCGTCCTGGTAAAGGTGGTCAGATAGCAAGAAGTGCTGGGACTTATGCGCAGGTTATGGCTAAGGAAGGTGATTATGCGCTTTTACGTTTGCCATCGGGTGAGTTAAGGAAAATTCATTTAAATTGTTACGCGACGATTGGAATCGTTGGAAATGCGGATCATGAAAACATTACGATTGGAAAGGCTGGGAGAGCACGTTGGCTTGGGCGTAGACCTTATGTTCGTGGTGTTGCAATGAATCCGGTTGACCATCCACATGGCGGTGGTGAAGGTAAGGCTCCGCAAGGGAATCCGCACCCCGTTTCACCTTGGGGTTGGCATACCAAGGGTAAGAAGACGAGGAAAAAGAATAAGTTGTCTGACAAGTATATAGTCGCACGAAGAAAGAAAAAATAAAACAATAATATTCGATTATGCCACGTTCGCTTAAAAAAGGTCCTTATGTAGATCAAAAACTTTTGAAGAAAGTTCAAGAGATGATGAAGACAGGTCAGAAGAAGGTTATAAAGACCTGGGCGCGCGATTGCACTATAATTCCTGAGTTTGTTGGATTTACATTTGCTGTTCACAATGGGAAACAGTTTATTCCGGTTTATATAACCGAAAATATGGTCGGTCATAAACTTGGAGAGTTTGCTCCGACGAGAACTTTTAGAGGTCACCCTGGAACTAAGGCTGAAAAAGCAAGTAAAATGAAAAAGTAAATAAAGATTTGAAAATGGAAGCAAAAGCTGTAGCAAGGTATATACCGTCTTCGCCAAGGAAGATGAGAGTTGTGATTGATTTAATTCGCGGTAAATCCGTCGATGAAGCATTAAATATCTTGCACTATACCCCGAAGCGAGCTGCTAAAATTGCAGAAAAAGTTTTAAGGTCCGCGGTTGCAAATTTAATGAATAAAGAAACTGAAAGGAGAGTTGATGTATCGGACCTTTACGTAAAAGCTGCTTATGTTGACCCTGGACCGATGTTGAAGCGTATTTTGCCAGCACCTTTCGGCAGGGCTTATATCATAAGAAGAAGAAGTAATCATCTTACGATAATTGTTGCTGAAAAATCTGATAAAGAAAAAAATAAATCAAAAACAAAGTAATAAAGCGGAGGCGTCTTGGGACAGAAAACACATCCAATAGGTTTTAGGCTTGGGATAATAAGAGATTGGGATGCACATTGGTACGATGATAAGAATTTCGCTGAAAAGTTGCAGGAAGATTTGATGATTCAGAACTATATCAGAAGCCGTCTTAAAAGGAGTGGTGTCTCAAGGATTGTGATTGATAGGAAAACAAAGCAAGTCGAAATTAGAATTCACACCTCAAGACCTGGAATGGTTATAGGTAAAGGTGGTAAAGATATCGAGTCTCTGCAAGAGGAGTTAAAAAGATTGACTGGGAAAGAAGTTAAAATTGAGGTCGTTGAAATTAAACGTCCTGAACTCGATGCTTATCTTGTTGCCGAGGCTATAGCTGCTCAAATTGAGAATAGGGTCTCTTACAGAAGAGCAATGAAAGCAGCAGTTACAGCAGCGATGAGAATGGGAGCGCAAGGAATTAAAGTTATGTGTTCGGGTAGATTGGCTGGCGCAGAAATTGCTAGAAGTGAATGGTATCTTGAGGGAAGAGTTCCATTGCATACAATTAGAGCGGATATCGATTTTGCAATAGCGGAAGCTTTGACTATCTATGGAAAAATCGGGGTTAAGGTTTGGATTTTCAAGGGTGAAGTTTTGGGACGGAAACCGCAACTTCGTTAAAAATTAATTTTGGAGTTTTTTAGCTATGTTGATGCCAAAGAGAACAAAGTACAGAAAACAACAGCGCGGTCGTTTAAAGGGAAAGTCATATCGCGCTTCAACGCTTGCATTTGGAGATTATGGGTTGAAGGCTCTTGAGCCGGCGTGGATTACAAATAAGCAAATAGAAGCTGCGCGCGTTGCGATTTCAAGGACTTTGAAAAGGGGTGGAAAAATTTGGATTAGAATTTTTCCCGACAAACCTTATACTAAAAAGCCCGCGGAAACACGAATGGGTAAAGGTAAAGGTAACGTTGAAGGTTGGGTTGCGGTGGTTAAACCGGGAAGGATAATGTTTGAGGTGGGCGGTGTGAGCAGGGATGTCGCTGAAGAGGCGCTTAAACTTGCTGCGGATAAGTTGCCCATCAAGACAAAATTTGTCACAAGAATTGAAGCAGGCGGTTAAAATTATAAATAAACTTTGATTCGAGATGAAGCCCAGTGAAATAAGACAACTTTCAGATGAGGAGATAAAGCAGAGGATAAAAGAACTTGAAGAGGAATTATTGAATTTGAGATTTCAAAAAGCGCTTGGTCAACTTGAAAAGCCTCATCGATTTAAAATGATTCGAAAAGATATCGCAAGGATGAAAACAATTTTAAGAGAAAGAGAACTTCAAAGAGAAAAAACAAAAGAAGGTAAACCTGTTTGATGAGTGAGGAAAAAGTTCAAAATTATGCTGAATCTCAATCTGCACAAAACGAAACTCAAACCACAAAACCCCAAAGAGGTCAGCGAAAGGTAAGAATTGGTAGAGTTGTCAGTAATAAGATGAATAAGACGATAGTTGTGGCAATTGAGAGAAAGGTTATGCACCCGATTTATAAAAAAGTTTATGTTAGGACCACAAAGGTTATGGCTCATGATGAAAATAATGAGTGTAACATCGGAGATATCGTTAAAATTATGGAGACGAGACCCTTAAGCAGGCACAAAAGATGGCGTCTTGTCGAAATTATAGAAAGAGCAAAATAAAATTGTGGTGATACCATGATAAGAAGAGAAACTGATTTGGTCGTTGCGGATAATTCAGGTGCTAAGAAAGTTCGTTGCATAGGTATTATAGGACAACACCAAAGGTTAACCGCCACTGTTGGAGACATAATTGTTGTCTCCGTTAAAAGCGCCATACCTGGTGCACCTGTTAAAAAAGGAGAGGTCACACGTGCTGTCGTCGTGCGCACTAAGAAAGAAATCCGGAGAAAAGATGGTTCTTATGTTAGATTTGATGAAAATGCGGTTGTGCTTTTAGATAAATATGGCGAGCCAAGAGGAACGAGAATTTTTGGTCCTGTCGCGAGAGAACTTCGCGAGAAACAGTTTATGAAAATCGTTTCACTGGCACCAGAAGTGATATAAAATTAAAATTAGGATGCAATGAATATTAAGAAAAATGACACCGTAAAAGTAATTGCTGGAAATTACAAAGGAAAGATTGGGAAAGTTTTAAAAGTTTTCCCCGAAAAAGAAAGGGTTCTCGTTGAAGGTGTAAACATCGTAAAGAAACATGTGCGGAAATCGCCTAGGTATCCGCAAGGTGGAATAATTGAGATGGAAGCTCCAATTCATGTCTCGAATGTTATGTTGATTTGCCCTAAGTGTGGTGAAGCGACGCGAGTTGGACATGCTAGGCTTGTTTCTGCGGACGGCAAAAAGAGCAAGATGAGAGTTTGCAAAAAATGTGGTGAAATGTTTTAATAAAACATAGGTAAAGCGAGATGGCGAAGGAAAAAAAGCAAAAAAAGCAAGAAGAGGTTCAAATCGAACCCGAAGAAAAGGTTGTCCCGAGATTGAAGAAACTTTATCAAGAGTACATAGTCCCTGAGATGATGAAGAAGTTTGGCTATAAAAATGTTATGCAAGTTCCAAGACTTGTCAAAATCGTCATTAATATGGGAGTTGGTCAGGCTACCCAGGATCCGAAACTACTTGAGATGGCGATGAAAGAACTTGCAAAAATAACGGGACAGCAACCTGTTATAAGAAGAGCAAGAAAGTCAATTTCAAACTTTAAATTAAGAGCGGGAATGGCAATAGGTTGTAAGGTTACGTTGAGGCGTGAGCGTATGTACGAGTTTTTGGATAGGTTGATAAACGCTGCTATACCAAGGATAAGGGACTTTAGAGGTTTATCTGATAAATCGTTTGATGGGCGAGGGAATTATACCCTCGGGATAAAAGAACATGTAATTTTTCCGGAGATAAATGTTGATGAGGTCGAGAGAATTTTCGGTATGGATATTACAATTGTAACGACCGCTAAAACTGATGAAGAAGCATATGAATTGCTGAGATTGTTTGGTATGCCATTTGTAAGGCGTGAAGCTGTAGTTGAAGAAAAAGCAGCAGCGTAAAAACAAATTTTAGGAGATTAGAACTTGGCACGTAAAGCATCAATTCAAAAAGCATTAAGAGAACCGAAATATAAAGTTAGAAAGAGAAATCGCTGTTCAATTTGTGGAAGACCTCGAGGTTATTATAGGAAGTTTGGTTTATGTCGAATTTGTTTTAGGAAACTTGCCCTTGAGGGTAAAATTCCTGGCGTAAGAAAAGCAAGTTGGTAAAAATTAAAAGGAATAAAGAAGATCTATGATGACAGATCCAATTGCGGATTTCCTGACAAGGATAAGAAATGCTGTAAGAGCAAAACATAAGGTTGTAGAAGCGCCATCTTCAAAGCTTAAGAAAGCAATAGCTCAGATTTTGCTTGAGCAAAAATTTATAAAAGGTTATGAGGTTATAGATGATGGCAAGCAAGGGATTTTGAGGATTTATTTGAAGTATACTGAAGATGGTGAACCTGCGATTACAAATTTAGTCCGTGTGAGTAAACCTGGTAGAAGGATTTATGTCGGTGTTGATGAGATACCCAGAGTTTTGAATGGGCTTGGAATTGCTATTCTTACAACGTCAAAGGGAGTTATGACAGACCGTCGCGCGAGAAAGGAAAGAGTTGGCGGTGAAGTAATTTGTTATGTTTGGTAAAAAATTTTGCGTTAAAATAAAAGCGATATTTGAAAGATGTCAAGAATAGGGAAAAAGCCGATACCTATACCGAAAGGTGTAAAAGTAGAAAAAACAAACGGAGTAATAAAAGTATCTGGTCCAAAGGGAGAACTCACTGCTCAAGTTCATCCGAGAATAGAAGTTGAAATAAGTTCAGATCAAGTTTTGGTTAAAAGAAAAAGCGATTCGAGAACGGACAAAGCACTTCATGGACTTTGGCGAGCTTTGATCAACAATATGGTCATTGGAGTTTCGCAAGGTTATACGAAGAAATTGGAAATCGTTGGAATTGGATATAGAGCGGAATTAAAGGGCAAGGCTCTTGTTTTGTATCTTGGTTATTCACACCCAATTATATTTATTCCACCAGATGGAGTAAAAGTTGAAGTTCCTCAACCGACAAGCATTGTTGTAAGTGGAATTGATAAGCAACTTGTTGGTCAAGTCGCTGCGAAAATTCGCTCGTTTAGACCTCCAGAGCCATACAAGGGCAAGGGAATTCGCTACGAAGGTGAAGTTATAAGAATGAAAGCTGGAAAGGCAGCAGGCAAGTAAGCGGAATTTTCAGAATTTAAAATAAATTGATTAAATTTGAATTATGATAAAGCGAGAATTCGAAAAGAAGAAGATTCGCAGGGAAAAAATTCGAAAACGTGTGAGAGCAAAAATTTTTGGGACACCCGATAGACCCAGGCTATCGGTTTATAGAAGTTTGAAGCACATTTACGCTCAATTAATTGACGATACTCGTGGTCATACGCTCGTTGCGATGTCGAGTTTGTCTAAAGAGATAAGAGATGAAGTTAAAAACGCAAAAACTAAAACCGAGGTTAGTAGAATCGTTGGATTGGCACTTGCTAAAAAAGCCCTTGAAAAAGGAATTACTCGTGTAGTGTTCGATAGAAATGGTTATAAATATCACGGCAGGATAAAAGCTCTCGCGGAAGCTGCTCGTGAGGGCGGTTTAATTTTTTAAAAGTTAAAACAAAATTAATTAAGGTAAATTGCCAAAGATAAAAAGAGTGAAACCAACGGAAATCGAAGGTTTAAAAGAAAAACTTGTTATGATCAACAGAACCGCTAAGGTAGTTAAAGGTGGAAAGAGAATTCGTTTCAGCGCGATAGTTGTCGTTGGTGATAAAAATGGGCATGTTGGCGTTGGGCTCGGCAAAGGTCGTGAGGTTACGGATGCAATTCAAAAGGCAAGTGAAAATGCAAAGAAAAATATAGTTGAAGTCCCGATTGTTAACGGAACTGTTCCGCATGAAATCGTTGCTAAGTTTGGCGCTTCGAAAGTTTTAATTAAACCTGCTGCTCCAGGAACTGGTATAATAGCTGGTGGTGCGGTTAGAGCTGTCCTTGAACTTGCGGGTGTGCAAAACGTGTTGACGAAGTGCTTTGGCTCGACGAATCCTCACAATACAGTTAAGGCAACTTTAAAGGCCTTGACAAGTATGATTGATGCAAGGGAGATGGCGAGGAAACGAGGTATGACCCTTAAGGAGTTGTTTGAATCTGATTCACTCGTAAAAATTTAAGTTTGAAATCGAAATGGCAAAGAAACTTAAAATAACACAAGTTCGAAGCATAATCGGTACACCTGAGAAACAGCGCAGAACTATAAAGGCTTTGGGACTTGGAAAGCCTCATAAATCTGTCATTCATTATGATACGCCTGTGATTCGCGGAATGATAAACAAAGTTAAACATCTTGTAGTTGTAGAAGAAATAGAAGACGGAGGAGAAAATGCCTAATATACTTAGCAATTTAAAGCCAGCTCCTGGCTCGAGAAAAAAAGAGAAAAGAATTGGCAGAGGGCAAGGTTCTGGTCATGGTGGAACATCAACACGTGGTCATAAAGGACAAAGGTCAAGGTCTGGAGAAAGCATAAAACCCTGGTTTGAAGGTGGTCAAATGCCACTTATAAGGAGAATTCCAAAACGTGGATTTAGAAATCCTTTTAAAGTTGAATATCAAATTGTAAATTTGGGTAGACTCCAGGAATTAGTTGACAAAGGGAAAATTTCTTCTGATACAAAAGTTACGCCGGAGTTGCTTTATGAAATTGGGGCTGTTTCGAAGAAATCTTTGCCTGTGAAAATTCTCGGAGATGGGGAGTTAAAAGTTGCTCTTGAAATTTCAGCGCATGCTTTTAGCAAGTCAGCTTTACAAAAGATACAAGCAATAGGAGGTAAAGCAATAAAGCTATGAGCAAATTAGTTGAAAATCTTCGAAATATCTTTAAAATCGAGGAACTACGCGATAGGGTTCTCTTTACAATTGCTTTGCTTGCTGTGGTAAGAATTGGAGCACATATAACTTTACCTGGAGTTGATGCGTCGTTACTTGCTGAGGTTATAAGAAGTCAATCGCAAAATTCTTTATTTGCGCTTTATGATCTGTTTGCGGGTGGAGCTTTTCAAAACGCAGCTGTTTTCGCTCTTGGTATAATGCCTTATATAAGTGCTGCGATCATCTTGCAATTGCTTGGGGCTGTTGTTCCATATTTTAGAAAGTTGCAGCAAGAGGGAGAAGAAGGACGTAGAAAACTCGAGCAGTATGCAAGGCAAGGAACAGTTTTAGTTGCGGCGCTTCAGGCTTGGGGTGTAAGCATAAGGTTAATGAATATGACTACACCTGGAGGTTTGCCAATTGTCCCGGATGCGGTTAAAGGTTTGGGATTTGTTATAAGCACAGTTTTCATATTAACCGCAGGAACTATCTTTATAATGTGGCTCGGTGAACAAATTACAGAGCGCGGAATTGGTAACGGGATTTCGCTGATAATTTTTGTTGGGATTATCGCGAGATTTCCGAACGCTGTTCTTGAGGAATTTCAAATGATAAAAACTGGGTCGAGAAGTATAATTGAGGAGATTTTAATCATAGCTGGGATGGTTTTGGTGGTTGCACTTGTTATCCTTGTGACTACTGGGACGAGGAAGATCCCGGTTCAATATGCAAAGAGAATCGTTGGGAGAAGGGTCTATGGCGGGGTTACTCAGTATATCCCGATAAGAGTTAACGCAGCTGGGGTTATGCCGATAATCTTCGCTCAATCGGTTATGTTTTTGCCAAGCACTATAATTACATTCTTCCCGCAGAGCGAAGCGTTGCAGGAGTTTGCTGCGAACTTCAACTATACATCTTTCTGGTATAACTTTGTTTATGCTTTACTTGTTGTATTTTTCACTTATCTTTATACTGCTATCGTTTTCAATCCTCAGGATATCGCTGATACGATGAGAAAACAAGGTGGCTTTATACCGGGCATAAGACCTGGGAAGAACACCGCAGATTTTATAGATAGCATTTTGACTAAGATAACTTTGCCTGGTTCCATCTTTCTTGCTATAATTGCGATTTTGCCAGGATTTATGATAAGATTGGGGGTTTCGCCGACCATGGCTTCATTCTTTGGTGGGACGAGCTTGCTTATCGTTGTTGGAGTTGCGCTTGACACTTTACAACAGATCGAAACTTATCTTCTTATGAGGCATTACGATGGGTTTATGAAAACAGGAAGAATAAAGAGCAGAGTTGGCTACTAAGAGAGTGAGCATAAAGAGTGAAAGAGAAATAGATTTGATGCGCAAGGCTGGAAAAATTGTCGCGGATGTTTTAAAATTGCTTGGAAAATATATTAAGCCGGGAGTTTCAGCATACGAGCTTGATAAAATAGCTGAAGATTTTATACTTTCTCAAGGTGCAAAACCTGCTTTTAAAGGTTATGGTTTTGATAAGAAAAATCTTTTTCCCGCGACAATTTGTGTTTCTGTTGATAACGAAGTTGTCCACGGAATTCCGACTAAAGATAAAGTTCTACGCGAAGGTCAGATTGTTTCCATAGACGTTGGCGTAATTAAAGATGGATATTATGCAGATGCAGCTAAAACATTTATAGTTGGCGAGGTGAATGGCGAAAAGAAAAAGTTGGTTGAAGTGACGGAAAAGGCGCTTTATATTGGAATTGAACAAGCTATCGATGGAAATAGGCTCTTTGACATTGGTTATGCGATTCAAAATTATGTCGAGTCACAAGGTTTTTCTGTTGTTCGTGATTTAGTTGGGCATGGTATAGGTAAAAAATTGCATGAGGAGCCGCCTGTACCAAATTTTGGACAAAAAGGCAAGGGAATTAAATTACGTGAGGGAATGACACTTGCGATTGAGCCAATGGTCAACGCTGGGACATGGCAGATTTATTTTGGAAGTGATGGTTGGACGGTTTATACGCTTGATGGCTTACCATCTGCTCATTTTGAGCATACTATCGTTGTTCGAAGAGGAAAACCAGAAATTTTAACTTTGTAATGCCGAAGCAGGAAGGAATAAAAGTCGATGGAATTGTGCTTGAAGCACTACCAAATGCAACTTTTAAAGTAAGACTTGACACAGGGCAAGAGGTTACAGCACATGTATCTGGAAAGATGAGAATTCATTTTATCAAAATTTTGCCCGGTGATAAAGTTCAAGTTGAACTTTCTCCATACGATTTAACAAAGGGAAGAATCGTTTACAGATATAAATAAAATTTTGGAAATCAAAATGAAAGTTAGGTCATCGGTTAAAAAAATTTGCGAGCATTGCAAGATTATTAAACGCAAGGGAGTTGTAAGGGTAGTTTGCAAGAAAAATCCAAAGCATAAACAAAGGCAGGGTTAAAAACTATGGCGAGAATAGCGGGTGTAGAATTGCCGAGAAATAAGAGAGCTTTTATCGCTTTAACTTATATTTATGGGATAGGCAGAAGCTCAGCTTTGAAAATACTTGAAAAAGCTGGTGTTGACCCGATGAAGAAAATAGGTGAACTTACGGATGAGGAGATAGGCAAAATCAGGGATATTATAAACGCTGAGTATAAGGTTGAAGGTGCTTTAAGAGCCGAGATACAAATGAATATAAAGCGTCTTATGGATATAGGCTGTTATCGTGGTTTAAGACATCGTCTTGGTTTACCTGTTCGAGGTCAGAGAACGAGGACAAATGCAAGGACAAGGAAAGGTAAAAGGAAAACGGTCCCAGGTAAGAAGAAAGCAACTGCTAAAAAGTAAAAATTAAATCGGGAGGAACAGAGTTGGCTAAAGCAAAAAAGCAGAAGAAAAAAATTCAAGTAGACGCGCATGGAATAGCACATATAAAAGCGACGTTCAATAATACGATTGTTACGATAACAGACAGATATGGAAATGTTTTGGCTTGGTCATCTGGTGGAAGGATAGGTTATAAGGGAACGAAAAAAGGAACGCCATTTGCAGCGCAACTTGCTGCTGAAGCAGCTGCAAAGGAAGCTTACAATTTAGGTGTTAGGAAAGTTGATGTTTTAGTTAAAGGTCCTGGTTCAGGTAGAGAAGCTGCTATTCGTGCGCTTCAAACCGCAGGGCTTGAGATTTTAACAATTCGCGACGTCACGCCAATTCCGCATAATGGATGCAGACCGCCAAAGCGTAGAAGAGTTTAAAAATCAAAAAATCAAAAATAAATAGACATGGGAAGATATACAGGTCCAGTTTGTAGGCTTTGCAGAAGGGAAAGAATGAAACTTTACCTTAAAGGTGAGAAATGCTATACTGAAAAATGTCCGCTTGAAAGAAAAAATTATCCGCCTGGACAACATGGTCCATTGAGAAGAGCAAGGTTATCTGAATACGGAATTCAATTAAGGGAAAAGCAGAAACTTCGCAGAATCTATGGTGTCCTTGAGCGTCAGTTTAGAAGATACTTTGAAATGGCTACGAAGCAGAAAGGTAAAACTGGTGAAAATCTTATAAAAATTCTCGAAAGACGGCTTGATAATGTAGTCTATAGGCTTGGTTTTGCACCTTCAAGAAAAGCTGCAAGACAGCTTGTTAAACACGGGCATATACTTGTAAATGGTAAGCGCGTTGATATTCCATCTTATCTTGTTGAACCGGGAGATGAAATAAGGGTCAGAGATAAGAGCAAAGAACTCGAAATTATTCACAACTCATTAAAGCGTGTAACTGAGACAAGCCTTGTCCCATGGCTTCAATTAAATAAGGCAACTTTGAGTGGCGTGTTTATGTATGTTCCCGAACGCTCTGAGATTCCGCTAAATGTTAACGAACAGTTAATAGTTGAGCTTTATTCCAAGTAAAAATTAAAGTTATAGAGGTGGCAATATGTTAAATATTTCGTTGACCTTTCCCGAAAATGCAGTGATGGATGAGGCAACTTATTCTAATACTTTTGGTAGATTTGTGCTTCAACCGCTTGAACGTGGTTATGGTGTAACGATTGGTAATGCTTTGAGAAGGGTATTATTATCGTCGATTCCCGGATATGCTTTCATCGCGGTGAAAATAGAAGGAGTCCTACATGAATTTTCAACGATTCCGGGAGTTGTTGAAGATGTTGCAGATATCGTTTTGAATTTGAAGGGGGTTAGATTTAAACTGATTGATAAATCTTTGAAAAAGATAAATGTCCTCGTTAAAGGTCCGGGCGAATTCAAAGCGGGGGATATACAAAAGCAAAACTCGGGGATAGAGATTTTAAATCCGGAACATCACATTGCTGATGTGACAGGAAATATCGAATTTGAGATGGACTTATGGATTGGCTATGGTAAGGGATACGTTCCGGCAGAGGAACTTAGCACGCTTGAACCTGCTCCACCTGTTACCCCGCAGGCTGGAATTATAATGCTTGACGCCATTTTCACTCCGATTAAAAATGTGAGGTACTTCGTTGAAAATGTCAGATTGAAGCAAAAAGGCGATTATGAGAAGTTGACGATTGAAATTGAGACCGATGGCTCGATAACCCCAGATGATGCGCTTGTACTTGCGGCGAAAATTTTGAAAGAACATTTTGAAATTGTGATTGAACTTCATCCGCAGGTTGAGCCAGAGGCAGAGTTAAAGGGTGGAGAAAAAGGTGTAAATGAAAAAGATCGAATTAAGAAAATTCTGAAAACCCCGATTGAAGAACTTTTCTTGAGCATGAGAGCTTTTAATATCCTCAAGCAAAATGGCTTGAACACTATAGGCGACATAGTTAGGTATCAGGAACATCAACTTTTAAGTTTCAAGAATTTTGGGCGAACATCTCTTAATGAGATAAAGAAGGTTATTGAAAGTTACGGTTTACACTTTGGTTTTGATGTGGATAAATATCTTAAGGAAAATTAAATTTTGGGAGGTTTGGATGCGCCATTTAAAAAAGGGCAGAAAACTTAAAAGGACGCATAGCCATAGGAAGGCAACTTTATCAGCGCTTGCGACAGCACTTTTCCTTCATAAAAGAATTGTTACAACAGTTGCAAAGGCGAAGGAAGCCCGCAGATTTGCGGAAAAGTTGATAACCAAAGCAAAGCGTGGAGATATACACGCAAGACGATTGGTTGCTCGGTTTATAAGAAATAGAAAAGCACTTAAAGAACTTTTTGATGAAATTGCTCCAAGGGTCGTAGATAGACCCGGTGGATACACCAGGGTTGTAAGGCTTGGATTTAGAAGGGGTGATTCAGCTGAACTTGCTGTGCTTGAACTTGTTGATTACAATGTCGGAACTGGAATGGTTAAGCCGAAAAAGGAGAAAAAAGCTCAAGCTAAAACGGAACCCGAAGCGGAGCAAGCTCAGGTTTAAAATGTATGCGGAGCTGTGAGAGGCTCCGCTTATGATTAAAATATAGGTTTTGGGAAGTTATGAAGATAACATCAGCAAGATTTATTGCAAGCCTCTATGATGTAAAACAATTGCCCACCGATGGGTTGCCTGAAATTGCTCTCGTCGGCAGGTCAAATGTTGGAAAATCGTCCCTTATTAATAAACTTTGTGGAAAGAAAAATCTTGCCTTTGTAAGTTCAACCCCTGGCAAAACGCAATCGCTTAACTATTTCTTGATAAATGAATCTTTCTATATCGTCGACCTACCCGGATATGGCTATGCTCGAGTTCCGGAGCATTTGAAAGCCGGGTGGAGCAAACTTGTCGAAAACTATCTATCAAGTAGAGAACAAATAAAACTTGTCCTTCACATAGTTGACGCACGCCATGACCCGTCCGAACTTGATAAAATGATGGCAGGCTGGCTCGATTACTTTAAAATACCTTATTACATCGTAATAACTAAAATTGATAAAATCGCAAGAAGTAAGATTGAAAGGCGTGTCGGGGCGATAAAAGAAGCCTTTGGAAAGTTAAAATACTGTCAGGGGTTCGTGACTTTCTCGGCTATAACAGGTGTGGGGAAGGAAGAGCTCCTTTCGATTATTGAAAAGTATGTTTCAACTTCTGGCAAACGACACCCTCAAAAAAGACAAACGCAAACAATCCAAGAAAAATAGCGATTTTAACTTCACTTTTAAAATTTTCCCTAATACTTTTCTTTTCTCAACCTATACTTTTTAAACCTGAATTTATTTGCTTTATCATAACCCCCTCGCCTCTAACGAGGCTTAACAATTGCTTTGTATTGAAGCTTTTTCGTAATTATATTTGTAAATAGTGCAAAAAATTTTGCGAAGGCATTATGTTTAAAAAGCTTCTTCTCGCTATCCTAATTTTAAATGCATCGATATTTTCGCAAGTTAGCATTCAAGAGATGAAGGATTTCAAGTTTGCTTACTCCCTCTTTGAAGATGGGATGTACCAACTTTCTTTTTTGGAATTTCAAAAGTTTATAAAAAACTATCCCGGAAGCAAATTAATCGAGGAAGCGCAATTTTTCAGCGGTGAATCAATGTTTAAGCTTGGGGAATATGACTCAGCATTGAAAATTTACCTTTCACTTATCTCCGAAATCCCAAATACGAAGTTCAAGGACAAAGCAAGTTATAGGATCGCGGAATTATACCTAAAGCAGAAAAACTATAAACAAGCTATCGATTGGTTTAAACAAACTATAGAATCGTCTTCCGATAAATTGTTGATATCTCAATCCGCTTATCACATTGGTGAAATTTATCTTGAGCAAAATGATTTTAGGAATGCCCTGAGGTATTACACACTTTCTTATGAGGTTGATTCTACGGGCGAAATTGCTCCGTTTGCGATTTTTTCCCTCGCTTTGGTTTATCAAAAGCAGGGTAAACTTCAAGATGCGGTCGAAAGATATGATGCTTTAATTCAAAAGTTTGGGGACAAAGGTGAAAGGCTAGGCAAAATCTTGACGGATGCGAAATTGAACCTCATTGATTGTCATTACAAGATGACGAATTATAACGAGGTTATTAAAATTGCTGACGAACTTTTAAAAAGTGGCTTTGAGGATGAGAAAGTTCTGTTCTTACTTGCTGAAAGTTATTACGCTTTGAACTTGCTTGATTCAGCTAAGATTTATTATGAACGTTATCTTGAAAAATTTCCACTGGGGTACTTAGCGAGGAATTCAGCTTATTCAATTGCTTGGATTTACTATAAGCGCGGGGATTATGGAATGGCAATTCAAATTTTTGATTCACTTTCGACGGGTAAAGATGAGATCGCGGAACTTTCGCTTTTTTACATTGGTGATGTTAAAAAGGTTTCTGGTGACTCCACGGGCGCAATCTCTGCGTTTAAAAACTTTATAGAAAAAAGCAAGTCGTATTCAAAACTTCAAACGATGGCAAATTATGAACTTGGCTTGCTCTATTTCGCAAGAGGTCAATACGATAGCGCGATCGTTTATCTTGAAAAAATTCATCTTGATGATACAAGTGATGCCAAAATAAAAGCGTTTGAACTGCTAGCGCAATCTTACATAAGACGTGGTGATTACTCAAGAGGCGCAGCGACTTTAAGAATGATAAGAAGCGAAGTGAAATTATCACCTGAAAGGGAAGCAGTAAATGTCTATAGTGAAGGACTTGCCCTGATGCAAGAAGGAAAATATCGTGATGCGATAAAAGTTTTTGATGAATACATATCTAAATTTCCGAATGATTTAAATGTTGAGTCCGCGATACTTTATCTTGGGGAGATATATTATAAGATTGGCGATTATAAAAACGCGCGAAGATATTATAGTGAAATTTTGCGACGTTCCTCGAAAAGTTCGAATTTAGAGCAGGCGCTTTACTCGATCGCATGGTCATACTTTAAAGAGGGAAATTATTCTGAGTCGGCAAAACGATTCGAGGAATTTTTGAATAAATACCCGAATGGTAAAAGGGCGCTCGATGCGAGGCTTAGGCTTGCGGATAGCTATTTTATGTTGAAAAATTATAAATCTGCGGAGTCGTATTACCTTTCCTATGTTCGTCTTTTTGGAAATCAAGATGGTGCTGATTACGCATATTTTCAACTATCGCAGATTTATCTTCGTCAGAGGCAACTTATGCGTTCGCTCGAGATGTTAAATTTATTGCTTAATAAATTCCCAAATTCATCGCTTGCTTCAACTGCAAAATATCAAATTGGGTGGATTTACTTTCAGGATAGAAATTACACGCCTGCGATAAATTCATTTCGCGAGGTCGTTGATAAATATCCTGAAAGTGAAGTTGCGCCTAAAGCTCTTTATGGAATCGGGGACGCTTATTACAATATGGGCAAATATGACCTTGCAATCAAAGCATATCTTGAGGTGATCGAAAAATATCCGGATTCAAAATATGCGTCTGACGCGATTTTAGGGATACAATATTCACTTTCAGCACAGGGGAAAAATCCAAATCTCGTTGACGAACTAATTTCGAAAAGCAAAAATCCAGATTTTGTCGAAATTGTATTTTTAAAAAAAGCGGAGTTTCAAATTTCGCAGGGGAATTATACCGAGGGCATAAATCTCTACAAAAAATTTATCGCAAATTATCCCGAGAGCAAGTTTCTGCCTAAGGTTTATTATGAACTTGGCAAAGCTTATGAAATTTCCAGAAGAAATGTTGAAGCAGAGGAGATTTATAAAAATCTCGTTTCAAAATATCCGCTGACCGAGTTTGCTGAAAACGCGCTACTTCGCCTCGGATGGATTGAATTTAATTCATCTAAATTTTCCCAGTCGATAGAACATCTTGGCAAGATTCCGACATCTGCGAAGTTTTATGACGAGGTTCTTTATCTTATCGGATTGAATTATCTTGCGATCGGCGATACAACGAACGCTTTTACAAGATTTAATGAGGTGATTAGCAGATTTCCGAACTCTGATTTCTCGGACAGATCGAGAGTTAAAGTTGGGGACATTTTGCTTAGTTGGGATAAACCTTCCGATGCGATAAATGTCCTAAAGCCGGTCGTTTTAACCAGAGCTGTTGACGAAGTCTCAGCTCAAGCACAATATCTCTATGCGGAAGCATATTTTAAGAACGGAGATGTAGATGAAGCGATACTTCAATTTCTGCGGGTTAAGTATCTTTATGGCGATTATGTAAAATTTTTGCCGATGACATATTATCGTCTTTCGGAATGTTACGAGATGAAAGGTGATTTGAACAAGGCGACACAATTTTTGACGGATATTTTGAAGATGGATGTGACAGAAGAGATGCGAAAACGAGTTCTTGAAAAATTGGAAAAATTGAAAGCGAAATCATGAATTTTTATACAACTCAAATAATCAAAAATTAATCGAATTGCTATGCGAAAGGTTGTTCTGTTAATTCTGCTCGCGTTAAACCTAAAAGCAGGGGCACAGGAGATAAAACCTGGGGAAATGAAATTTAAAATTGACACTGTTAACATAAGCAAAGCAAAGGACGAATTAATCTTCCCTGAATTCGTGATAACCGGTCGAGAAACGGTTGAAGTAGAGATTGGTGATAAAATTCAAAGCGACGAATTAATTTTGCCCGAGATTAACTTGGAATTTTATGAAACGTCGCATCGCAAGGAAATTTTATCTGAGGTCAATTTAAAAAGCGAAAAGCCGATTCTTCAATCGGGTTCGACCGCCGAAATCCCATTTGCAAAATTTAAGGCTGGCCTTGGGCGTTACGCGACAACATATTTTGATGGGATAATTCAGGGGGAGATATTAAAAAATTTTTGGATTAACTCGGGTTTTTACCATCGCGCAAGCCAAGGCTTTATTGAGAACGCGGATTATGTCAAGAATCAGTTCTCGGTTGGGTTTGATTTTAAATTTCCGAAGTTTAAAGATGGGGTTTTAAATTTATTCAGTGGAGCAAAACTATTATCTGTTTTGAACTATTCGGCACACTCTTTCGCTTTTTACGGCGCAGATGATTCATTTCAAAAGTATAGGGATATCCACAGAAACATAAATAATTTGGATTTGAACATCGCATTTGAGTCACCCTATAGAAAAAACTATGATTACGCGTTGAAGATTAACTACTCCGACTTTACTTTTACCGTGCCCGACACGCCTTTGTCATTTGACCAGGAAGAAAAACGTTTTGACTTAGATTTCAAACTTAGGCATAATGTCGATTTTTTAAAGTTGAGACTTAATCTTTTTTATACATCAGTTGTCCAAAGATATTTTGAATTCGGAATTTTTGCGGGAAATATTTTTGAGTTTTTTGAAATTAGTAAAAATTATGAGCTCGATTTTGGGTTCAGGTTTTTCTCGTTTGAAAATTATGATGGGGCGAGGTTTAGGGTTTATCCAAATTTTTCATTTAAATATCTCCCAAATCGAAAGGTGCAAATTTACGTTTCTTTTTCACCCAGGGTTTTGAATAGAACGGTTTCTGACTATATATCTGAGAATAGATTTTTGACTTATTTTCGTGATGGGGATTTTTTGACGAAAAATTTAGTGGTTATCCGGCCGGAAAATTACTTTAATCTTTTATCAGGTGTTAAATATAGTTCTGAAAGATTTGGGCTCGATATTGAGTTAAGCTTCAAGGCTTTCAAAAATTTCCCAATGTATATTGATACCAGTGGCTTATTTATGGTTGAATTTACACGCGTTCAATTTGTTGAGTTGAGTGGCTCGGGATATTTAAGCTATGGTCGAAACGAATTTATTTTTAATTTAACATTGAGAAATTCATACAATGCGAAAAGCAAGGGTCAGGTGCCGTATTATCCGACTTTTTCAGCGATTTTGGGGCATAGTTACAAATTTGGGTTTGGGCTTGCAATTGATTCGGAAATTGGTTTAATTAGTAATAGAGTTTTTAATCTTGAAGGCAAGGAATTGCCCGGGTTCGTTCTTGTAAATTTTGGTGTTAGATACGAGGTATTCAAAAATTTTTCAATTTTTGTGAATTTTGATAATTTATTCTCGCAGGAGTTTTACCTTTGGAATAGATATCGTGAGCCGAATATGATTTTCATTGGTGGAGTTGAATATAAATTTTAACTTCATAAGGAGCTAAACGTGAGAAAGGGAGAATTCGTTAAATCGCTCGCGAAAGATTTAGGTTGGAGTATTTCAAGGACGGATGAGGTTCTTGGGGAGTTTTTCAATTTGGTTTCGGAGATTTTGATTAAGGAAGGTAAATTGAGTTTGTCCAAGTTTGGAATTTTTACCGTGAAGCACAAAGCGAGCAGAAAGGGGAGGAATCCAAAAACGGGCGATGAATTAATTTTACCACCGAAAGATTATCCTTATTTCAGGGCGAGCAAATCAATTGTTGATGCAATCAACAAAAAATAACTTTTATGAAAAAGGGAGAGTTTTTAAAATTATTTGCAAAGCGCGCAAAAATTTCCTATGATGAGGCGGAGCTTTTCTATGAAAAATTTATACAGCGATTTACAAGAGCCCTAAAGTCAGGACAAGGTGTAAGGATTCCGGGTTTCGGTGAATTTAAAGTAAAAATTAGAAGTGGGAAAAGGGTAATTGACAGAAAAACGGGGGTTGAAAAATTGATTCCATCTAAAGCATTTGTTGCTTTTTCACCAGCGAAGATTTTCGCTGAGAAAGTCAACATCAAATATAAAAATTTGAAACCCGTCATTATAAAAGTATCCCCTCCAACAGTTGAGGTAAAAGAATCAAACGAATTTAACCTTACATTTTTTGAATCCAAACCAAAAATGGCCAAAGCGGAACTTGAGGTTGAAAAAGGTCAGGTATATGAACAGGTTGTTGAGAAAATAGAAATTTCAAAGAGTCAAGATGAAGATTATCTCCTTTTGCCAAGCAATTTGATTGCGGAGCAAAAAAGTTATAACGACGATAAAGAATTTAGTGTTGAAGTTCCAGTTTTTAGTGTTTTTGATAAGACGGAAGAAGAGCCTGAAGTTATAGAAGTGGAAGAGCCAAAAATTCTAGAAGGATCAAAAATTAAACAGGAGGAAGACAAAATGCCTGAATTCAATTTAACTGAGGAACCGAAACAACCTGAAAAGAAAAAACTTTTTGATGATATAACCCAAAAAGAGGAGGGAAAGACAATGCCATTTGAATATGAAGAAGAAAGCAAGAAAGGGGCGGGTTTTTGGATTTTTATCTTGGTTGTATTTCTGATTTTTATCGGAGGTGTAATTTTCCTGCTTAACCAATATGGTTACATTCATTTGTGGGGTGAGGGGAAGAAGGTGAGCAAGGTTGAATTTAAATTACCGGAGGAAGTCGTCGTAACCGTTCCACCAGAGGCGAAACCGAAAATTGAAACGCCTTCAGCGGTTGAGGAGAAAAAAGCTGAACCTATTATTACAGCGCCGAAGGTAGAAAAGCCTGCTCCAAAGGTTGGGAAAAATTATGTCGTTCAAGTTGCCGCGTTTCAAGATAGAAAATTAGCTGAAGCATACGCAAACAATTTGAGGAAAAAGGGATATAACGCTTTTGTTGAGAGGGCATTTGTCGAGTGGAAAGGTGGGAATTGGTATCGAGTTAGGGTTGGTTTTTTTGAATCGATAGAGCAGGCGAATAAAATTGCGAATAAGTTAAAGAGAGAAGAGAAACTTGAAAGAATTTGGGTTAGCGAGGCGGGGAGAAGCATAACAAAATAAACCTCGCTAACCTATAAAATTAAAGCATTGGGGTTATTTTCGATTAATCGTAATATTCAAGACCAAGGTGGGTTATTAGTTCCTCTCCCATCAAATGGCGCAGTCGATTCTTTAGTTTCATTAGTTGAATAAATAAATCATGCTCGGGGTAAACCGTTGGTGCGTGCATTGGGCTTTTGAAATAGAATGAAAGCCACTCTTGTATGCCATGCATTCCACTTCGCTGTGCAAGGTCTAAGAAAAGAGCAAGGTCAAGAACGATTGGCGCGGCGAGAATTGAGTCCCTGCAGAGGAAATTTATCTTTATCTGCATCGGATAACCGAGCCATCCAAATATATCGATATTATCCCATGCCTCCTTTTCATCTCCGCGGGGTGGATAAAAGTTAATTCTCACTTTATGGTAATAATTCCCATAAAGGTCAGGATAAAGTTCAGGTTGAAGTATGTACTCAAGGACGCCAAGTTTACTTACTTCTTTGGTTTTAAAAGATTCGGGGTCGTCAAGGACCTCCCCATCGCGATTTCCGAGTATATTTACAGAAAACCAGCCGGTTAACCCAAGCATTCTTGCTTTAAGCATCGGAGCTATAACGGTTTTGACAAGTGTTTGACCTGTTTTAAAGTCTTTTCCTGCAATTGGCACATTCATTTCCTTCGCGAATTGGATTAAAGCAGGAATGTCGGCGGATAAATTCGGCGCCCCGTTTGCATAAGGAACGCCTTCAGCGATCGCAGCGTACGCATAAATCATGCTTGGTGCGATGGCATCATCATTTTTCTTCATCGCATCTTCAAATTTTTCAAGCGTTTGATGGACTTCGGTTGGTTCCATGTAAACTTCTGTGCTACCACACCATATCATAACAAGTCGGTCGCAGTTATTTTTCTCCTTGAAATTTCTTATGTCCTCCCTTAGCATTTGTGCAAGTTCGAACTTATCTTTCGCTTTTTTCACATTTGGACCGTCAAGTTTTTTAACATATCTTCTATCAAAGACCGCTTTCATCGGTTTAATCTGTTCGAGCTCGTCTTTTACGAGGTCTAAATGTTCCTTTCTCAATACGCCTGCTTTTAAAGCTGACTCATACGCATTATCTTCAAAGATATCCCACCCACCAAATACGAGGTCGTTCAAATCTGCAAGCGGAACAAATTCCTTTATTTTTGGAAATCTTCTTTCTGTTCTCTTACCCAATCGTATCGTTCCCATTTGAGTTAAGGAGCCGATCGGTAAAGCAAGACCTTTTCTAACGAGCAATGTCCCTGCTATAAATGTCGTTGCAACTGCTCCAAGCCCCGGTAGAAGGACCCCAAGTTTTCCAACAGGTTCTTTTATTTCTGCGCCTGATTTGGTTTTTATCATTTTCCCACCTCCTTATTTTGTGTTATCAGTTCAGTTTTTTCAATTTGTTCAATTTCTTTTGATTTTTTCCAAACGTAATGAAGTCGTTGAAATGCTGTTATATTTGTAAGAACAGCCATTATGTAAATTGCTATCGAAAGCGGCATCGGTGGATATGAAGGGAGATCAAGATTAAACTTTTCAAGTATGTAATCGAAAAGCCTTATAAAATAGTCATGAAGAAAGTAGAAAATCGATCCGAAGCCAAGTAAGACAATCCTTTCCGCTCTTCTCATATATCCAATGTTACATTCAAATCCCAAGCCCTCTGCACGAGCCCTAACATAACTTACCATCATTGAACCACCTATTGCGAAGACAGCTGCAACCGAAGTTATATAAAATCCATACTTTATCAAATAAACACCTATTCCAAAAAATACTATAACCTCAGCGTATCTATCAAGCGTCGAATCGTAAAGCGCTCCGAATTTCGTTACCCTGTTCATCATCCTTGCTATTTTCCCATCAATTGTGTCAAACATACCGCTTAAAAGCGTCAAAATTCCCGCGATCACAAATTTCCCAATGGCAAAGAAATAACCAGCAAATATGCTAATTATAAGTGCAAGCGTTGTTAAAAAGTTGGGATTTATGTTCAGGTGAAGGAAAAGAACAAGAAATTTTTCTATAGTTCTTAGGTAGAGGGCTTCAACCTTCTTCGGTATTAGGTTCGATGACACTGTCAATTTTTGTTAGTTTTTCCTCAAAGCAATTAAGGTGTTTTCATCTGTATAAGTTATTTGATTCGGGTTTCCGTAATATTCAAGCAATCGATTTTTGAATATCTCGGTCGCTTTTCGATATTCATCATCGTCATAAAGATAAAAAGTTGAATAATGTTTTGCAAATACTTTGTTCAAAAGTTCGTCGATTGTTGAAACTCTTGGGTATTCGAATTCAATATAGTTTACAATTTCGAAGTTTTTCAATCTTTTGAGGCGTTTAATCAGGTCATTTTTCCAGAACAGGCGATATTCTTTGTCCGCGAAATTTGGGAAAAACCTGCCCCAGATGGAATTGCGGTTCTGTTCCTGTGTTCGTGTGTAGATGAATAAAAGTCCGTTTGGCTTGAGGACTCTTCTTGATTCACGGATGAATTTTTTAAAATCAAAATGATGAATCGCGTTAAATACAAGCAGCACATCAAAAATTTCATCCTTGAACGGAAGTTTTTCTGCAAGCGAATTTATGAAATACGTTTTATAATTCCTACCAAGATATGACTGTGCCACGCTTAACATTTCAAAGCTTGCGTCGAGAAGAAAGAATTTGGCTTTTTCTATTTTTAGAATTTTAATCAAAAGTTCAGTATATCTTCCAGTTCCTGCACCTATATCCGCTATTTTTATTGACCTTTTTAGTTTTTTCAGCTTTTTTAAAATATCTCGTATCGCTAAAACTGGTTCTGGGTCGAGTGTTCTGACACGGCGATATACCGGAGCGATTTGTGCGAAATGTTTAAGTATATCTAATTTAACCATCTTCAGCCTTCTTTCTATTTTTATCTTTGCCCGAGATTACAATTACAAACTCTCCTTTAACTTTATCTGGTGTTAATTTTTTTAAAACCTCCGATATTTTACCCCTGAAAAATTCCTCGTATATTTTTGTTAACTCTTTTGCCACTGCTATTTGTCTATCTCCAAAATGTTCAAGTAGCTCATTTAAAGTTTTCAAAATCCTATGTGGCGATTCATAAATTATGATGGTTCTCTCCTCTTGTGCTAATTCTTGGAGTTTTGTTTTCCTTCCTTTTTTATGGGGTAAAAAACCAACGAAGACGAATTCATCCATAGGTAAACCACTTGCGACAAGTGCGCAAATAAGGGCAGTTGGTCCAGGTATTGGGACCACAGTTATGTTTTCCTCGATTGCTCTTTTAATTAAAACATAGCCCGGATCAGATATTCCAGGCGTTCCCGAATCGGAGACAAGAGCTACATTTTTATTGGATTTTAGCTCTGAAATCAAATCCTCGGCTCTTTGCCTCTCATTATAATTATAATAACTTACAAGTTTTTTTGCAACACCATATTTTTCCAGAAGGATTTTCGTTCTGCGGGTATCCTCGCAGGCAATTATATCGACTTGTTTTAAAACTTCGACCGCTCTAAATGTTATATCATCGAGGTTTCCAATCGGCGTTGCAACGATGTAAAGTTTTCCCGGCATAATTTTGTTTTTGTGTTTTATTTTCAAGATAAAAATTGATGTGGTATTGCACAAATTGGTTTCGTTTTTTATCGTTTTTGTTTAAATTATTTAAAGAAACCGCAGGCAAAAGATTTTGAAAAGTGATTATGGATAGATTCAAACTCGTTTCAAAATATAAACCAACGGGAGACCAACCCAAAGCAATTAAAGAGCTTACAGAGGGAGTACTTCGCGGTGAAAAATATCAAACGCTTCTTGGTGTCACCGGCAGCGGAAAAACCTTCACCCTTGCTCATGTCATCGCAAATGTAAATAAACCGACGCTTGTAATTTCGCATAACAAGACGCTTGCAGCGCAACTTTATGGCGAGTTTAAAAGTTTTTTCCCTGAAAATGCTGTTGAATTTTTCATTAGTTATTACGATTACTATCAACCTGAAGCATACATACCTGAAACTGATACTTACATTGAAAAAGACGCTGCGATAAATGACGAAATCGATCGACTTCGTTTAAAAGCAACTAGCGTTTTGCTCGAAGGGAGGCGTGATGTCATAATCGTCGCATCTGTAAGTTGTATTTACAACATTGGTTCCCCAGAGGAATACGCAAGGCAAATTGTAACGATAAAGGTCGGGGACAGAATTGATAGAAATTCACTTCTTTACAAACTTATGGATATTCACTATGCGAGAAATGATTTTGAATTCAGTCGCGGAACTTTCAGAGTAAGGGGTGACGTGGTAGAAATTTTGCCAGCATATGAGAATGAAGAGGCGATAAGGATTGAATTTTTCGATGATGTGATAGAAAGGATTTCGTATATCGATAAACTAACAGGCCGAGTGCTCGGCAGAACAGATGAGGTTGTGATTTACCCTGCCAAGTATTTTATCACGGATAGACCGACGCTTGAGAGAGCGATTAAAAGTATAGAAGAGGAACTTGAACAAAGGTTGGCTGAATTGAGAGCTCAAGGCAAGTTTCTTGAGGCACAAAGGCTTGAAAGCAGAACGAGGTTTGACATCGAAATGATGAGGGAAATTGGATATTGCAAAGGGATAGAGAATTATTCGAGACATCTAACTGGAAGAAAACCCGGTGAAAGGCCTTACACATTGCTTGATTATTTCCCAAAGGATTATTTGATGATAATTGATGAATCACATGTTACGATACCGCAGATTCGCGGAATGTATAACGGAGATAGGTCGAGGAAGGAAACTTTGATTGAACACGGTTTTAGGTTGCCTTCCGCTCTTGATAATAGACCGTTGAAATTTGAAGAATTTGAATCTCTTATAAATCAAGTCATATTCGTCAGCGCAACCCCAGGTGACTACGAGCTTGAGAAATGTAAAGGCGTCGTCGTTGAGCAAATCATAAGACCGACAGGATTGCTTGACCCAGAGGTTGTGGTTAAACCGACAAAAAATCAAATAGATGACCTAATTCACGAGATAAGGGAAAGGGTTAAAAGAAAAGAAAGAGTTCTCGTTACAACGCTGACAAAACAGATGGCGGAAGACTTAGCGGAATTTTTACAAAGCATCGGGATAAAAGTTAGATACATTCATTCTGATATCGATGCACTTGAAAGAGTTGAAATTTTGAGGGATTTGAGACTTGGTGATTTTGATGTGCTTGTCGGGGTAAATCTTTTAAGAGAGGGGCTTGATTTACCTGAGGTTTCGCTTGTCGCGATACTCGATGCAGATAAAGAAGGTTTTCTGCGCTCCGAAAAATCATTGATTCAAATCGCTGGGAGGACCGCAAGAAATGTCAACGGCAAAGTGATACTTTATGCGGATAAAGTTACGAAATCGATGCAAAAGATGATCGACGAGACCAACAGAAGAAGAAAAATACAAATGGAATATAACGAGAAGCACGGGATCAAACCTCAAACAGTTTATAAAACGATTGAAGATATACTTGCTACGACGATAGTTGCTGATGTGAAACCGAAGTATGAGGTTAAAGAGCGAACCAAAATTTCGATTGTAACTGATATAGGGTTTAAGTTTATGACACCAAAGCAGAGGGAGGAGTTAATAGAACAATTAAAGCGTGAGATGATAAAAGCTGCTAAAGAACTTGAGTTCGAAAGAGCAGCGGAGATAAGGGATGAAATTTACAGATTAATGAACATGATGAAAAATTAATTTTTAAAAATAAACCTCGTCCGTTTAAATGGTAAAAAAGTTAATTTTTATTTTGCTTCTTTTCCCTATCGCTTGTTCCGAAAGACCAAAAATGATACCAAGTTCGCTTGGGAAATTAAAACTTGAAAAATATCTATCAGGCAAAAAAGCTGAAGAGATGATAAACAAAATGCACATAAGTGGTAATGTGGCTGGGGATAAAAATGAAATTGGATTCTATTCATTGGATACGCTTAACGCGGTGTTGTATGTTTCAAAATTTAAAAATCCAGAGTTAACCCAGCAAAAGTTAGCTGAAATGCTTATAAAAATCGCTCACGGCGAAACCCCATTTTCATTGCATAATCAAGTGAATGTCGGCGATAAAAGAATTTTCGTCGCTTTTGGGATGGGTCAAGCACATTATATTTACGCTGATAAGGATGAATTGGTGTGGCTTTCGGTTGACTTCCCAATTTCGCTTGAAACTTTACACTCACTTTTAAAACAAAGGAAATGAAATTATGTATAAACCAATCTCTCAAACCAATATAAAAGGAGCAAAATTATTAAAGCGTGGCAAAGTCCGCGATATATACGAGGTCGATAATTATCTTTTGATAGTCGCAACCGATAGAATTTCTGCGTTTGATGTTGTATTGCCAAATCCAATTCCTTACAAAGGCTATGTCTTAAATCAAATCTCGATTTTCTGGTTCAACTTTTTAAAAGGAATTGTAAAAAATCATTTCATCACTGACGATATCGAACAATTTCCGGACGTTTTTAAGGAAAGTCGCGAGCAGGTTGTCTATCGCTCGATGCTTGTAAAAAAAGCAAAACCGTTGCAGATTGAATGCATAGTTAGGGGTTATATTTCCGGCTCTGCGTGGAAAGAGTATAAAAAAAGTGGAAGTGTTTGCGGGATAAAACTTCCTGAAGGTTTAAGGGAGTCAGATAAACTTGAAGAGCCAATTTTTACTCCGTCAACGAAAGCTGAAACAGGGCACGATGAAAATATCTCGTTCGATAAGGTCGTTTCGATGATAGGGAAGGAACTTGCAGAAAAGGTTCGCGATTTAAGTTTGAGAATTTACAGCGAAGCGGAAAGATACGCTCGGAGTAGGGGGATAATAATAGCGGATACAAAATTTGAATTTGGACTTGATGAGGATGACCAACTGATTTTGATCGATGAGGTGTTAACTCCTGATTCTTCTCGTTTTTGGCCAGTTCCGGAGTATGAGCCCGGGAAATCACAACCGTCGTTCGATAAACAATATGTTCGTGATTATCTTGAATCGATAAATTGGGATAAACAACCACCCGCGCCTGAACTTCCCGAAGATGTCGTCAAAAAGACAAGCGAAAAATATCTCGAAGCTTACAGGTTGTTGACGGGGGAGGAGTTGTTGAAAAAAATAGGAATTGCGAATGGTTGAAGAATTTTTGAGATCCTTAGTTATAATCTTTGGGCTTTCCGCTTTTATAGTTTATTTGTTGCATAAGGTGAAATTGCCTTCAATTGTTGGTTTTTTGCTTTCTGGAATTATAATTGGACCGTATGGAGTTGGGCTTGTCAAGGATGTCCAAATTATAGAAATTTTTGCGGAAATAGGGATTATTTTACTTTTATTTGTCCTTGGAATTGAGCTTTCGCTTTCAAGATTATTTGAAATGAGAAGGTTTATTTTTCTTGCAGGCGGTTTGCAAGTTTTGATAACATCTCTTTTGGTGTTTTTTGTAGCTTTAAACTTTTTAAGTTTGAAAACCTCTGCTTTTGTCGCTATCGCTATAGCCTTAAGTAGCACTGCGGTTGGTTTGAAATATTTGGTTGACAAAGGTGAAATAGAGGCGCCACATGGAAAGGTAATAGTTGGAATTTCGATATTTCAAGATTTGCTTGCTGTTTTTGTAACTGCGTTCGTTCCGATTTTTTCAGGCGAGGTTTTGGAATTTAGAGGGTTAATTTTGGGGATTTTGTTATCAATTCTTTTTGTCATCGTTATCGTTTGGAGTTCGAGAAAAATCGTTCCATTGTTTTTGTTTCAAGTGGTCAAATCAAGAGTGAGAGATTTGTTTATAATTTCGATTTTGTTCTTATGTTTTAGCGTCGCTTTGATTGCATCAGAATTTGGGCTTTCGCTTGCGTTTGGGGCTTTTTTGGCTGGACTTTTGATATCTGAATCTGAGTATGCTCATCAAGTTACTGCGGATATAATACCGTTTAGAGAAAGTTTGATGGCTTTATTTTTCATCTCGGTTGGAATGCTTTTTAATGTTAGTCTCATTGCAGAAAATTTAATTGTGATTATTTTCGCATCTTTATCGATAATGCTAATTAAAATAATCGGTGCCTTTGTAAGCGTAACTTTAGCTGGCGGTGGATTCAGGGTCTCGTTAACTTCTGCATTTGCCTTGTCCCAAATAAGTGAGTTTTCGCTTGTCTTGATTTTGCTTGGGAAAAGGCATGGGATTATCTCTGGCGATTTTTATAACTTTTTTATAGGCTCGTTTGTGCTGACGATGTTGCTTTCTTCGATCTTGCTTATTTTCGCAAATAAAATCGCTTTTTCTGCGGAAAGATACATAAAAATCAAAGATAAAGTTTTTGAAAGTATCCCAATAAACAATGAACTTGAAAATCATGTTATAATCGTCGGTTTCGGTTTAAATGGAAGAAATATCGCGAAAGTTTTGAAGGCTATCGGAATTCCATATGTCATCCTTGAACTTAACATTATCACGGTTAAAAAGATGAGAGAGCTTGGTGAACCAATTTATTATGGCGATGGAACGAGTGTTGACGTTTTAAAGAAAGTTGGGATTGAAAAAGCAAAGATGCTTGTCGTCGTCATTTCTGACCCGAGCTCAACTCGAAAAATTGTATCACTTGCTCGAAGTGAAAATCCGAATATATACATAATTGTCAGAACAAGATTTATAAGCGAAGTTGAAGAATTAAAAAGGCTTGGCGCTGATGAAGTAATTCCTGAGGAGTTTGAAACATCGATAGAAATATCTTCGCGAGTTTTAAGTTATTTTAATGTGCCGTTGAACTTAATAAGAGAATACGCAAGCAAATTAAGAGAGGACGCTTATAAAGTTTTGAGACGTTTTGAAATGCAAGTTGAAAAGATAATCGATGGTATAGATGTTCTAAAACATCTTGACTCTGGAATATATATCATTACCGAAACATCTTTAGCAAATGGCAAATCTATTGCCGGGTTAAATTTAAAAAGCAAAACTGGCGCGATGATAATCGCGGTTCAACGTGGGGATGAGATTTTTACAAATCCTTCATCTGATTTTGTTTTCAAAGTTGGGGATGTAATGTTCATAGTTGGGAGGCGCGAAGAAATCGAAAGAGCGATAGAATTTCTTGAAGGCGAAAAAATAAAAAATTGAGATATGATCAAAAGTTGGGAGGCGAAAGTTTATATTTGGGTTGTTTTATCTATGCTTGCTTTTAATCTTTCAATTGTAAGCCCAGTTGTCTTTGAAGAATTTGGTTTGGATGGATTTGCCAGAATCGTTTATTTTTTCTTCGGACGGATATGTCATCAAATCGATGCAAGAAGTTTTCACTTAAACGGAATTAAATTTGCGGTTTGCGAAAGGTGTAGCCTTATCTATTTTGGCGCTTTTGTTGGCGTTTTGATTTTTCCGTTTTTGAGGAGAGAAATTGTGAGATCGAATCCTATACTTTTAATTGCGCTTGTTCCATCGGGTGTTGAGTTTTCATTTGAAAAAATTTTGGGAATTGAAGTTTTGGCTTTCAAAATTTTAGTTTCGCTTTGGCTTGGGATTTTAGCTGGATTGGTTTTGACTTCGCAGATTGTCGATATGTTCTCAAGCTCCAAAAAATCACAATTTGACTTTTGAAATTTATACTCGTCTTGATTATCTTTTAAACAGAAGAAATCCTAAAAGTCTATGGATGCGAAAATAATCGGTCGCCTTGAAGAAATCGTCGGAAAAGAAAGGGTTTTAACCTCGATTGAACATCGAATAGTTTACTCTTATGATGCCACTCCTACGTTTTCAACTTTGCCGGATGCAATCGTAATTCCCAAAACAGCGGAGGAAATCTCAAGGATTTTAAAACTTGCAAATGAAGAAGGTTTTGCGGTGATTCCGCGCGGTTCGGGAACTGGCTTAAGCGGTGGGGTGGTGCCTGTGCCAAATTCAATCGTGCTTTTGATGAACGGATGGAGAAGGATTTTGGAAATAGATAAGGAGAACTTGACAATACTTGTCGAACCGGGAGTTATAACCGCTCAAATTCATCAAGAGGTTGAAAAATTAGGTTTGTTTTATCCGCCTGACCCGGGAAGTATGACAATTTCAACGATCGGAGGAAATGTTGCTGAAAATGCCGGTGGATTAAGAGGATTAAAATACGGGGTAACAAAAAATTATGTGCTTGGGCTTGAAGTTGTGCTTCCAACTGGCGAGATAATAAACGTCGGCGGTAAAAATGTCAAAGATGTCGCGGGATATAATTTGAAGGATGTTTTAATCGGTTCGGAGGGAACGCTTGGAGTATTTACGAAAATTTTACTGAAACTTATCCCGAAACCGCAGGCTTCAAAGACAATGCTTGCTTTTTTCGATTCGATAAAGGATGCTGGAAAGACTGTCTCAGATATAATTGCAAATCGCATTACCCCGGCAACGCTTGAATTTCTCGACAATGTAACTATAAAATGCGTCGAGGATTATGCTCATCTTGGTTTGCAGACAAATATTGGGGCTTTGCTTTTGATTGAAGTTGATGGGCACCCTGCGCAAATCGAAGAAGAAGCGGAAAAGATAGAAAAAATTTGCAAGACAAATAATGCAATTGATTTTAAAGTTGCTGGTTCAGAGCAAGAAGCTCTTAAGTTGAAAACTGCGCGACGGGCTGCGTTTGCTGCGCTTGCGCGAGTTAAGCCGACAACTATACTTGAAGATGCTACTGTCCCGAGAAGTTTCGTACCAGAGATGGTCGAAAAAATTCAAGAGATAGCTTCTAAGTATCAAATCACAATCGGAAACTTCGGTCATGCAGGCGACGGAAATCTTCACCCGACAGCTTTGACCGATGAACGTGATAGGGATGAGATGAAAAGAGTTGAGAAAGCGTTTGAAGAAATTTTCGATTTCGCTATAAAACTTGGTGGGACGATAACAGGTGAGCATGGCGTTGGACTTGCGAAGAAAAAGTTTCTTGAGAAACAATTTGATGAGCCGGCGATAGAATTTATGAGAAAAATTAAAAAAGTTCTCGACCCAAATTCGGTACTAAATCCGGGGAAAATTTTTGATATCAAACCCCGATGCGAAGGTCGTCTCCCGAAATCGAGGGAAGAAATCGAAAAATATAAAGATTTATGGGTTTAACAAAAAGAGCGGTCAAATGCTTGATATAAAGATTCCAGATGAACTTTTAATACAATGTATGCATTGCGGGATGTGTCTTCCCGTTTGCCCAACTTATAATTTGACATTGCTTGAAAAATCTTCACCGAGAGGAAGAATTAGGCTTATAAAGGAGGTAGAGGATGGAAATCTTCCAATCACGGATGATTTCATCAATGAGATGTATTTTTGTCTTGATTGTCAAGCGTGTCAGAGCGTTTGTCCCGCAGGCGTTAAATATGGATGGCTTGTTGAAAGCGCAAGGGCAAAAATTTTTGCATTGGGAAAGGATAGGCAAGCGTTTTTGAAAAAATTGATCTTTAGATTTGCTTTCGCATCAAACACGATTTTTAAATTTTTCGCTCGCATAGTGAGGCTATATCAAAAAAGATTAAAACGTTTGTTATATGCATTTGGAATTTATAAAATGCTCCCAAAAAGGCTGATTCAAATCGAGGAACTATCCCCAGAAATTCAAGACAAGTTCTCCGACGAGGTTTTGCCGGAAGTTTTGAGGCCAAGGGGAGAGGTTAAATATAAAGTCGGATTTCTCACTGGTTGCTTTATGAATGTGATGTATTCGAAAATTAATATCGATACTGTTGAAGTTTTGCTTGAAAATGGATGTGAGGTTTACATACCGAAAGAACAGGTGTGCTGTGGTTCGGTCATGGCTCATTATGGAGATGTTGAAATGGCAAAGAAACTAGCGAGAAAAAATATAGAAGTTTTTTCAAAATATGAACTTGATGCGATAGTTATAAATTCCGCTGGATGCGGGGCTTTTATGAAAGAGTATGGTGAATTGTTCAAGGATGATGCGGATGAAATTTTGAGGGAGAAGGCAACTCGTATAAGCAAAATTACAAAAGATGTGAACGAGTTTTTGTGTGAGATTAATTTCAAGAAACCGGAAGCGCAGATAAATTTAAAAGTCACATACCACGATGCTTGTCATCTCGCACATACTCAAAAGATAACATCTGAGCCGAGGACGATAATAAAATCAATCGACGGGGTCGATTTCGTCGAGATGAACGAATCGACATGGTGTTGCGGAAGTGCGGGAATTTACAATATTTTGAGATATGATGACTCGATGAAAATTCTTGATCGAAAAATCAAAAACATAATTTCAACCGATGCCCAAGTCGTTCTGACCGCAAATCCGGGATGCCATGCGCAGATTGAATACGGTCTCAAAAAGGCGGGAGCAAATGTTAAGGTTATGCATCCAATTTCACTTTTGAACCTTGCTTACCAATTGTCAAAGAAAATTGTGGAGGAAAAGGTTGATACCGCTTAAAGATACAATACCAGCGCGCAGTTATCCAATTGTGACGGTAAGTTTAATCGTAGTTAATGTTTTGGTTTTCATTTTTGAACTTTCGCTTGGGGAGAGATTGTCCGAATTTTTTGACCTTTTCGGAGTTGTTCCGGCAACATATTTTGAATTGAAAGAATCTGGGGCACCATTTTTTCTTGTTTACTATCCATTTTTGACATCGATGTTTTTGCACGGTGGATGGATGCATTTGATTGGAAATATGATTTATCTGTGGGTTTTTGGAGATAATGTCGAGGATAAGATGGGACATTTTAGATTTTTGTTGTTTTATATACTTTGTGGTATCGTAGCGGTATATGCACACATTTACACGAATCCGCATTCAGAAGTCCCAACAGTTGGAGCAAGCGGAGCAATATCTGGAGTTTTGGGTGCATACTTTGTCTTATTCCCTCATTCAAGGGTAATAGCTTTGATTCCGCTATTCTTTTTCTTTGATTTAATTGAGGTTTCCGCTTTCGTTTTTCTTGGTTTCTGGTTTATACTTCAATTTTTCAATGGAATTGCTTCACTTAGCGCAGCAACCTACGCGACAACCGGTGGGGTTGCATGGTGGGCTCATATAGGCGGGTTTGTCGCTGGGGTTGTATTGTCATTTTTGTTCGTAAGAAAACGACACTTCTAAAGATATACAAACCCAAAAAGAAAGGAGGTTTTAATATGATTATCAAATCTGAAAAACAGTTAAAGGAATTGGAAAACTTTCAATCTAAATCTTGCCTTGTTACTTCGCTTTATTTGAACACAGATGGAAGCAAGTATTCGAAGAAGGAAATCGAAGTAATTTTAAAAGATATCGTAAAAGCGAAAAAAGCTGAACTCGAAGGAAAGAAAGAGTTTAGCGATGTCCTCGAGGACATAAGAAAAATCGAACAGTATATTTCACAAAATCTGGATATAGCGAAAAACAAAGGTATAGTTATTTTCTCGTGCGCCAAGGAAAATTTTTGGCAGGTTTATGAGTTGATGGTACCACCGCCGAATTTGCTTGTGATCGATAAAAATCCATACGTTCGCCCGCTTTTGTTAATGATGTTAAAGTTGCGGAAAATTTGCACCGTGTTATTTGACCACCGCAAGGCAAAGATTTTTAAAATTTATGGGAGTGAAATCGCATTAGTCGACGAAATTTACAGCGAAACCCCGAAGCGGATAAAACTTGCCGGATATCACGGATTTGATGAGTCGAGGGTAACTGAACAACAGGAAAATAAAATTATAGAGCATTACAAAAAAATTTCGGATAAATTGCTTGAGTTCTATCAAAATGAAAAGTTTGACCTTCTTTTAATCAGCGGACGACAGCAGGATATAAATTCGTTTGTTGAACAACTTCACCCATATCTTAAGAAGGTTTATTCTGGCTCTTTTAATTTCCCAATAGATGCAAAAGAAAGCGACATATTGAGAAAGTCTCTTGAGCTCGAGAAGCAACTTGAAATGGAAAAGGAATTAAGCATAATCGAACAGATTAAAACGCACGCCCATTCGAAGACGTCTGAGATGGCTGTCATCGGGATTAAGGATACTATCAGGGCATTGAACGAAGGAAACGTAAGCAAACTCATTTTCAACATCGATTTCTCATATTCGGGGAAGTATTGCCAATCTTGTGATTTTCTTGCTTTGAAGGAAGACAAATGTCCAAAATGTGGAGGAAACCTTATCCGCGTTCAGAATATAATTTTTAAAGTCATCGATGTCGCGATTAAGAAAAAAGCGGAGGTTTATCCGATATTTTATTCGATGGATTTAAACACTGAAGGCATTGGAGCGTTGTTGAGACATAAAGGAGTTACAAAAACAACAGTTTGAAAAAATAAATCTTGTATAAAAAGTTGAGAATAAGGTGTGTAATTTTCGACCTTGATGGGACGGTTGCACAAACAAACGAGTTGATTTTTGATACTTTCAATTACGTCGCGAAAAAATACATCAAGAAAACTTTCACGCCTGAGCAAATAACGACGCAATTTTTCGGACCCCCGGAGGAGGCAGGTATAAGAAAACTTCTTGAACTTTCCGATGATGAAGACATAAAAAAGAACATCGATTCGCTTGTCAAAACCGCTATTAGTGAATTTTACAATTATTACGAAAGCAACCACGATAGGGCAAGGGTATACGAAGGGATAAAAGATTTGCTTTCTTTTTTGAAATCGAAAGGGATAAAACTTGCAATTTTCACGGGCAAGGGAAAAGTTACAACTTCGATAACCTTGAAAAAACTTGACCTTGAAAAATTTTTTGATGTTGTTATAACAGGCGATGATGTGAAATTTCATAAACCATCCGGCGAGGGAATTCGGAAAATCATTGAAATTTTAGGATTGAGTAAGGACGAAGTTATATTGGTTGGTGATGCGGTAAGCGATGTGAAAGCGAGTAAAGAGGTCGGAGTTAAAGTCATCTCTGCACTTTGGGATTCTTATTCAGGGGAGAAAGTTATAAGTTTGAAGCCGGATTTTGTAGTTCGTTCTGTTGATGAGTTAAAGGAATTGCTTGAGGATTTGATTCTGGATGAAAAGAGCAAGAAAGACATTGGGCATCTTTTGATTTTATTATTTATGTTTGCTAATTTTTTGTTTGCAAGCGATAGGATTGAAATTAAAGGTTTAAGGGTTTATAGCTACGAAGACGAGATTTATCCGCCGATTATCATTAGATATGATACGCTTTGGAACGGTGAGCCAAACACAGTAAATGATCATATTGTAATAGAATTTGATGTCAAATCTAAAACGCCGCCAAACCTTGGTATAAGGTTTTACCATTGTGATAGAAACTGGCGAAGGACAGAGAATATATTCGTTCAAAGTTTTTTCCATAGCAAAACGCTCTTTTTAAATTACACTGTTGCTGAAAAAGGAATTAAAGGATATAACTTTCACTTTAAAAACATCTTCCCCGACCCAGATGGAATAGTTCAATTTCCATATTCTGGAAATTACATTTTTGAGATTTACGATAAAAATGTGGATACATTGGTTTATGCAAGCGGTAGATTTATCGTGGTTGATAATTTAACAGAGGTTAGGGCAAGTTTGAAAAAAACTTTGCTTGGAGAACGTGCGGACATACGAAACTATGTAAATGATATCGAAGTCGAAGTTAGAGTTCCAGATTCACTAAACTGGTATTATATCACTACGGTCGACATTTATGAAAACTGGAAAATTTTTTATCCATATCGCGTCGATTTCAGCGAAAGGAAAAAATATACTTATGTCAGCGGTTTCCCATCCGAAAGAAGAATCTTTAAAATTTGGAACATTTATCCATTAAACGAGTATAGGCAAATTGATTTCAGAAGTGAAAAAATCTATCCAAATGGTCAACCTGTTATTCCATTTGGCGGAGTTGATAAAGTGAGAAAATTCTGGCATGGCGAGCCTGATATGAATGGGGCTTGTAGAATTGTGTCAGAAGGGATGTATTCTGAATATCTTGAGGTCACATTTCGACTTGAAGTTGATAAAGAGACAGAGCAGAAATTAAAAGGCGATATCTACATAGTTGGTTGTTTTAACAATTGGAAACCAAGCGCAGATGATGTTTTGAAATATGACCCCTTTGGAAATTATTATTACATTAAAAAATGGCTCAAGCGCGGGATTTATGATTATCAATATGTCATCGGTTATTACGATTTCAGCAAAGATGAGGTTGTCGTAATCGATTGGATTGAACTTGAAGGAAACGATTGGCAGACGCTTAATAACTATTATATCGTCGTTTATTACAGAGATGTTAGATTTGGCGGATTTGATAGAATAATTGGATTTACAAAAATTGTGGGTTGAGCTATGCAAAAAATCAACATTGGAGTTATAGGTGTCGGCTATCTCGGTAGCATCCACGCAAAAATTTTATCGCAAATCCCATCTGCAAATTTTGTCGGCGTTTACGATATAAATGAGCAAAGATCAAAAGATGTCGCAAGCCAACTCGGTGTGAAAAGTTTTGAAACACTTGATGAACTTCTTGAAAATGTCCAAGCAGTTGTGATAGCAACCCCTACGACAACGCATCGTGAGATAGCGGTTTATTGTCTAAACAACGGCGTTCACACTTTTATCGAAAAACCGATAACCGACAGCGTCGAGGGAGCGGAAGAGATAATAAAGATATCGAAGGAGAGGAATTTGAAAGTTCAAGTCGGTCATGTCGAGAGGTTTAACCCAGCTTTGCTTTCGCTTTCAGGTTATAATATCAAGCCGGTTTTTATAGAAGTGCATCGACTTTCGCAATTTAAACCGCGCGGCACAGATGTCGCAGTGATACTTGATTTGATGATACATGATATCGATATAATTTTAAATCTTGTCGAAAGCGAAATCGAGGAGATAAAGGCAAGTGGGGTTGCGGTTATATCGGATTCAATTGACATAGCAAACGCAAGGATACAATTCGAAAATGGATGCATCGCAAACATCACCGCAAGCAGAATATCGCGTAAGAACGAAAGAAAAATGAGAATTTTTCAAAAGAATGCATACATATCGATCGATTTTCTTCAAGGCGTAACGGAAATTTTCCAGCTTGTCGATAATAGTGAAGAAGTTGAAGCAACATTTTTACTAGGGAAAATCGATGAAGGCACAAAGCGAAAAAAGATTGTTTACAAACAGCATCCGCCCAAAGAAATTAACCCAATCGAAGCGGAACTCGTCTCATTTATCGATTCGATCATAAACGATAAACCGACAGTCGTGAGCGCAGAGGATGGGAAGCGTTCGATTGAAGTTGCCTTTAAAATTATCACCGAAGTTGAAAAACAGCAAAAGGTTGTCAAAGAGAAGATGTCACTTGATGTTAAATGAAAAACAAAAATAAAAGTCATATGATTCAAATGTATACGATGAGAAATTCGCCTGCTGAGGATAGAATTGAAATAAAAGATGAACTTGCCAAGACGATAGGTAAAATTGCGGATGAAAATAATTTTGAGGTGTATGTGGTCGGAGGATATGTCAGAGACCTTTTGCTTGGCAAGGAGGTGAAGGATATAGATTTTCTTGTTATAGGTGAAGGTTTGAAATTCGCTAAAATCGTCGCAAAACGCTTGGGCAAAAAGGTTACTGTTTACGAGCAATTTAGGACAGCGATGATAATGCTTGATGATAGAAAAATAGAATTTGTTGGCGCAAGAAAAGAAAGTTACCGAAGGGACTCAAGAAAACCTATAGTTGAAGATGGAACGCTTGATGACGACCTTGCAAGAAGAGATTTTACAATAAATGCAATTGCAGTTTCAATCAATGAAAAAACATTTGGCAAAGTTTTTGACCCTTTCAATGGTCGAGAGGATTTGAAAAACAAAATAATCAAAACCCCGCTTGATCCGGAAAAGACATTTGACGATGACCCATTGAGGATGATGAGAGCTGTGAGATTTGCATGTCAACTTGAATTTGAAATAGAGGAGAGAACCCTCGAAGCGATAAAGAAAATGAAGGATAGACTGAGCATAGTGTCACAAGAGAGAATAACAGACGAGTTTTTAAAGATAATGATGGCTGATAAACCTTCGATTGGACTGAAGTTGATGCAGAAAACAAGTTTGATGAGCATCGTTTTGCCTGAGGTTGCTGAACTTGAAGGGACGGAGCAGAGAGTGAGCTCTGAAGATGAAAATACCACCATATATCATCATAAAGATGTGTTTCAACATACTTGTCAAGTTGTTGATAACCTCGCTCAAGTTACAGATAATGTATGGCTTCGGCTTGCTGGATTATTTCATGACATAGCCAAGCCCAAGACGAAGGCATTTAAAGAAGGTGTCGGTTGGACATTTTATGGGCACGATGTTTTGGGAGCAAAAATGGTTCGAACAATTTTTAGAAGGTTGAGACTTCCAATCGATAAATCAAAGTATGTCGAAAAACTTGTCCGACTTCATTTAAGACCTATGGCTTTGGTCGACGAAAGCGTGACAGATTCCGCGATAAGAAGATTAATCGTTCAAGCTGGGGAGGACCTTGACGATTTGATAAAACTTTGCAGAGCTGATATAACGACAAGGAATCCAAAACTTGTCGAAGAGTACTCAAGAAATTACGATATTGTCGTAAGAAAAATTAAAGAAGTTGAAGAAAAGGACAAACTTAGAGCATTCAAATCGCCGGTCGATGGCAACGAAATTATGCAAGCACTTGGTTTAAAACCTGGTCCACTTGTGGGGCGCTTGAAAAAAGCTATAGAAGAAGCAATACTTGAGGGAATAATTCCAAATGAACATGATGCCGCTTTTGAATATCTGATGAAAATAAAAGATAAAGTGATAGCGGAATTTGAAACCTCGGGCAGGAAAACAGTTACTGAGGAGAATAAAGAAGATGAAAATTTCTAACCAAAAAGGAGGTAAAAAATGAGGAAAACTTACATTTGGATTTTAGCGCTTTTCTTGCTGATTCCATCCATTGTTTCATCCCAACCTCAAAAGAGGAAATTTACAATACGTGATATGCTTTCTATTAATGTCGCTTCGCAAATTGATATCTCTCCCGATGGAAAGTTTGTTGTTTTCGTTTTATCAAAAGCTGACTTTAATGAAAGCAAGTATAGCACCGACCTTTATATCGCCTTGACCGAAACCGGAGAAGTTAGGCAATTGACTTTTTCGAAAGAGGACGAATGGATGCCTAAGTTTTCACCCGATGGTAAGTTCATAGCGTTTCTTTCAAACAGAAAATCGGGCACAGATGAAAAAGAGGTCAAAAACCAAATTTGGTTGCTTCCCGTTGATGGGGGAGAATCTTATAAATTGACCGATGCACCGGAAGGCGTGATTTCTTTCAAATGGATGCCCGATGGTAAAAGCATTCTCTATCTAACTCAGGAAACATTGCCGAAACCTGAAAAAGAGAAGAAGGAACGTGATAAGAAATTGAAATTCGATGCTCTTGTCGTGGATAAAGAGAAATATAAAAAAGAATTCTATCTTATCGATGTGAAAACTAAAGTCGAGAGAAAAGTTTACACTGGGGATTATGGAGTTGAACAATTTGATATATCGCCGGATGGGAAGTTCGTCGTCTTTAATACAAATTACACTGGGGATATTGACGATAGCAAAAAGTTTGACCTTTGGATTTTTGAAGTTGAAACTGGAAAAGCAAGGCAACTCACGACAAGGCCTGGGGGAGAAAGACAGCCGAAATGGTCCCCGGATGGGAAATTCATAGCGTTTGTAGCTGACCTTGATCCAAAGTTTACATATTCACAAGAGGAACTTTTCATAGTTGACCCTAAAACTGGCGCGATTAAAAATCTCACGGAAAAATTTGACATTGGGATTGTTGGTTATGAATTTTCGAAAAGTGAGTCTTCTAAAATTTACGCAAGGACTGCAAGTGGTGTTTATACGCATATTTATACGATTTCAATTAGCGATGGCTCGATAAAGGAATTTTTGGGAGGAGAAAAAATTTTCGGAGATATCGCAATTTCGACCGGGGATAATGTTATAGCTTTACTTGCTGAGGACAAGACAAGCGCGCCGGATGTTTATGTCTTAAAGGGAAAGGATTTAAAAAAATTAACAAATTTAAACCCACAGCTTGACAATTTTACGTTCGGAGAACAATCAGTTATAAAATGGAAAAGTTTTGATGGATGGGAGATAGAAGGAATACTTGTAAAACCTGTTAACTTTGAACCTGGGAAAAAATATCCGATGCTCGTTGCAGTTCACGGTGGACCTTATGGAAGAATTCAGAATATGCTTCGCCAGTATTACAATTTGCAAGTGTGGGCGAACGAAGGCTATGTCGTCTTCGCACCGAATTTTAGAGGTAGCTCTGGGTATTCTAACAAATTTGGGATTTCAAACTTCAAAGACCTTGGTGGTGGGGATTTTAAAGATATAATGACGGGGATTGATTATATTGTTAAGGAACTTAAAATCGTCGATGAAAATAAAATTGGTATATTCGGTGGAAGTTACGGTGGATATATGACAAATTGGGCTATAACTCAAACTGATAGGTTCAAAGCAGCTGTCTCAATGTTCGGGATATTTAACCTAATCACGGATTACAGCAACTCTTATCTTCCGAGTTGGGAGCCGGATTATCTTGGCGACTATTATTGGAATAATCTTGAAATCTATCTTAAGCGTTCGCCGTTTTACTATGTCAAGAACATTAAAACTCCCGTTTTGATAATGCACGGAGATGAAGACCCGAACACATTTATAAGCAATTCAAAGGAGATGTATCAAGCGCTGAAACATCTTGGGAAAACAGTTGAATTCGTCCGTTATCCGCGAGAAGCCCACGGTTTCAGGGAGCCGAATCATAGGATTGACGAATTTTATCGATGTCTTGATTGGTTTAATAAATATCTACTTGGGGTAGAGCCGAC
>JBEPZK010000011.1:0-52052 GCA_041640855.1 Candidatus Kryptoniota bacterium
AAGGAAGCTTTTCTAAACGCAATTCGAAATACTGATTATGATCTAATTATCATCGATCTATTTTACAATGGTAAACAGTTAACTCGTGATGAAGTCGCTTCATTGAAAACCAAGGCTCATGGCGGTGTTCGCCTGGTGATTGCCTATATGAGCATTGGCGAGGCAGAGGATTATAGATATTATTGGAAAGAGGAATGGAAAACAAATCCTCCTTCATGGCTAGATAAAGAAAACCCAAATTGGCCTGGAAATTATAAAGTAAAGTACTGGCACAAAGAATGGCAGAATATTATCTATGGAAATGACAGTTCCTATGTGAAAAAGATTCTTGATGCAGGATTTGATGGTGTATATCTCGATATCGTCGATGCCTTTGAATATTTTGAAGCTCAACGTTAAAATATGGTTTTAAGCAAGCGGAAGACGGAGAAAGACGGATAAAAAATATTATGTTGATTCTCAAGTTCTTTTACATTTGGAAAATTTGACAAATTATGCTTTGTCTTCATACTGAATTAGAAACTTTCTTCCTTTGAAAGAGCAAACTGTATGTCTTAATGATGTTGTTGTTTTAACTTAACCTCGCAAGACAGAAAGAGATGAGAAAATTAAAATGTTAAGTTCAAAAATAAAATCAGATCTAAAAGGGAACTTAGTGTAGTAAATCTGCTTTTAAGCAAAAGCTTTTTAAGCTACCAATAAACCCCGTAGCAGTGTGGAGGTTGTAGAATACAAATATCTGGTATCGAATTAATTTTTCCCGATGTAAGAGAAAGCAAAAAACAAGTTAAAAAAGCAAAAAGTCAAGAAAAAAGTAAAGAAGTTCTAATTTGAACGAGAAGCTTTTACTGGTGCTTACGAACATAGGCGATGAAAATATTTTGTTGAGGAAGCGTTGAAAAACATTAAATAAATTAATGAAGGAACATATGGTATTTGTAAAAATGTTAAAAAATACTGAGGAAATAAAATTAAAAATTTATCCTGTCGCTTATTGATGTCGAGATTATTTTTAAAGAAATCACTGAAATTGAGGAGGTGACAAAATCGCTGATAAGCCGGTTATGAAAACTGGTGATCTTAGCGACTTTATGGTTTTGAATTCCACCTCCTCTTAGAATTATATTTATAAAAAGTAAAGTTAGTCACAAAAAAATTTAAATAAATAATGAGCACAGAAAAAGTTGTTGTTATTGGAGGCGGTATTTCCGGTTTAGCAACAGCTGCTTTATTAGCAAGAAATGGTTATAAAGTTACCCTTCTAGAAAAAAATGATTTTATTGGCGGCAGAGCTAGTTATTTTAGAGAAAAAGGGTATTTTTTTGATAAAGGTCCATCGTGGTATATGATGCCTGAGGTTTTTGATAACTTTTTCTCTTTTTTTAATAAAAAAACTTCTGATTTTTACGAATTAAAAAAGCTCGATGTTAGTTATAAGGTCTTTTTTGAGGATAAGACAAGTATCCTTATTTTCAGCGATCTTGAAAAAAATTTAGAAACATTTGAAAATTTAGAAGCTGGATCTTCAGTAAAATTGAGAAAGTATTTAGAGCAAAGTAGGTTCATTTATGAAAAATCAATGACAAAGTTGGTAAGATTAGATTATGCAAGATTTACCGATATTATAAACCCGCAGCTTGTTTATTATGCCTTGAAATTTAATTATTTTATTAACCTTAATTTCTATCTGAAAAGATTTTTTAAAGACGAAAAGATAAAAAAGATTCTCGGATTTAATACTGTTTTCTTGGGTGGTTCACCTTATAACACCCCGGCTTTCTATTCTTTAATCGCTCACGCTGATATGAACTTGGGTATTTATTATCCAATTGGTGGAATTTATAAGATTGTTGAGGCTCTTTTATCCGTTTGTCAGGAGAATGGAGTAGAGATATATTTATCCGAACCAGTAATAAAGTTATCAGTTAAGGATTCTCGTATTTTCGAAGTTATAACTGAGAAAAGGTCATTCCCCGCTGACGTTGTCGTTTCTTCTGCTGATTATCCTTACTTTGAAACTCAAGTTTTAGACCCCGAATATCAAACTTATGATATAAATTATTGGAATAAAAAAATTCTTGCACCAGGTGCCTATATAATTTATTTGGGCGTTTCTAAAAAGATTAAAAACGTTGAACATCATAACCTTTATTTTGGAGATAATTGGAAAGAAAACTTTGATGATATTTATGTAAGAAAAGCTTGGCCTCAAAATCCATCTTATTATGTCAATGTTCCTTCTAAAACAGATTCCTCCGTTGCTCCCGCTGGATGCGAGACAATGATGTTTTTAGTTCCGGTTCCTAGTGGTGTTGAAGACAACGATGAAATTAGGGAAGAATTATTTGAAAAAATTATCTCTCACTTCGAAAATTTAATCGGAGATAAAATTTTACCTTATATAGAGGTTAAAAAAATATTTGCTCACCGCGATTTTATCGATCAGTATAATTCATTTAAAGGAACAGCTTTTGGTTTAGCCCATACCTTTTTTCAAACAGCTTTATTTAGGCCTAAAAATAAAAGCAAAAAAGTTAAAAATCTTTATTACGTCGGTCAATATACTAATCCTGGTATCGGAGTTCCGCCTTGCCTAATTTCCTCTGAGATAGTTTTAAATTTAGTAAGAAGATATCATGGAAGATAGAATATTCTATGATTTTCTTAAAAAGCATTCGACTACTTTTTACTACGGTTCTTTATTTTTTCCAAAGGAGGTAAGGAAGGATGTTGCTATTGTTTATTCGTTTTTGAGAACTTTTGATGACATTGTTGATGTCAAGAACGATAAAAATCTTTTTATAAGTCTTAAAAATGAAACATTATCCGCCATAAATGATGGGATTCAATCAAGTAATTTTATTATCAATTCTTTTGTTTGTGTTTTCAGAAAATATTCCTTTGAGAAAGATTGGTTGAATAGTTTTTTCGCTTCTCTTGAAATGGATATTAAGCCCTGTTTAGAAATTCAAAACCGCCAGGAATTAAATAGTTATATTTACGGGGTTGCTGGGGTAGTTGGTTTAATGATGGCAAGAATAATGAATCTTAATCAAAGCTTTTATGAATCCGCTATTGACTTTGGTCAGGCTATGCAGATAGTTAATATTATCAGAGACATAAAAGAGGATTTGGAGAGAAAAAGAGTTTATATCCCCAAAGAAGACATTAAAAACTTTGGTTTAAATAGTATTGATGATTTCCAAGGGGAAAAGGGCATAATTTTTGATAAATTAATTAGGTTTTACCTTGATGACGTTTTTAAAACTTTTAGTCATGTCTCTCTCGTTACGTGTAAAATTCCATGCGATAGAAGAAAAGCCATTGATATTTCGAAGGAAATATATAAAAAATTAGCAACGGTAATTTATAACCATCCCAGAATAATTTGGCATAAAAGAGTTTCGCTGTCAAAGGTAAAGAAATCACTGATTTTTTTGAAATATATTTTTAGATAAACAACTTTATTATTCGAAGAGCTTTAAAAAATCACTCGCCTTTTTATAGCTAAAATTTTAGAGAAGAAATTTTATGCGACCCTATTAAAGAACCGAATTGCTTGGAAGAGACTTATATATTTTGGCAGACAATTTATGGTGAGAGGGAAGTTGAAAATTTACTTGACGTAGATATAGCCTTAAGCTCCAGAAATGAATCAAGGAGAAGCCAAGACGCTTTGTATCGCCATTATTACAACAGAAACAAAAATTAAATTTTATTAGATTATTGCATTAATATGGCTATATGTTTTGTGGATATTTATTTATATTTATTTTTGATGATTTGATTATGACTAACAATTCTCTTAAAAAGTATTCACTTTGAGAATGTTTTTTATGAACCGAGAGAAAATAAAAAGACAGAAAAGCGATGGGGTTTAATTATCTGATTTTTAATTTAATTATTATCTTTGGCCCATTGGTGGCGTCTTTTTTCTCTTGGGTTGTTAAGCCTAAGTTTTTGCCTGCTTTTTTATCCTTATTTTTGGTTGCTTTGTTTTTCTTTCTCTTTGATATAGTCGTTACGGATTTTTTTTGGTCTTTTAATCAGGATTATATTTTAAATGTTAAAATTTTAAATGTTCCGTTGGAGGAGATTTTATTTTTCATTTTTACCGGCTACGCTTGTCTTTTTTTATATGTTAATCTTAAACAAAAAAAGTTTTTTTATCGCGAAGTCAATTTACTTTTGCTCTGGTTTTTAATATTTTCGTTTCTTTCAATTAGCTTTTATTCTTTATCCTTGGGCAAATATTATACATCCTCAATCTTCTTCATTTTTGCCTTTTTGATAATCGTCGATATTTACTTTTTTAAAACTAATCTTTTTAAGCAGTTATTTTTCTGGCAATTTTTGCTGATTATTTTTTTCTTGACTTTAATTTTTAACTACTATTTGACCAGTAAACCTGTTGTTATTTATAATGACGAACTCAACTTGAAATTTAGAATTCTAACTATACCTTTGGAAGATTTTATCTACGGTTTTTCGTTTATATCTTTGATTGTAATGCTATACGAATTATTCTTGAAGTCAAATAAAAGTGTTTTTAAGTTAAACTCTCACTATGATTAAGCGTTTCTTTCGCATTTTGGCGTTTTGAATGTTTAGAGAGAGTTAAATACAGCTTGCGGTCAAATTGAGAAGGTAAAAAGGGGAAACTATTTCGCAAAGGGAAAAACAACAATCAGGTAGATCGATCCAAAGATTTTTAGGAGTAGGAGGCACATTAATAATTGCAAGTTTGTATCTGTTAGGTACACCGCTCAAATATTTGGGCAAAGTTTTTAACCTACCTGTGAGAAAACGCTCTTGACAATGAGTGAAGTAAATTATTATATTATTAGTGGTTTTTAGCCTACTTATGAGGAGTTGAAACTATTCGTAATTTAAAATATTAAGGATGGTAGTCAGTCGCAAAAAAAACTAGAAATCCCTTTAATGATTTGGAAATGAATGAGATAAACAGAAAAATCTAATCTATTGTAAAAAGAAAAGAATAAAACCAATATCAACTTTCAAGCGGTTAAATCGCACTTAAGTATCATCCAATCCGTAATACAGAGAACAGCAGCAAATAGCCCTGTTGTAGTTTCAGCTATTTTAGTTAGTTGTGGTAAATAAAGGAAAATCTCAATATGTTTTATATTGCAATCAGCAACTCATATAATGATTTTGATATAATTTTCCGTCTGGTCCTTGGTTAAGCTTAAAAAGAACGAAAATTAATAAACAGTGTACTCACTTAGATTGCTTTTTAGTGATGATAATTGAAAATCTAAATAAAAGAAGAAGAACGTACGGGGAGCATCTTACCCCCGTCCAAATATTTAAAGAGTTTATACTGCCCGAGATAAAAAACTATATCTACCAATATATTTGGGTTGATCTGTTCGCTGGAGAAGGGAATCTTATTTTACCTATTTTAGAGTTGGTTCCAAAAGATAAAAGAGTAGATTTTTTTAAGAAACATATTTTTCTTTTCGATATTCAAAAAGAACTTGTTGAGAAAGCTGTAAGTAATGCTACAAAGTATGGTATCCCCAAAGAATTAGCAATAAAAAACATCCTTCAAAGGGATACTATTAAAGATTATCCTAATTTTTTACTTGATTTAGGATTGCCAATCTATCACATTACTAACCCGCCATACCTTTATATTGGTTATATTGTAAAACATCCAGAGACCCAAAAATATCTTGATTATTTCCAAGGTGAAAATGAGGGATATCAAGATTTATATCAACTTGCACTAATCAATGATTTAAGGCATGGTATTAAAAATATGATTTACATAATTCCCTCTAACTTTCTCTTTGGTTTTTCGGTTTCAAATAAAATTAGAAATGATTTTTTACCATATTACAATATTAAAAAAGCGATAATTTTTGAAAAAGAAATATTCGAGTACACTGGGACTAACGTAGTAATCTGTTTCTTTGAGAGAAAAGATTTCCCAAGTCGTGAAGTTATCGCTTTTGAAGGAATTAAAATTAATAGAACTGTACAAAGAAAGCAGTATATTTTAGACCCCAGAAATCAATATCGTGCCGGAAATGATTTTGAAAATTTTGTAAATAACTATGCTGCGGTCAAACCTCTTCATATAAAATATTATTTAACGTTAGAAGAAGTTGAAATGAATAAGGGAACGTTTGAAGTAGAGGCTTTGGATGTAAATAATTTTAGTAGTGGTAAATATGCGAAGAGAAAGATTTATGTAAACGAAGCTCTCTTTAATAAAATAAATAGCAACATTTTATTTATTAGAACGGTCGATACCGGGAGTGTAAATGGGCGAGTGGGGCTTTATAAAATAAAAGATGTTTTCGGTGTGGATTGCCTTTTAGTTACAAAAGCAAAATACAGAACGCATCCGATTCAGATATTCATAGAGCCTTCGCTATCAGCTGATGATCAAACATTATTAAAAGACTACTTTAATCTATTATTAGAATATTTCAGGGAAAGAACTGATAGCGAGTTTATGACAACATACAAATATTCGGATAGTGAATACACAAGGAAGTATTTAGGATTATCCCAGGCTAAAAAGCTAATTCAAACATTCCCATTATTAACTCTTAAAGAAAATGAGAAGGCGCAACTCAAAAGTTTAATTGATGCTAAAAAAGCAGAGGAGGTAATAGATTATATAAAAGATGTCAATAATAAAAATAGAATCTTCAAATTATGGCTATAAGAGATAACATATATTATTGGAAAAAATCGTTGAAGGCTCCTGAACCTGTCATAGATGATTTTTATATTTCTGATGAAGTAATAGTATCTGATAGCCAATTAATTGAAAAAGTTGACCGTCTTCGAGAATTAATAATATCTTATTGCGTAGTCAGTAAAAATAATGTAGATACCGCATCAAAGATTTTAGATGAGATATATAGCCTTATAATCTCGATAGATAAAATACAATACACTGAGTTTGTAGCGTTTTGGAAAGTATTAGACATATCTTATTCTGTTTTTGAAAGATTGCCTAACAATAAAACTGTTTTAAAGGAAATATTGCAGAAATACTGTGAGAGACGAAGAAAATTATATGACAAATTGGGATATACCAATGTGATAATCCAAGCTTTGTATGATAGTGGTTCATCTCGTAAGAAAGGTATTTCAGGAATCGATAAAATCAAAAACTTGATTAATATAAATATTGGCAATGTTTCTCGTGTAAGAAGCATACAGACTTTAAGGAGATTTTCTAATGCCTATTTTTTGCCTGATAAAGGAGATAAAGTTTTATTTAGAGAATTTTGTAGAGCGTTAAAAATTAAATACAAATTTGGAAAAGAGCATCAAGGTAAAAGGCCAGATTTGGTTTTGAAGATAAACGATAGATTTTTTATAATAGAAGCCAAACATATAAAAGAACCTGGGGGCGCACAGGATAAACAGATTGTAGAAATGATAGAATTTATAAAATACTCTGAAGATTCAGATAATATTCACTATCTTTCATTCTTGGATGGGATATATTTCAATAACTTTATCTTGGTTAGAAATAGCAACAATACAAAAATTAGAAGACAAAAAGACATGATTGAAAAATATCTTCGTGAAAATAGGAAAAACTTTTTTGTGAATACCGCAGGCTTATTATCTCTTTTTAAAGATTTAGCTGATGAGATTAATAAATAAAAACCTTGCCCTTACACAAAGAGCTAGATGAAGAGAAATGGGGGGAAATTACGCAACAACGGGATTTAAGTTGGGTTTTAGATATTCACCGACCTACTACTATCGCCTTTTCGTTCTGTAAAAATTAGCAATTTACTAAGCGGAATAATAAGGAGAAATTTTTATATAGTGGCTGATAGAAATAACGGGGGAAGAGGGTTTTTTTAACCTATCTGTGAGAAATTGAAAACAATGGAAACCCAAAAACGAGATTATTTTAATTTTGGTCGTCTCGGTTGTTCACGCAACTTCTCTCGTGTTTTTGATTTCTCCCCTCGATCTGATGCGAAATGTGAAAACTTGCAAAATAGGTTTGAGATTTTTATATTTTAAATGCGTTGCCGAAGTGGCGGAACTGGAAGACGCGCGGGACTCAAAATCCCGTGGGGCTTTAAACCCCGTGTGGGTTCGACTCCCACCTTCGGCACTCTAATTTTTTATCAAAATCAACATCACCCCAAGATGGAAACGCTTTATATAATCCCAATTCTTTTGTTTAGCGTCGTAGTTCATGAAGTTATGCACGGTTACGTTGCTTTGAAATGTGGTGACCCAACCGCAAAATATATGGGAAGATTGACGTTAAACCCAATTCCGCACATCGACCTTTTCGGCTCAATACTTGTCCCTCTTTTTTCAATCCTTGTCGCAGGGCGTGTTTTTATAGCATGGGCTAAACCCGTTCCTGTTAACCCGTTGAACTTTAGAAATTATAAAAGGGATTCGATTTTAGTCTCCGCGGTCGGTCCAATTTCAAATTTGGCTCTTGCCCTTTGCTGTGCTTTCTTTGTGATAGTGCTTTTGAAACTTGAGGGAATTTTTAATTCCTTTGATTCAGAGCTTGTAAAGTTTGCTTATGAATTTCTTCTCAAAATGTTTTACGGCGGAATTTATCTCAACATAGTCCTTGGGATTTTCAATTTAATACCGATACCTCCGCTTGATGGTTCACATGTTCTTGCGTCGATTTTGCCGGAGCGATTGAGCGAAAGTTATAGGCAAATTGGTTTTTTCGGGATTTTCATAATCATATTTTTAATGCGCTTGCCTGCGTTTTCGTATCTTTTCTTCTCAATTGTTAGAACTATTGCAAGACCGATCGAATTTTTGATAAACGTCTTTGTTTAATTTAACCTGTGAGAACCCCGGCGATTGTAGCGGTCATCAAGTTTGCAAGCGTTCCACCCGCAACCGCTCTTAAACCAAGCCTTGCAAGGTCTGCTCTTCTATTTGGAGCCATCGGACTTATCCCGCCGATTTGAATTGCTATAGATGAAAAGTTAGCAAATCCGCACAAGGCAAATGTTGTCATTGTTATCGTTTTTTCGAAGACGATTTTATTTTGCGCTATTAATTCTGAAAACTTCAAATAAGCGACGAATTCGTTCAAAACTATTTTCGTTCCGAGAAGACTTCCAAAGTTTAGGGCATCACTTGCGGGAATTCCAATCGCCATACCGAGATATTGAAGCACAAGCCCGAAGATGAGCTCAAGTTTAAGAGGCGAGCCAAATTTTTTGATGAGGAAATCGTTAAGTCCGCCTATTGTTCCAATTTTTTCGAGCCCCCAGTTCGTCAACGCTATCAATGCAATAAAAGCGATTAACATCGCTCCAACGTTGAGCGCAAGTTGAAGTCCATTTGAAGCTCCTTCCGCAGCTGCTTCTATGACATTTTGTGCTGTTTTTTCAACCTTCACTTTTACAGTTCCTTTGGTAACTGGTTCTTCGGTTTCAGGCCACATTATCTTAGCCATAACAAGCGCAGCTGGAGCTGCCATTACGCTTGCCCCCAAAAGTTGCTCTGCAAATTTTACTTGTGCTGTGATTATATCAAGGTTATGTGCTTGTGCGTATGAATATCCGAGCATCTGGACATAAGCTGCCATAACTCCACCTGCTATTGTCGCCATACCTCCGACCATAACCGCAAGGAGTTCCGACATCGTCATCATCGCGATGAAAGGTCTTACCATTAACGGCGCCTCTGTTTGACCGACGAATATATTTGCAGTGCACGATAAACTTTCAGCTCCACTTGTTCCCATAAGTCTCAGCATAATCCATGCCATCGCTTGTACAACCCTTTGCATAACCCCGAGGAAATAAAGAACCGACATCAAAGACGAGAAAAAGATAATCGTTGGGAGGACTTGAAAAGCAAAGAAAAATCCAAGTGAGTTATTTTGCCCGGGGCTTATTGCAAGGTCTCCGAAGACAAATTTCGCTCCTTCTATTGTGAAACCAAGTATTACGACGAAGGCTTTGCTTATCCATTCGAATAAAACCTTAGGCCATCCAAGCGGTGACCAGATATTCGCGAGTTCTTTTCCCTTTAGGACGAAAATTGCAAAAACAATTTGGATTAAAAGCCCGGAGATGACAAGTCGCCAGTTGACCCTTCTTTTATTGTTTGATATTAGAAATGCTATTCCGACGATGACGAACATCCCCAGAAGTCCGTTGAGGAGGGAAAGCAATTTCATTATTTCTCCATTTTTATTTTTTGTTTTTATTCTTCCGGTGGTTCAAAACATCTTCTGCATCTTGCCTCATATATATCAGAGGCGCCGATGACTATCCTTTCCCCAGTTTTTATTTTTCGCTGTGTTTTGCTTGCTGGATTTCCACAGACAACGCAAATAGCGTGAGTTTTGGTTATGTATTCTGCAATGGCAAGAAGTTGTGGCATAGGTTCAAATGGTTTACCTCTATAATCTTGGTCGAGACCTGCGACGATTACCCTTTTCCCATCGTTTGCAAGTTTTTCGCACACATCGACGAGTTCCGAATCAAAAAATTGTGCTTCATCAATTCCAACAACTTGTGCATCTTTCGCAAGTTCCAAAATTTGTTTCGCGTTGTCAACGACGATAGAAGGAATCGAGATGTCGCTGTGTGAAACGATTCTGTCCGAGCTGTAACGTGTATCGATCCTTGGTTTGAAAACTACAACTTTTAGTTTTGCAATTTGAGCTCTGCGAATTCTTCTTATCAATTCTTCCGTTTTTCCGCTGAACATACTTCCGGTTATAACTTCGATCCAACCTGTGCCCTTTGTCCCTTGGGGTATTTTTTCAAATTCCGTGATATCCATTTTTCATTCCCCCTTTTTCTTTTTTAAGTCTTTCGAGCCAAATGGCAACGGCAATAGTTCCGAAAGTTTTAGGACTTTTTTCTTTCCGGATGAATTTGTCAATATAACTTCAAGTTCACCGCCTGCTAAATCCATTAAAACCTGCCTACAAGCACCGCATGGCGAGATAAAGTTTTTTGAATCGGAGACCACCGCTATGGATTTAAATTTTTTCTTCCCGGATGAGTAGGCTTTAAAGATCGCGACCCTTTCAGCGCAGATGGTTAAAGAGTAAGAACTATTTTCGATGTTACAGCCCGTGAAAACTTCTCCATCTTCGGTTAGGATTGCTGCGCCGACTTTGAATTTTGAGTATGGGGCGTGAGCGAATTTTTTTGCTTCGATGGCAAGTTTAATTAGTTCGTCATGTTTCATTAAAAATTTCAAGTTTGATTTTTGAATGCAAGTAAAAATATATTCAAAGTTGGGGATAAAATCAATCAATGTGAAAGTTAAACGATAAGGCTAAAAACAACGTATGGTGATATGTTGATAAAAAATTCGATTATGCCGGGGCTTCTATTGAGGTGATACCGCAGATGAGCGTAAACGTATGAATGGAGATATGCTTTTGAGGAAAGTTTTTAGTATATTTTTTGTGAAGAGAACAGCAAAAAAATTTTAGAAAGCCATGAACATTGGAATTCCAAAGGAAAGTAGCGACAGGCAAAAAATCCTTGAAAGAAGAGTCGCACTTACACCAGCAGGGGTAAAAGCCCTGGTTGAGCAGGGTCATGAAGTTTATGTTGAATCGGGCGCGGGAGAATATAGCGGTTTTACGGACATCGAATATGAAAGGGTCGGGGCTAAAATTGTGTTTTCAAAAGAGGAGGTTTATAAGAGGTCTCAAATGATCGTTAAAGTTGCGAGACCGGGTGAGGATGAATACGACTACCTATGTGAGGAGCATCTTTTGTTTGGGTTTCTTCATCTCGCGGTTGCACCGAAAAGATTTGTTGAGATTTTGCTTGAAAGAAAAATTACCGCAGTTGGTTATGAAATAATTGAACTTCCAGATGGACGTCTTCCAATTCTTCAAGCGATGAGCGAAATCGCGGGACAAATGGCAATAGTCATCGCAGCGAGATACTTACAAAATGAAGATGGGGGAAGGGGAATTGTGCTTGGTGGAATCCCGGGGGTTCCGCCAGCGACTGTTGTTATACTTGGTGCTGGGGTTGTTGGGCAAAATGCGATAAGAGCAGCGCTCGGGCTTGGTGCTCATGTGGTTGTGCTTGATAAAGATATCGATAAACTTAGGGAGGTTGAGAAGTTGTTTGGTAAGAGGGTTGAGACAGCGATTGCTAATGTTTATAACATTGAAAAAGCGGTTCAATTTGCGGATGTTTTAATTGGAGCTGTTTTAATCCACGGGGCTTTGACTCCAAAACTTGTCACAGAGGAAATGGTTAAAAAGATGAAACCGGGCTCTATTATCATTGATGTTTCTATTGACCAAGGCGGATGTGTTGAGACAAGCAGGCCGACGACGATTGCAAATCCAGTCTTCGTTAAATACGGTGTCATCCATTACTGTGTTCCAAACATAGCTTCAAATGTTGCTCGAACCGCAACATACGCGCTTACAAATGTTAGTTTACCTTACATACTTGAAATAGCTGAGAAAGGGATTTCGCAGACAATTAAAGAAGAACCTTATTTCCGCAAAGGTATTTACACCTATGCGGGTTATTGCACAAATAAGAACATAGCAGAAATTTTTAATGTCAAATACAAAAAAATTGAAGAACTTATATGAGCTGGACAAAGCACTTTAAAGAGAGAACAGTTACAGCAGAAGAAGCAGTAAAAGTTATAAAATCAGGGGATAAAGTCTGGGTTCATCCGGGGTGCGCAACCCCAGAACCGTTAATAAAAGCACTTGTTGCGAGGAAAGATGAACTTGAAAATGTCGAAATCGCACATATCTTGACTTTCGGCGAAGCCCCTTATGTTAACCCAGAGATGCAGGGGCATTTTAAGCATCGCGCGTTTTTCACAGGTCCAAATGTCAGAGATGCAGTTAACGACGGCAGGGCTGAATTCGTCCCAATTTTTTTGTCGGAGATACCAAAGTTATTTTACAGCGGTGAATATAAAATCGATGTCGCTTTGATAACTGTTTCGCCTCCAGATGAATATGGATTTTGTAGTTTTGGAGTTGGGATTGAATGTACAAAGGCAGCTGCTGAAACTGCAAGAGTTGTCATAGCTGAGGTCAACTCAAATATGCCAAGAACCCTTGGCAATAGTTTTATTCACGTGAGCAAAATTCACTATTTCGTTGAATCGGATAGACCTTTATTTGAACTTCCAAAAGAAGAGATTACAGATTTGCACAGAAAGATAGCGGGTTATATCGCCGAGTTAATTGAGGATGGTTCTACATTGCAGATGGGAATCGGTGGGATTCCGGACGCTGTCTTGCTTTTCATGAAAGATAAAAAAGACCTTGGGATACATACAGAGATGTTCAGCGATGGTTTGTTGCCACTAATTGAATCTGGAGTTGTTAACAATGAGAGAAAGACATTGCATAGGGGCAAGGTGATAGCAAGTTTTGTCCTTGGGACGAAAAAACTTTTCGAGTTCATCGATAACAATCCTCTTTTTGAGTTTCATCCATCAGATTATGTTAATGACCCGTTCATCATAAGTCAAAACGAGAAAATGGTGGCGATAAATTCGGCGCTTCAGATCGATTTAACTGGACAAGTTTGTTCTGATTCGATCGGGCACAAAATCTATAGTGGGATTGGTGGGCAAGTTGATTTCATCCGTGGCGCTGCTCGTTCAAAAGGTGGTAAGCCAATTATAGCGTTGCCGTCAACCGCAAAAAATGGGACAATTTCCAGAATTGTGCCTGTTCTAACCGAAGGCGCAGGAGTAGTTACTTCGCGTGGCGATGTACACTATGTCGTAACGGAATATGGTGTCGCTTACTTGCATGGTAAAAGTATAAGGGAAAGGGCAAAGGCTTTAATTGAAATAGCGCATCCGGATTTCAGGGATTGGTTAAGGTTTGAGGCGAAAAAGAGATGTTATTTGTGAAATTACAAAAACAAAAAATTAAACTAAACAGGTTATGATTTCATTAAGAGAACAAGACCCAGAAATTTACAACGCTATCGCAGGTGAAGTAGAAAGACAAAATTATACGCTTGAGCTTATCGCAAGCGAAAATTTCGTATCAAGGGCTGTGCTCGAAGCGATGGGCTCGGTTATGACAAATAAATATGCAGAAGGTTATCCGGGAAAAAGATATTATGGCGGATGCGAATTCGTCGATATAGCTGAGAATTTGGCTCGCGAAAGGGCAAAGATGCTTTTCAAATGTGAATATGCGAATGTCCAACCGCACTCCGGAAGCCAAGCAAATATGGCAGCTTATTTTACGTTTCTTCAGCCGGGGGATACGATTATGGGATTAAATCTCGCACACGGTGGACATCTAACGCATGGTTCGCCGGTGAATTTCTCTGGAAAGCTTTATCGCGCGGTCTTTTATGGCGTATCAAGAGAGACAGGTATGATAGATATGAATGAGGTCGAAGATATAGCAAAGCGTGAGAAACCGAAGATGATAATTGTCGGAGCAAGCGCTTATCCGCGCGATTATGATTACAAAGCATTCAGAGAAATTGCTGATAAAGTTGGTGCATATCTAATGGCTGATATAGCTCATCCGGCTGGATTGATAGCCTCGGGTTTGCTTAACAATCCATTACCGTATTGCGATATAGTGACATCGACGACGCATAAAACATTGAGAGGTCCGCGCGGTGGTTTGATTTTAATGTATAAAGATAGAGAAAATCCGTTTGGCATTAAAACTCCAAAAGGGGACCGTTTGCGAATGATGTCTGAATTAATCGATGGAGTCGTGATGCCTGGAATTCAAGGTGGTCCATTGATGCATGTGATAGCAGCTAAGGCTGTCGCATTTGGTGAAGCTTTGAAACCTGAATTTAAAGAGTATTCTGCGCAAATTATAAAAAATGCCAAAGCCCTTGCAAATAAATTAATTCAACTTGGTTATAACCTCGTTTCTAATGGAACTGATAATCATTTAATTTTGATCGATTTGAGAAATAAAGGTGTTACTGGAAAAGACGCTGAAAAAGCGCTTGAACAGGCAGGGATAACGGTTAACAAAAATATGGTCCCATTTGATGATAAAAGTCCACTTGTGACAAGTGGCATTCGACTTGGAACGCCGGCTTTGACGACGCGTGGGATGAAGGAACCAGAGATGGAGTATATCGCGGAACTTATCGATAAGGTAATTTCAAACTTGGGGAATGAAAATGTTTATAGAGAAGTAAGAGAGCAGGTGAGGGAGCTGTGCGAGAGATTTCCGCTTTATGATTTTGTATCCTTAAGCAGTGTAAGCGCTAAGTAGAGTGAGTTATGGGATTAAAAGTTTTTCTCGAGGTCGAAAATACGTCGCATAGAAGAAGGATAGAGTATGTTTTGAGAAATTTTGCTCTTGCTTATAAAATCGACCTAATTTTCGTTGATTCCATCGATGGGGTTAACGAGGATGATTTGCTAATTTTTTATGGAAAAAATTTTCCCGCAAGCGATAGAACTATTTTCATCGCCGAGAGCGAGCAAGCGGTTGAACTTTTTGAAAATCGGAAAGCGTACGATGAAGTTTATGAGCTTGCGACGATTCATTACGTTAAATTATCTCCGCCGCTTGTCCCTGAAAAATTTGATGGATTTAATCTCCCGGTTTTCTTTAAAGTTGGTGAGCCAGTTTTTGAATTCGAGTCGGGTTTCAAGATAAATTTTGATATCCTTTCTTGTGCTTTTTATTTTCTTTCCGCTTGGGATGAAAGGGTTAAAAGCAGTAGAGATGAATTCGGTCGTTTTCCAGATGAGGAAAATTTGCTTGTGAAAATTGGCATCGCGGATTTACCGATTGTAAATTTCTATTTCCACATTTTAAAGGCTTTGGTTCAAAACCTGGGTTTTGCTGTTGATGAAAGAAAATGGGATGGAAAAAGTTTCGCTTTATGTGTAACGCACGATGTTGATGTTTTGCGAAAATGGTCAGCATTTGGAATCTATAACGAGGTGATGAATAAGTTCATAATGGGGAAAGATGATATTCAATTAAGGCGTCAAAGGTTTGCAAAGTTTCTTTATTTTCTTTCCAAGGGAATCGACCCGTATCGCGAGGGGATGAGAAAGATTTTTGAATTTGAAAAATCGCTGAATGTTAAGTCGACGTTTTTTATGAAGTCAGGCGGAGGGACAAAATATGACGCAAGGTATAAATGGGACGAGTTTTTGCTTAATTTTGTCAAAGATGTTAAAAATTCCGGCTTTGAAGTTGGGCTTCACCCAAGTTTTGATACATTTGATAAAGTTGAAAAGATGGAGGAGGAGAAGAAGAAAATCGAGGAAATCGCAAATGTAAAAGTTGAAGGGGTAAGGCAGCATTACCTTAGATACGATTTGAGAATCACGCCGTTTATCCACGACGCGCTTGGCTTTAGGTACGATTCAACGCTTGGGTTTATCTCTCGAGTTGGTTTTAGATGTGGTTACGCTTTCCCGTTTAAAATTTTCGATATCGAGAGAGGGATTGAGCTTAAAACTTGGGAAATTCCGCTTGTCTTTATGGACGCAGTTTATCAATATGGGAGAAGCGGAGAAAAAATTGAAGAGATATTGGTCAAGGCTTTAGAGCTTGTTGAAGTCGTGAGAAGTTTTGGTGGGGTGATGACGGTTTTATTTCATAATTCAGTTTATGATGAATTCGATTTTGAAGGTTGGAATTTGGTATACGAAGGAGTTATTAAATTTGCTTTGGAGAAAGGTGCGCTTGTTGGAAGTTGTTCTGAAATTTTGGAGAGTTTCACAAATTAATTAAGTTATCGCGGATGGTTTATTTTTGGTTGATGGTTCAAACTCTGATTGCAAGTTTAACTCATATAATTGCTAAAGCTGTCGTGAAAGAAATTCCGCCATTGACGTTGACTCTTTTGAGGTCAGGGATTGCGGGGCTTGGTTTTGCGTTTGTCCTATTTTCGAGATATAGAAATGTTAAGGTTGACCGAGCGGATAGATTGAAAATTTTCATCCTTGGCATTTTGTCTGTTCCTTTGAATCAATTCGCTTTTATTCTTGGGATAAAATATACTACGCCTTCAAATGCTTCGTTGATTTATGCGATGACGCCAATTTTTGCGTTGATATTTTCTGCTGTGATGTTGAAAGAGAGAGTTAACTTTTACAAGGTTTTTGGAGTTGTGTTAAGTTTCGTCGGCGTTGGGATTGTCTTCGGCGAGCATGGGGTGAATTTAAACATTGAGTATTTGAAGGGAAATTTCATAATAATGCTTGGTGCCATATTTTGGGCTCTTTATTCAATTTTGGGTAAACCGATGATAATTAAATACGGGGCTTTGTATGTGACCGGGCTTTCGATGATAATCGGAAGTTTGGTTTATTTGCCGATTGGGCTTTATGATTTTATCAGGGTTGATTTTTCATCCGTTTCTTTTGCTTCTTATTTTGGAGCTATTTATCTTGGAGTAGGAACGTCGATTTTTGGTTATTTCCTGTGGTATTATGCGATCGGAAAAATTGAGACGAGCAAGGTTGTTGTTTTCACAAATGGACAGCCGATAATGACCGCAATCCTTGGGATGATAATTTTTGGAAACCCGATAACTTTGCCTTTTTTAATTGGTGGGACGCTCGTCATCCTTGGAGTTTTTCTTGTTCAACTTGGATAGGTTAACCATGCCAGAAGAATACAGAAAATATCTCGATCCAAAGGTCGTTTCGAAATTATCCAATCTTGAACTCATAGCTCGACTTGTTGTTGAAGGTTTCATCGTTGGGCTTCACAAGAGCCCATATCATGGTTTTAGCGTTGAATTCTCCGAACACAGGCAGTATTCCCCGGGCGACGAGACTAGATATATTGATTGGAAAGTTTATGGAAGGACAGATAAGTATTTCATAAAGCAGTTTGAGGAGGAGACAAATTTAAGGGCTTATATAATCCTCGACGCAAGTAGGTCGATGGCTTATTCGTCGGGTAATAATATAACAAAATTTGAATACGCGTGTTATCTTGCTGGCGCCTTGTCTTATCTTATAATGATGCAAAGGGATGCGGTTGGGCTTGTAATTTATGATGAAGGGATAAGAAAATTTTTACCGCCTCGCTCTGTTAAAAGTTATCTGGATTTAATTTTATCTGAACTTGAAAGAACTGAGCCGGGAAACCGCACAAATACCGCTAAATCGCTTCACCTCGTAGCGGAGAGGATAAAAAGAAGAGGACTTGTGATTGTGTTGAGTGACTTGCTTGACGAGCAAAGTGAAGTCATAAGTGCGTTTAAGCATTTCAAACATAAAAAGAACGAGCTTATCGTCTTTCAGATTCTCGACCCGATGGAGCGTAATTTTAGCTTCAATGTTGACGCTTTATTTAAAGATATGGAGACCTCGGAGAAAGTGATGACACAATCGCTCTATGTTCAAAGAAGCTATCGCGAGGCTTTTGATGAATTTATCAAGAGATATAGGCTCGAATGCCTTGTGAATGGGATTGATTATGAACTTATGGACACTACAACGCCATTTGATGTTGCGTTATTTAGATATTTGAGCAAGAGGCGTGAGTTGATGTGAATTTTTCAAGATGCAATTTTTGGGAAAAATTTTATTGACTAAAGTTATAGGACTTTTTATATTTTAAGCAAGTAGCCTGAGATGTGCTCTGCTCGCGGATGATGAGAAGAATAATGTGGATGTTTTGAGAATTGTGGTTTTGATGGTTTGGGTGAAATCGAAAGCAAATTCAAGAAAGATAAAAACTTAAGGAGGTTAATTGATATGAGGCGTTGTTTAATGTTATTGGTTTATCTGCTTGTATTTGTGGGGTTAATTTACAGTGGGACAAAAGGTAAAATTGCAGGTAGAATCATTGATGCTGAGACGAAGGAGCCCTTGCCAGGTGTAAATGTCGTCATTGAGGGGACGACTTTGGGAGCTGCAACCGATTTGAACGGTTATTATGTCATAACTAACATTCCACCGGGGACTTACACGGTTATTATTTCAGCAGTTGGATATAGGAAGGTAACGGTAAAAAACGTTAAAGTTTCCGCGGATTTGACGACGACTTTAAATTTTGAGATGGAGCCCGAGGCTATAGGTTTACCGCCAGTTGTCGTTGAAGCTGAAAGACCGCTTGTTAGAGCTGATTTGACATCATCGCAGGCTGTGGTTGATGCTGAACAAATTCGTGAATTGCCGGTTGAGAACTTTCAAAGAGTTTTAACTTTGCAAGCTGGGGTTGTCGTTGGTGCAGGTGGGGATATACACATAAGAGGTGGTAGGACAAGCGAGGTAGCTTATACAGTTGATGGGCTTTCTATAAATGACCCGTTTTTCAATGTGCTTGGGATGCAAATAGCAAGGAATGCCATTCAAGAGATGACAGTTGTAAGTGGAACTTTCAACGCTGAGTATGGAAACGCTATGAGTGGTGTTGTCAATATAGTTACGAAGGAAGGCGGGCAAAAATATACCGGTGAATTGCTTGTATATAGCGGTGATTTTGTGAGCAAAAGAAAAGATGTATTTTTCAACATAGACAAGGTTGATCCACTGAATAACTCGGTTGTTGAATTTAGCTTGGGCGGACCGTTCCCTTTGTTTAATAAATCGATTTCATTTTTCACGTCGCTTAGATGGGAACAAAATAAGGGTTGGCTTTATGGAGTCAGAGAGCATCAACCAAGCGACCAGCCAAACTTTAACGATGCGAATAATTGGATCGTTCCAATGACTGGTGATAGTGCAATTGTTCCAATGAATCCGAGCAGAAATTTAAATACCACCGCTAAATTGACCTTTAGGTTCACTCCAACTGTTAAGTTAAATTTGGATGGGCTTTACGACAGGAGTTGGTATAAAACTTATAACCATTTATTCAAGTATAATCCGGATGGGACATATCAATATAGGGATGAAAATTATAGGGCTGGATTTACATTTTCGCATGCTTTGAGCAATAGGACGTATTACGAATTTAGGGTATCTTACAATTATCAAAAGTTCCGTCAGTATGTTTATGAAGACCCACTTGACCCAAGATATCAGCCTGTGGAGAGATTAGCGAGACCGACGAGTTATACATTTTTCTTCGGGGGAACGCAAAACGACCATATCTATCGCGATTCAAGAACATTCATTGCAAAATTTGATATAACAAGTCAAGTTTCGGGCCAACATGAAATCAAGACTGGATTTGAAGTTCGTTTGCATAAACTTGATTATGTTTATTTCACGGTTTTGAGGGACACATTGAAATATCTAGAGCCGACGATTCCGGAGATAACATCGCCTTACCACAACAGATATACCCGTAGACCTGTGATCTTTTCGATTTATGCGCAGGATAAAATGGAGTATAAGGATATGATTGTAAACCTGGGGATAAGATATGATTATTTCGATGCGAAGGCTAATTACTCGAGATTTATATTTTATCCTGATCCAAACGACCCAACTATTCCACCTATAATCGTTCGCGACACTTTGATCGCAAAGGCTTCGCCAAAGCATCAGATAAGTCCGAGACTTGGTGTTTCTTATCCGATAACTGATAAGGGAATTTTACACTTCTCCTATGGTTGGTTTTTGCAGATGCCTCCGTTTGCTTATCTTTACACAAATCCTGAGCTTGAATCTGCCCTTTTTGTCGGGACGCCAACTTTTGGAAATGCGAATCTGAAACCTGAAAAAACAGTCGCTTATGAATTTGGTTTGCAACAGCAATTGACAAATAACCTTGCTATCAACATAACTGGATTTTATAAAGATGTCAGAGACCTTTTGGCTTTGCAGAGGACAAGGATAAGCCAAGAGAAAGTTTATAATCTCTATGTAAACAAAGATTATGGAAACATCAAGGGATTTACGATTTCGATTTTGAAACGGAGGTTAAAGGGAGAATTAATTGCAGCAACACTTGATTATACGTACCAGGTCGCTGAAGGAAATGACCCGAACCCGGATGCGTTTTTCATCGATTTGAAATCAGGACGTGAACCGGAAAAAATTCTTGTCTATCTCGATTGGGACCAAACTCATACTTTGAATGGAACGATAAGCATAGGCAAACAGGATGATTGGACCTTAAGCTTTGTCGGTCAATATGGCTCTGGGCTTCCTTACACGCCTTATGTAACCAACAATCGTCTTGAGTTGAGAAGGAATAGTGAGCGCAAGCCTGCGCGTATGCAAGTTGATATGATGTTTGAGAAATTATTTAAATGGTTTGGTTTGAGATGGAGTTTCTTTGTAAAGGTTTATAATCTTTTCGATAATTTGAACGAGCGTTATGTCTATGATGACACTGGGACCGCGCAATATACCCTTGCTAAGCAAAGAGGAGAAGGTATTGTGGTTGACCAGTGGGTTGGGAAAATTCCTGGCGTTCATCCTTCGGACGATTTCTACACAAGACCGCATTATTATTATCCTCCAAGAGAAATAAGAGCAGGTTTTTCAATTGGATTTTAAACAAAATTTACTGTCGAATATGCTGAGAAAAATAATTTTATTGGTGATTTGTTTTTTGCTTACTATCCCGCTGATTTCACAACAGAAGAAGTCGGATAAGGAAAGGGCGTTGGAGATTTTACGCGGGCATTTCTCAAAGGAGAGAGAGGAGCAGAGAAAAATTGAGCATAAGGTCATCGCAGATTATATACTGAGAGGTTATGAGGAAATGGCGAGTAAGTCTGCGTTAATGAAGCAAAATGTTGAAATTGTCCCGCCTTTTTATATCGCTAATAATCCTAAACTGCTGAAGATGTGGAAAAATCCGAAAGAGATGACGCCTGAAGAGAGGGAGAGATTTTTCAAGGAACTTGACAAAAATATAAAGAAAGTTAGTGGTGAAGCAGACCGTAAAAAACTTGTGATGAATGGAAATAAAATCACCGTCACAATTTATAATTATGGTTCGCTTTCCGCTCCTGGGGATAGGATAACAGATGTTGTGTGGAACGGGTTGGGATATGCTTATGAGTTTGGACCAATAGTTGGGGCTTCTGTTGTCGATACAAGTGGCAAGATAATTCACATAATTTCAGATGGTTTGCTTGATGCTGGTGACCGCTCCCCTGATGGAACAAAACGTTGGGGTTGGCAGCCACTCCCAGGGTATGCTGACCCGAATCAAGATAAAATAGCTCACAATCCCGATAAAGATAGAGATGGTGATGGAAAACCTGATTCATGGCCTGCAAGTTGGTATGACCCTGTGCTTGGTAAATATGTTTGGCCTGGTTATTTAGCAAGGGGTGCAACACAAGCAGACCTCGAAGCTTTTTATGTTATGGATGATAGAGATAACGAAGAGTTTGCATATTTCCCATTTCCTGACGATTCATCGAGAAGAGGGCTTGGGCTTCAAGTTCAAGTTAGGGCTTTGCAATGGAGCAATCCGCTTGCTGAGGATGCGATTTTTTTGGTTTATACAATTACAAATGTAAGTCCAAAAGACCTTGATTCAGTTGTCTTTGGAATGTGGGGCGACCCACATGTTGGCGGAGCGACTGATTATTCAGATGATGATTCTTATTTTATCCCTCCATATAATGTCCCAAATTATCCACCTGTTGACAATATCCCTGTATATGCGAGAAGTATGGTTTACAGTTGGGACCATGATGGTAAAGGAATGTTCGGTTTAAAACCCGGTTACTTCGGGTACAAATTTTTGGAGTCGCCGGGGAACCCATATGATGGCATAGATAACGATGGAGATGGCATGATAGACGAAAGTCAGCAGGACGGAATAGATAACGATGGTGATTGGAATCCTTTAACAGATGATGTTGGGATTGACGGCATCCCAGGGACAGGTGATGAAGGTGAGGGCGATGGAATTCCAACCGCAGGTAGGCTGTTGCCCGATGGTAGTTTGGACCCATTAAGCCCAGGTGAACCGAATTTTGAATTTACTGACCTTGATGAATCTGATATGATAGGTCTTACAAGTTTTAATGCTTTCATTTGGTCGACGGATTATGTAAGCAATGATGAGAGTATTTGGAACAGGTTAAAGCCGGGTAATTTTTCGGAAATAGTTCAGACAGCGGATAATGTGTTCCTTTACGGTTCTGGATATATCAAACTTCCGGCTGGTCAAACTCGTCGTTTCTCGGTTGCGCTAATTTTAGGTGAGGATTTGAACGATTTATTGCTTAATGCTGAAACTGTTCAGAGGATATATAATGCAAATTATAGGTTTTTCCGTCCACCCGAAAGACCACGCGTTAGGGCTATTGCGGGGGATAGGAAAGTTACATTGTATTGGGATACAAGAGCGGAGCGAAGCTTTGACCCGTTGTTTGGGCGAAATCCTTTAGATGAAAATGACCCGGGATATGATTTCGAAGGATACGTTATATATAGATCGACTGACCCACAATTCAAAGATATTGAATTAATTACTGATGGTAGAGGTGCAAAGTATTTACGAATGCCTTTAAAAGATGCATTCGGAAGGGATGCAAGATTTGATAAAATTAACGGGTGGCGTGGATATAGCGTCGTTCCTTATCCGGGCAGAGGAATTCATTACTATTTGGGAGATGATGTCGGCTTAGTTCATAGTTATGTCGATAGCGTTGGCGTTATGAACGGCGTTAAATACTATTATGCGGTTGTTTCATATGATAGAGGGGATAGCGTCGGCATACCACCAAGCGAATGTACTATGAAAGCTGTCGTTGACCCTATAAGCGGAGAAGAGGAATTGGATGAAAATGTTGTAAGCGTAATTCCGGGAGATAGAGCCATTGGATATGTTGGACCTGTTGTTCCTAGAACCATTGGTGGAGAAAGTTTTAAGCATATAAAGGGCAGAGGGACGGGAAGAATAGAAGTTGAAGTTTTAAACGATATAGAAGTTAGAGATATGGTGTATAGTATATGGTTTAGCGGTAGTGGTGATAGTTTGCGTTGGAATGTTGTACCGGATGAAGTTAAGATAGAAAGATATGACTTTGTTGATACGGTTTGGAAGAAACTTGGTGGTTTGCCTGTCGAAGGCAGTGTTGAAGTTCAGGGCTATAGTGAAAGGGTTGATTATTTGGTTGATTATGAGCGCGGCTTAATAAGGGCGTTGAGCAGTGGGACTTTAATTGGAAAAAGAAACGTTGAAGTTAAATATAGATATTATGCGGTGAAAGCTAATAAAGAACTTAACGGTGGAGATGGTAGCGAAGTTTTCGATGGTATGAGATTAAGAGTTTGGAACGACCAACTTGGTTTGGATTTGGATCGAAGCGGATGGAGTGGGGGTAGCGTTGGGAAAGTTAAGTATAAGATAACAACTGCGACTTTGGGGTTAGGTAGAAGGATGTACCCCGCGGACTTCCTTATAAAATTTGGAAGATTAGATACGCTCTCAGATGGAAGTTTAGCAAGCCCACTTGATACAAGCGCTAACAATGTTAAGTTACCATTTAAAGTTACAAACGTTACAGAGGGTTGGGATGTTAAAGTGTATGTCAGGGACGTGATAAAAAATGGAAGATGGGATTTGGGAGAAGATGTTATGTTTTTGGAGCGAGGTACAACAAACAGAACTACATGGCAAGTATATTTTGAGCCTATCGTTGAAAACGATACAGTAGTCTACAAGTATCCAAGAATTGGCATAGACATCAAAGAAGGTGATGAATTCTGGGTCAGGACGAAGCGTAGTTTTAACACATTCGAAGGCGGCGTTATAGATGTGGATAGCTTCAGGCTTGAGGTTAAGGCTCATAAGTATGATTTTGAGGTCGCGAAAAGTTTGTTGGACAGAATAAAAGTAGTTCCAAATCCTTATGTCGGTATAAATGAACTCGAGCCCGTCAGCAAATTGCCTGGTCAAGTCAGAGGTGAAAGAAGAATATACTTCGATGGCTTGCCCAAGGAATGCACTATAAGGATTTATACATTGAGTGGGGAATTGGTCAAGGAGATAAGGCATTCCAGCGGGGTTGATAATGGAAGGGAGTATTGGAACTTGCTAAATAGAGATGGATTGGGTGTAAGTTATGGGGTTTACATAGCTCATATAGAAGCTCCCGGCATAGGTGAAAAGTTAATTAAATTTGCAATAATTAAATGAGGTGTTAAATCTATGTGGAGAAAAATTTTAACCATAGGATTTTTGGCAATATTTTCTGCATCAATTTCTTTATCGCAAATCGGCAGTAGTTTAACCAAAACAGGGACAACATCAGCTCAATTCTTGAAGATTGGAATCGGTGCAAGGGCTATTGGAATGGGAGGGGCTTTTGGTTCCGTCGCAGATGACATAAGTTCAATTTATTGGAATCCCGCTGGTTTGGGCAAAATTTCAGGCGGTGGCGAAGCTGTATTCAACTATGTCGATTGGATTATGGATATAAAGTATAGCTTCGCCGCGTTTGCTTTGAATTTAGGTAATTTCGGGACGATAGGAATGCAAATTTCTTCGTTGACGATGGGAGAGATGGAAGTTAGGACCGTTGAGATGCCTGACGGAACCGGGGAAAGATTTAAGGCTGGTGGATTGATGATGGGCGTTTCCTATGCAAGACAATTAACGGATAGGTTTTTGATTGGCTTTAATGCAAAATATGTCAGAGAATATATCTGGCACGAAGTCGCTCAGGGATTTGCACTTGATTTTGGGACTTTGTATATAACTCCTTTTTTGAACGGTATGAGAATCGGAGCGAGTATGTCGAACTACGGGACAAAAATGCAACTTTCAGGTCGTGACTTAATAATTATTTATACCGTTGGGGGTGGGACAGGCAACAATATAAACGCTTTTATACAAACGGACAAATTTGAAATGCCATTAATTTTCAGGGTTGGATTATCAAACGATTTTGTCAAGACATCGTCACAAAGGTTGACCTTAGCTGTTGATGCTGTTCACCCCAATGATAACACTGAGTATTTAAATCTTGGCGCGGAATATTCTTTTAGAGACTTTTTCTTCTTGAGAGGTGGATATAAATCGCTATTCGAAAAAGGAGGAGAACAAAGATATACATTAGGTGCAGGGATAAAGTATTCGATATCAAAAGGTTTGGCGTTTGCAGTTGATTACGCTTATCTCGATTTCGGGCGTTTGAAAAATGTTCAATATATCACCGTCATAATCAAATTTTAAACCAAACATATTTCATCGATGAAATATCTGATTGGAGTTGATGGCGGGGGGACGAAAACTCATGGAATGATTACAGATTGTGATGGAAAAGTCCTCGCTGAAATGCTCAAGGGCTCGGCTAATTTTCAAATGCTTGGTGTTGAACCTGTCTCTAAATTACTTGTTGAATTGCTTTACGAACTTGTCGATAAAGTTGGGGGCAATATCGCAGATGTTGAAATTGCGGTTTTCGGTCTTACAGGCGCTGGTAGGGAGAAAGACAAAGAAAGAATTTTTAACGGTTTGGTCAATTATGCAAAAATTAAAAATTTATCCCTGCCGAAAATAATCATAGAAACGGATGCGAGGATAGCGCTTGAAGGTGCTTTGATGGGCAAGCCAGGAATTGTTTTAATTGCTGGAACTGGCTCTGTTATGTTTGCGAAAGATATCGAAGGTAAAATTCACAGAGTTGGTGGATGGGGAAGATTTATAGGTGATGAAGGTAGTGCCTTTGTAATAGGGCGCGAAGCTTTAAGAGCAGTTGCAAAATATATCGACGGCAGAGGGAGGGAAACGATCTTGAAAGATTTAATTTTTGAGGAGTTTAATTTAACGGATTTGATGCAGGTTGTGAGCAAAATCTATTCTGGTGAATTTGACTTGGGTAAGGTTGCTCCAATTGTGATGAAAGCTGCAGAACTTGGAGATGACGTAGCAAGAGAGATACTTGATCTCGCATGCGTTGAGCTTTTGGAGCATATTAAAGCGATGTTGGAAAAAGCAAATTTCGGCGAAACTGTTAACCTTGCTCTTTTAGGAGGAGTCCTTCAAAATGAAAATTACGTCTCAAAAAAGTTGAAAAAGATGATAGAATTGGAACTCCCAAGGATCAACTTGATTGAACCTATGGCTTCTCCAGCCTATGGAGCGATAATCTACGCAAAAAATTTTATCGAAAATAAAATCTCAACATGAAAAATGCGAAAGATAATTCTACTGCTAATTCCGCTTCTCTTGCTTTTAATAATTTTGATCACAGCGGTGGCAAACAACATAAGCAATAAGATTTTAAGCGAACCACAAAGGGCTCAAAAAACTCGGGAAGCGAGGAAAATTGACCTATCAAAACTTACCAAAGAGCAATGGGTAAACTATTGGATGAAGAAGTTAACGCTTGAGGAAAAAGTTGCACAGATGATAATGCCTGATGCACGTGGTGTTTTCCTCGCAAAGAACAACAGGGAGTTCAAGAAGTTGCTTCATTATGTAAAAGATAGAAAAGTTGGTGGATTGATATTCTTTCGCGGGGATGTTTTTGAAACCGCGGATATGATAAATTATTTTCAAAAAGTTGCTGAAGTTCCTCTTTTGATATCAGCTGACTTTGAATGGGGGACAGCTATGCGACTTGATTATACGACTCATTTTCCTCCAGCGATGGGAATTGCTGCAACTGGAAAACCAGAATACGCTTATGAAGTTGGCAGAATTACGGCGATAGAAGGTCGCGCTGTTGGAATCCATCAAAATTATGCCCCAACTGTCGATGTGAATAACAATTATCGAAATCCGATAATTAACATCAGGTCCTTCGGAGAAACGCCGGAGATTGTGTCGAAATTTGCCATTCCGTTTATAAAAGGTTTACAAGAAAACGGTATGATAGCCACGGCAAAACATTTCCCGGGACATGGGGATACAGATGTGGATTCGCATCTTGACCTTCCGGTTATAAATTATCCCAAGTCACGATTGGATTCGATCGAACTTAAGCCTTTTAAAGAGTCGATAAAAGCCGGCGTTAAATCAATTATGGTCGCCCATATCTTTTTCCCTCAAATTGACACTGGTAAAGGATTGCCTTCAACCTTGTCTTACAACATCGTCACAGGGATTTTGAAAAATGAACTCGGTTTCAAAGGTTTGATCGTAACTGATGCTATGAATATGAGAGGCGTTACAAAACTTTATTCAAACGCGCTTGCGTCTGTCTTGGCTGTAAAAGCTGGAAATGATATAATTTTGATTCCGCCAGACCCTGATGAAGCGATTGACGCAATCGTAAAAGCAGTAAAGCGCGGTGAGATAAGCGAAAAAAGAATAGATGAATCTGTGAGAAAGATTTTAGAGTTTAAATATGACCTTGGATTGCATAAGAATAGATTTGTTGATATCGACAAAATAAGGGATGTGGTGGCGACCGAGGAAAATCTTAGAAAGGCAAAACAGATATCACGAGAATCGATAACAGTTGTTAAAAACGATGGTATTTTACCGCTATTGCAATTCGACGATAAAAAAATTCTTCATATAACAATAGTTGATTCAAGGGATCTAAATAGCAGTGTCTTGTTTGAAGAGGAACTTTCGAAAAGATATGATAATATCTCATTTGAAAGGGTTGACCCAAGAAGCACAAATGGTGAGCTCAACGCGATACTATCAAAGGTGAATAATTTCGACATTATAATTGTTTCTGCATATGTTCGTGTCAGGGCTTATCAGGCGTCACTTTCACTTATGGAAAAACATGCCAAGTTTTTAAGACAGGTTATCAATTCTGGTAAGCCTATTGTTTTGATTTCGTTTGGCAATCCATATATCGTTGTAGATTATCCGGATGTCAAAGCTTATATTTGTTCTTATTCAGACGCTAAACCGGTAATTGAAGCCACCGCAGAAGTTTTGTTTGGAGAAATTTCACCGCAAGGTAAGTTGCCGATCAATATCCCCGGATTCGCTACGCTGGGGACTGGATTAACTTATCCAAGGACAACGCTTCGCTATGGTTATCCTGATGAAGCTGGGCTTGACGCAGATAAACTTGCAAAGCTTGACGCGATAATGGAAAAAGCAATTCAAGATTCCGTAACCCCCGGCGCTGTTCTTCTTGTTGCGAGAAACGGAGTAATTGCATATCATAAAGCATTCGGAACATACAGTTATGACCCTTATTCGAGAAAAGTTGATGTGAATTCGGTTTATGATATGGCGTCGATTACAAAAGTTGCTGCGACGACGATTTCGATTATGAAACTTTACGAGGAGGGGAAAATTAATCTTGACGATCCCGTTGCAAAATATCTCCCGAAGTTTGCTCAAAATGGAAAGGACAAGGTCACGATAAAAAATCTACTTCTTCACAACAGCGGTTTACCATCGTGGAAGCCGTTTTATAAACTTTGTAAAACTCCCGATGAAATACTTGATTCAATCTATGCTCAACCTCTCGTTTATAAAACCGGGGATTCAACTGTTTACAGCGACCTTGGGTTCATAACGCTTGGGAAAATTGTTGAAGTTGTCACGAATATGCCACTTGACCAATATGTTAAGAAGACATTTTACATACCCCTCGGGATGAAGTCGACGACATTTTTGCCACCGAGGAATTGGCTTGACATTATTGCGCCAACCGAATATGATAGCTTGCTTGGTGGATTTGTTCACGGCGTTGTCCACGATGAGAATGCTCGGGCTTTGGGTGGGGTCTCGGGGCATGCGGGATTGTTTTCAAATGCGCGTGACCTTGCTGTTTTGATGCAAATGATTTTAAACGGTGGCGAATATGGAGGAAAAAGATTTTTCAGGAAAGAAACGGTCGAACTTTTTACAAAAAGATGGCCCAATAACCGCGGTCTTGGTTGGGACAACGCTCTTTCCCCATACGGAAAAAGTGCTCTTGATGGGGCATTCGGAGAAAATGCCTTCGGGCATACTGGATTTACCGGGACATCAGTTTATGTTTATCCAGAGAAAAATTTAATAGCAGTTCTTTTGACAAATCGAGTTCATCCGACAAGAGCAAACAACAAACATATCGCACTTAGAAAGGTTGTTCATAAAGCGATAGTGGAGTCAATCAGAGATTAAACAAAAACAAAAACTTGTTTTGAAATGCAATTTATCGATTGGCTGATTGTTGCTTTATATTTTATTCTCAGCATTGCCATTGGGGTTTATTACTCAAAACGTGCTGGAAAAAGCATAAGTGAATTTTTCTTATCTGGTAGAAACCTACCTTGGTGGCTTGCGGGAACTTCGATGGTTGCAACGACTTTCGCGGCGGATACTCCTCTGGCTGTAACAGAACTTGTTGCAAAGAATGGGATAGCAGGAAACTGGTTGTGGTGGAATTTTCTCTTCGGTTCGATGCTTACTGTGTTTTTCTTTGCGAGGTTATGGAGAAGAGCAGGGGTTTTAACCGATGTTGAGTTTGTCGAAATTAGGTATTCGGGTAAACCTGCGTCTTTTTTGCGCGGGTTTAAGGCGCTTTATCTTGGGCTTTTTATTAACACTGTGATAATTGGTTGGGTAAATGTCGCGATGGTTTCGATTTTAACTGGTTTTTTCGGCGTTGCAGAGGAACTTGTAAGGTATTATGTCTTTGGTGCGATGCTCATAGTTGCGATCTACTCAGCTTTGTCAGGATTGTGGGGAGTTGCTGTAACTGATGCAGTTCAATTTGTCATTGCGATGGCTGGAACGATAGCACTTGCAGTTGTGGTTGTAAATTTGCCTCAGGTAAATGGTGTAGTCGGGTTAAAAGAAAAACTACCGGATTGGGTTTTTAAATTCACACCCGTCGTTGGCTCAACCGAGGAACTTGTTTATGGTGGGGTTTTGGCTTTGACTGTTTCTTCTTTTATCGCTTATGTCTTTGTGCAATGGTGGGCATCATGGTATCCTGGCGCCGAACCAGGCGGAGGTGGATACGTAGCTCAAAGGATGATGTCTGCAAAAGATGAAAAACATTCTCTTCTTGCTACGCTTTGGTTTACGATCGCGCACTACTGCATAAGACCTTGGCCATGGATAATCACCGGACTTGCGACGCTTGTGCTTTACCCCGAACTTGGTCCAGATGATAAAAAACTCGGCTATATCTACGCAATGAGAGATTACCTTCCGGTCGGTCTCAAAGGTTTGCTCGTTTCCGCTTTCTTCGCTGCGTATATGTCGACGATAGCAACACATTTAAACTGGGGAACTTCATATGTTGTGAATGATTTTTATAAAAGGTTTATAAGGAAAGATGCGGATGAAAAACATTATGTTTTTGTATCAAGGGTTGTGACTTTGCTTGTGATGGTTATGTCTGTTTTGATAACTTTAATCATAAAAACGATTTCGGGGGCTTGGCAATTTATAATTGAAGCAAGCGCGGGGTTTGGGCTTGTGTTAATTTTAAGATGGTATTGGTGGAGGATCAATGCTTGGAGCGAAATTGTCGCGATGATTGCTCCGTTCTTTGGTTATGCCTATATAAAATTTTTCACAAATATAAGATTTCCTGAAACCCTTTTCTACATCGTTGCTTTTACTACGCTTTCATGGCTCGTTGCAACATTTTTGACAAAACCAGTTGAATTGGAACATCTGCTGAATTTTTACCGACGCACTCATCCGGGTGGGATTGGATGGAGGAAAATTGCACAACTTGTCCCGGATGTAAAGGGAGATTCGGGATATGGTTATCTTTTCATTGATTGGATAAGCGGAGTAGTTTTAGTTTATATGTCTTTGTTTGGAATTGGTAAAATAGTTCTTGGCGAATATCTGCTTGGTCTAGTTTACATCGCCATTGGTTTGGTCGGTGGTGTGATTATTTATATCGATTTATCAAAGCGTGGGTGGAGAAAGGCGGTTGAATAGGTTCTGTTTATTTTAATTTTATCTCGAATTTTTCTGTTGTTTTTGAGCACCAACCTTCGATTTCTGAGCAATAAAAGTATGTGAATTGTCCGGTTAGAGTTGAGATGGTTTTTGACTTTAATTTTATCTCAACCTTTATAGGTTTGTCTGTATCAATGTAATTTTTGGATGTTTTTTCGAATTTCACCCCGATAATTTCGACGTTTTCGCTGTTAAATTTTATATCTGGCTTTGGTTCCGAATTGATATAAATTCCATCCGTTGGGTTTAGAAAAATTAAAACTGTGGCTCTGTCTTGGTCTTGCCTTTCAATTTTAAATTTGCTCGAGACGAATTTGTTATTCTGAGCTTGGAAAGTTGAGAAAAACAAAATAAACGCGATGACGAAAATTGTTCGCTTCTTTGCGGTCACTTTCAATCTCGCTTGAATTTTACGCTTCCTTCATAAATTGTCATATGAACATTGAAATTTTTATCAAGCACCACAATGTCGGCGTCTTTCCCTGTCGCGAGGATTCCTTTGCGATGTTCTTTTCCGAGGACTCTTGCCGGGTTTAAAGAAGCCATTCTAACCGCTGATGTTATAGGCACATCGACGAGTTCAACCATAACTTTTACCGCTTGCTCCATTGTCAAGGTGCTTCCTGCAAGTGTTCCATCTTCGAGAAATATCTTGCCATTTTTCAAGAAGACTTTTTGACCCGCGAATTCATATTCTCCATCCGGCATTCCGCACATTTTCATTGCGTCGGTTATGAGGATAATTCCGGTTGGTCCTTTTATTTTGTATAGAAGTTTCATCACCATAGGATGGACATGGATTCCATCCGCGATAAGTTCAATTTTAAGTTCATCAAAAAGAAGTGAGCCAGTTATCACACCGGGATCGCGATGGTGAAATGGTTTCATCGCATTGAACATATGCGTTACATGTGCAGCACCATTGTGAATTGCAGTTTGAATTTCATCGATGTTTGCTGTCGAATGCCCAATTGATAAGATAACCCCATCGAGCGCAGCTTCCCTCATAACCTCGTATGCACCCGGAAGTTCTGGGGCTATTGTCATTATTTTGATGTAGCCGCGTCCCGCGTCCCGAAGCGCATACCAAGCGTCGAGCGTCGGCTTTTGAAGGTAATCCGGGTTCATTGCTCCTCTTTCATCCGGATTTAAAAACGGACCTTCGAGATGGATTCCCCAAATGTTCAAATTATTTTGTTCTATGAAGTCCGCAAGTTTTCTTAATTCTTGGATGAATTCTTTTTCTGGTTTTGGATAAAGCGTCGCCAAAAGTCCTGTCGTCCCATGTTGAAAGAAAAATTCGCTTATCTTAAAAAGTGCATCGTCATCCTCGTCCTCAAACCCATATCCAAGCCCGCCGTGAACATGAAGGTCTATAAATCCAGGCACCGCATACATTCCATCGAAATCGAAAAATTCGTATTCATCGTCCGGGTCAAATTTTAGGTCCTCCAATTCTCCAATTTCAGCGATTTTCCTGCCCTCTATTATTATGCCTGCTTTTTCTATAATTCTAAATGGGGTTACCGCATTTACATTTCTCAGGACGAGTTTTTTCATGTGATTTTTATTTTATTTTTGGTTTCAAAGTCCAGAAACTTTTCTTTGAATTTCTTGACTGTTTGGGTAACATCGTTTGAATTGAAGATTGAAGAGCCTGCAACGATTATATCCGCGCCTGCTTCAAGCAAAAATTCAACATTATTGAGGTCAATTCCGCCGTCAACCTCTATTTCGACATCAAGATTTCTTTCTGTGATAATTTTTTTCGCTTGGATGATTTTTCTTATCGCGTTTTCGATAAACTTTTGCCCGCCAAATCCCGGATTTACAGACATTATCAACAATATATCAACATAGTCGATAATTTCTTCGAGCACATTAACCGGCGTAGCTGGATTTATTGAGACCCCAGCCTTCGCTCCTGTTTCTTTTATCTTCATTATCGTCCTGTGCAAATGAGTGCAGGCTTCAAAATGGACAGTGATTATATCCGACCCAGCATTTCTAAATTCTTCGATATATTGGTCTGGGTTTGATATCATAAGATGAGAGTCCAAGGGAAGATGTGTTAGTTTTCTTATCGCTTTAACTATCATTGGACCAAATGTTAGATTAGGCACGAAATGTCCATCCATTATATCGAGGTGGAATAAATCCGCGCCACCTTCTTCAGCTTTTTTGATTTCATTTTTCAAATCAGAAAAATCGGCGGAAAGTAGCGATGGAGCTAATTTAAACATGGCGCATCAATAATTTTGTTCTTTTGCTGGAAGTTCTTTTGCTACAAATACATCGACGCTTGAGCCTTTTTGAATATAAAACCCTGCTCTTGGGAATTGTTCGATGACCGTATTAGGTAAAACATTTGCGCTCGGCTCGTAAATTACCTTCCCAAGTCTAAGCCCAGCTCCGTTTAAGACTTGTTCAACCTTTGAAAGAGGAAGACCAACTAGGTTTGGCACCTGTGTTTTACCTTCAGCACTTCCGATGCTCACGACAATTGAAATCGGCGTTCCACTAGGAACAGTTGTTTTTTCCGGGATTGATTGGGAAATTATCGCCCCTTCAGGGACATCATCTGAAAACTCATATTCTATATCGCCAAGGCGCAATCCATATTTTTCGAGTGTCAACCTTGCATCTCTCACAGATTTTCCAATTAGAGATGGAACTTCAATTTTTTGCTCCCCAGAGCTAACCGTAAGATAAACTCGCCTTCCCTCTTTTATTTTAGCTCCAGGTCTTGGATTCTGAGTTATGACATATCCAACGGGAAATCTCGCATCGTGTCTTTCGGTCACCGCTTCAAGTTTGAGATTTAAAGAATCGAGTATTTTCTTTGCATCTTCAAGTTTTTTTCCAATCAAATTCGGCATCTCGATCGATTTGATAGAACGAACGTAAAGAGGCATCACTATTTTATCTGTAATCAAAATTAGAGCTACAAATGAAAATACAAATATAGCTAGATTTTTGAAACCCTTGAGTTTCACTTCCTTCTGCTTCAAATTTTTTTGTAGAATATAAAAATAAATTTTCGAATTCACAATTTGAAGTAAATTCACACAAAATTGACACTTTGACATCAAATGAACAAAGTTGCAAAGTGATTCTGAAAGTTTGACAACGGTTGAATAAACATTTCCGATTGATTTTAAATCCTTTCCTCTGGCACACATTTTGAAATGTAAAACCTAATGGAAACTAAAAAATAAAAACTTAAATCAGGAGGTGATAAGCTATGTTGATGAGATATTCGCCATTCAAAGAAATAGAAATGCTCGAAAGAGAAATTAATAAAATGTTCAACGATTTCTTTGGAAATGTGGGAGTTACCTATGAATATCCATTGATTGATATGATTGATACAAATGATGCGATTTTGGTTTATGCGGAAATACCTGGCATAAACAAGGACGATATCAAGGTTAAAATCCACAACGATGTCCTTACAATTTCCGGTGAGAGAAAAGAACCCGAACTTCCCGAGAAAGCCAATTGCATTATCCGTGAGAGGGAATTTAGCAAATTTATGAGAAGCGTGAGGTTGCCTTATCCAGTTGATGTGAACAAGGTTAGCGCTGAATATAAGGATGGGATTTTGAAGATAACACTTCCGAAGAAAGAAGAATTCAAAGAAAAAGAAATTCAAGTTAGCGTTGAATAAAAAATAAGGAGGTGATGTCGTATGAAAAGAAGCAGAGCTATAATTAGAAATGAGAGTTTGAGAAAATACATCATGCCTCCTGTCGATATGTATGAAACTCCTGATTCGTACATACTCTTTCTTGATATGCCCGGGGTTACGAAGGAGAATTTGAACATAAAAGTTGTCGGCGATTCGCTTGTCGTTCGCGGTAAGTTTGACTTGCCCGTTTCAAAGGGTGATGAGATGTTGTTAAATGAAATTGCTAAAGGTGAGTATGTAAGAGAGTTTGTTCTATCAGGCGACATCGATAGAGATAAAATCGATGCGAAGCTTACGAACGGCGTCTTGGTCTTGAAACTTGGAAAGAGTGAAAAGAGCAAAGAAATCGAAATTAAAATAGAATAAAAACAAAAAGGAGGTGGGGACTATGGCACTCATTAAATGGAGTCCAGTAAGAGACCTTGCAGCCGAAATCTTTGACCTTCAAAGAGAAATAAATAGAATGTTTGACAGATTCTTCCGTGGATTTGAGGAAGATGAGGAAGTTAGATTAGCTACATGGAATCCAAGAGTTGATCTATCTGAAACTGACGATGAATATATCGTAAGAGCTGAGGTTCCAGGTGTGAGCAAGGATGATATAAAGGTCACGATTAAAGATAATGTCCTCACCATAAGCGGAGAGAAGAAACAAGAAAAAGAGACAAAAAATGAAAACTTCCATAGAATTGAGAGAGTTTATGGCTCGTTTAGCAGGACGCTTGTATTGCCCGGTGCTGTGAAAGTCGATAAGGTTGAAGCTAAATTTAAAGATGGTGTTTTAACGATAAAGCTTCCAAAAGTTGAAGAGGCAAAGGCTAAAGAAATTGAAGTTAAAGTTGGCTAAACTTGGAAATCCCGCCATTTTGGCGGGATTTTTTTAAATTTATAAAAAAAGGAGTTTTGAAAATGAGGTTCGAAGAACGAGAAGCGAAAAAAGGTTTGGGAAAAATTTTAAAGAACCTTTTAATGCCTTATCTTTCTGAAAAAGAGGAATTGTTGAAAATTTTAAACGAGAGTTATTCAAAAGAACTTGCTATTGCAAAGATGATGGACGAGCATGCGGAGATGATTCCGTTTGATTTTTTAAGGGAGAGATTGAAAAAACTTGCGGAGGAAGAGAAAACCCACGCTGAAAAATTAAAACAAAAAATTATCGAGCTTGGTGGAACGATAAGCCCGAGCCCGAAGATTTACGATATCAAAACATCGTCAATACACAGCGAGAAAGGGTTTAGAAAATTGGTCGCAGACCTTGAGTTTGACAAAGAGATTTACGAAGATTATATCGCTCAAATCAATCGAATTGAAAACGAGGATATAAAAAAATTGTTGCGTGAAATTGCTGAGGATGAAGTAAGGCATAAAGATGTTTTAATGGATATAGTTATGCGGTTATGTTAGTTAATTTTTATAAACAAAAAATTGAAAAGAACTATGGGAGAAGAACTCAAATATACGACGAAACCGGAGACACATATTCACATACCTGAGGCAATGGCGATTTTGCCTTTGAGAAATTCGGTGTTTTTCCCGAAGCAATTTATGCCTCTTTCTGTTGGAAGGGAAAGCACAATAAAATTAATTGAGGATGTCTCAAAAACCGGCGAATCGATATTAATCGTAGCGCAAAAGGAACCTCAGATAGAAAAACCCACACCGGATGATATTTATCATTTTGGAACGGTTGCGAAAATTCTTAAAGTCTACAACCTTCCGGATGGTTCGAAAAGTGTTTTCGTCCAAGGTTTACATCGTGCTAAGATTCTTTCGTTCATACAGCAGGAACCATATTTGAAAGGGATAATTCAGCAAGTTGATGATGAGGGAGAAATTGACCTTGAGGTTGAGGCTATTGCAGTTGCGATAAAAAATGTCTTTAAAAAGGTGGTTGAACTTTCGCCTGATTTGACCCCTGAGCAGGCGAATATGGTTAGTGGTACAGATGACTTGTTTGCCTTACCAGATATCGTGGGTTCGATTTTGAACATTTCTGTCGCAGAAAAGCAGGAGATACTTGAGCAGGTGAATATAAAGGAGAGGATGAAGAAATGTCATTTTATTTTGAATCGCCATGCACAAAGGCTTGAGCTCGGGAACAAGATTCAGGCTGAGGTTCAAGATGAAATCACAAAAAATCAGAGAGAGTATTTCCTTAGGGAGCAGTTGAAGGCTATAAAGCGAGAACTTGGAGAGGACGAAGAAGGCGCAGAAATTAGAGAATTGAGGGAGAAAATTGAAAAAGCCAATATGCCTGAAGAGGCGAGAAAAGTCGCACTTAAAGAACTTGACCGATTGTCAAGGATGCATCCATCATCCGCTGAATATACAGTTTCAAGAACTTATCTCGATTGGTTGATAGAATTGCCTTGGAGCATATCGACGGAGGATAATCTCGATATAAAGAAGGCGGAAGAAATACTTGATCGTGACCACTATGGGCTTGAGAAGGTAAAGAAGAGAATTTTGGAGTATCTTGCTGTTAGAAAATTGAAAAACGATATGCGCGGTCCGATACTTTGCTTTGTAGGTCCTCCAGGCGTTGGGAAAACTTCGCTTGGTAGGTCTATAGCTGAGGCTCTCGGGAGAAAGTTTGTAAGAATCTCGCTCGGCGGAGTCCATGACGAAGCGGAGATAAGAGGGCATCGAAGAACTTACATCGGTGCTTTGCCTGGAAGAATAATTCAAGGTATTAGAAAGGCTGGTTCGAATAATCCCGTCTTTATGCTTGATGAGGTCGATAAAATCGGGGCTGATTTCAGGGGCGACCCAGCAGCTGCGCTACTTGAAGTTCTTGACCCCGAACAGAATCATTCGTTTAGCGACCATTATATCGAAGTCCCATTTGACCTTTCCAAGGTTATGTTTATTGCAACTGCAAATATGGTTGAACCAATTCCACCAGCTCTTAGAGATAGGATGGAGATAATTGAAATACCGAGTTACATTGAAGAGGAAAAACTTAACATCGCGAAGTATTTCCTTGTGCCTAAGCAAATCAAAGCGCACGGGCTTACGGATGATATGATAAAATTTGAAGACGAGGCTCTGAGAAAGATAATAAACTCCTACACTCGTGAGGCTGGCGTTAGAAACCTTGAGCGAAGGATTGCAGATGTTTGCAGAGGCGTTGCAAAAGACGTCGCTATGGGGAAGACTGAACCTGTGACGATAACCGCGGATGTTCTCCCGAAATATCTTGGACAACCGAAATATTATCACGAAGTCGCAGAAAGAATTAACAAACCAGGAATTGCGACCGGACTTGCATGGACGCCTGTAGGTGGTGAAATTTTGTTCGTTGAAGCAACGAAGATGAAAGGTAAAGGAGCATTACAACTTACAGGACAACTTGGTGATGTGATGAAGGAGTCCGCACATATTGCATTGAGCTATATTGCTTCTAAAGCTGAGGAGTTTGGAATTGACCCAGATTTCAAAGAAAAGTATGATATCCATATCCATGTCCCGTCGGGAGCGATTCCAAAAGATGGACCTTCTGCAGGGGTTACGATATTGACCGCTTTATATTCTTTGCTTACTGAGAGAATTGTTTGTAATGATATAGCTATGACCGGTGAAATCACACTGCGAGGCGCTGTTTTGCCAGTTGGTGGGATAAAGGAGAAAATTCTCGCAGCTCATAGAGCAGGCATCAAAAAAGTCATACTTCCAGATAAAAATAAGCCGGACATCGAGGAGATACCGCAACAGGTGAGAGATGAGATGGAGTTTTACTTTGTGAAAGAGATGGACGAAGTTCTTGAGATAGCGATTAAAAAGAGAAAAGAAGAAGTTGTTGAAGAAGTTTGATTTTTAAATTTCTCGCCTTGTTCGATTTAAAGAAAGCGAATCATTCTATGAAATTTTGGGATGATTCGCTTTTTGTTTATTAAAATCGAGGTGGGAATCTATGAAAGATTATTATAAAATACTTGGCGTGAGTGAAAACGCAACTCAGGAGGAAATTAAGCAAGCGTATAAAAAGCTCGCGATGAAATATCATCCTGATAGAAATCCTGGCGATAAACAAGCGGAGGAGAAATTCAAGGAGATTAATGAGGCGTATAGCGTTCTTTCTGACCCAGAGAAAAGGAAGCAATACGACCAACTCAGAAAGTTTGGCGTTGGAGCGGGGACAGGAGCAGGATTTAACTACGAAGATTTGTTTTCGAATTTCCGCACGGGATTTGGCGAGGGATTTAATTTCGACTTCGGTGATTCTTTCCTTGAGGATTTGTTTAATCAATTTTTCGACCGCGGTGAATTCTTCAGACGAAGCAGAAGAGGCGCTGTTAAAGGCGAAGATATAAATATCGAAGTCGAAATTCCTTTCCAAACCTCAATTCATGGAGGAGAAGTTTATGTTGATGTTCCCAAAAAAGAAGTTTGCAACGTTTGCGGTGGAACTGGAGCAAAGCCGGGGGCAAAGATAAGCACTTGTCCTGTTTGTGGTGGAAGTGGAACAGTTTCTGATGTTAAAGGTATGTTTGCTTTTTCAAGGCCTTGCCCGAGATGTTATGGTCGTGGGAAGATAATATCGGAGGTCTGCTACAACTGCGGCGGGACTGGACAAGTTCAAACCGTGAAAAAGATAAAAATTAAAATCCCAGAAGGAATAGATTCGGGGACAACGCTTAGAATTAGAGGTGAAGGCGAACCCGGAATTAACGGCGGACCAAGCGGTGACCTTTATGTCCATGTGAGAGTTCAAGATGATAGATTCTTTAAACGCAAAGGAAACGATATCTATGTAGAGATTCCGATAAACATCGCTCAGGCAATTCTTGGAAGCAAGATGAGAATAAAGACTATCTATGGAAATAAAGTTGAGTTGAAGATTCCACCGGGAACGCAAAGCGGGACAACATTCAGATTGCGTGGCCTTGGCGTTAAAACAGGTGGAAGCGTTGGGGATATGTATGTTACTGTTAAAGTTGAAATCCCAGAAAAGATAAATGAGCGTCAGCGCAAATTGATAGAAGAATTTGCAAAAGAAGGAAATTTGAAGTATTGAAAATGGCGATAAATTTAATGGCGTGGATATAAAGAAAACTTGCTTGAGGAAAGCATTTTTATTTAAACAACAAGATAAAAAGTTTTTAAAAGAGTTGTCAAAAATGATATAATCTTAGCTTTCCAAGGGGGTCAATTGCTCAAATTCCTATTTCTGTCTTATGATATCGATATGTGTCTTTTGAATTGTAAAGATCGCCCTGCCTATGTATGGCTTTAGCATCCGCATAGGTTCGGGATGGTGAGCGATTAAAAGTTTGAAAGAGAGAAATCTGTTTTTTATTTTTGTAAAAAAGATTGAAAACATTTTTGGGTTTTTTATGAGGAAAATTTTAACGATAGCATGGTGGGAGTATATAACGAAGGTTAGAACGAAAGCATTTTTAATTTCAATTGTGCTTATGCCAATTTTTATGTTTGGCTTCATCTACCTCGGAAATCTCGCTGAAAAAATGGATACAAAACAAAGGACCATCGGAGTCATCGATTTAACGGGTTGGATTTTCGATGAATTTTACAGAAAAGTGCATGAAGAGTTTAAACTTCCAGATGGTAAACCAAATTATATTCTTGTTAAAATTGAGACCTCTTCGAACGATATAGACGAGATAAAACAATCCATCAACAAACGCGTTATCAAAGGAGAATTCGAAGCATATTTGATTATACCTAAAAACTTTGAGGATAGCTTAAACTTTCTCTACATTGGACAAAATGTCGGCAATATAAGGGACATCGAGAGATTCAGGGGCACTTTGCAAGAAATCGTCATCGGTGCAAAACTTGAAAAATATGGGGTTGGTCGAGATAAATTATCACAAATAATAAAATCCGTTAAGTTTACAACTATAAAAATTTCGAAAAGAGGCGAGGAAGAGAAAACAGATTTCCTCGGCGTATTTTTCAGCTCTTATATCTTTATTATCGCTCTTATGGTGCTTATTCTCACCGGAGGGCAGATGCTAATAAGGAGCGTTGTTGAGGAGAAGTCAAATCGCGTAGTTGAGGTTCTTTTATCATCATGCACCGCAAATCAACTTATGGCGGGGAAAATCATCGGGCTTGGTTTTGTGGGTTTAACGCAAATGTTCATTTGGGCTTTGGTTGGTTTTTATTTCCTCTCAGGTTTCGCACTTCCAATGATAAATTTAGAAGTATTGTTGATTTCCTTGATTTATTTTATCCTTGGTTATCTTTTTTATTCTGCGCTTTTCGTTGCTATAGGTGCGCCTGTGAACTCTGAATATGAAGCACAGCAGGTGGCTGGGTATGTAAGCATAATTCTTGTTTTCCCAATTGCATTTTCATTTTTTATTATGCAAAATCCTGATTTCTATTTGATAAAAGTTTTATCTTTTATTCCGCTTTTCACACCTTCGCTTATGGTTGCCCGAATTCCGATAAAGATGCCTTCACTTTGGGAAATCGTCGGGACTATGTTTATTCTTGCCATTTCAATCGTTGGGATGATTTGGGTTGCGGGGAGAATTTTCAGAATAGCGATTTTAAGTTATGGGAAGTTTCCAAGTTTGAAAGAGTTAATAACTTGGGTTAAAACAAAGTGAGGAATATAAAATGTCCGATATTTCTTTTTTTACTTTGATTGTAAGCACTGCGTCTATAGCTTTTCTCCATGCTTTGGCTCCTGACCATTGGCTTCCTTTTGTTGTGATTGGGAGGGCGAGGAAATGGTCGATTAAAAGATTGGTTTTTGTTACTTTCGTTGCCGGGCTTGGACATGTTGGTTCGTCTGTTTTGATTGGTTTTATCGGTTTATTCATCGGTATGGAATTGAGCAAGCTTCAAGGGTTTGAGGCTTTGAGGGGTGATGTCGGTCTTTGGCTTTTGATTGGTTTTGGCGTTGCTTATGCTTTATGGGGGTTAAAACACGCAAGGCATCCACATAGACATGAAATTGTGGACGAGAAAATTTTAAACGCGAAAGTTGTCACGGTTTGGACTTTATTTGCTGTCTTCGTTTTGGGTCCATGCGAGCCTTTGATACCATTATTTTTCATCTCTCTTAAATATAAACTTGTTGGCATCCTTACGGTTACAATTGTTTTCAGCGTTGTGACATGGATTATGATGATAGCGCAAGCTTTGTTGGGATATCTTGGAGTTCAACTTGTAAAACTTGAGACGCTTGAAAGATATTCACATACAATAGCTGGGGTTGTGATTGCATTGACAGGTGTTTTCATACTTATCACTGGAATATGATTTAATCAAGATTAAATCGCTTTTCGAGTTCGACGTATTTTTTCCCCATTTTAACGGTGGCGCAATCCGCATAAGGGTCGTGCTCGAAGAACAAAATCCAATTTTCTTCAACGCTGCGAGAAAGGTAAGAAAGTAAAAAAGTAAAAATCTTTTGTTTATTAGATTTAAAAGGTTTAAAAGGGTAGTGGTGATTATTTGGGGGAGAAAAATATAATATGGAGGATAAAATTCGTAAAGCTTGACATTGATTCGATTTTTTTATATTTTTTCGCTGAGAGAAAAAATAGGAGGTTTCGCGATGAGAAAGATCGCTTTTCTTCTGGTTTTATTTATTTTTTCAACAGTTTTTGTTTCCACTCAGGAAAGGGGTATAGGCTTAAGGGAGGAGGGGAAGAAAAAACTTTCGGAGTTTTATCGTGAATCATGGGCTCTTGTCATAGGGATAAATAATTATCTTTATGCGCCAAAGCTAAAATATGCTGTCTCGGATGGGAAAGCTTTTGCTAAGTTGCTTATCGAAAGGTATGGTTTTAAACCGGAAAATGTCATACAGCTTTATGATGATGAGGCTACAAAGGAAAACATAATGAAGGCTTTTGACAAGTTAAGGTCTGCTGATGTTGAAGACAGGGTTTTGTTTTTCTTCGCTGGTCATGGTATAACTGTTTCTCTTCCCGATGGGAGGGAAAAGGGTTACATTTTGCCTTATGATGGTTCGGATAAGGAGTTGATAACAACTTGTATATCGACCGATCAATTAAACGAAATAAGCCAGTTGATAAGGGCGAAGCATGTCTTTTACATAATGGATGCGTGTTATGGTGGGTTGATATTTGGCAGAGCTGCGCCTATTTCTTCCCAGGCTGTTGATTATGTCAGGGTTATTTCAACTCGGAGAGCTAGAAAGGCATTAACCGCTGGTGGCAGAGATCAAGTTGTGCTTGACACCGGTCCTGGTGGGCATAGTGTTTTCACTTATTATCTTATTGATGGACTTGAGAGCATGAATGCAGATTTGAATGGAGATGGGGTAATAACAAGTGGCGAGATAAATGAGTATGTGTCTCCGAGAGTCACTGCTGAGTCTAATAGGACCCAAACGCCCGAGTATGGAATACTTGCTGGGGATATGGGTGGTGATTTTGTATTCATACCTTTTGAAGCCCCTGAGGTTTCTGTTGAGTTTGTTTCAAATCCTGTAGGTTCGCAGATTAAGATTAATGATGAGGTAGTCGGTGTGACACCTGTTAGTGTTATGTTGAAGCCGGGTAGGTATATGGTTGAGATTTCAAAGCCGGGTTATGTTAAGAGGGTTGAACAGATAGAAGTTGGAGCTTTAGGAGATAAGAGATTTTCTTTTGAGCTTAAGGAGTTGTTTGTGAATTTGAGTATAAGGTCAAGTGCTTTAGATGGCGAAGTCTATATTGATGGCCAATTTATTGGCAAGCTAGATCGGGGCAGATTAAGTGGAGTTAAGGTTAGACCTGGGGTTAGAATAATAGAGGTCAAGGGTGATGAAGAGGAGGGGATTGCGAGTGTTAATATTCCTGAGGCTGAGACTGCTGAAGTTTTTATCGAAACCACTTTGAAAATGGGCAAGCTTACTATACTTTCGAACGTTGATGATGCTGATGTCTACATAAACGATCGAAATTATGGAAAAATTAAAGATGGGAAATTTGTAGTTGATTTAAAACCTGGGCGTTATAAAGTTGAATTAAGAAGAGAAAAATATGCCTCCGCTTCGGGTATGGCTTATGTATCCGGAGGTAAAGAGCAGACGATTTCACTTAATCTTGAGAGGATGTATTTTAATGTCAATATAAAGGTTGAGCCATCCGATGCAAAAGTTTTTGCAAATGATGAATATATCGGCAGTGGTTCGTTTACTGTTGAGATGAAAAAGGGGAGTGTCAATTTGAGAGTTGAAAGGGAGGGTTATGAATCTCAGGAGAAGGTTCTGGTTTTAGATAAAGATATGGATGTGGGTTTTGAGCTTAAACCTATATTTGCTTTGGTTGAGATTCAAACGGAACCTGCAGATGCTAGGGTATTTGTAAATGGAAATCCTGCTGGAACCACACCTACAACAGTGAAGTTGCCATACGGTCAAAATGAGATAAGCCTTGTTAAGCAAGGATATAAAAAGATAGATTTTAAGTTGAATGTTTTAAGAAGCGAAAGGATAAAGAGAAGTTTCAAACTTGAAGAGACAATTGAGACGAAAGCTATGAGGATTTACACACAGAGGTTAAATTTAAAAAGAAATTTAACTTATGCTGGGCTCGGGTTGACAGCTATTTCTGGGGGAGTGTCTATATTTTTACATATGAAGGCTGTCGATGCTTATAAAAAGTATAACGATGCGGTTGAGCTTGAGTTGATCAAGAAATACAAGGAGGATTATAAAAGGATTGTGAGGTGGAGAAATATTTCGATAGGTTTAACTGCTGTTTTCGTTGGCTTAACAGTTTATAATTTCATAAGAGAGGTAAGCTACGATGATATTTATCGAGAGTTAAAATTTAAAGAGAAGGTTTCGCTTGATATAAAAGTCCTAGATTCAAATTATAAAGTCGCAATGGTCGGGATAAAAATGAAAATTTAGAGGGGGTAAAATATGAGGTTTGTTCTTTTTCCCCTGCTTTTGTTTTTAATGATCTCCTGTGTTGGTGAATTTAAGAATCCGCTTGACCCTGAAAGCGAGGCTTATGAGCCACCATCTGTTATGATTACATCAGGTCCAGCTGAGAACGAACAAATTAATTCGACTGAGGTGACATTTACCTGGAGTGGGAATAAACCTGGTTTAAACGAGTTTAGATACAGGCTTTATGGATATTCAGATGAGTGGTCAAGTTGGGGAACCTCAACAAGCGCTCGATTTGATTATCTTGATGATGCTTCATATAGATTTGAAATAGAGACGAGATATCGAGGGGGGAATGATATAAGGAGTGTTTCGAGAAATTTTAGAGTTGATGCGGTTAAAGGACCAACTTTAAAACTTTACAAGTTGAAAAATTTAGTTCAACAAGGAAGTGAATTCACCGTACAGGTTTGGATTGAAGATATTTCGAAATTTAAAACTGGGAGCTTTCGTGTAGAGTTTGATAAATCTAAGATTTCACTTGTATCGGTTAGAAATGGTGATTTTGTCAGCTCATCAGGGCTTGGACAGATAATAGTCCCAGATTTCAGCCTCACCGATATTATAAATCAGGCAAATACCAAAGGAAGTTTTGAGGTTACGACGGGAGTCCTCGCTTTGAATTCAGCGGTTTTATCTTTATCTGGAAGCGGCGAAATAATAAAGTTAAGCTTTAAAGCGTCGAGCAAGGGGATAGGATATATCAGATTAAAGGACATCGATTTGCGAGATGAATCCGGAAACAAAATCAACGTCCTTGAAACACCGGGAGCTTATGTGGAAGTTAAATAATATATTTAGGTTAGCAGTGAGCTTTTCGATGGTTATTACCTTGGAAATGAATTTAACAAAGAAAGAGGTCTTGACGAGGTTTAAAGGGTTTTTTATATTATGGCTGCGAGAGTTGGATTGTTTATGTTTTGTACAAGTTTTGTTTTTCTTTTGTTTGATTTCTTTGTTTGGTTAGTGTGGAAGGTGAAAAACAAAAGTAGGGTATTGTTATGAAGTTAAGGTTTTTATTTTTGTTAATTTTTGTCTGTTTTTGTGATGTATTGTTTGGTCAGGATAGTAGTAATGCGGTTTTGGTTGGTCGATGGGGAGGAGGTCCATGTTATGCGGTTGCAGTATCAGGTAATTATGTTTATTTTGGGAGCGGTGGATATTTGGAAATTTTCGATGTTTCAAATCCTTCGAATCCTGTGAGGTTGGGTAGAGTTGTTACACCTGGGATTGTAATTGAAATAGCAATAAGTGGTTCATATGCATATGTTGCTGATGGTTGGGAAGGAGGTTTACGGGTAATAGACGTAAGCAATCCGACAAATCCACAAGAGGTTGGATTTTATGTTACACCTGGTTGGGTTGGAGGAGTAGCGGTGAGCGGTTCATATGCATATGTTGCTGCAGGGGGTTCAGGTTTACGGATAATAGACATAAGCAATCCGACGAATCCACGTGAAGTTGGATTTTATGATACACCTGGTTGGGATGTTAGAGTAGCAATAAGTGGTTCGTATGCATATGTTGTTGATAGGGAAGGTTTGCGAATAATAGACGTAAACAATCCGACAAATCCAATTGAGGTTGGATTTTATGATACACCCGGTTCTGCTGAAGGAGTAACAGTAAGTGGTTCATACGCATATGTTGCTGATGGGGATATAGGTTTGCGGATAATAGATATAAGCAATCCGACGAATCCACGTGAGGTTGGATTTTACGATACACCTGGTTATGCTTATGGAGTAGCAGTAAGTGGTTCATATGCATATGTTGCTGATGCGGTAGGTTTGCGAATAATAGACATAAGCAATCCAACAAATCCAATTGAGGTTGGATTTTATGATACACCTGGTTATGCTGTTAGGGTAGCATTGAGTGGTTCATATGCATATGTTGCTGATTGGTGGGAAGGTTTGCGGATAATAGACATAAGCAATCCGACAAATCCAATTGAGGTTGGATTTTATGTTACACCTGGTTCTGCTCGTGGAGTATCAATAAGTGGTTCATATGCATATGTTGCTGATGATTGGGCGGGTTTGCGAATAATAGACATAAGCAATCCGACAAATCCGAGTGAGGTTGGATTTTATAATACACCTGGTTATGCTTATGGAGTAGCAGTAAGTGGTTCATATGCATATGTTGCTGATGAGGACAAAGGTTTGCGGATAATAGACATAAGCAATCCGACGAATCCACGTGAGGTTGGGTTTTACGATACGCCTGGTTATGCTTATGGAGTAGCAGTAAGTGGTTCATATGCATATGTTGCTGATTGGGAAGGTGGTTTATCGATAATTCAAGTGAAATTACCGTCAATAAGTTTAAGCAGGTTTGATATAGATTTTGGTGATGTTTATGTAGGTGAGTTTAAGTTGGATTCTGTGCTTGTCAAGAATGTAGGGTTGGATACGCTTTATATAAATTCTGCGGTTATTGCGGATAGTAGTTTTGCTATTTTGGATAGTTTGCCGATGGGTGTTCTTGGTGGTGATTCAGTTTATTTGAGGTTTTCTTACAGGGCGTTTGAAAGGGGTGTTAGGGTAGACACATGTTATTTGAGTAATAATTCAAGGAATATGCCTATTGTTAAGATAAGCTTGAAAGGGAGGGGAGGGAGGAGGCCATACATTTTGAGTTTGTTTGATACACTTGATTTTGGTTTAGTTACGGATAGTTTTTCTGTTTCGAGCGTTAAGTTTTATAATGTTGGTGATTTTGACACTGTTAAGGTTTTAAGTATTAGGGTTGACCCGCCTTTTTATGCTTTGGACACGTTAAGATACATAGCTCCTGGTGATAGTTTTAATTTTAGGGTGAAATTTGCCCCTTCGGAGAATGGTATTTATTTTGGTCGTATGGTAATATTAAGTGATGCTTTGAATGATAGTTTGGTGATAGGTTTGAGGGGGGCGTATTTAATAAAGATAACCGAATATAACGATGTTCAATCAGGCATTGTGAAGTTTATATACAGGTTAAATATCGAAGGCACGCTTGATTTCACTGGCTTTATGTATTCAATTGATGGTGGTTTGAACTGGAAACAAAGTTCAAATTTCTCGGGAAATCTCAACCGTATAACTGGAGATGTTTTGGATACGATTTATTGGGATAGTTCAAAAGATTTGCCAAATTTTGAGTCTTCTGATGTCAGGGTTAAATTTATTTTAAGTTTTGGTGGTTTTGTTTATGATTATACTATTTCTGGTGTTGGCGTTGACAATCTTGGTCCGAGGTTTGGTGGGGTTAAGAGATATAGTTTTTATGGTTTTAAAGGCGTTTCGCTTTATTGGGATAGAGCTTTGGACATCAGTGAGCCATTGAGATATGAAGTTTGTGTTGATAGCTTATGTTTTGAGACCGTGGTTGATAGCATTTTTATAAAAGGTCTTAAAACTTCAGGGACTTATAATTTTGCTTTAAAAGTTTATGATAGGTTTGGGAATTTCAGTTCATCAAGCTATAGTTTGAAGATGCCTGGTTTAGGTGATTATAATTTTGATGGCGCTATAGACGCTTATGATGTTGGCTTTTTTGTCAAGAGTTGGAGCTTTAGTGATTTTGTTTTTTGCGATTTTTATCCTTACGAGGGTAAAATACCTTATGTCCTTGTTTTAGGGGATAGTCTTTTAAATGTTGATGATTTACATGTTTTTGTCAGTATGTGGGATTATTCTCACATAAGTGGTTTGCCGAAGATTTCATTTTCTGATGATTTCGATGATTTAAAAGTTTTAGAGGTTGGTGATGAGTTTGTTTTCAAGCCTGAGTACAGGGGTTCGTTTATCTCATATGGTTTTGAGGTCAGAGGTTTTGGGGTTTCGATAGATACTTTTTATGTTTTGAGGGATGGTTTGAGTTTAGTTTATTTTAGAGATGATGTTTTATGGTTTGACTATTCAAAGTTTGGAGGGGTGGAGGAGTTTGGGGGTGAATTGTTCAAGGTTAGGTTTAGAGGTTTTGATTCTGGGGATAGTGTTTTGATAAGATTTAGAGGTTTTGGTTTTAAGGATGGTGAGATAAAGGAGTTGGTTAAAAGTTTTTACGTTTTAAAGCATATTTCTTTGCCGAGGGATTATGCTTTATATCAGAATTATCCGAATCCTTTCAATCCTATGACGACTATTAGATTTGATTTGCCCAAGGATGACAGGGTTAGAATTGTGGTTTATGATATTTTGGGACGAGAGGTTAAGGTATTGTTGGATGAGGAGATGAAAGCTGGAAGACATAGCGTTAGATTTGATGCATCTGGTTTGTCAAGTGGTGTTTACTTTTACAAGATGAGAGCTGGAAGTTTTGTAGATGTGAAGAAGATGGTGATTGTGAAGTGATTTTAAAGTTGTTTTTTGAGTTGTGAAGTTTAATTTGGGTCTTTTTGATTTCGAAGCGGGGGAGAAGTTTTGAGATTTGGGTTGTGTATCTTGACAAAGTTTAGAGGGTTTTTTATATTGAGGTTGAGGATTGAGTTATTTGCGGATTAGATGATTATCTTTCGATTTTGATGTTTGTTTGAGGAGGGAGAAAAACAGGGAGTGGAAGGCAAAAAGTAAGAACAAAAACAAAAATAGGTAAGTAAGAAGTAAAAACAAAAAGGGGGATATTGCCATGAGGTTAAGGTTTTTATTTTTGTTAATTTTTGTCTCTGGTATAATGTTTGGTCAGGGTAGTAGTAATGCGGTATTGGTTGGACGATGGGCAGGGGGTTGGTGTTTGACAGTTGCGGTGTCGGGTAATTATGTTTATTTTGGAAATGGTGGACATTTAGAAATTGGTGATGTTTCAAATCCATCAAATATAGTGAGATTGGGAAAAGTTATGACACCAGGGGTTGTAGAGGATGTAGCAATAAGTGGTTCATATGCATATGTTGCTGATTATGAGGCAGGATTGCGAATAATAGACATAAGCGATTCTACAAATCCACGAGAAGTTGGATTTTATGATACACCTGGTTATGCTGTTGGAGTAGCAATAAGCGGTTCATATGCATATGTTGCTGATGGAGATTCAGGTTTACGGATAATAGACGTAAGCAATCCTGCAAATCCACGAGAGGTTGGATTTTATGTCACACCTGGTAGTTATGCTGTTGATGTAGCGGTAAGCAGTTCATATGCATATGTTGCTGATGGTTGGGCAGGTTTACGGATAATAGACATAAGCAATCCTACAAATCCACGAGAGGTTGGATTTTATGATACTCCTGATGGTAATGCTGTTAGAGTAGCGGTAAGCGGTTCATATGCATATGTTGCTTATGGGTATGGAGGTTTATTGATAATAGACATAAGCAATCCGACAAATCCACAAGAGGTTGGATTTTATGATACACCTGATTGGGCTTATGGAGTAGCAATAAGTGGTTCATATGCATATGTTGCTGATGGTGGTTCAGGTTTGAGAGTGATAGATGTAAGCAATCCTACAAATCCACGAGAGGTTGGATTTTATGATACACCTGGTGATGCTCATGGAGTAGCGGTAAGTGGTTCATACGCATATGTTGCTGATTATAACGCAGGTTTACGGATAATATACATAAGCAATCCTACAAATCCACAAGAGGTTGGATTTTATGATACTCCTGGTTGGGCTGTTGGAGTAGCAGTAAGTGGTTCATATGCATATGTTGCTGATGGTGATTCAGGTTTGCGGGTAATAGACATAAGCAATCTTTCAAATCCACGAGAGGTTGGGTTTTATGATACACCTGGTTATGCTCGTGGAGTAGCAGTGAGTGGTTCATATGCATATGTTGCTGATGGGTGGGAAGGTTTACGGATAATAGACATAAGCAATCCTACAAATCCACAAGAGGTAGGATTTTATGATACTCCTGGTTTGGCTTATGGAGTGGCGGTGAGTGGTTCATATGCATATGTTGCTGATGGTTCAGATGGTTTATTGATAATTAAAAATTTACTTGTCGGAGTAGAGGATGGGGTTAGTGATGTTGTTAATTTTTACAGGTTGCATCAGAACTATCCAAATCCGTTTAATCCTTTGACGTATATTGAGTTTGAGTTGCCAATTGATACGAGGGTTAGTGTTAAGATATTTGATTTGCTTGGTCGGGAGGTAAGGAAGCTTGTTGAGGGTGAATATAGAAGTGGTCGATATAGGGTTGTGTGGGATGGCAGGGATGATAGGGGTGAGGAGGTGTCAAGTGGAGTATACATTTATCGTTTTGAGGCAGGAGGTTATGTTGAGACAAAGAAAATGGTTTTGGTGAAGTAGAGTTATCACAAGGGGCGGTTTTAATCGCCCCTTTTTTGTTTTTGAGATATGTAAAGTTTACAAGTTTGTTGCGTTTATATCGAGCCTTTGACCACTGGTTTTGGTGTTACTTATGCTTTATGGGAGTTAAAACACGCAAGTCATTTGCATTAAACATAAAATTGTAGACGCAAAAATTTTAAATGTGAAAGTTGTCGGGGTTATGGTTTAATCGAGATTAAATCGCTTTTCGAGTTCGACGTATTTTTTCCCCATTTTAACGGTGGCGCAATCCGCATAGGGGTCGTGCTCAAAGAACAAAATCCAATTTTCTTCAACCGCTTTTTTCAAAAGTTTTTTCTTCTCCTCCATCGTAACCAAAGGTTGTAAGTCGTAAGCCATAACATATGGAATTGGAATATGCGATGATGTTGGAATTAAATCGCCACAATAAACGATTGTCTTTTCTCCGTCCGATACCTTCACAAGTTGCTGACCAAATGTATGTCCATCCGAGACTATAAGTTCAATACCATCAAATATTT
>JBEPZK010000012.1:0-52022 GCA_041640855.1 Candidatus Kryptoniota bacterium
TTTTGAAATTTGGTGGGTCATCTTCTACAGGTGTGGTAAAAGGTGAATCGACGATACCAGAAAAATTTTCACTGCATCAAAACTATCCAAATCCATTTAATCCTGGGACAAAGATTGTTTTTGATTTACCTGAAAGGGCGAGTGTAAGGTTAAAGGTATACGATATTTTAGGTCGAGAGGTTAAGACATTGATTGAGGGAGATTTTGAAGCAGGTAGATATGAGTTTGAATGGGATGGTAGAGATGAGTTTGGTAATTTATTGTCAAGTGGTGTATATTTTTACAGGTTGGAGGCATTGGGGGAGGGTAAGTCATTTGTTGATACGAAGAAGATGGTTTTGTTGAGGTGATAAAATAAGGGGGCAAGAAATTGCCCCCTTTTGTTCTTTAATTATGATGTTGGTTTTTTGTCTGTTAAGTTCTTTAAGATGTTCACTTCTATATTTTCTCATTACGAAGGGGTTTTAAAATAGATATTAAAGGCACAGAATCTGTTGAGGTGGAATGATAATACTCCTGCCTCTTGACAAAAAGAATATTTTTTTATACATTCACATTGCAGGGATGTAACATAAAAGAGTTGTTCATTTAAATTTTCGATTTTGATTTTGTGTTTTCGAGGGGGAATGGATGAGTGGCAATCTTTAAATTTTAAGTTTGCCTTAAAAACTTAAAATAAGGAGGCAACCATGAGAAAATTATTTTTTGTTTTCATCAGCTTTATATTCCTTTCAAGCTTGAAGGGGCAAGTTCCATCTGAGGAGGTGAACAGATGGCTTGGGGATTATGTTGGTTTTGAGCCAAATCTTGGACAGGTTCAAGATTTTGAAGGAAAGAAAGTTAACGATGTCCTCTTCAGGGCAAAACTCCCTGGATATGGGATATTCATAACAGAAAGAGGTGTAAGCTATGTTATTTACAAGATAGAGGAGAGAAAGGGAGAAAGATTTGATTTTGTTTTGAGGGAGGGAATGATTGAAGATGAGACTAAGGTTGAATATGCAAGATTAGATGTTGAGCTTTTGGGAGGTAGGGTTAGTCAATTTGATGTTGAATATGAGGAGCCATTGCCTGGGTATGCGAATTATTATCTTTCATCGTGTCCAGATGGTGTTCTTGGAGTGATGACATACAGGAGGGTGAGGATAAGGGAAGTATATCCAGGGGTTGATTGGGTATGAGGTATGATGAAGGAGTAATGCATCATGAGTTTGAAGTAAAGCCTGGGGCAGATGTTGGGGGTATAAGGTTAAAGGTAAAGTGGGCGGATGTGGAGTTAGTTGAAGGAGGGAGGAAGGTTGTTTATTCGACACCTTTGGGGAGGATAGAGGATGGTTTGTTGGTTGGGAGTTCGGGGGGTGATGAAGTAGAAGTGTTTTACAGGTATGATGGTGAAGTATTGAGTTATGATGTAAGGGGTTGGGATGGTGATAAAGTTCTTGTAATTGACCCACCTCTTGCACTTCTTTGGGCTACGTATTATGGAGGAGCAGATTATGATGACTATGGCACTTCAATTACAACAGATGTTTCAGGTAATGTTTTTGTAACAGGGTATACTTTTTCAACCGATTTTCCAACCTATGACCCTGGTGGAGGTGCATATTATCAAGGAACAAAGGCAAGATATCAGGATGCTTTTATTTTAAAGTTTACAAATACAGGTCAAAGACTATGGGCTACATATTGAGGAAGTGGTAGTGATTATGGCTATTCAATCACAACAGATGTTTCAGGAAATGTTTTTGTAACAGGATGGACTAATTCAACCAATTTTCCCACTTATAATCCAGGTGGAGGTGCCTATTATCAGGGGACAAGCGGAGGAGCTTCTGATATTTTTATTTTAAAGTTTACAAATATGGGGCAGAGACTATGGGCTACTATTATGGGGGAAGTAATTATGATTTTGGCCATTCAATTGCAACAGATTTTTCAGGAAATGTTTTTGTAACAGGATATACTCGTTCAACTGATTTTCCAACCTATAATCCAGGTGGAGGTGCATATTATCAGGGAATATATACAGGATGGCGGGATGTCTTTATTTTAAAATTTACAAACATAGGACAAAGACTTTGGGCTACTTATTATGGGGGAAGTAGTGATGATTTTGGCAGTTCAATTACAACAGATGGTTTAGGAAATGTTTTTGTAACAGGACCCACTTATTCAACTAATTTTCCAACCTATAATCCAGGTGGAGGTGCATATTTTCAAGGAACAAATGCAGGAGGTTATGATGCTTTTATTTTAAAGTTTACAAACATAGGTCAAAGACTATGGGCTACATATTATGGAGGAAGTGGTAGTGATGATGGCTATTCAATTACAACAGATGTTTTGGGGAATGTTTTTGTAACAGGAGTGACTAATTCAACCGATTTTCCCACCTATGACCCAGGTGGAGGTGCATATTATCAGGGAACATATGGAGGAGGAGATTATGATGCTTTTATTTTGAAGTTTGAGACTTCTACAATTATGCCACCTCGGATTGTTAAGATTTTTGATGTTCCTAATGATAATGGTCGAAGAGTTTTCATTTTGTGGAGGGCATCAGCAAACGATGGCCAAGCTTTAAACCCTGTTGCAAAATATAGCATTTGGCGTCGTGATTCGGATTCAGCAAGTGGATTAATTGGATGGACATTTGCTGGGGAAGTTCCAGCAACAGGTGATCCTTTGTATGGCGCAATTGCTGGAACTATTTACGATTCTACAAAGACTAAAGGGATGAGATGGTCAGTATTTAGAGTAGTTGCACATGGAGTTGACCCCACAATTTTTGTAAGTTCACTTCCTGACAGTGGATATTCACTTGATAATCTTGCACCTGACACTGTTAGAAACGTAAGAGGTAGGGTTGTTGGGTCAAATATTGTTCTTTCTTGGGACCCTGTGGAGGATGAGGATTTGAACTATTATGTTGTATACAGGTCTGAAGCGCCTGGTTTTAATCCTGATTCTACGACAAAGGTTGGTGAGGTTGGGAGAGAGACATTTGTGGATGAGAATGTTCAAAAGGGGAAGACGTATTATTATCGTGTTAGTGCGGTTGACCATTCAGGGAATGAGGGTCCAGTGTCGAAGGAGATTGTTGTTCTTTCTTCGATACCTGTGGAAAGGGATGATATTATTCCAGGGACGTATGAGTTATATCAGAACTATCCGAATCCATTTAATCCAGGGACTAAGATTGTTTTTGATTTACCTGAAAGGGCAAATGTAAGGTTGAAGGTATACGACATTTTAGGTCGAGAGGTTAGGACATTGGTTGAGGGGGATTTAGGTCCTGGTAGATATAGGCTTGATTGGGATGGTAGGGATGAGTTTGGGAATTTGTTGTCAAGTGGTGTATATTTTTACAGGTTGGAGGCGTTTGGGGAGGGTAAGTCATTTGTTGATACAAAGAAGATGGTTTTGTTGAGGTGATAAAATAAGGGGGCAAGAAATTGCCCCCTTTTGTTTTCTGAAATTGTGTTGAGGACAAGATTTTGTGATTACGCCACTTTTATATCTTCTATTGCGATGACAAGATTATCCCATAAAAAATTTTTCTTCACTTCATTTATATTTTTAGTGAAAGTTTCGCCCAAATTTTCATCGAAAAATTTGATTATTGCCTCAGCCAATTTCTCGGGGGATTTTTCGACAACGAAACCAGTTTTTCCATCAGCCACAACCTCAGGAAGTCCTCCAACATTGGTGACAATAACGGGCTTGTTAAAATTATATGCCAATTGGACAATTCCACTTTGTGTAGCCGATATATAGGGCAGTACAACAAGGTCGGATGCGGAAAAATAAATTTTGACCTCTTCGTTTGGCACATACTCGCTTTTAAAAATGACAAAGTCGGAAATCCCTTCCTCCTCTATAATTTTATAGTATTTCTTCGGGTCTTCGTAAAACTCACCTATGATAAGAAGTTTAACCGGAAATTTGCTCAGAACGTATTTCATCGACCGCAAGAGAAGGTCAAGCCCTTTATACGGTCTGATATATCCAAAGAACAATAAAACTCTTTCATCTGGTTTGAGGCTAAGAATTTTTCTTGCTTCATTTTTATCAATTGCTTCACCGAATATCTCATAAGTTGGATGAAAAATTTTTTTATACTTTGCTTTGGGTTTTATCTTGAGCAAATCTTTTTCGACCACGTCCGATTGCACAATAAAATAATCTACAAATGAAAAAGCAAACTTTGTTAGCACGTTTCCAAACGGAAATTTCTCGTGCGGTATGATGTTATGGCAGATGAAAATTATTTTCGTGTTTGAGAAGATTTTTATAACGAGAGAGATTATACCATAGCATGGTGCGAAAAATGGAAGCCAGTACTTGAAAATAACCGCATCAGGTTTTTCTTTTGAAATTTTCACGCCAGAGATAAGCCAATTTATCGGGTTGATTGAGTCGATAATTCTTTCGCTTGCTATTTCCTCTGTTTGAGAGGATGTTTCAAATTGTGTCTTTCCGGGGAATAAAAATTTTGGATACAATCTTTTAAAGTTGAAAATTTTAACTTCGTGTCCCCTGTTTAAAAAACTTTTGTAAAGAGAACCAGTGTAGTGGGCTATTCCACCGCGATATGGATAAGCAGGACCTACGATTATTATCTTCATCGTTTAATCAAGATATATTTCCTTAATCGAATATGTTTCAAGGTGTTGGTAAGCTTTGGATATCATTTCACCGAGTAAACCAATAGAGATAAATTGAACGCCAACGATTGTTAGCATAACTCCAAGAATAAAGAGCGGTCTATTGCTCAGAGAAATGTTTTCAATTATTTTTAAAAGCGAAAGATAAAGAGTTATCCCAAATCCAAGTAGAAAAATCAAAAGTCCAACTGTCCCGAATAAATGAAGCGGTCGCTTAAAATATCTCGTTGTAAACATAACCGTAAGAAGGTCAAGAAAACCTTTTAAAAATCTGCTTATACCGAATTTTGTCTTACCATATTTTCTTGGATGGTGTTGAACGACAACTTCGCCTATTTTATAACCAGCCCAATGTGCGAGGACGGGTAAATATCTATGGAGTTCTCCGTAAACTTTGATATCGCGCGTGACGGATTTTTTATAAGCTTTTAAACCGCAGTTGAAGTCATGGATTTTTATCCCCGTCAAAGTTGATACGACAAAGTTGAAAATTTTTGATGGAATTGTTTTTGAGATTGGGTCATATCTTTTCTTTTTCCATCCAGAGACAAGGTCGAAGCCTTCGTCGAGTTTTTTGAGTAGGTTTGGGATTTCGTGTGGGTCGTCTTGTAAATCCGCATCCATTGTTATGACAACATCGCCGTTTGCATGCTCAAATCCCACCGCAAGCGCAGCTGACTTACCGTAATTTCTTCTGAAACTTATGATTTTCACATTTTTATCGTTCTGTCTCAATTTTTTTAAAACATCGAGGGAGCCATCTTCAGAACCATCGTCTACAAAGATAATTTCATAATTATATCGATTTGACTTTACGACTTCTTTTATTTGAGCATAGAGTTCAGGAAGTGATTCAACCTCGTTATACAAAGGTATCACAATCGAGATAAGTCGTTTGTCTTTTCCTTTGGTTTGGCTTGCTTTAGCAGGCATTTTCAGCTTTTGAAGTTAGTTTTATTTCAATTGTTAAGATAGTTTAAAGCAGTGACTTTTCAAAATTTTTCAAAGTTCGAAATGAAAGTTGATATTAATTTTGTTTTTTTTTAACTTATAAAATGAAAAATAAAAACATACTTAGGAGCACTTGCATGAAGGTAGCAAAAACACAAGAAGGTTACTTTAAGCTTGTTGCCTCCTACAAAAAGGAGACCGGGGGATGGGCGTGGGTTATACACAGAATATCTGGAATTGCTCTTACCGCTTATATTTACATTCATATTTATGCGTTGTCGACGCTAACAAAGGGAAAAGAAGCTTTTGACGCAGAAATGGCTTTGTTCCAAACGCCTTTATTTAAGTTTTTAGAGTGGCTGTTGTTTGCTTTTGTCCTTGCACATACTTTGAACGGTATAAGAATTGTCCTTGTCGATTTCGGCAAAGGAGCTTATTATCACAAAAAGGCTTTTGCTTATCTTATGGTAATAGGAATTATTGTATTTTTGGTTATGGGTTATTTCATATTCAGCCATGAGATACATCAAGCATTCGCGGGTTTGATTTAAAACTTAAAACAAATTAGGAGGTTTCTAATGGCATTCAAATTTTACGGCTCAAGAAAAAGCGGTTCAATTGGATGGCTCCTTCAAAGGATAACGGGGATTTTTCTAATTTTTGCAATGGTCGGACATTACATTTTGATGCATTATTCACCTGAAACTGGGCATTCCTATGAACAATCTGTTGCAAGGTTTTCAAATGTTTATTGGAAAATGTTTTATCTTACTTTTATAACTTTGGGTTTGTGGCATGGATTGAATGGAATATGGTCCATTTTGAGGGATTTCAAGATGAGCCATTGGCTTGCGGTTACGCTTTATGGAATAATCGTTATATCTGGAATTGCATTTTGGGTTCTTGGAGTTAGCACTGCATTGCATTTTTAAAGCACTTTTAAAACAAAATTTCAAAAGGTGTAAAAAATGATTCATCAATTTGATGCAGTAATAGTCGGCGCAGGGGGCGCGGGTCTACGCGCAGCACTTGAAATCCCCGAAGGTTACTCTTGCGCTGTTTTAACAAAGGTTTACCCAACAAGGTCACATACAGGAACAGCTCAAGGTGGGGTTTGCGCTGCACTTGGAAATGAAGAGGAAGATTCTTGGGAATATCACTTTTTTGATACTGTAAAAGGGAGCGATTTTCTTGGGGACCAAGACGCAATTGAGATAATGTGTCAAGATGCTATAAGGGCTATAATCGAACTTGAACATATGGGGATGCCATTTTCCAGAAACGAGAAAGGATTAATCGCGCAAAGACCATTCGGAGGGCATACAAAGCCTAAAGACCCAAACAATCCATTTGGTGAAAGAGTCCCTGTAAAAAGGGCTTGTTTTTCAGCTGATAGAACCGGACATGTGATGTTGCAAACACTTTATGAAAATTGCATTAAAAGAGGAGTTCAATTTTTCCCAGAATTTTTTGTGACTGACTTAATCGTTCAAGATAATATAGTTCGTGGTGTCGTTGCGATTGAGATTGCAACTGGCGAAATTCACATTTTCCACGCAAAGACGGTTATGTTTGCAACCGGTGGATATGGCAGGGTTTATAGGATAACATCGAACGCTGTCGTTGGAACGGGCGATGGATTTGCGATTACGTATAGAAGAGGGATTCCGCTCGAGGATATGGAATTTGTGCAATTCCATCCAACTGGTTTGTGGAGGCTTGGAATTTTAATTTCAGAAGCTGCTAGGGGAGAAGGTGGGATTCTAAGGAATAAGTATGGTGAAAGGTTTATGGAGAAGTATGCTCCGACGATAAAAGACCTTGCCCCAAGAGATGTCATTTCAAGAGCGATGTATACGGAAATTCGCGAGGGCAGAGGAATTCAAGGACCCGATGGAACTTATTATCTTTTGCTCGACCTGACGCATCTCGGTGCGGAAGTTATTAATAAGAAACTTCCTGAGATAACTGGATTTGCGAGAATTTATCTCGGCGTCGACCCGTTGAAAGAACCGATTCCGGTTCAACCTACAACTCACTATGCGATGGGCGGAATACCGACGAATGTCGATGCTGAGGTCGTAATTGATGATAAAGGCACTAAAGTTGAAGGTTTTTATGCTGCGGGTGAAGTCGCTTGTGTTTCTGTTCATGGGGCAAATCGACTTGGGACGAATTCATTGCTTGATATAATTGTCTTTGGTCGTCGCGGTGGGAAGAAAATGGCTGAATATATCAAAGAACATGATTTCGCCCCACTTCCAAAAGATGCGGATGAATGGACGAGAAAGACGGTTGAAAGATTGCTCAATAGCAATGGAAAAGAAAGAGTTGCGCATATAAGAAGAGAACTTCAAGAAATAATGATGGATAAAGTTTCGGTATTTAGAACTGCTGATGGAATAAAAGAAGCGATTGAGAAGATTAAAGAGTTAAAGGAGAGATATAAAGAGGTTAAAATAGACGACAAGGGCAAAAGATTTAACACGGACCTCATCGAGGCGATTGAACTTGGTAATTTGCTTGACACCGCGGAAGCGATCGCGTATAGCGCTTTAAATAGGACCGAAAGCAGAGGAGCTCATTATCGCGAAGATTATCCGAACCGTGATGACCAAAACTGGCTCAAGCATACACTTATTTATAAAAATGAAGAAAAAGAGCCGATCATAAAATATAAACCTGTTGTCATCACCAAAATTCCGCCGATGGAAAGAAAATATTAAAAAAACCTAAAAATGAGGTTTGAAAAATGAAGGTAACCTTTAGAATCTTCAGATTCAACCCCGAAACAGATAGCAAACCTTACTATAAAGATTACCAAGTCGAAGCGGACCCCAAAGACCGCGTGATCGATGTTCTTCACTATATAAAAAATGAAATTGATGGGACTTTAACTTTTAGACGCTCATGTCTACATGGAATTTGTGGCTCAGATGGGATGAGGATAAACGGTAAAAATATGCTCGCATGTTCAATCCTTTTGCAAGACCTTGGTTATTCAGACATAGATAAAACATACAAAAAACCCATCGTTGTAGAGCCATTGCCGGGGATGCCGATAATCAAGGACCTTGTAACAGATTTCACCGACTTTTGGAAAAAATATGAAGCGGTTAAACCTTATCTAATCACCAAAACCCCACCACCTGAGCGAGAACGTCTGCAAAGCCCTGAAGATGTTGAGTTGATTATGGAAGCGTCAAAATGTATCCTTTGCGCTTGCTGTACGACAAGTTGCCCATCGACATGGTCGAACGATAATTATCTTGGGCCCGCTGCATTGCTTAAAGCTTATAGATTTATCTTCGACTCGCGCGATGAAGCAGCAGATGAGAGACTTGACATAATTGATACTTCCGATGGGGTATGGCGTTGTCATACGATATTCCACTGCGTTCAAGCATGTCCGAAGGAAATTAACATCACTTGGCATATCTCCCAATTGAAGAAAAAACTTGTTGAAAGGGAAATTTGATTTGAAAAAGATAAGCGGTCCCATATCGGGACCGCTTTTTTACTCTTCTTTTAAACTTCTTATGTAATCGAAACTATATATCCCCGTGTTATGCCCATCGCCCCAAGTTATCTGAATAGCATAATTCCCGACGAGATTTATTTCTTTTATTTCATACTGGCCCGGAACTGGCAACTTTACAAGTTGACCTTCCTCTCTTTCCGTTGAACAAGTTGCACAAGGACAATTGTCGCGCAGGAATTTCAATGTAAATGTGCTTTCATATCCGTCATTCCAAGTGAATTTTAGTTTGTTTTCTTCGACTTTCTCGATCTTAGTTGGGTACAGCATTTTGTGAAAAGTTTAATTTTATTTTTAATTTTTTTATAAAGATAAAAACTAAATTTCCAATTACCAAGTTGCACATGGAAACACTTGGAGAAAAAGTTGTTAAGTTTTTCGTCCCGGAATTCGGTGATGTTTATTTCAATCTTCAAAAATATTTTACTACGATTTCGGAGGAGCATAAATTTATTTATTACTTCGATTCAGAAGGAAGATTTATGGGGGGATTCTTCAATGGCGTAAGCTACAGGCGTGGGCTCGACAATAGAATGATGAAAAAATTTTTCGATGAGGATAAGTTTAAGGTTAAAGTTTTTGTTGGGGAGGATGAAAAGAAAAAAGTTATCGATGATGTAATTGAAAGGGTTTCGAAAATTAAGACAGCTTTAAAAAATTATGAAGATGCCAGCGAAGTTATCAGTCGGCTTAATAAAATTTTAGAGTGGGATTATAAAAAACTTGAAATCGATGGATATAGATTTTTCTCCATTTATAAACCGATTAGCATTTTACCGCCGGACCAGTATCTTTCGCTTGTGTTACAGCCCGCGGAGGGATGCTCATGGAATAAGTGTACATTTTGCAGTTTCTATCAAGATAGAAGGTTTAGGATTAAATCCCCTGAAGAGTTTTTGGAACATATTAAAAAAGTTAAAGAGTTTTTTGGCACTTCAATAGGTTTAAGAAAATCAATTTTCCTTGGCGATGCGAACGCATTGATAATTCCACAAAAAAGATTGGTTGAGCTCATAAAAATTGTCCACTCTGAGTTTCCGATAGAAGAGAAAAGAGAATATTTTGATTACGTTTTTGATGGGATTTATTCTTTTCTTGATATCTTTGGCGCGGAAAGGAAAAGTATAAGTGAATATGCTGAGTTAAGAGATTTGAAAGTGAAAAGAATTTATATTGGGCTTGAAACTGGTGATGATGAGTTGTTCAAGTATCTAAATAAACCAGGTTCTCCGGGTGAATGTGTTGATGTTGTTGAGACGATTAAAAGTGCTGGGATAAATGTTGGGGTGATAATTTTGGCTGGTGCAGGTGGAGTAAAATTTTACGATAAACATATTAAAAACACAGTTGAAACAATTTTAAAAATGCCGCTTGGGAAAGGCGATATAATTTACATTTCCCCCCTTGTCCTCGACGAAGCGGATGAGTATGTTAGGATAATGAGCAATATTGGCTCAAAAACTTTAGATAAATTTGAGATCGCAAGGCAAATTCAAGAGATTAAAAATGGACTTAAAGATTTGAATAATATCGGCGTAAGGGTTACGCTTTATGATATTCAAGAGTTTATTTATTAAGAAAAATGGGGGCAAAGATGGAACTTGAAAAAATTCGGGGTAATGTCGGCTTTTTCCTTGGTTTAATTTTATTTGTGGTCATTCTGCTTCTTCCAACACCTCAATCTTTTATTGAATACTCAAAATCAACACTCAAAGTAAGTGAGGTTACACCGGAGGTTTTGAAACTTGCCTACAGTATGAAGGTTACTTTATCTCTTTTGATTTTGATGGTCGTTTGGTGGATCAGCGAAGCTGTTCCAATTCCTGTGACGTCACTTTTGCCGGGTTTAATTTTGCCGATTTTTCATGTGTATGGATTTCAAGATGGAAAATTTATAAATTTGGACGGAAGAAATGTGTTTTTAAACTACGCTAATCCGATAATTTTTCTCTTTCTTGCTGGATTTTTAATCGCGGGTGCGATGCAGAAATGGGGGCTTGATAGGAGAATTGCATTGTGGATTTTAACTCGCGGAAATGTAGCCAAAAGCCCTGGGAAAGTTTTATTTGGTTTAATTGTATCAACAGCTTTTATCTCAATGTGGGTTTCAAACACCGCGACTGTGGCTATGATGCTTCCAATTGGCTTGGGAATACTCAATAAACTAAACGTTGATTATAATTCAAGGTATGCAAAGGCGATAATGCTTGGGATAGCTTATTCAGCTTCTATTGGAGGGGTTGGAACTATAATAGGTACACCCCCAAATGGGATTGCTGTTTCAATTCTTGAGAAAGGAAACATAGCGCGCATAAATTTTCTTGAATGGATGTTATTTGGTGTGCCTTTTGTTATTTTTGCTTTGCCAATTTTGTGGCTTGTTTTAAAACTTGTCTTTAAGTTTGAGTTAAAATTTGATGAGGAAATCAAAGAAGTGTTGATGAATGAGAAGGAAAAATTGGGCAAATTATCTCGTGCGGAGAAATTGACGCTTATGGGTTTCTCTTTAACTATTTTTCTTTGGATTACGAATCCTTTCTGGAATTTAATTCCAATAGTTGGACAAAAGCTTGAATGGTTTGATGAGTATTTAATTGCTGTGTTTGGATGTGTTGTTTTATTTATTTCGCCTGTGGATTTTTCAAAAAGAAAGTTTGTTCTCGATTGGAGTGATTCAAAATATGTCGATTGGGGAACTTTGCTTTTGTTTGGTGGTGGAATTGCTCTTTCTGATGCTTTGTTTAAAACAGGTCTTGCAAATGTGATGGCAAATGAGTTTATAAAAATCTTCGGCCATCCTTCGCCTTTACTTCTAATGTTTGTAGTTGTAATTTTCATGGAGTTGTTAACTGAGGTCACTTCAAATACAGCAGTAACATCGATGATGGTTCCGATTTTGATTTCTATCAGTTCTGGAGTTGGAATAAATCCTTTGATTTTGGTTTTACCTGCAACTTTCGGCGCGTCGATGGCTTTTATGTTGCCGGTTGCAACCCCTCCAAATGCCCTAGTTTACGGCTCAAGATATGTGACGTTGCTCGATATGCTGAAGGCGGGTTTCATTCTTGATATGATAGCATGGTCTTACATTTCAGCGATGTTTTATGTTTTATTTTTAACCGGTCTGTTAAAGTTTTAATTTTGCCTTCCTCAATCACTTCAAAAACTTGACTTTTTTATTCAGATTTATTATATTTTATTTAGATTAAATCTAAATATACTAAACGTTTGAGATGAAACTTGTTCTTTATGTTGTTTGGATTACGCTTGCGTTTGAGACGACATTTTCACAAGGCGAAACATATTACCTTATGGGAACATACGCATATATTGATTTGGGGAACGAAAACTTAAACCTTCTTGCGTACAAATATTTGAGGGAAATTGAATTTAAACTTTCCGATTATATCGACACCTCTGAGGTCTCAAGGGTCAACTCCAACGCTGGAAAATGTTTCACCAAGGTTTCAGATGTTACGCTTGATGTTATAAAAAAATCTATCGAGGTATCGGAAAAGACATTTGGATATTTTGATGTCACAATTGGAGCTGTGACAATAAATGCAAAAAGATTGGGGAGGTTACCTCAAGATTCCGCTCGTAAATTGGTTAATTTTAGAGACATTTTAATTGAAAATGATAGTGTAATGTTGAAAAGGGAAGGTATGTCCATAGACTTTGGGGGGATAGGTAAAGGTTTTGCAGTGGAACAAGTTTACAGACGTCTTAAAACAAACCATGGATTTATTTCAATAGGTGGGGATATGAAAGTGTGGGGACATAAGCGAATGCTTGCGGTCAAAGACCCAATTAACGGTGGTTCGCTTGTCCAAATGGTTAATTCGAAGGATGTCAGCCTTTCGACCTCAGGAAATTATTATCGAAAACATATTGATGTTGAAGATGATGAAATAATCCAAATTACAGTTGCGCATGAAGACGCAACTTATGCTGATGCTTATGCGACAGCTCTTTTTGCAATGCCCAAGGGTCTAAGGGAAAGGTTTTTAAAAGAGAATGAGATTGGTGTTTTAATTCTTTACAAGGATGGCTCAATTTACATAAACGATAAATTTAGAGATTTCTTTGAGATGATAATCCTAAAGGGTGGCTCACACAATATATTTAACAATATATTTAAAAACAAAAGAATAAACGAAAAATGAAAAAAACAATCCTTAAAACATTTGCAATCGTATTCGCAACCTTAACATTGTTTAACTTTTCAGGGCTATTATTTGCCCAGCAATTCGGGGAAATTAGAGGAACGGTCTATGACCTTGAGACAAATAATCCGCTTTCTGGAGCGTTTGTTGTTATTGTTGGAACATCGTTTGGTTCAACAACAGACGAAAGTGGACGTTATATTATCAAAAATGTAAGACCCGGAAGTTACAAAGTCCAAGCAGGATATGTTGGCTATAGTTCTCAGATAAAGAATGTAAACGTTGGACCTGGTGAGACGGTGACAATTGATTTTTATTTGACCCCAACAACTTTACAATTATCCCAGGAAATTGAAGCATTGAAAGAAGAAATAAGGCGACTTCGACTTGAGATGGCTATGCCTGAGGTAGAACTAAAATCGTATTTTGGGCTTGGTCCCGCTGCTTCAAAAATTTATTACTCACCGAGAGGTCTTTCAATAGCTGGATATGGCGAGATAATATATGAGAATTATCTTAACAGTTCAAAAACAGACCGTGGTGATGTTTTAAGATTTATACCTTATATCGGATATAAGTTTACAGATAAAATTCTTGTGAATTCGGAACTTGAAATTGAACATGCTGGGATTGGAAATATCGGAGGTAGAATCCCTGAAGTTTATGTCGAATTTTTATATCTTGATTTCATTTTGAGTGATGAATTTAATTTAAGGACCGGTTTATTTTTGCTTCCTTCGAGTAGGATGAACGAATATCATGAGCCCACTGTTTTTTGGGGGACATTGAGACCTGATATCGAAAGGTTTATAATTCCAACTGTTTGGCGTGAGATAGGGGTGATGGCTTATGGTGAGATTGCTCGCGGTTTATCTTATAAAATTGCCTTGGCGAATGGTTTAAGGACTGATTTGATTAGTGATTGGATTGCGTCAGGAAGGCAAAGAGGGGCGACTGTTAACTTCGATAAGTTCGCTTTCGCGGGAAGGGTTGATTTTGAAGTTTTTAAAGGTTTAATTTTAGGTGGTTCGGTTTATCACGGTGGTGGAAGTGATAAAGCAGGGGCAAGTGAGAGGGGAAATGAAAGCGCAACCTTTGGACTTTACACGGTTGAGGGATTATATCAGCTTAAAAATTTGCTCATAAAGGGATTATTTGCCTATGGAAATGCGAAAGGAAACGATGCCTATGATAATAAGCCGGGGAGAGCAAGTAAAGTCTTCGGTTGGTATGTCGAGGCTGGATATAATTTGGTTCCGCTGATCAGCCCTGAATCTTTGATTTCGCTTTCTCCATTCGTTAGATATGAAAGATATAATTTGAACAAAGAAGTTCTATCAGGAACACCTAATCCTGCTAAAGACAGAAGCGTGTTAACGATTGGGCTTGACTTTAAGCCTCATCCTCAGGTTGTGATAAAAGCTGATTATCAAGTACGCAACACTGCATCAAGTCTTCCCGCTGGAAAGGGAACCGGTAAAGACGAGTGGAAAATCGATCAATTTAATTTAGGCGTTGGATTTATCTTTTAGTTCTTATCTTTGCTCGGGGTTTACCGCCCCGGGCGTGGTTTATTTAAAAAGAAAAATGGAAACCTGTGGTGAAACTTGTTCTGCTCTTAATCCTTTTAGTTTTAAATCAAGAGAAGAAACCGGAAAAAATCTTGTCGGAAATTTATCCTGGGGCGAAAATCGAAATTAAGAACATCGTCATCTCAGATTCTCAAAGGACAAGGGTAAGAGAGTTATCCGGTGTTAAGTTTGAAGATAGGCTTGTTACATTTTATCTTGTCAAATATAATTCAAATGTTAAAGCATATGCCTATGTTGATATTCACATAGTAAGAACGCATCCTGAAGTAGTTCTTTATATTTTGAATGAGAGAGGCGAGATAGATATCGTTAAGATACTTTCGTTTAAGGAACCACCTGAATATATCGCAGATGAGAACTGGCTGAAGTATCTTAGGGGAAAGGCGCTTGGAAAAGATTTGTTAAGATTGCGAAGAGATATTCCGAATATGACTGGTGCAACTTTAACAGCAAAAGCGATAACGGATAATGCGAGGAAGGTCGTAGCCTTGTGGAAAATAATTTTTGGGGAGGCGAGATGAGATTTTTTTGGACGGGCAATTTTAAAATTTCAAAGCCAATTAAAATTGCGATTTCGCTTTTTATCTTCTTCGTCTTTTTATTTTGGGTTGGAAATTTCGTCTATTTCGGTTTAAAATTTGGTTATTCCGTCGGAGAAATTGAGCATTATTTCTTTGGGGAACGAGATTTTCCTATGGAGATTTCGCTCGCGCAAGTTGCGGAAGATGCCCATATAAACTTATTCGTCTTTTCTCTTTTATTTTTGTGCATTTCTGCAATACTTGTTTATAATGGTTTTACCGAGAAAATTAAAATTTATTTTATCACGGCTTTTGCTATTTCGGGGCTCCTTTATGTCTTTTCGGATTATTTGGTTTTATATTTGGGGCGTAGGTTTGCTTTTTTGAAACTTGCTTTATTTCTTACCTTTCAAATTATACTTTTGGTTTCGATGCTCGTAAGTTTGCGAAAGGGGGCAAAAAATGGGTCGGGGAAAATTCTCGCGATTATAATTTTTCTATTTGCACTCATTAATCTAGGCTTTGTCTTTTTTAACTTCGTTTTATTCGTTAACAAAATGGGGTTCGGGATTTCAGGCATCGTCGATTATTACCTTGGAAATCCTCAAAAGTTTATGAAACCAAAATCGATGCTTGGTTTAATTGAGATTTCATATTTTCACTTTCTGCCAATGGCCTTGTATCTTATAACGCTTTCTCATTTTGTTTTTCTTGTAAGCAGCAAATTTAATGTCGGTTTGACTGTTTCATTGTTTTCATCAGCCTTGATTGATAATGCCTCGGGAATTTTAATTGTTTTGTTCGGAGGAAATTTTGCAGTTGTTAAGTTTATTTCTTTCTTTATCTTGCAAATTTTGCTTTTGATTTCGTCTTTTGTTTTAATTTACAAACTGTTGATTTTCAAATTTAGCTTCCCCAATCGCGCGGATAACGGAAGTCGATATTTATAGTTCTGTATGAAATTTTCGCTATTATCGGCGGTCTTCGTTTAAATTGATTTTGTTGAACCATCATTTTGACTCTTTCAATCATCCTTTTGTCAAAGCCGAGTTCTATCAATTCTTCATCACTTCTTCTCTCGTCGACCATAAAGTATAAAAGTCTATCGATGACTTTATAAGACAAACCAAGCTCATCTTCATCTGTTTGACCAACCCAAAGGTCCGCTGTTGGTTTTTTGTCGATTATTTTTCTTGGTACGCCGAGTTCCTCCGCAAGTTGCCAAACTTGCGTTTTGTATAAATCGCCAAGCGGATTTATGGCGCTTGCCATATCGCCGTAGAGAGTTCCATAACCGAGAAGCAACTCGGTTTTATTGCTCGTTCCAATTACAAGGGCTTTCTCTCTTGCTGAAAGGTCGTAGAGTATTATCATTCTCATCCTTGCCATAACGTTTCCCCGTCGTACATTGCTCATATCGGGAAATCTTTCAAAATACGGTTCACACATCGGCGTTATATCGACAAATTCACTTCTTATGCCGAGATTTGATATCACAAGTTTAGCATCTTCAACGCTATCAGGCGAACTTGTTTTATAAGGCATTATCACGCCGAGGACATTTTCCGGTCCGAGCGCTTCTGCGGACAGATAAGCTGACACTGCTGAATCAACCCCGCCAGATACTCCAATTACAGCTTTGTTGAAACCAAATCTTGTCGTCTCTTTCCTTATGAAATCGACCAAAATTTTTCTGACAATTTTCATATTAAGCCTCAAATCTTTTGCTTTTTCGAGTATCTCCATTTTTTGATGATTTTTTGTTTTTGTTGATTGTTATCGTTCGGGCATCTTTTTGCGTTGTTCCTAATTAGAGCTAGTTACGTCTCACCTTTCATGTTTTATTTCTTAGTATGGGCGAATATCAACTTTGTTCTACCAATGGAATAAATTTTATTGTATGGGCGGAATGATTATCCTCACTTACTGAACGATCTCGCTTACTTTATTTCCTTTCTTTTGAAAAATTCTTCCGCATTTTTTACACTTTGCTTTGTTCTTTTGGAATTTTAATTTTTCTCCGCATTCACAAATCCAGCCGGCAATTTTTGCGGGGATGCCTTTGACTATTGCATAGTCCGGGACATCTTTTGTTACGACGCTTCCAGCGCCTATCATAGCCCATTTGCCAATTGTGATTCCGCAAAGTATCGTTGCGTTTGCACCAATTGTTGCTCCTTCACGAACGAGAGTTGGAATCCAGCGACCGCCCTTTGGATATTTTGCGCGGGGATTTAAATCGTTTGTAAACACAGCAGATGGTCCAACAAAGACATAATCTTCAAGCGTCACAAGGTCATAAACCGACACATTATTTTGAAGTTTAACACCATTTCCGAGAACCGCCCTTGAACCGACAAAACAATTTTGCCCGATGACGCAATTTTTCCCTATCTTTGCTCCCTTCATTATGTGTGAAAAATGCCAAATTTTCGTCCCTTCACCAATTTCGCAGGGTTCATCTATTACCGCTGTCTCGTGAGCGTAAAATTTTCTGTTCATTTTTAAAGGCAAGCCATTGTTTTTTAAAGAGTTGTTCGCAAGTTCAAGAATTTTCAAAACATTAAGCGCTTCATTTCCATCGGTCAATGGTTTTGTTCTATTTTCGACGCATTCGATAAAATGGGAGCAAGCATTTTTTAAAGGTTCATCTTTCGGAATTGGAATTATTTCGGCATCAGCTTTTTGAGCAATGGGTAAGTCGCCGAGCCATTTGACTTTGTGAGGGTAAAGGATAAGTTTATTCTCTGGTTCAATATCGTCAAACACAGCCATTTTTTCCGTTCCGATTACAACAAGTTTCTGCTCTTTAAACGGGTGAAGCCAACTTACGAAGATATGCGCGCGGATTTTATTCTTAAATTCGAGATGAGTTAGCGTAACATCGCATGGAAGTTTCGAATTTTCAGGGTTTTCGTTTGGGAAAAGATAACTTTCCCCAAAGCATGAAACTTTTTCCGGCATCTCTCCAACGATTGAAAGGATTAAAGAGACGTCGTGGGGTGCAAAACTCCAAAGTATATTTTCTTCCTTTCTAAATTTGCCGAAGTTCAATCTATTCGAGTAGATATATTTAATCTCCCCAAGCGCTCCAGCGCGGATGAGTTCTTTCAATTTTATAATAGCGGGGTGATAATGAAGTACATGGTCAACCATCAAAATTAAATTTTTCTCCTCCGCGATTTTGATTAGTTCAAGGGCATCTTCAACTTTTAGGGCAAGTGGTTTTTCGACAAATACATCTTTCCCGGCAAGTAAAAATTTTTTTGTGAGCTCAAAATGTGTTTCTGATGGGGTTGCGATTGCGACCGCTTTTATCTCGTCATCTTCGAGCACATCGTCGAGGGAGTTTGTATAATTTGCGGGGAATAGATTTTTAAGGTTTTCAAAATTTGCTTCGTTAACATCACATACTGTTTTTAACGCGCCAAGTTGGTAAAAATTTCTGACCAAATTTTTGCCCCAACTTCCAGAGCCGACAACCGCGATGAATTTTTTCATTTTTCATTCGAAGATTTTATTAAAGAATAACTTTTTTATCATTTCACCGATAAATCCATCCGACAGTCCAAAAAATGTCGGCACGGGGTAAAATTTGACTTGATATATGTCTTTTATCTTAGCTTTTTCCTTTGCGAATTCGATCGCCTTTCTCAATCCACCAAGTTCATCGACAAGTTTTATCTCCAAGGCTTTTGTCCCAACATAGACTTTTCCTTGCGCAAGTTCTTCGACTTCGTCAAGCGTCATCTTTCTATTTTCTGCGACTCTTTGTTTGAAGCCAATATAGGTATATTGCAGTGCGTTTTCGATAATGTTTCTCTCATCGTCGGTCCAATGTCTGGTTATTGAGAATAGGTCGGAATGTTCTCCCTTTTTGTATCTTTCAATCTTAACTTTGAAGTTTTCATAAAGTTTTTCGACGACAGGTTTTGAAAATACTACGCCTATACTTCCAGTCAAAGTTGCGGGATTTGCAAAAATTTTATCAGAGCTACACGAAACATAGTATCCACCGCTTGCGGCGATATTTCCGAAAGATACGATGACGGGTTTCTTTTCCCTTGCTTTTTTCAAAGCGTTATAGATTTCTTCTGATGCAAAGGCGGAACCTCCACCACTGTTGACCCTTAAAATTATGGCTTTTACACTTTTATCTTTTACAGCGGAATTAATTTGTTTGACAACAGTTTCTGATCCAGTTGTTCTTTCTCCGAAAAATAGGTCAGGCGGTTGACTTTCACCGGGTGTAATCGTGCCATGAACTCCTATGACCGCAATTTTTGGAACAATGCCCCAGTTTGTGTTCCAGTATCTTCTTTTGCTTAAGTTAACAGTTTTGATTTTTTCATCTTCGCGATTGTTTGCGAGTTTATTGATGAGTTTTTTGGCGTCTTCGTAGGTCCCTATTTCATCGACGATTTGGATTTCTTTTGCCCTCGTTGGGGTTAATCCACCGGATATTTCTTTGATAAGTTCATCTGTTAAAGTTATGTTTCTTGATTTTGTGATTTGTTCGACCATTTGTTTATGAATTTCATCGACCAAACCTTTGATCAATTCAGCTTGTTTTGGGGTTGCTGAATCCGTATAAATTGAATGAAAAGTTGATTTAAATTCCCCTGCTGTCATCGCATCCCATTCTATGCCAAACTTTTCGAAGAAACTTTTTAACCTCGCGACATCAATCACTGTCCCATACCCAACTATCAAACACAATGGATGAATTACAATTTTATCAGCAACGCTTGCAAGGTAAAGTTCGTTTACGCTTGCCATCTCCCCGACAAGGTATGCGACGACCGGCTTACCGGATTTTCTTACTTTCATTACAGCGTCGACGAGTTCTTGTGTTAATCCCTCAAGTTCGTAAAGTTTGAGTTCACCAGCGAATGGATGAATTTTAAGGATTACGCCGTTTATATCTTTGTCGTTTGCGGATTTTTCAATTTCATCTATGATATCGTGTAAGCTTTTTCTCGGTCTTGAAAAAAGCGACGGTTGTTCTTTGTAGTCAGGGATTACGCCTTTTATTTCAATCTCCGCGATTTTCTTTGAAGGATATATTGATGTTTTCATAACCTCTGCAGAATAGAAAGCAGAAATTGTGCTTCTTTTGCTTTTTGAATTTTCGAAGTCGTTGAAAAGTTTTATGCCGTTGTTTTGAAGGTTTATCGAGAGGCCAAAGATGTAAGATTTTTTATCGGAAAATATCTTTGAGTTATCAACGATGGCATGTATGTTGACGCCGTCTACGATTTTAAGTTCCGCTCCGTATTTGAAATTTTTAATTTTTTGATTTTCTTGGATAAACAAATCACCAGAAAGCGTCAACCTATCATTTCCAAATGGACGAAGACCAGCTCCGATGATATATCTTTTTTCAAAGCTTGTTCCTTGGAAATATTTTCCTGTTAAATTTTGTATCACAAGTGAAATCGAGAGGAGATTAAAAGGTCGCGATAGCAGACCAATGTTTGTCGATGATTTGAACCTATCGTTGTTAATTTTGAGATAATCAATCCCGAGACCAAATTTGAAATCTTCGCTTCCAAAGCCGGTTGAAGTTGAAATTAAAATTGAGTTTGTATCTTTTGTTTTGATTCTATCTATTCCAATCCCAAAACGCATTGATTGCAGGAAGAATCCAGCGTTATAATTTTTAAATGAAAATTTTTCTTCGGGCGAAAGATATAGAAGCAAATTCCGATGCGGAAAACCTACGTTTGCCGGGTTAAGTCTTAAACCTTGTGCTCCATCTGAGGTTGCACTGAAAAGATATCTTTCAAAATTTGGTGGATGGATGTTTTGGGGTTGTAACTTTGAGACCAGAAGTAAAAACCAAAGTGTGAAAATTATCTTTTTCATAGCGCCATCCTTTTTAATTATCGATTTACAAAAGTAAAGTTAATCAAAGTTGATTGAAAGTTCAATTTTATGTAAATTAAACGGCGAGATTGAGATAGGGATTAAAATCAAAACTAAAATGAAAGGTTCAATGCAAGACAGAAAACTTAAATATGGAGAGGAAGCGATATTAAACGCACAACTTGAAGCCTGGGAAAACCCTTACCCGGATAGAGATTACAAAATTGAGATAACATTTCCGGAATTCACCTGCCTTTGCCCAAGGTCGGGTTACCCTGATTTCGCCACGATAAAAATAACTTACATACCTGATAAATATATCGTTGAACTTCGCTCACTTAAATTATATCTTAACAAGTATAGAAGCGAGTATATTTCGCATGAAGCTGCGACGAACAAGATTTATGATGACCTTGAAAATCTTTTGAAACCGAGATTTTTAGAAGTCGTTGGGGATTGGAATCCGCGTGGAAATGTGAAAACGATCATAACCGTTTCATCGAAAGATAAACAACCGGTCAAGTGAGTATTATCTTTTGTTTAGCCCGCGTTTTATAACTTCAAGCATTTGATTGTGGATTAGACCATTGCTTGCGACGACTCCTTTCGTATAAATGCTGAATTCGTTTCCGTAGAAGTCGGTTATTTTTCCGCCCGCTTCTTCAAGTATTATTTTTCCAGCTGCGACATCCCATGGATTTAGGTTGACTTCCCAAAATCCATCAAGTCTACCGCATGCAACGTAAGCCAAATCTAATGCAGCTGAGCCAAGTCTTCTTATCGCCTGTGCTTCCATCAGAAAGTTTACGAAGTGTTCAATGCAATTGTCGGGGTTTTCGCGGACATTGTATGGGAATCCCGTCGCAAGCATACTTTTGATAAGTTTATCCGTCTTTGAAACGGAGATTTTTTTGCCATTTAAAAATGCACCTTTGCCTTTTTCAGCCCAAAAGAGTTCATCAAAGTTTGGGTCGTAGATTACGCCGAGAATTACTTCTCCTTTGTATTCAAGCGCGATCGAGACGCAGAAAACAGGAAATGAATGGGTATAATTCGTTGTGCCATCGAGTGGGTCAATTATCCATTTATAGCCAGAGTCTGATTTCGCTTCTCCACTTTCCTCAGCAAGTATGCTATGATGTGGGAATTTACTTTTTATGAATTCAACTATTTTTTTCTCCGACTCCTTGTCTATTTCTGTGACGAGGTTTATCTCTTCTTTTTTCGTTTGAATGTTCTTTACCTTTCCAAGGTTTATTTTGAGAAATCTCCCTGCTTCTTTTGCGATTTCAATTGCAACATTTAAGTAATCCATTTGACGTTTCGTTTTATTTTTAAAATTCAAGTTTTTTACTTTCTTCGGCGCCAGCAATGAGGATTACACATTCGCCTTTTTTCTTTTTTTCGGAGAAGTAGTTTAAAACCTCAATCACATTTCCTCTGATAATTTCTTCATCCGGCATCGTGAGATTGTAAGCTACGCAAACTTTTCTATCTACGCCAAGCACTGCTCCTATATCTTCAAGAACTGGGACTATTCGATATGGAGTTTCAAAAATTACGACGGTTCTTTGTTCTCCCTTCAACCTTCTCAATTCTTCCCTTCGTTTTTGTTTTTTCTGTGAAAGCCAGCCATAATACACAAATTTTTCTATATTAAATCCTGAAACAATCAAAGCAAGCATAAGAGCTGATGCCCCTGGTATTGGGACAATTTTTATCCCTTCTTTAATTGCTCTTTTAACAAGATGAGAACCAGGGTCTGAAAAGACAGGGGTCCCAGCGTCGGAGATTAAAGCTATGTTTTTTCCTGTTTTTAAATCGTTTATAATTTTTTCAACCTTTGATGTTTCATTATGTTCGTTGAGTGTGTCGAGTTCTTTTGGTTCTATTTGATAAGTGGAAAGGATTCTTTTTCCTTCTTTGAGTTCTTCACAGAGGATTATATCGACTTCTTTCAAAACTTTTAAAGCACGCAAGGTTATATCATCAGGATTTCCAATCGGAGTTGCGACGAGGTAGAGTGTGCCTTTCGTAGGTGCATCCATTGCGGTCTTTTAAATTTTGTTTTTCAATTTGTTTATCGTTATCGTAAATTCAGCAAACGAATTTATCAAATTAAGCTTAAATCGTTCAAGTTTTGAACTGTTAATTTTCCTCTTAATCGAGGAAAAGGAATCGATAGCATAAACCGCGAATCTATGATAGACCTTGTCGATGTTCACGCCGTTTGTCAGCGGGTAAATACCTTCGTATCCGCAGTCGAGGGCAAGTTTTACAATTTTATCGTTGTATCTGCTAAATGGTGGAGCGAATGATTTTACAGTTATACCGAGATTTTTTTCTATTTCATATTTTGAGGCTTCAAGTTCGTATTTAATTTTTTCGTCATCGAGGAGCGTCATACAAATGTGGTTTGCTGAGTGGGAACCAATTTCCCAGCCATTTTCGGAAAGAATTTTAAGTTCATCCCAGTTCAGATGCTTAAATTTTATCCCAAAGCGGAAATCCCAGTCGTTATATTTTCCGACGAAATTAGATATCATGAAAACAGTCGCTTTAAAACCATACTTTTTCAAAATTGGAAATGCAAAGTCAAAAATATTTTTATACCCGTCGTCAAAGGTGATGCAGATGAATTTATCATTTTCTGATTTTAAATCTCTTGCTTCAGAAACTGTTAGAGATTTATATCCATTTTCGCAGAAAAACTTGATATGCTTTTCAAATTGCTTTGGTGTGACCCTTGTTATCCCAAATTCAAATTTTTCGTCGACTTTATGATAAACTAAAATTGGTGTTTTCATATTCCAGTGTGTCCGAATCCGCCTTCGCCTCTTTTTGTTTTATTAAGCTCTTTCGTTTCCTCCCATATGACCTTGGTATATTTTGAAATTATCATTTGTGCAATTCTATCCCCGCGTTTTACGACGAAATCATTTTTGCCGAGGTTTATTAAGATAACTTTTATCTCCCCACGATAGTCCGAATCGATAGTTCCCGGTGTGTTAAGCAGCGTTATCCCATAGTTTATTGCAAGTCCACTTCTTGGCCTTATTTGAGCTTCGTATCCAGGCGGAAGTTCAATGGCGATTCCAGTTGGAACCATTGCGATTTCACCAGGTTTGATGACGATTTCATTTTCTACATCCGCGAAAAGGTCCATTCCCGCAGAGCCTTCGGTTGCGTAAGTTGGCAGAGGTAAGTCTTCATTTTCACGAAGACGAGTTATTCTAATTTTTATTTTTTCTACTTTGTTGCGATTAGCCATATTTTTGTTCAATTTTTTGCTTCGTTTCGAATTTTAAAAACACTTAAAAAATTTAAAGATAAAAATTTGAAAGTAAAAACTCTTTGCTCGTTTCCAAAGGAAGCACCTTACGTAACTGGGGTGTGGGAAGCTTGCAATAAGGTGATAAGTTAAAAGATGCGTTTGATGAGAAATAGGGCTTTGGGTGGCGGTGATTTGTAAATTGCGTGGAAGTTTGGTTAAAGAGAGCGATTTTAACAAGTTAAAGTGAACGGCTTGGAAACTTGCAAAGGCATAGAAGGGGACAGAGGAAAGGTTAAATGCTTTCAACCGTGAAGATTCAGTAAAGTATGATTGAGCAAGTTAGAAACCTCGTGGCAAGGGCTAGTGGAGTAAGCAAATAACTTTAATTGGATATACGCCTGAAAACACCAGTGATAAAAGTGTTGCCAGAAATTTTTTAAAAGGTTGTGAGGTTGGGTTATTTTGCAGTGATATTAAAAAGGGGCGCTTTAGGCGCCCCTATTTTTTATTGGAATAGCGAAGCAAACCAGCTTTCGTGGAGGCTCTTGAGGTAAAGTCCGAAGACAAGCGAAACTATCGACATCAATTTTATAAGAATATTCATCGATGGTCCGCTTGTATCTTTAAATGGGTCTCCGACGGTATCGCCAACAACCGCTGCTTTATGTGCGTCTGAACCTTTACCTCCAAAATTTCCCGCTTCGATATATTTTTTCGCGTTGTCCCACGCGGCGCCTCCATTTGCCATAAACAGAGCTACCATAACTCCCGTTGCAATCGCTCCAGCAAGCAATCCACCAAGTGCTTCTGGCCCTAAAAGAATTCCGGTCAAAATTGGAACAATGATTGCGAGAATTCCTGGTAATATCATCTCTTTTAATGCACCAGCGGTTGCGATGTCAACACATTTTGCTGTGTCTGGTTTAGCCTTGCCTTCAAGGAGTCCGGGGATTTCTCTAAATTGTCTTCTAACTTCTTCAACAATTTTGAAAGCCGCTTTTCCAACTGCTTCCATCGTCAACGCGGCGAAGAGAAATGGCATCGCAGCGCCTATCAGAAGTCCGATAACCGTATTTGCGTGCATCAAGTCAATTTTATTAAGCCCGACGGTTTGAGAATAAGCAGTGAAAAGAGCAACCGCTGTAAGCGCAGCGGAACCGATTGCAAAACCTTTTCCAATCGCTGCGGTTGTATTTCCAAGCGCATCAAGTTTATCGGTAATTTTTCTTACTTCTAAACCAAGATGGGACATTTCTGCAATTCCACCCGCATTATCAGCTATCGGACCATAAGCGTCAACCGACATTGCTATTCCAATTGTGGCAAGCATCCCAACAGCAGAAATTGCAATACCATAAATTCCGCTAGTAATATATGCAATCAAGATGGCGACTGCTATCGCAAGGACCGGATAAGTCGTGCTTTTGAATCCAACTGCTATTCCAGTTATAATGTTCGTCGCAGTGCCAGTTGTAGCTGATTGAGCAATCACTTTTATCGGTGAGCCAGATGTATAATATTCACTCAAAAGTCCGATGGCAATTCCAGCAAATACACCCGAGACAATCGCCCAAAATGGCTTTATATCGCCGACAAGATTTTTAACTATGAAATATGATGCTATGATCAATAAACCTTCTGCGACAAAGGTTGAATATCTTAACGCTTTTTGCGGGTCGATGTTTTGGAATATCCTTATCGAAAGTGAAGCAATAAATGAGGCAATTGTTCCAAACATTATTACAACCAATGGGAGAATAATCCAATTTTCTTTGTCAGGAACATTTAAGGTTACAGCAACAGCCATTGTTGCAATTACGGAGCCAACGTATGATTCAAAAAGGTCAGCTCCCATTCCAGCGACATCTCCAACATTATCTCCGACATTATCAGCAATTACAGCTGGATTTCGTGGGTCATCTTCTGGAATACCAGCTTCGATTTTTCCAACGAGGTCAGCACCAACATCGGCGCTTTTTGTATAAATTCCACCACCAACCCTTGCAAATAACGCTATTGAGCTTGCACCCATTCCGAATCCAGTTATAATTGTCGGGTCCTTATAAAGGAGGTAAAAAAGCCCAAGCCCAATTAAGCCGATGCTTGCAACCGTCAAACCCATAACCGCACCTCCGGTGAATGAAATAACAAGGGCTTTGTTTTGACCTTGCGTCGCTGCTTGTGCTGTCCTTACATTTGCCCTTGTTGCAGCGGTCATCCCGATAAATCCAGCAAGCATTGAGCAAATTGCGCCGCTTACAAAAGCGAGAGCAGTTTCAATTCTTATCACAGCCCACAGAATTACAAACATCACAAGGATAAAAATCGCAAGCGTTGAGTACTCCCTTTTAAGGAATGCGGAAGCGCCCTTTTGAATAAGTTCTGCGATGTCTCGCATTGTTTGATTTCCCGCTGGCTGTTTCATAACGTAATAGAAAAGATAAAGCGCGTAAAGAACTCCAAGAGCCCCAACAATAGGGACAAAAACAGCTATGTCCATTTAAAAACCTCCTTTTTAATTTTTTATTTTTGTAGGTGAAAAACTGAGACAAATTTAAAAACAATGTCTCAAATTTTCAAATAATCACCGGAATCATATCGCAGTAATATGACACTGTAAATGGCAAAATTGCGAGGTCAGCGGGCATTTCCATCTTGACATTGTAATTTCACTTTATTATATTTTTAGCGAGAACGAAAGGAAATAGCACAACGAGGTGTGAGTTAAGCCTTTCTCTGCGTGGGATGTTATGAAGAGTTTTTGATGGGGAGGGTAAGGTTTAAAATATAACATAATTGAGGATTAGAATGAGAGAGGCTATAGTTTTAATTCTTTTCATTTCACAACTTTTATATTCTCAAACTGGGATAGTGCGGGGTTTGGTTAAGAATCAATCGACTGGGGAGCCTGTAATTGGGGCTACAGTTGTGATTGAGGGTACGTCTTTTGGGACGACGACCGATAGACTTGGATGGTTTGAGATAAAGGGGGTACCACCGGGTAGATATAATTTAGTTGTGAGTGCGCTTGATTTTGAGGTTAAGAGAGTTGAGGTTTATGTTTTATCAGAAGAGATTTCGTATGTGAATGTTGAAATTAGGGCTGGTAGTGCAGGTAAAAGTTTTAGCATTAAACGCAAAGTTGAAGGTTATTTGGGCGCAAGTAGAGGTGCCCTGTTTGGCTTTGAATATAAACGTATAACTAAACATATAACTAATATAGAATTTGGAATATTAGTTTCGAAAGTTGTAGCTCTGCTTGGCTCTTGGATGATAGTAGGAGAAAATATGGAAGAAATCGTAGGTGTCGAGACTAAAATTTTTGCCTCTGATGTGAGTGAATCTACTGCCTTTTTTGTTGTCAGTGGTTTACATTATCACTACCTTAAAAAACTATTGCCCAATTTTGGCGTTGGCGTTAGTACTCCAATTAAAAATTTCCCTTTAATTGTTTCACTTGAAGCAAGAGCGTTTTTTGATATTAGTGAAATTGTTCCTTTTGAAGGTGTTATCATGATTGGCCTTGGAATAAGGTTTTAAAAATAAATTTTGGAGGATGAGAAATGAGAAAGTTGCTAATATACTTGTCATTTATCGTTAGCCTATCTTTGGCTCAGGATGAAGGGAAAATAGTTTTTCAGAATTTTTCCCTTGCTGATTTTTCAGGTGTGAAGTATGAGTTCGAAAAAATTCTCAAATCGAGCAAGGTCACAATTTTAAGTTTTTGGGCTTCGTGGTGTGAACCATGTTTGAAAGAACTCGTTGAGTTGAAAGATGTATATGAAAAATACTATAACGACGGATTAAGGATAGTCACGGTGAATATCGATTCAAGATATGATTTGATAAAGGCAAAAAGGTTCATGCTTCAAAATAAGTTAAAGTATATAATGTTATTGTTTCATTAAACAGTCAAATGGCAATGCGCCTCTTGACAAGCGAAATTGTTTTTTTGTATATTTGTTTTGAAAGTTAACTCTGTTGATGAAGTAAAGAAGCGAAAATAAATCTTGGAGGGAAAAATGTATATAAAGAATTGGGGATTACGTTGGTTTGTAGTTTTCATTTTTTCACTTTGTTTTATATCTTTCTCAATTTCGCAAGAAGTTGTTGGTGCAGGCCCAAGATATTTTAAGAAAACCATCACTTATTATGATATGGCTCTTATTGCAGATTCTGGAATTACAAGCTTGCCATCTGACTTTACAAGAAGATATTTATCATTGGCGGTAGCGTTGAATATCGTGCTACCGAGATTTTTCTGGGAAAGTTTGCCAGAGGTGACCATTTTAAAATTTTCTGAAGTTGCAAAAATGAAAAGATATCGAAGCGTCGAGGAGATAAGTGAAGATGTTCAAAAATACCTTGCACCAGAACTTGTGAAAATTCTCGACTTAAATAAAGAGATAAAAGCACTTCAACTTGTAAGCGAAGCTGATAGAAATAGGTTTATTTCGGACAAAGCTAAAACGCTTGGGATAGATGCTGAAAAACTTGAAAAGGTCATGAATTCGGGTTATATTGCAATTCCGTTTATAAGTAAATTTACATCTAAAAGAGATACGATAGAGGTTTTTGAGGATAAGAAAAAGGTTCGTGTTCCTGGAATAAGAGTTAATCTTGAGGGTGGTTTGGCGTTTTTTAGGGTGAATTTCGTAAATAATGAATATAGTGTAAAGTTAGCGTATGAAGTTAAAGACAATGGTAGTGGTTTTGCAGCCAAAGGTATAACATCACCAATTGATTCTGCATCTGTGGAAGCGATCAACAAGGTTGTTCTTAGTTTTAGCGTGGCGGTGAAGGAGATTTTTAAGTTAAGTGCCCCGATTATCTCTGCAGGGTTTAACTCGGTTTGGTTTGACCTTGGGAAAAGAGAGGGGATTTATGTTGACGATGGGTTTGATGTTTTTGAATTTGTGGAAACATCGGACGGGCGGATGGAACCGCGAAATGTCGGATTTGTCCGGGTGACAGAGGTTGCGGACAATACAAGGAGAAGAAATGCGAGCAAGGCTCAAATAATAATCGGGAGTATGTTTGGAAGCGAACGAATAGTAAGTGGGATGTTTGTTGAGGAAAGACCACGATTTCCATTTGATATAGTTTTTGGTTTTGGCGTTTATCCTGTAAAACTTACCGCTGGAGATTGGAAGTTTAGTGAATTTAGAGAGTTAAGCTCAGTACGATTGCCAGATAACGATACATTGAAAATAAAGAAAGGAAAGTTGCTCGCTTATGCAGCAAGAATTAATCTCAACAATAATATTGGCAGATATTCTGGCGTGCCACAACTTTGGTCTACAATAGATGCAAATGTTGGGATTTTGCCAGTTGATATTAAATTTTTTGGTAATGATGTTAAATTTGCGTTGTTTGGTTCCTTCAATTTAGGATTGTTGAAAAAGTTGTATTTCAGGCGATTGGCTTTGACATTTGAATTAAAAGGTGGGATTTCAAATTTCGAGTTCGGTACAGATATTAAGGAAGGAAGTGACTCGGTTAGATATGCTTTAAGTCTGCGCAACTGGGCTTTTGGTATGGGTCCTGGGGTTGGCTTTGAATTCGTCATAAATCCGGATATAAACATAGGTGGAAAAGTTTTGTATTGGTTCACAGGGACTTCTGAAGAATGGAGTTTCCTCAGAAAAGTTGGAGATGATGAAAAAAGGTGGAAGATAAAATTTTCATCTGTTCATATGAGAGGATTTGTGTATCAAGTGTATTTGAATGTCAGCATAAAAAATTTTGCAAAGGTGCGCAAGCTTGAAAAATAAATTTACCATCCGCTGAAAATTCCGCCATCGATATAGTCCCAAAGGATAAATCCGACATATCGATATTTGAACGGATTTCCACCGTAAATCGGTATCTCTTTACCAACCGAAATAGCGAGGTGTCCTCGCTTTGTCAATGCTATGTAAAGTTTGGGAACAATCGAAATTGTATGTTCTTCTGCTCCGAGATTTTTGATTCCAACAAGTTCAATCCCAGGATAAAGCCCTCTTCTATCTTCTGGAAGAACTAGGGTTGTTGAGATTGCGTAAACTAATTCCGGGTTCCCTTTGCTTTTATTGATGGGTGTTTCAATTTTTGCACTTCCTTGTAATTGAATTTTTCCAAATTCTTTTGCTCCCGTAATATATGGCGTAAGGATAACTGTCCCTTTGCCAAAGCCTTTTGCCTCGCTTCCGGTTGGAATTGAGAATTCGAAGCCGGTTGTTAAAATTGATAAGTTTTTGTAGTTGTCGTAAAAAGCATACTTTAGCCCAAGTTCAAGGTCACCAATGCCAGTTGTATTTTGTATGCAAGAGCGTAGATTTTGTATGGGAAGTTTTACTTCGTATTGAAATCTTGACCCAAATCTATTGGCATAGTAAAGCACAACTTTTGTATCGTTTATATTGTGTCCGTTTTCAGTTTTATATGTATATGTCGGAATTAAAAGAAATTCTTGTTCGACATAAGCTTTTGTCACATAATGTGCGCGGATGAAATTTAATTCGCCTTGTGGATATTTTTTCTGGTCGACAAATGATTTTATATGTTCGATAACATCGTAAATTTGTTCATCTGTGAAGATATCTCCAAATGCTGGCATCGTTCGAGATAAGCCAAGTCTTGCACCACCATATTTTATAACGGTATACCAATCTTTTCTTGGCTCCCTAGTATTGAAATATGCATCTGTAAAGTCTGGAGGTGGGACATCCCAATTTTGTTTTATCTCCTCAGGTATATTTCCTTTACCATCGATTCCATGGCATTTGGCACAAAAATATTCATAGATTTGTTTCCCGTTCATATTTTTTATTTGTTCTATATCAATTTCGGTTGTATCTTGCTGTGCAAAAAGCAGTGTGAGGTTAAAGAGTAAAATCAGTGGAAGAAGTTTCATTTTCAAGTTTTAATTTTGTTTTAACTGAAATGTTGCGATGCCATGTTTATAGACAAGTTCACCGCCCTTTAGCCCCGTTTGAATCAAAAGATATAAACCTATCAAAGCGATGGCGATGACTATCCAATTTGTTTTTGTATTCAACTTGTTCATTTTTAATAAAAGAATTTTTATAATAAATGCTATAAAAAATGCTGCAACGGTTAACTTTGCGAATGTTTCATGCGTTTCGATTAAACTTTCAAATTGTTCGAGTTTTTCGAAATTTTCCGCAGAAGCTTCGCCGGATAGAAGCGTCGGGATTGCAAAAAGCAAGCCAAGAAATAAAGTTAAAACAGAGGAATTTCTTACCCATTCTTTTTGAGAAAATATCCAAATTATTTCAAGCAGAACAAACAGTGTGAAAAATGCGATCGGAAAATGTACGAACATTGGATGGAGTGGCATAGCTATGCTCTTTTTGTTTTAAATTTACGAAGCGAAAAATTAAAAAATCGTTAAAGGCAAATTAGAATCCGTTAATCTTGGATTTCAAACTTGCTTATGATTTCCCACTGCTTTAATTTTTGTGTAGCGAGAAAAATAAAATGATGTTTTATAGAAAATGAGGTTACTTTTAATTGAGGATGAAAAAAGTTTGGCAAAAACTTTAAAAAGAGGATTGAAAGAGGCTGGGTATAATGTCGATGTCGCTTATGATGGTGAATCTGGGGTGTCCCTTGCTATAACGGAAAATTACGATTGTATAGTGCTTGATTTCAAATTGCCGAAGATGAACGGGCTTGAAGTTTGCAGGGAGATAAGAAAGAATAAAGTTTCAACGCCGATTTTAATTTTAACCGTCGTTGATTCTGTCGATATGAAGGTAAAATGTCTTGATGCTGGTGCGGATGATTATTTGACAAAGCCTTTTTCATTTTCGGAGCTTTTGGCAAGGATTAGGGCTTTAACGAGACGTGCTAAATTAATGCCTTCGATAATTCAAATTGCAGACCTTGTAATTAATCCAATAAATAGGACTGTGACAAGAGGAGGGAAAAGGATTTATCTTTCACCGAAAGAATTTGACCTTCTGTATTATTTGGCGCTAAATCAAGGAAAAGTTCTCACGAGAATGGAAATTGGAGAAAGTGTTTGGGGGATAAATTTCGACACAGGGACGAACTACATCGATGTTTACATCAATTATTTGAGGAGAAAGGTCGATAAGGATTTTGATAAAAAATTAATTCACACAGTTCGTGGTGTCGGGTATGTTCTCAAGGCTGATTGAAAATTTCCGCACAAAATATAGGTCGTTGAGATTCAGGTTAATTTTATGGTATTCTGTGGTCCTTATCCTTGTGTTTGTAATAGCAGAAGGAGTTGTTTATCTATATCTTGATAGAAAACTCCATAAGGAACTTGATTTTTTGCTAAGCAAGGAAGCGGCTGAACTTGCACAAAAGATAAAATTTCGCGATGCTGAATTTATCGTGAGCGGTTCAAATGAATTTTATAAATCTGAGTATGTGTATTTAAATGATGCGTCGATTTTCTTCAGGATATTTGATGAAGATTTAAAAGTTGTAGTAAAATCGGAAAATTTGGAAAATAACAAGATTCATATCCCTGAACCGAATAGGAAAAAGTTTGGAAAGGCGGATGAAGTAGTTATAAATGGGAAAAGGTTAAGAATTTTTTATTTGCCGATTTATACGGATGGAAAATTTCGAGGTCTTGTAGAAACATCTAAGTTTGAGGGCACCGTTCAATTAGCTATGGGACTTTTGAGGACCTCTCTTTTGTTTGCGATATTTCTTGCATTTGTCATTGCAACATATGGTGGGAATTTAATCATATCAAAGTTGATAAATCCACTTGAGCAGGTGATAGAAAAGGCGGATAAGATAACCGCTGATAATTTGACTGAAAGAATTGAATTAAAAGGCGGTCAACATCCGGAGGAAATCGTTAAACTTGTCAATGCTCTTAATAGGTTATTTGAGAGATTGGATAAATCATTTAGGCAAATTTCGCAATTTACATCGGACGTTGCGCATGAACTTTTGACTCCGCTTACGATTATAAAAGATGAAGTTGAGATAACATTAATGAAGAAAAGAAGAGTAAAGGAATATATTGACACTCTTGATTTGATTCAAAAGCAAACGGATAGAACTATTTCAATTGTCAAATCGATGTTGTATCTTGCAAAAGCGGATGCTGGAATCATCAGAGCAAATGCGCAGGAGGTAAACGTGACGGAGTTAATTCGTGAGGTTGTTTTGACTTTTAATTCGAAGGCAAATCGAAAAAATATAAATTTGAGATTTTATTGTGATAGAGATATCGTGACCATTACGGATGAAAAACTTCTTTTTGAGGCTTTGAAAAATATAGTTGACAATGCGATTGAGTACACAAATCCGGGGGGAAGGGTTGAAATAGTTTGCGAGTGGTGGGATGGAAATGTTAAAATTTCAATTTCTGATACCGGGATTGGGATTGATGAGAGTGAACTTCCGCATATATTTGATAGATTTTATCGGGGGAAGAACGCGTTCGAGATTAATCCATCTGGAACGGGTCTTGGGCTTGCGTTGACGAAGTCTATAGTTGAAATTCTTTCTGGAAAGATTGAGGTTTCGAGTCAGCGTGGGAAGGGGACAAAGTTTGTGGTTTATATTCCGGGGAAGATTAATGCTTAAGTTTGGGCGATGCTTATAAGTATTAAAGTTGGGGTTTTTCTCGATAAATTGAGGATTTTTGTTTTTCATGGAATCCTCAAAAATATCGAAGAAGACATTCAAGTTGGTTTATTGAGGATGTATCTGTATTTTCTTTGACGGAAGGTCTTTTACCTGAAATGGCTATGATTTACTTAGTACTCATGCGCAGTGTTTTTGTCTACTGCGTATTCGGTAGTGGTAGGCATTGGTTAGAGATTGCATTTCGCTTATTTTATTTAAGCGGACGCCTTTTGATATTTTAAATTTAATAAAAAAGATATGGCTTTCGTATAGATTCTTATGCCTATTGTATCAGGTTTTATGGTTTTTGAGTTTTTACGATTTTAGATATGTAAAGCCAAAAGCAAAGGATATTGTCATCGAAGCGTTTTAAAATAGTGGTTAGAGACAGCAGGGCTTTTGTATAAAGCGGTTTTAAATGTAGGAGTAGAAACTGAGAAAAGGCTATAAATGCACAAGTTATAAGTGTGAGTTATATTGTGATGTTAATATTTTAAAATTTCCTCTTGACAGTGAGAAAATTTTTTGTTATTTTTTAGCAGGGTGGTTTTATATATTCCACCCATTTATTTAAATAAAAACTTAAGTGGAGGATAAAATGAACAACCAATTAAAAATCTTTCATTTGGCTCATCCTTCAGTAATTCGCATTGTTTTAGTTGTACTAATTGCTGTTGTCATTTTTGGTTGTGCAACAATTGTAAAAGGAACAAAGCAAGATATTTCTATCCAGTCAGATCCACCGCATGCTAATTTCACGGTAAAAACTAAAAGTGGAGTTGAGGTATTCCGTGGGGTTACTCCGGCAACTGTAAAATTACCAAAGAAAAATGAGTATGTTGTCACTATTGAATTAGCTGGTTATAAAGAAACAAGCGTATACATATCTCAAAGTTTTGAATTATGGGCGCTTGGTAATATAATTTGCGGAGGCATTATTGGATTAGCTATCGATGCTTTGGATGGTGCAATGTGGAAATTAGAACCAGATCAGATTATGGTAACACTTGCTACAGCATTATTGGAAAACAATAACACAAGATTATATGTGGTATTTTATGCGCTTGATAATGAGGGGCAATTGCGTTCAATGGCAGTCCCATTGATTAAAAATGCTCCATTAACCTCGATTGAATAATGTTTAGGCTACCTCTTCTTGTGGTAATTTGTTTAGTTTCTGTGTTAAGCGTATCATCTCAAACTGTTGAGACTGACCCATGGGAACCAGGTGAAGGGAATATTATTTTGCTTGAAAATAAAGATGAGTTTCAAGAGATAGTATTGCCTACGTTAGTATTGAACCATCTAGCACTCACAGCAATTTCATATTATCAACGTTCTATAGCAAGTAAATCTATTTCAAGATGCCCCTTTGAAATTTCTTGTTCTCAATTTGCTATTATTGCAATTAAAAAATATGGTTTATTGGGATACGCAATCTTTATTGATAGGTATTTTTACCGTGAGAATATAAGTTCATATTCTCTATATATAAAAAAAGAGACAAAAGACTGGGTTATAAAACTTGATGATGAAATTTATCTCTCTCCTTTTAAATAGTTTAATTTTTTTAGGTTTTTACGTCAAAGTTTTAAATGCACAAACGAAAACTGAATATGCGAATTGGTTGTATAAGCAGGGGGACTATTTCCGCGCAATATCAGTATATAGAGAATTACAATTTTTTTCAAAGGATGTTGATAGTATAAACTTTTATCAATTTCAGATTGGGAAAGCATACTACAGAAGTGGGAAACATTATAACTCAATTGCCGAATTTGTTTCTCTTCTTGAAAGACCAATATCAGATGAAATGAAATCTACATGTCTCAACATGATTGCATTAAATTACTTAAATCTTTCATTACCTAATCAAGCGTTGTATTATGCAACAAAAGCATTTGAAATTGATTCAATAAAAGCATCGTTCACAATTGGATTAATTTATGCAAACCTTTATGATTGGGAAAAAGCAAGGGGGTATTTTAATAAAGCAAATGCAAGTTCTTCTTATGGACAAATTTCTAAAGTTGCATCAGAGAATTTGGCGACGCTAAATATGTTAACAAATATAAAGCAAAAAAGCCCGTTTGTGGCTTTATTCCTATCGGCAATAATTCCCGGAGCAGGACAGTTTTATTCAGGACACTATGTGGATGCATTGCAAGCGTTTGTATTTGTTGGTTCGTTTGCTTATATGAGTTATATTGCTTATAAATATGATAACAGTAAAGGCAAGGGGTATTGTAATTTTTGGCTAAGTATTTCTATAACCTCCTTGTTTTACATTGCGAATCTAATCGGCGCAGAAAGAACAGCGACTTACTATAACCTTAAGCAAAAACAAAGCTTAGTGCGAAAAATAAATGAAAAATCGTTAATGGTGTTTGAATAATGAATTTGCGTAATAGAAATGTTTATTTGGACAAAAAGTTAAAGCTACAACCATATTTGGGTTTGCAAGTGTAATATTGTTCAAATGGTGAATTATACCGACTATTGTACTCTTTTTAATTCCTAAATATATTGCTGTATGGTCAATACGCACGTGCATGTATTTATAATTTGTATCACTTCCATGGAATTAATCCTGCCTTGCATTTTTACATTTTATTTAATTATCATCCCGATGAGACTTTGACAGCGTACTTCAATTGTGCATCGGTGTACATCTGTATATTCACTTTATTTCAACTTCGAAAACTTGACAACGAAAAAATTTTTTATTATCTTATGGAAGCACTTCCAAAAATAAGAGTTTTTTCTATGGGATAACGATTTACGACATAGCCCGCGAGGCTAAGGTTGGAATTGGAACTGTATCGAGGGTCTTGAACGGGAATCCACACGTTTCGGAGGAGACGAGACGAAGGGTTTTGGAAGTTGCAAGACGTTTAAATTATCAACCCCACGCATACGCACAAAGATTAGCTAAACAAAAAGCTTATGCGGTCTCAGCGTTAATTCCATTCTTCACAAACTACTTTTTCATCGAAGTCCTTCGCGGGGTTCAAAGCAAAATTTCGGAAATTGGCTTCGACCTCGTCCTTTATGGTGTTAATGACCCATCAACACAAGTTGAACATTACATCCAAAAAAGCACATACCGTGGAAAAGTTGACGGTGTGCTTTTCTTTTCTATGAAGTTTCCGGAATCTTACGTTAGATATTTCATTCAGCGCGGGATTCCGATTGTGCTTGTTGATACATATCATCCCAAATTTGACTCGATAACCGTTGACAATTTCCGCGGCGCTTACCTCGCAACGAAACATTTGATAGAACTCGGACATGAGAAAATTGGGATCATAACTGCACGACTTGAGAGCGTTCCAGCAAGGCAAAGATTTGATGGATTTAAACAAGCGCTCCTTGACCATGGGAAAAAAATTTATGACGAATTTTTTGTCGAGACGAAGGACACACGGCTTGATGGATTTAATCGTGAAGCCGGTTATTATGCTTGTAGAGAACTTTTAAGTCGTAATGTAAAACTTCCATCCGCAATTTTTGTGTCAAGTGATATTCAAGCGATTGGCGTAATTGAAGCATTAAGTGAAAAAGGTATAAGAGTTCCTGACGATATTTCGGTCATTGGTTTTGATGATATTGAACTTGCAAAAGATTTTGGGCTTACGACGATAAGACAGCCAATGTATGAAATGGGCGTGGTTGCAGTTGAAAAACTTTTCGAACGAATAAACGATAAGAAAATAAGCCCAAGACATATCAAGTTTATCCCAGAATTAGTTATAAGAAAAACTTGTCCCTAAAGAAAAAAGAGGCTTGTTATGAATTTTAAAAAACTTCTTTTTTTGGTTTTGCTCCCGACCTTAGCTCTGGCGGGAAATACGGGGAAGATTGCGGGGAAAGTTACAGATGCACAGACTGGTGAACCTATAATCGGAGCTAATGTGATAATCGAAGGAACTTATCTTGGCGCAGCAAGCGACATAAATGGAAATTATGTTATAATCAATGTTCCGCCTGGAGTTTATAAAGTAAGGGCATCCGCAGTCGGATATAAAACTGTCATTAAAGAAAATGTAAGAGTTTCAATTGACCTTACAACAACTCTTAACTTTCAACTTGAGCCGACCGTGATTGAGCTTGGCGAAGAGGTGGTAGTCGTTGCAGAAAGACCACTCGTTCAAAAAGATTTAACAGCGTCAACCGCTATAATCGGAAGCGAACTCATTCAGGCTTTGCCTATAACGGAATTTCAAGAAGTTATAAGACTTCAAGCTGGCGTAGTCGCTGGGCATATACGCGGTGGAAGAAGTGGGGAAGTGGCTTATTGGATAGACGGTGTTCCTGTAACTGATGTTTACGATAGAAGCACCGTTATAGATGTCGATAGGAAATCTATACAAGAACTTCAACTTGTGAGTGGTGCGTTCAATGCTGAATATGGTCAAGCTATGTCGGGGATAATTAATATAGCTACTAAGGATGGCGATAATAAATTTAACGGAAGTTTCACGAGTTACTTCGGCGGTTATGCGACAAGTCATACGAATATATTCACTGGACTTAGTAAGTTCAATATTTTATCAATTAGAAATTTTGAGGGGAACTTGAGCGGTCCGATTTTGAAGAATAAAATTTTCTTCTATTTGAATGCGCGTTGGATTTATTTTGGCGGTTGGCTTTATGGGATTAGAAAATTCAAACCTGAAAACATCGTTGATAATCGTGACCCCGACCCAAATAAATGGATAATAAGCGTAAATCCTGAGCAGGGTTTTGGGGATAGTGCATTTGTCCCAATGAATTGGAATAGGAAAATTTTCTTGCAGGGCAAGTTTACATTTCAAATTTCACCGACTTTGAAGGTTTCCTATAACTATATGAACGAGTTTATGAAATATCGCGATTTCGATTTCGCATTTAAATATAATCCAGATGGAGACCTTAATAGATTTAGAAAGGGAATCACGAACATCTTTATGGTAAACCATACATTGAGCAAGACGACATTTTATCAAGCGAGTTTTTCATACTTTTTCAAAGATTACAGACATTATGTGTTCCAAGACCCGTACGACCCAAGATATGTTCACCCAAAACTTTTGCTTCAGCCCGGACCTTATAGTTTCATCGCTGGTGGGATGAAGATGGACCACTTTTATAGAAACACGGGGACATATGTCGGTAAAATCGATTTGACATCGCAGATTACAAAAGTTCATCAAGTTAAGACCGGCGTTGAATTCAGATATCACACAATTTATTTTGAGGGCTTTTTCCTTGACCTGTCCGATGAAGATCGAGCGCGCGATCCAATACTTGATAAGAATCCGTATGTTAAGACTAGGATTCCCGATATATCGGAGCCATCTCACACACTTTTTAGAAATCATCCCAAAGAATTTTCAGCATATATTCAAGACAAGATGGAGTTCAACGAGATAATTTTAAACGTCGGAGTTAGATTTGATTGGTTTGACCCGGATTGGCATATTTTAGCGGACCCATCAGACCCGAACATTTATCAACCTTTGAAGCCACAGAATAGATTTTTCGACACGAATAACAATGGGATTTATGGGGATGAAGGAGATATCCCGAAGACCGTCGATGATAGGAGAGCGTATTGGTATGTCAGAGCAAAGCCAAAGAGACAATTTAGCCCGAGGATAGGAATTGCATTCCCAATAACTGACCGCGGTGTGATTCATTTTTCATATGGGCATTTCTTCCAAATTCCACCATTTGAATATCTTTACGCGAATCCTGAATTTAAACTTGGCTCTGGAACGGGAAATATAGGTTTGGTTGGAAATGCAGATTTAAAACCTGAGCAAACTGTAAGCGGTGAGATCGGCGTTCAGCAAGCGATAACTAATGATATAGCGATAGAGTTAACGGGTTATTTCAGGGATATAAGAAATTTAACTGGGACACGGGCAGATGAAATCTTCATATTTGGCGGTTCAGCTTGGTACAATCAATATCAAAATACAGATTTCGGATTTGTCCGAGGCATTGTTTTTTCGCTTGATAAAAGATTTTCAAATAATTGGGCTTTGACTATCGATTATACTTTCCAAGTTGCGAAAGGAAATGCCTCAGACCCAGCGCAGACGCGAAATCTTCGCCTTGGTGGACAATGGCCAGAGATAAAGATAATTCCTCTCGATTGGGATCAGAGACATACTTTGAACTTAACCGCAAGTTATTCTGTTCCCGGGAATTGGGGTTTAAGCGTGGTTATGCAATATGGAAGTGGAACTCCTTATACTCCGAGGCAATCGAAGAACATCGGAACTCTTCTTATCAATTCTGAGAAAAAACCTTCAACATTTAATGTTGACCTTCGACTTTACAAAGACATCAGGCTTAAACCTTTCACGTTTTCGCTTTTTGCAAGGATTTACAATTTGTTTGATATAAAGAATGCTTATGGAGTTTACAATGACACAGGGAGGCCAGATTTCACTCTTGATTATTTGAGCGCTTTGAGGCAACAACCAGTTCAACTTGTTAACCCGCTTGGAGAATGGTTTACAAATCCGACATTTTATTCCGAACCACGCAGGATTGAACTTGGCTTGACGATTTACTTTGGTCAGTAATTTTAAATTGAAACAAAATTTAGAATTGAAGCATGCGGAAAATTTTAAATTTGGTTCTTGCGATTTTAATACTCACCGTGATTTTGGGACATTTTTCATTTTCTCAAAAGTTGAGGGGAGATAGGACTTTTAGAAAGATTGGGATACACAATGGAAATCTTGTTAAGACAATTTTTGGAAATTATGGTGTGATAGCTCAACCGGCAACTCAAGGCCCACCCCTTGCTTGGAAATACGATGACAACGGATATGCAGGTGATGTAAGTATACTTGTTGGACTTGAACTTTATTTTCCGAGATATGATTCGGTACTTGGTCGAATGGTTATTGATACGGTTCATTCCGTTGTGATTTGTCCTGTTGATAGACCTGGTGGTGCTTCCGGTGGTGAGACTGGAAGTGGTGGAAAGTTTTGGGGATTTGAACCTGTGCCAGGTTATGCTAATCCAACTTTACAGGCTCCAGGTAAAGGAGTCGCGATGAGCCATCTTCCGGAAACTTGGCCTCCGTTTTGGCCAGACCATCCGGATTGGATCGACACTGCAACTGGAAGACCTTTCTGGAATGGATATTTCGGCAAAGGAATTACAAACGCAGACCAGGAAAGTTATTTTGTGATGGATGACAACAACGATGAAAAGTACAACAAAAGATATGGTTTTAGACCAGACTCAACTGACCCAACACGTATGGGACATGGGCTTGTGGTGAAAGCAAGAGGAATGCAGTGGTCAAATGTACTCGCTGAAGATGGGATATTTTGGATTTATGATATAACGAATGAAGGAACGGTTGATTATCAAAGGGTAGTGTTTGGTTTTCTTGTTGGAACATGGGTTGGAGCTGGAGCTGGCAATACGAGTGGAAATACAGAATGGAAAGATGACCTTTCGTTCTTCGATGCTGCAGAAGATTTGACATATTCATGGGATGCGGATAATTATATCGATCGAAGTTCTAATCCTAAATGGATAGGAAATGTTGGTTATCTTGGTTATGGATTTCTTGAAACGCCAGGGAATCCGTATGATGGGATAGACAACGATGGAGATAGCAATAACCCAACAAGTCCAAAGTTTAAAGCACAAGATTTTCCACCTTCGCCTTTGAATCCAGAAGGAACGGTAAGAATTCTTTCACGCACTGACCCAGGACCTAATCCCGATTTTCCTAATAATAAGATTGTCTTAATTGAGGTCGTGAAGCGTTGGTCATCGATGTATCAAGTTTATCAAACTTATTATGAAAGAAGGGTTGTTGCACTTGACACGCTTTTGCAAAGTGATGAAGATACGGTTACAGTTTATTCGATGGGCATACCTTTTAAAATTTGGGTTGGGAAGGAATTGGTTGAGATTCCAAATAATGCAATCGACGATGACCTTGATGGTTTGATCGATGAGAATTTCGACTTGCATTATAGACAGATAAGGAAAACAGCAGATGGCAGAGTTATTTTCGATAAGTTGAATCCGTTGGCGTATAAAAATTATTTCACTGGAAGAGGATTGAACGATCCGATGATAGATGAAAGAAGAGACGATGGAATTGATAACGACGGCGATTGGGACCCGAATTGGGATGATGTCGGAAGGGATGGCGTGCCAGGTAGTGGGGATGAAGGTGAAGGTGATGGAGTTTTAACTCCGGGTGAATCTCATTTTGACGCAACGGATGTTAATGAATCGGACCAAATTGGTTTGACAAGTTTTGATTTCTTTGTTCCCGCTGGGGCGATAAATATGGCAAATGATGAAGAGATGTGGCGTCGACTTGCCCCAGGCAATTGGCAAGTTCCTGAGCAGTATATAGCAGGTTATGTTGAGGGTCCGGATTTCGATGCTGGTTCTGGTTATTTCCCGTTAACATCAAAGCAAACAGAAAGATTTTCGCTTATTCTTTTCCTTGGTGAAAATCTGAAGGATTTGTATAACAACAAGAGGGTTATGCAAGGTATTTACGATGCGAATTACAATTTCCCAAGACCACCTGAGAAACCGACTTTGAAAGCCATTGCTGGTGATAGAAAAGTTATACTTTACTGGGATAATGTTGCGGAAAAATCTTTCGATAGGGCGCTTGCAGAGATTTATAGGAATAAAGGTGAAGATGTAAATAAAGCGTATGACTTTGAAGGATATAAAATTTACAAGGCAACTGATCCAAACTTTAACGACGCAAGGGTTATAACTGATGGCTTTGGTAATCCGATATTTTACAAACCGATAGCACAGTTTGACCTTAAAGATAGCGTATTTGGATGGTTCCCGCTTGATATAAATGGAATTAAATTCTGGCTCGGTGATGATACTGGAATTCAGCACCAATTTATCGATACAGATGTTAAGAATGGTGTAACATATTATTATGCGGTTGTCGCTTATGATAAAGGGGATGCTGAACTTAAGGTTTTTCCGTCTGAGAATTCGAAGTTCATACAAAGGACGGTTACAGGGGAGTTAATTTTTGATAAAAACACGGTTATGGTGACGCCAAATGCTCCATCAGCTGGATTTGTGCCTGCGGGAACAGATACAATAGTTCATAAACAGGGTCCAGCGACGGGAAAGATTTATCTATATGTTCTTGACCCGTTTAAGGTTAAAGATAATCATGTTTATAATGTCGTTTTTAAAGACTCGACCTTTAGCAGGATAACATCTGCTTATTCGGTCATTGATGTAACTGACCCAACAAATCCTGACACGGTTGTTAAGTGGAGCAGGATTTTTGAAGGAGAGACTGATTTATTCGATGGGATGAGGATAATTTTTGATAATAACTGGAATATAAAGTTGATTTCAATAGACACGTCAAGTTGGATGTGGAATATAAGGCCGAGGTCAATGACATTTTCACTCTTCAGCGCTGGTGCAGTTAAAGGGAGAGAATATCCAGCTGATTATGCGATTGAATGTTATGATGAAGTTGTTGATACATCGATGGCGTATTCACCTTTGAGGATTTCTGCTAAACCGGTCAAGTTTAGGGTGAAGAATTTGACCGATGATAAATATATTAAATTTATTTACGTTGATGTTTACAACGCTTTTACGAAGATAAGACAGATAAGCATTGGTTTCTGGGAAGAGTATAATAACACTGGGTCTTTTACATGGGCTGTTATCTTTCAAGGTGATTCTGCCTTTTCATTGCCAGGCGCTGGGAATAGGATGGTTTTCAAATTAAGCAAACCATTTAGGGAAGGAGATGTTTATGAGTTCAAAGTCAAGGCAAATAGAATTGACCCGGAACTTGCCAAATCTCAGCTTGATAAAATTAGAGTTGTCCCGAATCCGTATGTTGTCGCTGAAAGATGGGAACAGCCACTTCCTCCTGGAATTTCAAGTGGGCGCGGACCTCAAAAAATTGACTTCACAAATGTTCCAGCGGGCGCGACAATTTACATATTTACTGCGAGAGGTGAACTTGTTGCAACCTTAAAACATGATAAAGATATTTCCGATGGAACGGTGTCATGGAATTTAAAGACAAAAGAAAATCTTGATGTGGCGTATGGAGTATACTTTTATGTTGTCGATGCACCGGGAATAGGACAGAAAACAGGGAAATTTGCAATTATCAAATAAAAAAGTTTGAGGTAGATATATGAATGCAAGAAAATCTATCAAGATTATAAGTTTAATTCTGGTTTTGAGTTTTTCTGCATTTTCGCAATCAAAAGTTGGGACTACCGCTGCGCCATTTCTTGGAATTGCGGTTGGACCGAGGGCAATTGGGATGGGCGGAGCGTTTACCGCTTTTGCGGGAGATGTTAGCACGCTTTATTGGAATCCCGCTGGTGCGTCGAGAATTAAAGCAAATGAATTGATGATTTCGCATACGAGATGGATTTTCGGCACAAGTTTCGATTGGATTGGGGTTTCAGTTGCTATCGATAGAAATAATTCCATTGGTCTTTCGATAACGCGACTTGATTATGGCGAAGAAGAAGTTACGACTATAGATTATCCTGAGGGGACAGGCGAGAGATGGGATGCGAGCGATATAGCGATTGGTTTAAGTTATGCGAGGAATTTGACGGATAGATTTTCAGTTGGTGGAACTGTTAAGTTCATCCAGCAAAAGTTGTGGAACGAAAGAGCGACGGGATTTGCGCTTGATATTGGAGTTTTGTTTATCACTGAGTTCAAGGGTCTTAAATTGGGAGCGAGTATTTCAAACTTTGGGACGGAAATGCGACTTGATGGGAAGGATTTGTTTGTAATTTACGACCTTGACCCAACGATCACAGGAAACAATCCTGCAATAAGTGCAAAGTTGAAAACAGACGATTGGCCACTGCCACTTCACTTTAGAGTTGGTGCGTCAATTGACGTTTTCAAAACAGAGACTAATTACTTAACATTTGCCATCGATGCGCTTCATCCGAACGATAACACTGAAAGTTTAAACCTTGGATTTGAGTATAGTTTCAGGAACATTATCTTTTTGAGGGCTGGCTATAAGTCGCTTTTCCAGAAAGATTCACAGGAAAGATTTACTGCAGGCGTTGGGTTGAATTATAAAATTGGAGGCTTTGGATTTAAATTTGATTACGCATATCAAGACTTTGGGATTTTGAAGGATATTCAAAGTTTTTCCCTTTCAATTCAATTTTAAAAACAAAAAAGATGGAGGTGGGAATTTTCAAGAACGGGCGAAAACCTAAGAATTTGGCTTGACTTTTTAACAGCGTTCTTTTAACTTTAATTGCAAACAAAAATAAACAGGAGGAAGTACAATGACGAGGACAATTAAAACTTTGGGGCTTGTTTTGATTTTAACTCTGGTAGTTTCATCCCTTTCATTTGCACAGTTAACACTTAAACCTGCCTGGGCTATTAAAGTGGGTCAGGTTTCGTGGTTTGCTACTGATAATGCAACTCGTGGTATAACTTATAATCCGATTACGGACCATGTTTATGTTGTTTCGAGGACTGGTGGGTTGAAAGTTTTGATACTTAATGCTGCGACAGGAGATAGCGTTGGAGTATTAAATGTGACAGGTATAAGTGGAGGGACTTTTGCGTTGAATATGATTGATGTTGCTGGTGATGGTGTTATTTATGCGTGTAATTTGAGTACAAACTCAGGTGGTGATACTTTGTTTAAGGTATATCGTTGGGAGAATGAAAGCTCTGCACCAACGCTTGCGGTATCATGGCGTGTTAATGGTAGATACGGTGATGCGTTTGCGGTTGATGGCTCGGGTGCGAGTACGAAAATTTACGCAAGTGGAGGAGGTGGAAATGATAAAGTTGCTGTATTTAACACAACAGATGGTGTTAACTTTCAGTTTGAGAAGAACATTGTGGTTGGTGCAGGTAGAGCAAGACTTGGAGTCGATGTCGATGAGAATGGTTATATTTGGGGTAATGGTTCAGGGACGCTTGCAGGAGTTTGGGACCAAAATGGTAATTTGATTGGTGAGATTCCTGGGTCAGTTCTCGGGATTTACGGGGCTACAGCTGACTTGGCGAGGATAAGCTCCGGAAGAAAGTTGTTCTTTAGTTTAATCACAGGTGCTGGTGTGTCAAACCCATACTTCAAATTTGCAGTTCTTGATGTGACTGATGGTCCAACGAAAGCGAGGTTAATTGCTATAACAGATAGTATAACTGGAAATTCAAACGCAAACGCAACGGGCAGGGCTGTTTATGACCCGGTAAGGCACAGAATGATTGCTCTTGCGACAAATAACTTTATCGCTTCATTCCCGCTGACATATCAAGTTACATTTAATGTTAACACCGCAACATCTCCGAAATTTTTAACCGATAGTTCGCTTGTTGAAGTTCGTGGTTCACATCCATTGCTTGGACCTTGGGGTAGCGCAGCGACGAATAGAATGACAAATGTTGGTGGGGACTATTGGAAGCTTGCGCTTGATTTCCCTGATTCAATGATTGGACAGATTATAGAATATAAGTTTTATGCTGAGGATTGGGAGGACGGACCAAATTATACTCTTCAAATACCTGCATCGGATACAACCTTACCGTTTGTTTTCTTCCGCAAGCAAGGTTGGGGACCGAATCCGCCATATACTCCAACTGATTCAATTGACGTCTGGTTCAGAGTATATGTTTATAATATACCCGAATTTGACCCAGCGTCCCATGTGGTCGGAGTTCGTGGAGCCAAATTGCCAGAGCATAGTGACTTTGGCGATTTAAGCTGGGGTAAAACGTTTGTTTTGAACCCCGAGCCGGCGAATAATAAAGTTTGGTCTGGAAGATTAAGATTCCCAAGCCAAGCTTCGATTGCATATAAGTTCGTAATAGCAGATAAGAATAATCCAGATAATGTCATAAGGTGGGAAGGTGATCCAAACCGTGAAGCTTCTATAGCATCTGATACGACTTTAAGATGGGTGACGTTTGATAGAAAACTTCTCCTTCCGGCAAAAACCGTTCAACTTTATTTCAGTGTCGATATGAGCGTGTATCAAATGATAGGGTATTTCAAACCGGATAGTGGAGATGTTGTTTTAGTGCGCGGTTCATTTAATGGTTGGGGAGAGCAAAATTCACTGACGCCGTCGGTAATTGAACCAGGAATATGGGAAGGCTTCATCCCGATAACAGCTGCTCCGGGTGATTTTATCGAGTATAAATATTACATCAAAACTGGCAATAATAATCAAGCAAGGGTTCCAAACGGTGGATGGGAGCCAGGCGCAAACTATACTTACACTTTCACCGATGCGGATACTCAAGAAGTTCCGAGAAGATACTTTGCTGGTTCAGGTCCTGAAGGATTTGTTCAGAAAGATGAGGGCGTTGAAGTTTGGATTTTCTGCGATATGAGAGGGGCAACGGATAAGAACGGGGACCCGATTACAAAAGTTGATTCGCTCTTTGTTGCTGGAAGTCAGCCACCTTTGTTCTGGATTTGGGACGAGCCAGATAGAGACCGCTCTATGCTCAAGCTTAACGATAGCGGAATTTATCCGGATAAAGTCGCTGGTGATACCATCTGGTCAGTTGCAATCATATTCCCGAAGTGGAGCTCAAAGGGTCCGATTCAGTTCAAATTCGCAGCAAATGGAATAGTTGACAATGAAGCTGGATTCCAAGAAGATCATTTGTTGTTTCTTGACGATTTGCCAAATCAACCTGGAGCAAAGGCGATAAATGAACTCGAAGTCATTAAATTCGGAAGGCAAAGAGGTTTGGGAGCATTTAAAGATACGGTTAAGATAGTGAACAAGTTCACCGGGATTAAGGAGGTTAATGAAGTTCCTTTGACGTATGCGTTGTATCAGAACTATCCGAACCCATTCAACCCGACAACTACAATTAAATACAGCATACCGAACACTGAACATGTCACGTTGAAAGTCTATAATATCCTTGGGCAAGAGGTAATGACGCTTGTTAATGACACTCAAAGACCTGGTGTTTACGAGGTTAAATTTGATGCTTCCGGTCTTGCGAGTGGTGTGTATTTCTATAGATTAAACGCTGGCTCGTTTACAGCAGTTAAGAAAATGTTGCTCGTGAAATAAAGTAACTTCCTTAATTCTTTAATTCCCCTTCCCACTTTTACGGGAAGGGGTTTTTTATTAAATTTTAAAATTAGAGATGGGGAAAACTTAAATAAGGCGGATTGCTATGAATAAAATGAAGTAATTTTAGGGGTAATTTTGTTTAGGATATTTTTCAATTTCGCTTTTCCCCAGATAACGACTAACGGGATTATAAATGAGCCGGAGTATATCCTCATAGCGACGAAACAAAATACAAATCAAGGATTCGGTCTCAATATCGATGTTCAAAAAATTTATTACTATTCTAATGTCGCAAATTCAATACTATATCTTGGTGTGATTTGCAAACTGAACACGGAAAGCCCTGATGGGATAGGGATTTGGTTAAATGTAACGGGTCCTGGATCTTATAGTGGACGACCAGCTGCTCAGTCACTTGGAATTAGTGGAAGGTGGTCACTATATCGATGATAATAATGGTACTCAACTTGATTTTAAAGCTGACCTTGAGGTGGATTTTGAATTTGCTTTTAATCCTGGTGGTGGCCCTTATTGGGTGTATTTTGATGCTGCCAAATGGACAAGTCCTACAACCTATGCTGTTAATTATCAAGGTAGTTGCAATCAATCTGGAACTCCTGCGCAAAATTCAAATGAGGACGGTACTGTCTTTGCACAAAATAGTATAACTTTTGCGTTTAATAATTCGGGGTCAGATAACATAGGATTGGAAATCGCAATCCCATTTTCTCAACTTGGTCCAAATGTTACTTCGGCAAATGGTATACAAATCTTTGCTTTTGTGGTTAGTGCCGATGCTTATTTTTCAAACGTTACTGTACCAGGAAATATAGCCGGAAACAACCCTGGATATAATGTTAATTTCAATGCTTTATCCGGAGAACCTTATCATGCGCCGGAGGCTGGGGGGGATTATCCACTTCCTGCTCAGTTTGTTTCATTAGCAGCTATTACTGGCGATTCAAAGATTACACTTGTATGGGGGACTGGAAATGAATTTAATAACGAAGGGTTTGAGATATTTAGAAGAGCGGAAGGGGAGGAAGAATTTGTATTGATAGCAAGCTATTTAACAAATCCTGAACTCAAGGGTCTTAGAACAGGTCCGCATGGTAAGAGGTACAAATACGTTGATGCACAAGTTAAGAACGGAAGAAGTTATGAATATAAAATTTATTCGGTTGATATTTATGGGAATCGTACTGAATTTGGTTCTATAGTTGCTAAGCCGGTGGCAGAGATACCTGATAAATTTGTTCTTTATCAAAACTATCCGAATCCGTTCAACCCGACGACCGAGATAAGATTTGACATTCCGGAATCAGGTTATGTCAAGCTTGAAATTTTCAATTCACTTGGTGAACATGTTGCGGTGTTGTACGATAGTTTTATGGATGCAGGGAGCAAGTCTGTTAAGTGGAATGCGGTTGGATTTGCTAGTGGAGTTTATTTCTACAGGTTGACAGCGGATAATTTTGTGGATGTTAAGAAGATGGTGTTGATGAAATAATTTTTTCGGGGGCGAAAGCCCCCGATTTTGTTTTTTGATTAGTTTTTTAAACTTGGAGTCTTGACAAATTGAAAATTTTTTTATATACTTAACTTCAAATAGCGATTTTTTGCTTAAGTGATTTGGTGTGTTGAGTTTTATGTTAAGAGTTGAATAAGTGATCTTGTATGGGGAAGCGGAGGAAATCAAAAATTAAAAAATTAAGGAGGAAGCCATGAAGAAAGCTTTATTCATTTTATTTTTTGTCTTTGCTCCGTTTATTGCGTGGGGGCAGATTTGGATCGAGCATTTTAATTATAATCCCGGGGATACACTGCCGGATGGAACTAATTGGATTTGGCATAGTGGCAAGGATGGTATTCAAGTGTTATCGGGTAGTTTGTCTTTTCCAGGTTATATGGCGTCTGAAGCCAATAGAGTAAAGGTAGATTCGGTAAGAACCACTGATGCTTCAAGGCTTTTGGATCAGCAATACAGCACAGGTGCAATATATGCTTCTTTTTTGATGAAGGTCACTGGAACGCCAAGTACCAGCGGTACATATTTCTTTCACTTTATGCGTGGCGCCACCACATTCTTTGGTGGACGTGTATGGATTAAACGGAGTTCCTCTCCTACCACATTTCAGCTTGGTGTCAGCGTAACCTCCAACTCTCCAGTATGGTATAACCAGGATTTATCTCTTAATTCAACTTATTTGGTTGTGGTTAAATATCAATTTGTCAGTGGGTCTAACAATGATATTGCAAGTCTTTGGGTATTTGAGGAAGGTCAAAGTATTCCTTCTACAGAGCCAGCCCCTCATGTTCAAAAGACCGGAGAGTCTGACCTATTCTTCATAGATCGGATAGCATTAAGGCAAGCAGCAGGCATAGGCCCAATAGAGATCGATGAGATACGCGTTGGTCTATCGTGGGCGGATGCTCCGCTTCCGGTTCAAGTTTCAAATTTAATTGCAGAAGCGCTTGGAAGATACATTAGGATAAAAATTGAAACTCAAACAGAAAATTCAGATTTTCTTGGATTTAATGTCTATCGCAGTAAAGACGGCGAAAACTTCAAATTGCTCGCTTCTTATGAAAATGTCGAAGAATTAAGGGCTAAAAAAAGCAGTGGATTTGGGAGCAAATATGAATTTGTCGATAAAGATGTAAAGGTAGCGGGAAATTATTATTATAAGATTGAAGCGGTCAGTTTAAACGAGAAAAAATTCATCGGGGATGTTTTGAAGGTTTTCTTTAATCCTCCAGCGAGTTATTCGTTGAGCCAAAATTATCCGAATCCATTTAACCCTGAGACAGTGATAGAGTTTGAGATTCCTGAGGATGTTCATGTTGTTTTGATTGTTTACGATATATCCGGTCGAGAGGTTGGTAGACTTGTTGATGGTGTGGTGCCTGCTGGGTATCATAAGGTTAAGTTTGACGGTTCGAATCTCCCAAGCGGTATTTACTTTTATAAGTTGAAGGCTGGTAAATTTGTCGATGTTAAGAAGATGGTATTGATGAAGTAATTTTTCCGGGGGCGCTAAAGCCCCCGATTTTGTTTTTGTCAAATCAGATTTTAAGCGAAAACTTTTGGGGGTGAAATTTAAATTTTTATCTTAACTTTAAAAGTGCTAATTTTTTGTAAAAAATTTTGCCTGTACCAGTTTGTGCTTGCTTGATATACAAATAGCGTTTGAAAAAATATTAAGGAGAAAACAAATGAGGAAATTTTTCTTCCTGTTCATTTTAATTTCTCAGTATCTCTTCTCTCAAACTGTTCCAGTGACTTTTTACTACAAGCCTCAAACGCCTGTCAACGCAGTTTTCCTCGCCGGAAGTTTCAACAACTGGGGAAACAATGTAAGTGGGGTTGTATCAGATACAAGATTTAAAATGAGTTATGACCCTGGGGCGGGAGTTTGGTATAAAGTTGAAAATCTTGGCATTGGAACGCATGAATATAAATTCGTTGAAGATAGAAATAACGACGGCAAAGGCGAAACTTGGATAACCGACCCAAACAATCCGAGGATAAACTATTCAAACTATAATAACTCAATCATCATCGTCACAAATCCGATGGTTTTTCATCTTTTGCCAAAGCATGGGACTATAACGAATCGAGACCAACCCGAAATTTCCGCATACATTTTTTATTCATCCGGCGAGACGATTTCAGAGATAAATCTTTATATCGACGGTCAACTTATTCCAAACGGTATGTCAT
>JBEPZK010000013.1:0-16345 GCA_041640855.1 Candidatus Kryptoniota bacterium
CTATCACTTCACCGCTCTTATAAGCAAAAGTAACAGAAGCATTCGGAATTGGAACGATGAGATTCCCGCTATAAACAACTCTAACGACAAGTGGCTCAGGAAGTTCTTGACCAACCGTTGCTACTTGGTTGTCTCCAGAGACTTTCTCGATCTTAATTTTGGAAATCAAATCTCTTATCTCGGATTCAATCGCCCCTGCTGTTAATTCGACATCTGGTTTATACGGTATCTTTGAAAGGGCGTTGTACAAAGTTTGCTTTGGATAAATTTCGTAAATTTTCTGTTGAGCATCTTTTAAATTTTGAACTGCAGGCAAAATTTTACCCGAACCAATAAATGATTGCGCATCTTCATATAATTTACCTACCTGGGACCATGCGTTGTCAAGTTCATCTTCAAGTGAAGTCAGATATTTTTGCTTGTCAAGAACCGCAAGCGCATACCAAGTTTTTGATTTCCTGTCATAATTCATCTCAACAATCTCACACCCAGTCAAAATCTCGTCTACAATTGTTTTTGATTTTTGTTGGAATTCAGAGTAGTAATCTGATTCCTTGTTTATAATTCTTTCCTTTTCTAAACTTGTTATTTCAGCTTGAACCTGAACCCTAATTTGAGATGCGACATCAGCAATTGCATTTTGTTTTGCGGTCTCGCGCTCGTTTTCGCCAACCGCTGCCCCAATGCCAAGTATGTAAAATTCCTTAGGATATTTCGGATGAGTCTGCGTTTTATACCAATTAGGTTGCGCAAGTGCATAAATTGAAAATAAAATCGTTAAAACGAACAATCTCATAGTGATGCTCTCACTTAAATTTTATTCTGTTATTTCAAGGACTAAAAGTTTTCTATTCGCATTTATCCTTTTGACTTTAACCGGAACACTTGCCTCAATTTCCCTCCTTATATCCCTATAAAGTGCAAGGGGCGAAGTATACTTTTTCGGATTGACCCAGACGATATAATCCATCGTTTGGTCAGTGACGACATTCTGCTTAACTCTATTGCAAATTTTCTTTAGTCCAGATTCCGTAGCCATCAAAATTTCATCATGTGTATCCTCGTCAAAATTTCCGGTGATTCTAAAAAGAAGTTTAAATTGTAAACCACGAGTTATATCATCCTTCCAATAAAGCATAATTCTACTTAAGACTTTATCTATGGCGTCGTTCATCGCTTCTTCAACTACAGCTTCTTCAGGGGCTGGATATTCCCCGCTATACCCAGTTTCCGTTCCAAGCAATCTCGCAGTGGTTGTTTCATAAGCGCGCGCTCCTACAACAGCCTTCCTAACCTTTGTGGTTCCAATGTTTCTCTCCTCAACTTTAACATTGTAAGTAATATAAACATCGCTTCCAATTGCAAGTGCAAGTTGATAAGCATAATCCTCTTCTATCCCTTTAAGTCCAGCCTGCGCTTGCGCAAGTTCGCTGAGCGTTTCCATTTGTTCAGGGACTTGGACATCGTATTTTCTCGCTGTAAGGTACGACTCAATAACTTCAGCGCCTTTCTTAAGTAGCCTATCGCTTCTCAAAAGGTCAATCGGGCTTACGCCTTTCGGAGCTTCAGGGACAACCATAATAAAAGGCAATCCAATTGCCTCAGTGATTTCCTCCTTTGGCTTTATGACATTTCTTGCGATAAGGTCATCTGTGAGAAGTTTTTTGTTAATTCTGTAAACCTTTGTGATTTTTATCCGCTTATCCGCAAGCTTAACTCTCGATTCATATTCCGTCGATTCGAAAGAGATATACTTCGCTATATTTCTTGCATCAAAAATTTCATCTTGAACTGATTCAAATGCTTTCCTCTCTTCGGGCGTTTGCAAAATTGGGTCAGTTGCGCTGATTAATATAAAATAAACAGCGGACCTTCTTCCATCGAGTTCCGCCTCCTTATTATCTTTTCCGATACCGGATGCTCTTATTACTACTTCGGTAGGAGAATAACTTTCGACAAATGTCGCTTCCCTAGAAACAGGGAGATTCTTTTGAGCGTAAACAATCGAAAGCGAAAAAAACAAAACTAGGAGAATTGAAATTAACCTTTTCATTTTCCGTCTTCTATTTAGTTTTTACATCAATAAAATAACTTCCGAGTAGCTTCAAATTTGTGCTTTAAATCACCACAATCCTCTCATCCAAGCTAATGGGTCGAAACCAAGTCTTGGCAATGAATAATTCAAATAAACTGAAAAAACCATTCCAGAGTGATTGCCAGTGCCTCTGGGTACAGATACAAATTCCGAACTCCAATCTTCGCTTTCAGAGAAGATTCTATAACCAACGCTAAAACCAAGATTTATATCCGGCGTCGCAACATATTCACTGCCAATTCCAACACCAAGCCCAAGACTTGAATGGCTAAGTCTATATTCGAGGTCACCTTCTTTTCTTGAAAATCCAGTTCCTTCTAAAATCAAATCCACTCTTCCAAAAGCACACAATCTCCTAAAGTAAAATTTTTTGAGCAAAGACCCGCGTATTTCAAGAATTGAAACGCTCGGCTCTTGTCCTTTAAATTCGTTTATATTTTTTATTATATCAAGATTTCCTGAACTTCCTCCCCCAAAGAAAATCCCGGCACCAATCCAAAGTTGAGGTACATTTGCATTTTTACCAAGGTCATAAAGCAGTTCAGCACCTATTGAATAGCCCGTCATCTTGTTTATCTTTCCGTCATCTGATTTAATTGTGAAAGGATTATTTGCTATTTTAACAACAAGATCAAACGGCAATTTGGGTCTTTCGGAGGCATAAATCCCGGGTTCAAGTCTTCCCCCAATTATAATTTGTGCCCTCGAAAAAGCACTTGGATTTGTGCGGTTATCAGCCACATTTGTTATCCTCACAAATCCAACGTTCACAAGCTTTATTTCACCTTGTGGATTTTCTTGAACTTCAACTAGATCAAATCCATCATCAATTTTAACGCCCTCTTTTGTTCCCATCGGAAAAGCTATATGGTTTGAATAAACTTCAGCGACTTGAACTCCGAGTCGGAATTCGGGAATTTCTCTCGTTGCGACCTGCAAATCGCGAGCGAGCGCTTCAATTGCGGTTCTGAAGGCATATTCTTGATCACTAATTTTTTCATTCTTATATTTAAATTGTTTCCCAATCTTTGCGATACCCTTGCCACGAGTTTCTTTCATAACAACGAATTTCAAATCGCTTGCCCCGCTCTCATCATAAATAACTCGATACCAAATAGCTCCAGCTGTGATTTCAACAGATATTACATCCTTTTCTCTTTCAACTTTTAAACTACTTATAACAGGGATATAGATAAAAGCTGAATTCATCACTTTCATCAATTGTTCCGCGGTTATCCCAAGCGTTTTCGCCTTCGTCGCAATAAAACTATTTCTTTGTGCCTCGGTCACAAGATTTTGCGCCCTCATTTCCTTCTCGATGTCAAGAATTTCAATTATCTTCGGGACAAATTTTTGCTTTAAAATTTCAACAACCTCATTCAATGTAATGCTCCTCCCTCTTGATTTAATCTCCATCTCAAACTCTCTGAGCAGTTCATTCGGGATTGGGTTATAATCAAATCTTGGCATCTCAATGTACTCGCGGAAAGTCTTAATTATATAACTTGCCCGCTTATCGTCGATAATTATATTTGGATCCGAGCTAAGGACAACGTTTGCATATGAAACTGATTTCCTTTCGTACTTTATCTCCCCAGGCGTTGTAGATTTAGGTTGTGTTTTAGGCTCGGCAATCTTAGTTTCAGTAGTTTGCGTCATTGGAGTTCCAGTTATTTGAACAGCATCTGATGCAATTGGCTTCATCATAACAACTACACTTGTCTCAATCGCTGGCGAAACTGTAACACCAAGTTTTCTCTCCTCATATCCAGCCACGGTAAATTTTAAGCTATATTCACCAGCGGAAATTCGGTTAATTTTAAATCTACTCTTTGAATCAGTAATTGCAGAAATAGACGTATTTTCAACCGACACGCTAACCCCACTTATAGGTTTCCCCGTCTTCGCATCTCTCACAATTCCACTCAAACTTCCTGCCTCTTGAGCAAACAATTGGATTAAAAAACCACTTAAAAAGAGAGCGCCCAAAATAATTAATCCCGTCCGCATAACGAATTCCCATCTATTTTTCTTTATTTTAATCTTTTTTCAAATAAAAGTCAAGCCAGTCAAGAACGGTTTCCCACTATAATTTTGCATTCAGAGGTTTCAATATATGATGTCCCTCGTCTGGGAAATAAAGCATTTTTGATGGGACGCCCATTCTTTGCAAAGCGGTAAACATCATAAATCCTTGACTTACATCGACCCTGTAATCGAGTTGTCCATGCGTTACAAGCGTCGGCGTTTTAAAATTTTTAACATAATTACTTGGTGACCACTTTTTATATTGCCCTGGATTAGTCCACGGGGTTCCATTAAATTCCCATTCGGGGAACCAAAGTTCCTCAGTTGAACCATACATACTTTGCAAGTCAAAAACACCAGCATGGGAAACGAGACATTTGAACACCCCCTTGTCATTATGACCTGCAATCCAATTAATCATATAACCTCCATATGATGCACCTGCTGCTCCAAGCCTGTCTTTATCGACAAACTTATAATTTTTTACAACATAGTCAACCCCTTTCATCAAATCAACAAAAACTTTACCGCCCCAATCACCACTTATTTCATCTGTGAATTTCTGACCATAGCCCGTGGAACCTCGCGGATTTATCATAACGACAACATATCCTCTTGAGGCGAACATCTGTGCGTTCCATCTGAAATGGAAATAATCTCCCCACATCGATTGAGGTCCGCCATGGATTAGAAAAACAGCAGGATATTTTTTATTTGGATCGAAAAATGGTGGTTTTAAGATAAACCCGTGAATCTTCGTCCCACCGGCACCAGCGAACCAAAAATCTTCAAGCGAATTCATCTCAAGTTGAGAGATGAGCTCATCGTTATGATGCGTCAATTGAATCGTCTCAAGTGATGAAAGCTCCAGTCGATAAATTTCAGCAGGTTTATTTGCGGACTCCCTCTTGAAAACAAGATATTTTCCATCAGGAGTGATTGAAATCTCTGTATTGTAACTTTTATTAGTGATTTTCTTTATCTCGCCAGTTTTGATATCAATTCTGTAAATTGAATTATAACCTTGGTCTTCTGCGGTGAAAAATATGAATCTTGCATCCGGGGCCCAAACAACTTCACCAACCGAGCGGTCGAAATTTTCAGTTAAATTGGTAATTTCACCTGTCTCCCTATTGTAAAGCATTAGCCTATACTTATCCGATTCAAAGCCAGCCCTAAATTGCGCACGATAAGCAATGTATCTTCCATCAGGAGAATAAACAGGTTGATTATCATTTGCTTTGTTTTTCGTAAGTTTTTTTATTTCTCCACCAACAGGGGATGTAATGAAAAGGTCATTGTTAGTGCTTATCGCGATCATTGTGTCTGTATTCCTCACGAAGCAAATTTCCTTACCATCATAAGAAAAAGCGTAATCAATTTTTCCTCCAAGGTCTATCGGGGGCGTGTCATAATCACCAGGCGTTACATCCACAACCTTACCAGTAGTTAAATCGAGAACGAACAGATGATTTCGTTTATCATCAATCCATCTATTCCAAATTCTAAAAGGCAAACGCGTGAAAATTTTCGCTTTAACTTTGCTCGTTTCTTTTTCCTTTTCTCTTTTTGCGTTGCAATCATTGTCAGGGCAATCTGGATAAACTTGCGAAGTAAAAGCAAGATACCTACCGTCAGGAGACCATACCACACCATCAGCACCAAGTGCGACGTCGGTTACTTTTTCTACTTTGCCCGTTTCAAGTTCGATAATATAAACTTGTGGATTTCCATCGCGGGTTGAGATAAAGGCAAGTTTCTTTCCATCCGGAGACCATGCAGGTGAATAATTTGAGCCTTCGCTTTTCGTCAACTGTTTCACTTCTTTTCCATCGATTGAGACGATGAAAATATCCCTTTGTCCCCGGTTTTCCTCCATGCTATAAGATGTAACTGTATAAGCGACCCATTTTCCATCTGGTGAAATGGTAAGGTTTGAAATCCTCTTTACCGCCCAAAGGTCCTCAACGGTAATAGCTCTTTTTTGAGCGTGTGAAATCGAAAGGGCCAAAATTAGCAGTACAAAGATGTAAACCCTCCTCATTTTCCTAGCAGATTTTATTTTAAAGAATGTGGCTACGACAAAATTTTAGCCAAAATTTTCAACTAATTCAAGTTTTCCATTTGCAAAATGAAGACAAAATTTATATATTTTTACCAAAATCTTGCGCCTAAATTAAGAATCTATCGATGAATAACTTGAACAGCAGCGACATAACTTTAAAAGGTTTTTTAGATTTCGTCTCGTATCAAATTTCCTTCCGCGTTTGCTTTTACGCCCGCTATTTTGCCCAGTGGTGGCGCAACCACTGGGCATAAGAACAAATCATAACCAACCCATATATACATATATTCTGGTCCGACTTCAAAATTGTTTAGCTAACTCTTTTTGGATAAATTTTAAAATAAAATTCAAGGAGGTTCTCAAAAATGATCGTTGTTATGGAGCCTGACGCAACCGAGGAACAGATTCAAAATGTCATAAAAGTTTTGAACGAATACGGTTTTGATGTTCATCGGTCAACCGGGGTTACAAGAACAGTCCTCGGTGCCATTGGGGTTAGACCGGAGTTCGACCACAGAAACATTCAACTTTTGCCAGGGGTAGCGGAGGTTTACAGAATAACAGAACCTTATAAACTTGCAAACCGCGCCTTCAAACATGAAGGAACAGTGATAAACATAAACGGCGTGAAAATAGGAAGTAACATTGAGGAAATTGTCGTAATGGCAGGACCATGCGCTGTTGAAAGCGAAGAGCAGATATTTACAATTGCAGAACATGTCGCTAAAAACGGAGCTAAAATTTTACGCGGCGGCGCATTTAAACCGAGAACTTCCCCGTATTCGTTTCAAGGACTTGGGAAAGAAGGGCTAAAGCTGTTAAGAGCTGCAGCGGACGCATATGGTCTACTTGTGATAACTGAGGTTCTAGATACCAAAGATATAGACTTGGTTGCGGAATATGCGGATATACTCCAAGTTGGCGCAAGAAATATGCAAAATTTTGCACTCTTAAAAGAACTTGGCAAAATCAATAAACCAGTTATGTTGAAGCGAGGGATGTCCGCAACAATCGATGAATGGCTTATGGCAGCTGAATATATTCTCTCCGGTGGAAATCATGATGTAATATTATGTGAAAGAGGAATAAGGACATTTGAAACATCTACACGAAACACACTTGATATAAACGCAATACCAGTCGTTCATAAAAAAAGCCATCTTCCGATAGTCGTTGACCCATCACACGCGACGGGAATAAGAGATAAAGTTATTCCAGTTGCAAGAGCAGCGATTGCAGCTGGTGCAGACGGTTTAATAGTTGAAGTTCATCATCAGCCTGAAAAAGCAAAGTCAGATGGACCACAATCGCTTTATCTTGAGCAGTTTACACAACTTATGAACGAAATTAGAAAAATTGCAGAGGTCATAGGAAGAAAAGTACAATAGAAATGTTTCAAAAAATCACAATTATCGGCACAGGCTTAATCGGCGGTTCGCTTGGACTTGCGTTTAGACAAACAAAAAGATATAATTTCACGATTATCGGGTTCGATTCTGACCAAAAATCACTTGACATAGCGTTAGAAATGGGAGCGATAACTGAAAAGGCAAATTCAATTGAAGAGGCTGTGAAAGATTCAGATGTAATTTTTCTATGCACTCCCTTAAGCGAAATTTTGAACCAGATTCATACCGTTGCAAGCTGTGTAAAAAGCGGAGCTATAATAACTGATGTTGGAAGTGTAAAAAGAGCGGTTCTCAAAGAAGCAGAAAAAATCAAAAATAAAGAAGTCTATTTCATCGGCGGGCATCCTATGGCTGGTTCGGAAAAAAAGGGAATTCAATCAGCTGACCCGTTTTTATTTGAAAACGCTGTTTATGTAATTTGTCCATCTTTCAAGGTTCCGATAGCAGTTGTAAATGAATTCATCGACCTAATTAAATTAACCGGCGCAAATATAACTTTATTAGACCCCGAGATCCATGATAGAATCGCTGCATACATAAGTCATCTTCCGCAATTACTTGCTGTTTCACTTGTCAATACAGCCGGTTCTATGGGAACGGATTATCTTACATTTGCAGGTGGTGGATTTAAAGACCTAACGCGTATTGCATCAAGCCAATTTGAGATTTGGAGAGATATAATCTCGCTTAATAAAGACAAAATTGAAGAAGCGCTCGATAGATTCATAAACGAACTAGTTAAGTATAAAGATTACATCCAAAACAATGAGATAGAAAATTTTAAATCTGAATTCGAACTTGCGTTTAGTTTGAGAAATGAAATACCTTCAGGCAAAAAAGGCTTCATTAATCCGCTGTATGACATCTTTATAATCGTCGAGGATAAACCCGGGGTTTTGAGCAAAATTTCAACTGCACTTTATCAAGGTGGATTAAACATAAAAGATATCGAGCTTTTGAGAGTTAGGGAAGGAATTGGTGGAACTTTTAGACTTTCGTTTGGAACCGAGAAAGACGCTAAAAAAGCCATTGAAATTATAACAAGCCTTGGGTATAAAGCTTTCACGCGATGATAGAAAAAATACTTAACATATTCAAAAGGAAGAACGAACAAAGGGAAACTTACGAAATCAAAATAACTCCACGAACACTTGTTGTTCTGTGTGGCGTTGCTGGCAGCGGTAAATCTACCTTCGCAAAGAAATTTTTCAAACGAACTCAAATAGTTTCCTCCGATCAATGTAGAGCTATGATTTCAGATAACCCGGCAAATCAAGCGGTGTCAAAACACGCATTTGAACTTTTCTACTTCATAATTGAAAAAAGATTGCTCGTTGGAAGATTAACAGTTGCTGATGCGACATCGCTTTCAAAAGAAACAAGACGACAATTAATTGAAATAGCAAGGAAATACGGTTTTAGAGTTGTGATAATAGTTTTTGACATCCCTGTCGAAATTTGCATAGAAAGAGACCAAAAAAGACCAAGAAAGGTTGGGGAGCAAGTTATACGAAATCAATATATAAATTTTATTGAGGCTAAAAAATCAATCCCAACCGAAGGATTCGATGAAATTTTTATCTTAAATGAAAAAACGCTGGATACAGCTACAGTAAAAGTTGTCCAACCTTATGCAACCCCAAACAATTCAGCAAGTTTTTGATTTCTCCTCAAGATTGTGATTAAAAAATTTTGCATCGAATAAACCTCAACCGCAAAGGCTGGAAAACCCAAAAATCCAAGAAGTGGCATTTCAAAAATCTTTGGACCTGCAAATGGTATGGGCACCGTATAAATCCATTTCCCGATAGCCCAATAATTCCAAAATTCCCACAACAACCCACAAATTAAACCGGAAAGGAAAAGAGAAAGAAGTGTTGCCACTTTACCATTTTCAAATTCCCTAAACAAACTATCCCCACCAAGTTTATAATTAACAGGCTCAAGCAAAAACGCAAATCCAACCCAAACAAGCGCAAAAAGGTAAGAAGAAATTTCAGATGGTAGAATTAAGGGCACAACGAGGAAAATCACCCCAAGCATGAAATAAATCGACAATTTTGCGTTCGTTATCTTTGAAGGTTTCTTATTTATTTTTTCAAAAATTGGTTTGACAAAATAAGCTGTCTCAAGAACCGCGGGGAAGATTGTTGCAAATGACCATAGATATCCAATCACCCTTGCGATCGCGCTTTCTGGCAAACCAACATAATACCAATTTTTAAGATGAAAATTATAAGCTTCAAAAATCAACCAACAGATAATCGACCATGGCAGCATTATAAAGAATTCCGAAGTTCGATTTTTTATAAATGAACTCTTGTAAACTTTGAAATTTAACGCATCAATGAAAAGAATATACCCCGTCCACACAATCGGGGTAAAATAAATCCCAATTATTTTAACTTTAAGAAAGAGAAGTATCTCCGCCAAAATAATTATGAAAAGACCGATATACCCATAGACCGGCATCAGGGAATCAACTTTTATTTTCTTCACCTTATTTCGATATCGTCCGGAAGTTCGTTTATATCATCAGGTTTTATAGGAAAATGTTGGGCGAGGACTTCGCCAATTTGTTCAAGTCCTTTAATAATACCGTCGAGATATTTTCCCATTTTGAAATGCTCTGCAACAGATTCAGCTATCTTTTGCCAAGTTGCGTTTTCAACTTTATCATTTATGCCTTTATCAGCTATAATTTGAATCTTTCGCTCTGAAAGCAAAATATAAATAAGCACTCCCGTCCCATCCCGTGTTTTATCCATCCCAAGCCGATAGAATTCTTTAACAGCCATATCAAAAAGAGTGAGTTTGCGTTCTAGCAAGCTTTTTTTCTCACGAATTGAAACCCTAACTTCACCGCTCGTTCTTTTTTCAATCTCTTGAATTTTATCCGAAATTTTCTTCAAATCATCTTTCGTGAAAATATCCTTAACTTTAAGCATAGTTCTCAACTCATATTTATGTTTAATTCACCAGCTACTACTTGCTCCGCCTCCTCCAAAACTCCCTCCACCTCCTGACCATCCACCACCTCCCCCGAAACCACCACCTGTCCATCCGCCCCAACTTCCTCCGCCTCTTCTTCTTTCACCCATCGAACTCAACAACCAAAGCCAAAACAAAGTTGAATCATGCCCACCGGAACGAATTGAATAATGCCTAATTCCGCTGATTAAAGAACCAAAAAATGTAAAAAGAACAAAGCCAATTATAATTAAGGCTATTATCGCTCCGATATTTGTCTCGGGTCTTTTCCTTGGGTCAGCTTTAAACTCTCCCTTCGTGGCGGAAATTATCGCGTCAAGTCCGGCGTTTATACCACCGTAATAATCACCTTCTCTAAATTTTGGGCGAACGATATTTCTTAAAATTTGGTCACATAAAACATCCGGCAAAGCGCCTTCAAGTCCATATCCAACTTCAAGCCGCATCTTTCTATCTTGAATAGCAATTAAAAAAAGAACCCCATTGTCTTTTCCCGGTTGGCCAAGTTTATTTTTCTCAACGACCCTCATCGAGAAATCGTTTATATCCTCACCCTCAAGAGATGGGATAATCAAGACAGCAATTTGATTTGACGTTTCCTCTTCGAATTTTTGAAGTTTATATTCGAGCGATTTTATCTGTTCAGGTGTTAAAATTCCGGCGAAGTCGCTCACCCTTTGTGTAAGTTTTGGGACTTCAAGTTCAGCAAACGAAAAGGAAAATAGCAATATCACAAAGAACAAAATGAAAGATAATCTTCGCATAGTTTCAAAATTTACTTTTGATTCCAAAATCAACCTCTGCCGTTAGCTCTTTCCTTCTCGATAGCCTCTGCTACAGCTATTGCTGCCATATTCACAATTTCGCTCACTTCCGCACCCGTTTGCAAAACATGGACTGGTTTTTTCATCCCCATAAGAATCGGTCCGATGACATCAGCACCACCAATTCTATAAACAAGCTTATAAGCGATGTTTGCAGAATTAAGGTCTGGGAAAATTAAAACATTCGCAGGACCTTTTCCTCTTAAGGCTGAAAATGGATACATTTCTTCAATTATCTCAGGCACGACTGCGGTATCCGCTTGCATTTCTCCATCTACGATTAAATCTGGCGCCTTTTGACGAATTATCTCAACTGCTTTCTTTACCTTGAGGGAATATGGATTTTCTGTGCTTCCAAAGTTGCTGAACGAAAGTAGTGCGACGACAGGTTCAACGTTAAATCTTCTTGCTGTTTCAGCTGAAGCGATCGCAATTTCAGCAAGTTCTTCTGGAGTTGGGTCGATGTTCACAGTTGTATCTGCAAAGAAGAAAGTCCCTTTCTTCGTTATCATAATATAAAGTCCCGAAACACGGGTAAATCTTTCGTCCATTCTTATGATTTGAAGCGCTGGACGAATCGTATCCGGATAGTGGGATGTCAAACCAGATATCAAACCATCCGCATCGCCCATTCTAACCATCATCGAGCCGAAATAATTCGGCAAAGTCATAATCTTTCGAGCCTCTTTCAAAGTCACTCCCTTACGCTGACGTAGCCGATAATACTCTTCGACATATTCATCAAATCTTGGATACTTTAACGGTTCAACGATTTTGACATCTTTCAGATTTAACTTGTTTTCTTCCATTTTCTGCCTTATCACATTTTCCGAGCCAATTAAAATTGGCTTTGCAATTCCTTCATCGATTAAAATTTGGCTTGCCTTCAAAATCTTTACCTCTTCGCCCTCGGGGAATACAATTCTCTTCGGGTTCCTCTTCGCAATTGCAAATATAGGTCTCATAATTTCTCTTGCAATTCCAAGTCGAACTTCAAGCTGATGTTTATACTCTTCCCAATCTGTAATTTTAAGCCTTGCAACTCCGCTTTCAATTGCAGCCTTTGCGACCGCCGGAGCAACCCAAGTCAAAACGCGCGGGTCAAATGGCTTCGGAATGATGTAGTTTCTTCCAAATTCAAGTTTTTCACCGCCATAAGCTCTTATAACAGAATCTGGGACGTCTTGCTTGGCAAGTTGCGCCAAGGCATAAGCTGCTGCAAGTTTCATTTCTTCGTTAATTGCCCTTGCTCTCACATCAAGCGCTCCTCTGAAAATAAATGGGAAACCAAGAACATTGTTAACCTGATTTGGATAATCGGACCTTCCTGTAGCCATTATAACATCATCTCTGGCCTCGATTGCATCCTCATAAGATATCTCAGGGTCTGGGTTTGCCATTGCAAAAACGATTGGATTGTCAGCCATAGTTTTCAACATCTCCTTCGTTACAACATTTCCAACCGATAACCCCACAAATACATCAGCTCCAACGAGCGCGTCCTTAAGCGTTGCACCATCGCTGAATTTATCTGTGGCGAATTCCTCTTTATACGGATTCATGCCTTCTTTCCTTCCCTTATAGATTACACCTTTAGTGTCACACATAATTATGTTTTCCTTTTTAACGCCGAGCAAAACGTAAAACTTTGCACAAGCAATTGCAGATGCGCCAGCGCCATTGATGACAACCCTAACTTGGTCTATTTTCTTACCAGCAAGCTCAAGAGCATTCATCAAAGCAGCACCACTTATTATAGCTGTCCCATGCTGATCATCATGAAAAACAGGTATATTCATTCTTTTCTTCAGTTCCTCTTCAATATAGAAACATTCTGGGGCTTTTATATCTTCAAGGTTTATACCTCCAAATGTTGGCTCAAGCGCTGCGATTATTTCGATAAGTTTATCTGGGTCTTTTTCGTTAATTTCGATATCAATTGCGTCGATATCCGCAAATCTCTTGAAAAGAACAGATTTTCCTTCCATAACGGGTTTCCCAGCGAGCGCCCCAATATCTCCAAGCCCTAAAACAGCAGTTCCATTTGATATGACCGCGACGAAGTTACCCTTCATCGTGTATTCATAGGCAAGGTCAGGATTCTTTTGTATCTCTTTACATGGCTCGGCAACTCCCGGTGTGTAAGCAAGCGAAAGATCGCGTTGTGTTAAACAGGGTTTTGATGGAATTATTTCAAGTTTTCCTTTTCGCCCTTTGCTGTGATATTCAAGGGCTTCCTCACGACGAATTTTTACTCCCATGGTAGGTCCTCCTTTGAAATGTTTATTTTTAAGGTTTTAAAGTTTGGTGTGACAGGTGCTTTTAATTCGAAAAATGTGTTTAAATTTTTTGTCATATTGCACGGGCTTTATTTTCACATCTAATTTAGCAAAAGCACTGTAAATAGTCAACCTAAATTTTTTTGTTGCCCTGCTGGGGCTAATTACACTTTGAATTTTAATTTCACTTACACCTTGCGTTATCACAACTCTTCTCTCCTGATGAACTTTTTGAAATTGAGCTACAAGGAAACAATACGTTAATAGAAATTCAGCTACAACATCGCAAATTCAGCGGAAGCGACACCTTATATATGTTACACGACCCACCACTGTTTTTCAAGATAAATTTAATCTTGAGGGAAAAGGCTTGACTTGCGTCTTAAGATTAATTTCGGGTTATCTTCAGAAAGCGTTGTATCAACAGCGATAATTCTATCCGCATCGACGATAAAAATCATACCGAACTTTAAGTCAATGCTTCGTGGAAATTTTAAACCACCCAACTTTTCCGCCTTGAAAAATTTTTCAACTTTTCCATTAACGACTTTAACAATTGCTTTGAACCCGATATCCGCGACAAAAAGTGAGTTCATCGTTGTATCAAACTTTACGTCGATAGGTGAAACAAGCTTATCTTTAATTTTATCAATTAATTTCATCTCCCTTTTCAAGTAAACCGCAATATGTCCAAGCACAGGGTCAGCGCAATAGATATTATGCTTATCCGTCGCAATCGCAGTTGGAAATTTTAAATTATCCGGGTCGGAAAAAGAAGATTTCAACCTAAAGTTTTTATCGAAAATCTTTATCGTTCCATCGTCGATTATATAAAAACCATCCGCATCCGCACAAATGTAACTTGGATATTTTACCATAAACTCAGCTACATTCGAACTTCGTCCAGAATACACAGATATTATCTTCCCTACATCGCCGATGTATAATTTACCATCGAAATAAGTCACTCCACCAGCCCATCTCAAATAGGAAAACCTATTTATCAATTTCCCAGCGGTATCGACTATTTGAACCTGCGAATAAACATCGCTTGAGAGCGCGAACTTTAACTCATCAATGACAGCGATTGAACTTAATTGATCAAGCACCGGTTCTTTTACTTTTTTCAAGTCCTCAATCGTTATGTATTTCCTGCTCGATGACAAAATGAAATAATCGATCTCAACTTTGCCAACCCCGACTCCAACAGCTATATATCCAGAGTCAAAATACGGTTTCTCCTCAAGAATTTTTTTATCGTTCAAATAAACAATATATCTTTCGGGAGTGACTTCGATGGAAAGACTATTTAGCTTTGATTTTGATGGCGTTAAACTAGGTGCAATGAATTTTCGAACTTTTTCCTCACCGCTTAATTCAACCACACCAGTATAAACTGCGCCTTTAGAAAACTTAACATAATTTCCGGTTCGCATCGAATAAATTTCACGGAAATTAAACATTATCAAAATGTTTTCTCCGATGAAGCCGATTTTGATTGTATATTTTGCCCCTGGAGGTATCGGTAAGTTCAACCCCAAAAGAGCGGGTTTATCCACAGATTCCAATATCAACTTCCCATCGCTTATCTTGAACTTGCCCGAGATTTCAACCCAAGCCTCGTTTAATTTGGATTTGTTAAACTCATCGGAATACCAAATGTTTTGCCCCCACAAGTTCAAAGAATGGATTATAAACAAAAATATTAACTTATCGAAAAATTTCATAGCGAAAAATTTTATTTATTTCATCAGTAAGTTTTCTCAATTAAACCAAGTTTCAAAAGAGCATCGTAAGCAGCGTTTTTTTCCGCTTCTTTTTTATTTCTCCCCTGTCCAGCGCCAGCAACTTTATCCCCAACCAAAACTTCAACTGTATAAATTTTATCATGCTCTGGACCTTCAACATTCACAACTCTATATGTAACAGTGAGATTTTCTTTTTGCGCATATTCGATGAGAATGCTTTTGTAATGCTCCCTCGTTGTTTCATAAAACTTTGAATCGAACTCACCGATTTGTTCCCTGAAAACGCGCGTTAAAAATTTCTTCACTGCCTCAAAGCCCGAATCAAGATAAATTGCTCCAACTATGGCTTCGAAAGCATCCGCAAGCATCGAATTATATCCTTGCGTCAAAGCTCTTCGCGCAGAATGACTCAAAAGTATGAATTCATCAAGTTTCAAAAGGTAAGCAAATTTAACTAAGGTAACCTTATTAATGATACGGGACCTCAAACGTGTCAACCTTCCTTCGCTTGCAAAAGGATAAGCTTTATAAAGTAGTTCCCCGGCGACGAGATTTAATATCGAATCGCCAAGAAACTCAAGCCTTTCATTTGATTCAATTTTCACCCCATATCTCTGCTTAACAACCGGAACAAACGACCTATGAGTCAGCGCCTGAATAAAAATATCCTTGTCATGTATTTTGACTCCAAGAACCTTTTCAAGTTCATCTAATTTTCCCTCGCTTAAAAGGCTCAAGCTGTTCGAACGTTTTAAAATTGAGCGTATCTTTTTGAGTAACTTAAGCAAAATTATTCTTCAAACTTTTTGAAAACGATTGAAACGTTATGTCCTCCGAAACCAAAGGAGTTAGAGATTGCAGCTTTTACTTCTCTTTCAATCGCTTGATTCGGGACGTAGAAAAGGT
>JBEPZK010000013.1:16445-46217 GCA_041640855.1 Candidatus Kryptoniota bacterium
TCAAGTATCAATGTTCCAGCACCCTCCCCCATCACAAAGCCGTCGCGTTGTGCATCGAAAGGTCGGCTTGCTTTTTCAGGTGCATCATTTCTTGTCGACAAGGCTCTCATCGCGTTAAACGACCCAATTCCCATCGGACATATCGCGGATTCAGCTCCGCCTGCTATCACAACATCAGCAAGCCCTCTTTCAATTAACATAACCGCATCGGTTATAGCATTTGCAGAACTTGCACAAGCAGAAACCGTCGCATAATTTGGTCCTTTATATCCATACAAAATCGAAATATATCCCGCAACTATATCAACTATCATCATCGTAACTGTGAATGGACTTATATGTCTTGGTGTTCCGGTTTTAAAAAGCAGTTCATGTTGCGTATGATATGTCCACATTCCACCGATTCCAGATGAATAAACTACCGCAACTCTCTCTTTATCTATTTTTGAATCGGAATTAAGGCCTGCATCTTTTATCGCCATATCGGTCGCAGCCAACGCGAATTGAGTGAATATATCCGTTCGCTGTGCAAGTTTTTTATCCATATAATTCGTTGGGTCAAAATTTTTAACCTCAGCGGCGAATTTCGTAGCGAAATTCGACGTATCAAATCTCGTTATATATCCAACTCCGCTTTTTCCTTCGAGAAGATTTTTCCAAAATTCGTCAATAGTTAATCCGACGGGTGATATTACACCCATCCCTGTTACCACGACCCTTTTACGGTTTTTCATATCACAAGAATGATTTGTTTTACGAAAATTTGAAAAAATTTAAAAAGGGGAGAAAAATTCTCCCCTTGGAATTTTTACGCTTGACCCAATTTCTGCTTTAAATAGTTGATAGCATCCCCGACGGTTCTTATCTTTTCAGCATCTTCATCTGGGACTTGGATTCCGAATTCCTTCTCGAATTCCATAACAAGTTCAACCGTATCGAGTGAATCCGCGCCAAGGTCGTTAATAAACGACGCCTCCGGCACTACCTTGTCCTCACTTACATTAAGCTTGTTTACTATTATCTGCTTGACCTTTGCTTCAATGTCCATATTTTTATCCTCCTTTTTTAATTTTGATTTTTTTGTTTTTATGCAGTGAGACCACCATCGACAACAATAACTTGCCCAGTTATATAATCAGCCTCGGATGAGGATAAAAATCTAACTACATAGGCAATTTCATCTGGTTTAGCGATTCTCTTCGCTGGGATAAGCTCGAAAAGCCGCTTCTTCTGTTCCTCACTTAATTTTTCTGTCATCTCGGTTTCAACATAACCAGGTGCGACGACGTTGACTTGGATATTTCTTGATGCGACCTCTTTCGCAAGCGCTTTTGTAAAACCAATTATTCCCGCCTTCGATGCCGCATAATTTACTTGACCAGGATTTCCAATCAAACCAACAACTGAGGCTATGTTGATTATCTTTCCAGATCTTTGGGCTATCATATGCTTTATAACCGCTTTTGTAAAATTGAACACACCTTTTAAATTCGTCTCTATGACATCGTCCCACTCGCTTTCGCTCATTCTGATAAAAAGGTTATCTCGGGTAATTCCAGCGTTATTAATAAGTATATCAATTTTGCCGAAAATTTTCAAAACTTCATCAACCACTCTTTGCGCATCTTCCAATTTCGCAGAGTCTGCTTGAAACGCAAAGGCTTTTATGCCCTCCTTCGAAATCTCATCAACCACCTCCTGCGCCTGCTGAGACGAGCTTTTATAAGTTATCACCACAGAACATCCGGCAGACGCCAAGGCTCTTGCAATCGCCCTGCCTATACCTCTTGAACCACCTGTAACAATCGCGACTTTTCCTTTTAAATCCACCATTACAGACCCCTTTTATTTTGATTTTCTCTTTTCCAATCTTCGTAGATTTTCAAAAGTTCACTATAACCATCCTCTCCCAAAACATAAACAAACTCATCTTTACAAATTTCGATAACAGGTCCAGCGTGATTATGCCTTGCATTTACGCCACAATAAGGCAAATCTTCCGCATGACCATCATCATAAGTTAAAACACCTTCCCAAAAAGTCAACGGATAAATACAGCAATAAAACGGCTTCAAAGCCCATTTATGCATTCCAGTTCTCATCGCGGTCGTCTGCAAAACACAATAACCCTCTTTCGTCAAAAAAGCACATTTATCGTTATAGATATTCGTCCCAACACATTTGCCAGATGGAAAATCCGGGTCCTCGTATTCCTCTTTTTCAAACCAAAGTTCAACATCGCGAGGCTGTGTCTCATCCATATACTTTAAAATTAAATCCTTATGCTCAAGAATTTTGTCTCTTTCCTTAATATCAACATAAACCCCCCAGTAACAGCAATTTCCATGGCAAACGGGAATATTGCAAAATGAGACAAATCCCGCAGTAAAAACAATCGTATCGATTTTAAAATTTTTTACTTGTATAATTTTCCTATTGGTAATCTCCGCAGATGTCAATTGTTCCGCCATAATCACCTATGCCGAGAGGTTTTGAATTTCTTTAAACTTATCAAACCCGGATATCTCAGCATTCGGGACGATTCTTTTAATTAATCCTTGCAAAACTTTTCCAGGTCCTATTTCGTAAAATTTGCTCGCTCCATCAGAAAACATATTCGTTATAATTTGCGACCATAAAACCGGACTTGTGATTTGGCGATAAAGAAGATTTCTTATCTCATCAACATCAAAAGTTGGTTTTGCGGTGACATTAAAATAAACGGGAACGGAAGGTTTTCTAAATTCAATCTCACCCAACGCTTCTTTAAGCCTTTCTTTTGCGCTTTCCATAAGTGGGGAATGGAACGCACCGCTTACAACGAGTTCTTTTACCATCTTTGCTCCGGCATTTTGAGCAAGTTCCATAGCTTTTCTAACTGATGGGATATCGCCAGAAATTACAACTTGACCTGGCGCGTTAAAATTAGCCGGCTGGACAATTCCATCGTTTATTTTACTACAAATTTCATAAACTGTTTTATCATCAAGACCAATTATAGCAGCCATCGTTCCTGGATTTTCCTCACCTGCTTTTTGCATAAGCTCTCCGCGAAGTTTGACAATTTTCAGCGCATCTTCAAAGCTTAAAACACCTGCATAAGCAAGCGCAGAATATTCACCAAGGGAGTGCCCCGCGACCATATCCGCCTTAAGTTTACCGTTAAGAAGTTTTGCAACAACATAACTATGAACAAATATCGCCGGTTGCGTAATTCTCGTTTGCTTTAACTCATCTTCAGGTCCTTCGAAACAAATTTTTTTCAGCTCGAAGCCAAGTATTTCTTCCGCTTTATCGAAAATTTCCCTCGCAATTTCGCTGTTTTCATATAAATCTTTCCCCATCCCGACATATTGTGAAGCCTGACCTGGGAAGACAAAAGCAATTTTCATTTAGCAACTTCATTCTTTATTTTCAATTCCTCTGGTAACTCAAATCTTTTCGAGTCCATTTCTTCACAATACTTGGCAACATCTGGTCTCGGTTTTGGTGGATTTGGCAATGACCATCTCATCAAAACAGCTCCCCAGGTGTAGCCAGCGCCAAACGCCGACATAACTATTCTCTGCCCAGGTTTTAGCTTCCCGCACTCCCAATATTCAGAAAGGCAAAGTGGAATTGTCGCTGCGGTCGTATTACCATATCTATCGATGTTTATCATCACCTTTGAAAGGTCTAACCCCATTCTCTCGGCGGTTGCAACGATTATTCGTAAATTCGCCTGATGAGGGACAAGCCAATCGATGTCTTTACCTGTTAAACCATTTTTCTTGACTATTTCCTCCGATACATCAGCCATCCCAACAACCGCAACTTTAAAAACAGCTCTGCCATCTTGATAAATATAATGCATCTTTTTATCAACGGTTTCGTGTGTCGGAGGGTTTAAGCTTCCACCTCCAGGCATATAGAGATATTTTCCACCCGTGCCATCCATATACATAACGTAATCCATGATTCCATACTCAGGGTCATCGCTCGGCTCAAGCAAAACTGCGCCTGCTCCATCGCCGAATAGGACACAAGTATTTCTATCCGTATAATCGACTATTGAGCTCATCTTATCTGCACCTACAACGAGAACTTTGTTATATCTACCCGATTCGATAAATTGTGCACCCGTCACCAAAGCGTATATAAACCCTGAACAAGCTGCTGACAAATCAAAACCCCACGCCCGCTTCAATCCAAGTTTTTCTTGAATTACAGCTGCTGTTGAGGGAAAGAACATATCAGGAGTGACTGTCGCAACAATTAATAATTCAATTTCATCGGGGGATACGCCGCTATTCTCAAACAATCTCTTAATTGCCTCCACTGCAAGATCAGAGGTTGCACCTTTTTCAAGTATCCTTCTTTCGCGAATCCCCGTTCTTGTCCTTATCCATTCGTCGCTTGTATCAACCATTTTTTCGAGATCAAAATTTGAAAGAACTTTATCAGGCACATAATGCCCAACCGCAGTGATAGTCGCTCTACGTTGCCCCAACTTTATACCTCCGTTTTAGTTTTGTAAAACTTTAACGCATCTTTTATTTTTTGATTGACCTTCCTCAACACTGTCTCTTCAGCCCTGTAAATCATATTTTTAATCGCCAAAGCTGTTGAACTTCCATGCCCAATTATCGCCACACCATTGACGCCGAGAAATGGAACACCGCCATATTCCTGATAATCAAACTCTTTCAATGCTTTCTTCAAACCGCTTGCGAGAATTCCAAAAGTTAACTTCCTAAATATATTTTTAACCGCATAATTTCTCAGTCTTCTTTTCAAAACCCCCAAAACACTTTCCGCAAATTTTAAAACTATATTTCCAACGAAACCATCGCAAACTATAACATCAGCCTTCCCCAAAAGAATATCTCGACCCTCGACATTTCCAATGAAGTTCAATTTACTCTCTGAGAGAAGTTGATATGCTTGCAAAACGACATCACCACCTTTAGTGCTTTCCTCGCCGATGTTCAAAAGCGCAACCCTTGGATTTTTCTGCCCAAGAATCACATTCGAATAAATGCTTCCCATAATTGCGAACTCAAACAAATGATGTGGTTTACAATCGACATTTGCGCCAACATCAAGCATTATACTTTTTGTCCCCGCCTCCGTTGGGAAAACGCTTCCGATAGTTGGTCTTGAAATTCCCTCAATTCGCCCCAAGATAAAAGTCGCAGCTGTCAAAACAGCGCCAGTATTTCCCGCGCTTGCAAATGCATCAACCTCTCCATCACTGTGAAGTTTCATCCCAACAACGATTGAAGAATTTTTCTTTTTTCTCAAAGCTACGGTTGGGATGTCGTCCATTCCAATTACTTGTGGAGCGTCGACAATTGAAAAGTCAAGCCCTGTCGTATAGTGCTTTTTCAATTCATCTTTAATTTTCTTCTCATCTCCAACCAAAACAAGCTCAAATCTATTGCCCGATTCTCTCAAAGCCATCAAAGCTCCTTCAATTACAGTTGCTGGCGCATAATCTCCGCCCATCGCATCAACTGCAATTCGTATTTTTCTTGAATTTGAATCCGCCATTTTAAAAATATACTAAATTATAAAATTAACACTGCCCCTAGGATTAATCCCAGGGGTCTCAAGAAAATCAACAGGTTTAAAAATTATTCTTTTGGAACGATCACAGTTCTACCGTGATAATATCCGCACTTTGGACAAGCGCGATGGGGAAGTTTTGGTTCATGACATTGAGGGCATTCGCTCAATGTTGGCGCGGTTGGCTTGTAATTCGCTCTTCTTTTATCCCTGCGCGAACGTGAATGTCTACGTTTTGGATTTGGCATATCTTCTCTTCTTTAATTTTCTTTTTCTCCACTTAAACCTTCATTCATAAGCTTTAAGAGCGGCGCCCAGCGTGGGTCTATCTCCTCAACTTTACAGGTGCAGGTTTCAAAATTTAAATTCTTTCCACATTTCGGACAAAGTCCAAGACATTCCTCATAACAAAGTAACTTCATCGGCACTGCAAGCAAAACCATCTGCCTCACATCGTCGGATATATCTATTTCGTTTGTCTCAGGAGTAATCACCACAACTTCATCTTGCTCATATTTTTTTGAATCTTCCTCGTTGTATACATAATACATCCTGTAACTATTTTCAAGAACCATATCAAAATCTTCAACACATCTATCACATTGAAACCTACCGACGGTGTAAACAACCGCTCTCAAGAACAATTGTCTTTTTGACTTCTCGAGCGTCGCTTCAACATAAACCGGCTTATTAAATCTTTTGTTCTCAAGTTCTAAATCTGACGGCTTGACTATAAATGTGTAAAAGTGCTCTCCTTCCGAAAGTTTTGAGATATTGATTTTCATTAAAAAAATCCACCAAACTTTTAAAAAATTTGGATAAAATATAAGCAAAAAAACAGTTATAAACAAGCCAAAAGTGGCCTAATTTTTCTCCTCCCCAACTTTTGCACTCATCCGCTGAATCATAGTGTTTTTCCAGCTTTCAAAATCACCATCAATTATATGCTTCCTTGCCTCCCTGACGAGCCACAGATAAAAAGCAAGATTATGAATCGAGGCAAGTTGAAGTGCAAGGATTTCATCAGCATTGAAAAGATGGCGTAGATATGCCCGGGTGAAATTTTTACATGTATAACAGTCGCACTCCGGGTCAACGGGTGAAAAATCTTCTTTGTAAATTGAATTTTTTATGCTAAATTTTCCATCCCTTGTGTACAAGGTTGCGTTTCTTCCGTTCCTTGTTGGAATAACGCAATCGAACATGTCTATTCCGCGTGAGATCGATTCAAGTATATTTTCAGGCGTTCCAACTCCCATAAGATATCTTGGCTTATCAACAGGAAGTAAAGATGCGGTGAATTCGGTTATTTGATACATCAATTCCACGGGTTCGCCCACTGCAAGCCCGCCGATGGCATAACCATCGAAGTCTAGTTTAATGAGTTCTTCTGCACTCCTAGCACGAATTTCGGGATAAATGCTACCTTGAACAATTCCAAAAAGTGCTTGGGAGTGACCATATAAAGGCTCTGTTTTCTCAAACTTTTCCCGTGCCCTTTTTGCCCACTCTATCGTCAGCTGGTTCGATTTAAAAGCATAGTCAAAATCACACGGATAAGGCGTGCATTCATCAAGACACATCATAATATCTGAGCCAAGAACTCTCTGGATTTCTATCACACTTTCAGGCGTAAAAAAATGATAAGAGCCATCGATATGAGATTGAAATCTTACGCCGTCTTTTGTGATTTTTCTAAACTGGGCAAGACTGAAAATTTGAAATCCACCGCTATCCGTTAAAATTCCCCTTTCCCAGTTCATAAACCGATGCAACCCGCCAGCCTTTTTAATTACTTCAACACCTGGCCTAAGGTAAAGATGATATGTATTGCCAAGAATGATCTGCGTACCAATTTCAATAAGTTCTCTTTGTTCAACCGCTTTAACAGTTGCTTGCGTTCCAACAGGCATAAAAATAGGGGTTTCTATGATTCCATGGTCAGTATAAATTAAACCAGCACGAGCGGATGTCTTAGTGTCGGTGGCAATGAGTTCGAATTTAAACACAGCGATAGCGAAACAAGACATTATTTTTAATTAAACTTCCTCTTCCGCTGTTTGATGAAGTTCCTCCGCTACCCCCTCTTCATCAAGATCAATTGTTACATCCTTCAACAAATCGTTTATAAGCCAATTTGCAACCATATATCCAACTGCGAGTCCAACTCCAAGAGCGGTTAGCCCAGCCAGAATTATTTTAACCTCTTTTTTCATTTTTTCTCCTCAAGATTTGTTTTTACAAAAATTTATGATTTTCCAGCTTCAATCACCTCGTAAATTTTGCCATCAACAATTTTAACAATTCTATCAGCCTTATCCGCAAGTTTCTCATTATGCGTCGCTATCACAAAAGTTTGTCCATGTTTTCTGTTCAACTCAACAATTAATTCATGCAATGCCTCTGCATTTTGGCTATCGAGATTTCCCGATGGTTCATCAGCGAAAACTATTTCAGGAGAATTCATCAAAGCCCTTGCTACCGCGACTCTTTGTTGTTCGCCTCCGGAAAGCTCCGACGGTTTATGTTCAGCTCTATCTGCAAGCCCAACCTCTCTCAACAGCTCAAACGCCCTATCTTTAACCTCACTAAAACTTTTTCCAGATATCATAGCAGGCATCGCGACATTTTCAATCGCTGTAAATTCTGGGAGAAGATGATGAAATTGAAATACGAAACCAATTTTCCTATTCCTAAATTTCGCGAGTTCAACATCGTTCATTTCAAAAACATTAACCCCATCAAATAAAACTTTTCCTTCCGTTGGCCTATCGAGCGTTCCAAGGATATGAAGAAGCGTACTTTTCCCTGCGCCTGATGCGCCAACAATTACAATTATCTCGCCTCTTTTAATCTCAAGATTTATTCCTTTCAAGACATGCAATTTTACATTCTTTCCAAGCGAAAAAATTTTGTGTATATTTTCAGCTTTCAAAATTATATCTTCCAATCTTAAACTTGACATAAGTTTACTTTGCGGTAATGACCTGGCTTAAATCACATTTCATTATGTTCTCAACTATCCTTTGAGCAAATTCGCTCGTTTTAACTTCAATTGCTCCTTCCATCTGTCGCGCGAAATCATAAGTCACATATTTTTGCTTTATCGTCTCTTGCATACCATATTCAATCAATTTCGCAACTTCCTTCCAACCCATGTACTCAAACATCATAACGCCAGAAAGTATAACCGAGCCTGGATTAACCTTATCAAGTCCAGCATACTTTGGTGCTGTCCCATGGGTTGCTTCAAAGACAGCGTAAAAGTCACTTATATTTCCACCCGGTGCAATCCCAAGCCCACCGACAAGAGCTGCAGCTGCGTCCGAGAGATAATCACCGTTCAAATTAGGGGTCGCTATTACATCATATTCTGCAGGTCTTGTTATTAATTGCTGGAACATATTATCCGCAATCCTATCCTTTATAACAATTTTGCCATCCGGTTGCTTGCCTCCATAATCCTTCATAAGTTCTTCCTCAGTTATGACATAATCTCTGAACTCCTCAAGCGCAACTTGATATCCCCACTCTCTAAAAGCTCCCTCCGTATATTTCATTATATTTCCTTTGTGAACAAGGGTTACACTTTTTCTTCCATTCTCAATCGCATATTTTATCGCTTTACGAACAAGACGTTTTGAAGCAAATTCAGAAATTGGTTTAACACCTATTCCAGAATCTTTACGAACTTTAATACCATATTCTTTCTCAAGTATATCGATCATCTTCAACGCTTCAGGAGTTCCCATCTTCCATTCGATTCCAGCGTAAACATCTTCCGTATTTTCTCTAAATATCACAACATCAACATCTTGTGGTCTTTTCATTGGACTTGGAACGCCCTCGTAATACTTAACAGGTCTTACACAAGCATAAAGATCAAGGACTTGTCTTAATGTGACATTTAAACTTCTTATCCCTCCACCGACGGGGGTTGTCAATGGACCTTTAATAGCAATGATATATTCTTTGATTGCTTCAAGAGTGTCATCCGGTAACCAGACTTCGCGACCATAAACTTTATTTGCTTTCTCACCAGCGTAAATTTCAAACCATACAACTTTCTTTTTTCCACCGTAGGCTTTTTCAACCGCTGCATCAAAAACCATTTTCGCAGCCCTCCAAATATCGGGACCTGTTCCATCCCCTTCAATAAATGGAATTATCGGGTTGTCAGGAACGTTTAATTTTCCATCTTTAATTGTTATTTTTTCTCCCTCTGAAGGTGGGATTAATTTCTCGTATGGCATAATCTTCTACCTCCTGTTAGGTTGTTGTTTTAAGTTCGTTTATTTTTTGCCTTATTAAATCAGCATATTTTTCGATTTCGCCTTTGGCATATCTTCGCATAACTGGTCTAAATTTCAAACCATCACCAGCATATCTTGGGATTATATGGAAATGGACATGGAAAATTCTTTGTCCTGCAACGAAACCATTGTTGGATAAAATGTTAAATCCCTCGGGCTTAGGGTCAATCGCGGTGATTATCGCTTCAGCTACTTTTTTAACCGCTTTCAAAAGCGATGAATACTCTTCTTCTGGAAGAGATAAAAAATCTTCGTAGTGCTGTTTGGGAATGACAAGTGAATGCCCATAGTTGACAGGGTTTACATCAAGAATTGAAATCACATGTTCGTTTTCATAAAGAATTTCCGCTTTCTCGAGCCCTTCGATTATCCTACAAAAGACACAATTTTCTTTCAACTTTGACTCCATCACCTTTCTTAAGGCGTTTTTAAATGGAAAAAATCTCGATTGAAAAATCAAAAAAGTTATGTAACGCCACAACCTTTTCATCACAAGTTAAATTTAATCAAAGAATATATAACAATCAAACACAAATTTTTTTATGGGTTGCACGTAAGATAATTTCGCCTCACGATATACTTCGATATATTTTATGGACAATTCGCGTTTCACTTGCATTATCTCACTAACATCAAATTTTTGCTTTTGCAAAATAGTCAAGTTAAATTTATTAAAAACTTTTCTTAATGAAACCGCCGAAGGTAAGCATAATAATATTAAACTGGAACACGAAACATTTTCTTGAAAAATTTTTGCCGACCATCGTTCGAACAGATTACCCAAACCTTGAGATAATCGTCGCGGACAACGGCTCAAAAGATGGGAGCGCGCAATTCGTCGAAGAAAATTTTAAAAATGTAAAACTCGTAAAGTTTGATAAAAATTACGGATTCTGCGGTGGATATAATCGCGCTTTTGAATTTGCAGATGGAGATTATATAGTTCTTTTGAACTCGGATATTGAAGTTCCACCCAATTGGCTTACTCCTCTTGTTGATTTTATGGAGAAAAATCCCGATGTCTTCGCATGCCAGCCGAAAATTTTATCGTATTTTGAAAGAAATAGGTTCGAATACGCAGGTGCATGTGGCGGTTTCATCGATAAATTTGGATATCCATTTTGTAGAGGTAGAATTTTTAACTTTTGCGAGGAAGATACAGGGCAATATGACGACGTAAAGCAAATCTTTTGGGCAACGGGTGCATGTATGCTTGTAAGAAAAAAATTTTTTGATGAAATTGGACTTCTTGATGAGGATTTTTTTGCTCATATGGAAGAGATAGATTGGTGTTGGAGAGCAAACCTCCATGGATATAAAATTTTCTGTGTTCCCCAAAGTGTCGTCTACCATGTCGGCGGTGGAACCCTACCAAAATTAAATCCACTTAAAACATTTTTCAATCACAGAAACAATTTGATTATGCTTGAAAAAAATCTCAATTTGAAATCCGCCTTGATACTTCTACCAACAAGACTTGTACTCGATATTTTCTCTGCCTTCCTCTACCTAATCAAGGGCGAAATATCAAACTTCATCGCCGTTTTTAAAGCTATATTCGCCTTTATCATCGGTCAACCGAAATGGATTCGCAAAAGAATCGCAACACGGAAAAATATCAAAAACAAGGATATCGACGATAAATTGGTCTACAATGGAAGCATAGCTTTTGACTACTTCATCAGGGGAAAAAGAAAATTTTCGGAGTTAAAATTTTAGACTTTGTAACATTTTCGAGGTGTATCGCAATACAGCACTATGACACAATCAACGTGATTAAAATGGGATGAGCGAATATAATTTTATTCTTTAAAAGTAAACTCCGCCGAGAATTGTTCTCTCTTTTGCGCCTGTTACAGATTTTATGTTAGCTGGATTCCCACAGATGGTTTCGTTTGCAAGGACAGCAAAACACACCGCTTCTTTTATATCCGCGGGCAAGCCGTAATTATCACTAAGCCTTACCGGCACATTAAAATACTTTGAAAGCAAACTCACCATAAATCTATTTTTAGCACCGCCGCCACTTACTATAACTTCATCAATTTCAACTTCCGGCTTGACGAACATTTCGTAATTTTTATAAATAGCGTAAACTGTGAATTCCGTTGCAGTGGCAACTATATCTTCTGGCAAAAGTGAAAGTTCTTGAGCCCATTTTAAAACTTTGCTTACAAAATCACTCCCAAATGTTTCCCTACCCGTTGACTTCGGCGGTTTTCTCTCAATAAACGGATGCCTCGCCATCTTCTCTAAAAGTTCCTCAGATACCTTTCCACTTTGCGCGATAAGTCCATCTTCGTCATAACTTTTATCGTAAAATATCTTTACAAGCGCATCCACAACCATATTTCCAGGCCCAACATCAAAAGCAAGAACATCTTCGACATCCGAACCTTTTTTCAAAATCGTAAAATTTGCAATCCCGCCGATGTTAAGAAGCAGCCTGTTCAATTCATTCGATGAGAAGATGATATAATCAAAGTAAGGGACAAGCGGGGCTCCTTCGCCACCAAGTGCCATATCTCCAACCCTGAAATTTCCAACCACAGGAACTCCAGTAAGTTTAGCAATAACTCCAGGCTCTCCAATTTGTAAAGTTGATTTTATTTTATATCCGAACATCTCAACCTCATCTGGCAAATGATGAATCGTCTGCCCATGTGAGCCTATCAAATCAACATCTTTGATGTCAAGGCCAAGCGCGTCGAGCGTTTTAAAAATTGAATCAGCATAAATCTTTGCAAGCAAAAAATTTAATCTACATATTTCATCAACTCTACTTGTTTCAGGTTGTGAATTCCTCAAAATCATTTTTTTCAACTCCTCAGGAAATGAGAAAACCTGCCAACCGAGAATTTTAAACGATGTCTCTTTCCCGCAGTTTTTAACCTCAACAACTGCCACATCGATGCCATCAGCTGACGTCCCCGACATTAAACCGATGACGATTTTTGGATTTTTTCCCTTTAATTTGATTAATTTTTCAAGCATAGTTCATTGCAAGATTTATTGCAAACATTTTTCAATACTCAGCAAATTCAACTTTAACTTTACTTGGAAGCACGCCTTTTTCAAATCCCATATCGAGAAACAACTCAACCGCTTTGCGACCATCCTCACCATAGTCAAGGGTCAGCTCATTCACATACATTCCGACAAATTTATCAGCAAGTTTAGAATCCATTCCCCTTGCAAATTGTAAAGCGTATCCCAACGCCTCGTTTCTGTTTTCCATCGCATACTTTATGCTATCGCGAAGATATCTTGCAACTTTTTTTATCAAGTCCTCTCCGAGTTCTCTTTTAATTGCGTTTCCGCCCAGAGGCAAAGGAAGTCCGGTTTCTTCACTCCACCATTTTCCGAAATCGAATACTTTTTCAAGCCCATAATTCGAATAAGTCAATTGCCCTTCGTGAATCAAAAGCCCCGCGTCAACTTCGTCATTTACAACTGCTTCAATTATTTTATCAAATTGAATCACTTTATAATTCAAATTCGGTTCAAAAATTTTCAAAGCTAAAAAAGCACTCGTCAATGTGCCCGGAACCCCAACGGTTAAATTTTTCAAGTCTGACATATCAAATTTCTCCTTCGCAACCAAAATTGGACCATATCCAACGCCCATGCTCGCTCCACACGGAAGCAAAATATACTTGTCGGATACATAGGCATAAGCGTGGAATGAAATTGCAGTTACATCATAAACCCCTTCAAAAGCCTTTCGATTTAATGTCTCTATATCACTTAAAATGTTGACGAACTTCAAATCGTCTGTATCGATTTTATTGTTTGCAAGCGCATAAAACATAAAAGCATCGTCTGAATCAGGGCTATGAGCGACGGTTATCTCCCTCATTAAATTTCCACCTTTGTTTTTAATTAAATTTTTGCGGATGGACAAAGTTTGCTGATTTTGCAAACCGCGCACTTTGGCTTCCTCGCCTCGCAAACATATCTACCATGCTCACCAATTAAATGTGAAAAAAGCGTCCACTTATCCTTTGGCACAATTTCCATTAGTTCGAACTCAATTTTATCCGGGTTTTTGCTTTTAACCAGACCAAGTCGTGCGGTTACCCTTTTAAGGTGTGTGTCAACGATTATACCTTGCTTGCCGAAAGCATTCGCCAAAACAGCATTCGCTGTCTTCCTCCCAACGCCCGGCAGTTTCGTCAACTCTTCAATTGTATCTGGGACTTGACCGTTATATTTCTCCACAAGGACTTGACAACATTTTTTAATTGCCTTTGCCTTATTCCTATAAAATCCCGTCGGCTTAACCTCCTGCTCAAGCGTCGCAAGGTCAGCGTTTGCGTAATCTTGCGCTGTGCGATACTTTTTGAAAAGATATTCTGTCACTTTGTTCACCCTTTCATCGGTGCATTGTGCAGCGAGAATTGTTGCGACAAGAAGTTCAAGTGGATTTGAAAAATTTAAATGCGTCCTCGCATTGGGATAAAGCTTTTTAAGCGTTTGTATAATTTTTCGAACTCGCTTTTTCTTGTCTTGAACCGTTTCGTTCGCGAAGAGGGATTTTGCCTTCCGCATACCTTAATCCAATAATTGTTTTCGTTCGTTTTTCAATGGTTGGATTTCTAAGTTAAGCATAATTTCGGGTTTAAACCTTTCATCCTTTATCAGAAGTTCTTCAACAACTTTCCCGTTGAGCAGATGCTCGTTTATAATTTTATCGATATCCTCTTCCTTGACGCGCCCATACCATATACCTTCTGGATAAATGACGATGCTTATGCCATGTTCACATGCATCGAGACAGCCGGCAGAGTTAACACGCACAATATCGCCTAGCCCAAGTTCGGCGATTCTCTTTTTAAATTTATTTCGCAAAGTCTCGGAGTTTTTTTGTCCGCATGAACCTTTTGGATGTTCGGGCGGGCGAAGGTTAGTACACACGAAGATATGTTTTTTATATCTCATCCTAATATCGCTTTTGTTTTAATAAGACTTTCTCAAATCGATCAATAAAATGACATCCCCAGTTTTTGTCTTTCTATCCGCAAGCGTCTCATCAGCTCCATATTCAAATCCCTGCGTCAAATTAAACAAGACAAAATCGCTCGATTCACCATCTCCATTGTAAATTTCGGCGATAAATTTTTTTAAAAGCTCATTAACCGTTAAATCATCATCAAGCTCATACCTAAAAATTTCTCCCGAAAAACCTTTCCCAACTGCAAGAATTATCCTACCCATATCTCACCAATATGAGGTTGTAACTTTGACATCGCCAAAAACTTTAACCGCACATGCAAGCCTTTCATCGTCGGAAAAGTTTTTCCTTCTCATCAGCTCAATCTCTTCAAAATCTGGTTGCGATAAATTCGCCATACCCTCAATTATTTTCACTTTGCAATGTCCACAAACTTTCTCGCCTCCGCACGATTCCGCAATCGGAATTAAATTCTCCCTCGCAACTTCAAAAATTGTCGCTCCATTATCGCACATCACCTTAACTCCAAGCGGTATAAAATCAACTTGATGCACTAAATTGCTTACTTTTTGATTGAATTTACTCAAAAGGGGAAAATTAACCAAAGGTTTTTTAGCTCTTTTTCGCAACTATTGCAACATAGCCCATCCATTTATCCCCCCCTTGGTCAAGATAAACGCTGACTTCATGCTTGAACTTTTTCACCTCTTTAAACTCTTCCTTCGAAAATTCTCGTTCTTTCAAAGACTGTTGAATTATTTTCTTAAACTTGGAATAATAAGCTTCCAATTCCTGGCTTATATCTTGGATGAAGATTGGCTCGAAGCGGTAAGATTTTAAAATCTCCACTTTCTCATCAAGCGTTTCTATCCCACCACCTTCAATATACCAAGCGTTTCTAACATATGTTGGCACAGGTTGTTTTTTCCAATAAAAATCCGCAATACCAATAAATCCGCCGGATTTCAAAACCCTATGAAATTCTTTTAATACGCGACTCTTCTTATACTGGCTCAATATCCCCTCCGTTATCACTAAATCAAACATAGCATCTTTAAAATCAAGGCTTGTTGGGCTCATAATTTTAACTTTGACTTTATCCTCAAGCCCAGCGTCTGCAATCTCGCTTTTAGCATCCATAACTATCTGGGGGAGCTCATTTATTCCGAAGACATTGCACTTAAAATTTTTTGCTAGAAAGGGAACGCTATCTCTTAAATTCACGCTTGCGATTAAAACATTGCTTCCTTCTTTAATTTCCAACCTCGAGCATAGCAACTTGGTTGAGTTCGTGCCCCCAAGCGTTGGAAGTTTAATTTCTTTTTGCGATTTCATTTTATCTGACAAGTTTCAAATTTGCATATTTTAAAAGTAAATGCTTTCGACCGAAATTTTCAAAATCAACCACCGCCCGAAGGTCGTCCCCGCTCCCCGAAACGTCCACAACGATGCCAAGCCCAAAAACATCATGAACTACAAGTGAACCAACTGTAAATTTTTGATCCGATTTAACTTCGCGATGTCGCTCTTTCCTCTCGCCTTTCGATTTGTAAAACGTGACAACTTCAAAAGGAATTTCATCTAAAAATCTCGACTTTCTTTGAGCAAATAAATTGCCTGCTCTCATCCTTTCCCTTGCGTAAGTAAGATAAAGTTTCTTCATCGCCCTTGTTATTCCGACATAAAAAAGACGACGCTCCTCTTCAAGTTCCTTCGGGTTATAAATTGAATTTGATATCGGAAAGAGCCCTTCTTCAAGCCCGGTTATAAACACAACTGGAAACTCAAGCCCTTTGGCGCTATGCAAAGTCATCAATGTAATAGCATCCCGCTTATTTTCCCATGTATCTATATCTGCAATTAACGAAACTTCTTCAAGAAATTTTTCAAGAACTCCATCTTCTGGATTTTCGCTCGAAAACTCAGTTATAGCGGATAAAAGTTCTTCAATGTTTTCAATTCTTTGTTGCGCCTCCGGGGTTCCTTCTTGTTTGTAATATCTTATCAAGCCTATATCATCAACAAGGACGCGAGCGAGTTCACCAGCGCTAATTTTATCTTTCAATTCGATATATTTTTGAATTAATGCGCAAAATTTCAAAACGCTATTACGAGCTCTTTCCGTCAATCCAGGAATCGAATATGCCTTGCACATAGCCTCAAAGATGGACAAACCTTTTGCCACAGCAAAAGCCTTCACACGCTCAATTGTTGTTTCGCCGATACCACGGTTTGGGAAATTAACAATTCTAAGCAAGCTCTCATCATCCCTTGGGTTGACGATAACTTTTAGATAAGCAAGCAAATCCTTAACCTCTTTTCTCTTATAAAACGCGACGCTACCGACGATAGTATATGGAAACCCCTCGCGACGCAGAGCATCTTCAAATAATCTTGACTGTGCATTTGTCCTGTAAAGAATTACAAAATCACGAAGGTTGTATTTATTCTTTCTAACTTCCTCTTTTATAAAATGAACTACTTTCTCCGCCTCGTCTTTATCATCTTTGCATTCAATTACGACAATTGGTTCCCCTTCGCTATTTTCTGTCCAAAGGTTTTTTAAAATTTGCTCGGTATTTTTCTTTATGACGGAATCAGCTGCGCGCAAAATTTTTTTCGTCGAGCGATAATTTTGCTCGAGTTTAAATATCTTGCAATCAGGAAAATCAGATTTAAAATCAAGTATATTTCTTATCTCCGCACCACGCCAGGAATAAATGCTCTGAGCGTCGTCACCGATTACGCACAAATTTCTATGCTTAGCGGAAAGCATTTTCAAAAGAATATATTGAACTCGGTTTGTGTCCTGATACTCGTCGACGAGTATATACTTAAATTTCGTTTGATATCTTTCAAGCACCTTCGGATGAGTTTCGAAAAGTTCAACTGTCTTCACCAAAAGGTCGTCAAAATCCATCGCGTTTCTTTGGAAGAGAGTATTTTGATATACCTTGTAAATTTGAGCAATTTTGATGTCGAATTGATTATTAGCTTCAGCTAAAAATGTCTCCGGTTTTATAAAAGCATTTTTGAGATTACTTATCCTCGCTTGAACCAACGAAGGGCTTAGACTGTCCTCGGAAAAATTTAATTCTTTTATTAGGCTTTTAATCAAACTTAAGCTGTCATCTTGGTCGTAAATTGTAAAACTTTTCGTATAACCGAGTTTTTCAGCCTCTTGTCTTAAAATTTTTGCGAACACTGAATGAAATGTCCCAATCATAACATTTTTCGCGGCATCACCAACTAAATTTATAGCCCGTTCCTTCATCTCATTTGCTGCCTTATTCGTAAATGTCAAGGCAAGTATCTCGTAAGGTTTGACGCCCAAAGATAAAAGGTAGGCTATTTTATAGGTTAAAACACGTGTTTTCCCGCTCCCTGGACCAGCAAGAATCAAAATCGGACCATCCACACACTTTACAGCTTCCCTTTGCTCTGCGTTTAGTTCTTTCAAAAAATCCCTCATTTAAAAATTTTACTTTTAATTACTTCAAAAATTCCCTCACAGCCCTCGCAATTCCCTTTGGGTCAAGCCCATATTTTTCATATAAAGCTTTCGGGCTCCCAGACTCACCGAATTTCACTATCCCAATTCTTTTAACTTTAACCGGATAATTTTCAGATAAAACCTCCATAACCGCGGAACCAAGCCCACCAATTATATTGTGGTCTTCAACCGTGACGATTTTTCCGGTTTCAATCGCACATTTTACGATGAGTTCCTTATCGATTGGTTTTATTGTGTGGATGTTCACAACGCGAGCGCTTATACCGTCCTTTTCAAGTTCTTCCGCTGCAAGCAAAGAATTAAAAACAACCCCACCGGTTGCAAAAATCGTAACATCTTTCCCATCCCTTAAAATGACGCCCTTGCCAAACTCAAATTTATATCCAGCGTGATTGACATCTTCAAGCGGTTGACGAGTCAATCGCAAAAAGACCGGACCTTCATGTTCAGCGATATACTCAACAGCCTGCTTCGTTTCAATATCATCGCATGGCTGAACTACCGAAACATTCGGAAGAGCCCTCATAAGAGCGATATCCTCAAGTCCCATTTGACTATATCCATCTTCTCCTATTCCAATTCCAGCGTGGGTTCCAACGAGCTTAACATTTGCGTTTGTATAAGCAACCGACATTCTTATCGTCTCATATCGTCCAATTAAAAAGCATGCGAAGCTACATGCAAAGGGAATTTTTCCAGCGAGCGCAAGACCTGCTGCGGTTCCAATCATGTTTTGTTCAGCGATTCCCATCTCAAAAAATCTATCGGGAAATTTCTTCGCAAACTTTATCGACATGGTTGACTTTGAAAGGTCCGCATCGAGGACGACAATATTTGGGTTCTTTTCTCCAAGTTCTTCAAGCGCTTCTCCAAATGATACTCGCGTTGCTTTAGCTGGCATTATTTCACCTCCACTTTTTGTGATAAAAGTTCATTTAGCTGCTCTTCAAGTTCTTTCAAAGCAAGTTGTGTTTCTTCGTCATTTGGGGCTTTACCATGCCATTCATGATTATCCTCCATAAATGAGACACCTTTACCTTTGACAGTGTGTGCAACGATAAAAGTCGGTTTCCCCTTAACTATTTCTGCTTCATCAAGAGCAGAAAGAATTTGCTCAAAATCGTGCCCATCGATTTCAATTACATTCCAATTGAATGCTCTAAGTTTATCAACAAGTGGTTCTATATCCATAACATCTTTCACATAGCCATCGATTTGACCCTTGTTATAATCAACGATTGCACAAAGATTGTCAAGTTTAAACTTTGGCGCAGACATTATCGCTTCCCAAACTTGCCCCTCTTGCATCTCACCATCACCGAGAAGACAATAAACGCGATAATTTTTTCGATCAAGTTTTCCTGCAAGAGCTAATCCCTGAGCTATGGATAAACCTTGACCAAGTGAGCCGGTCGACGCCTCGACATAAGGCAAGTCAATTCGTGATGGGTGCCCTTGAAGCCTCGAATTTATCTTTCGCAACGTAAAAATTTCTTCATACGGAATTACCCCTCTATGTGCAAGAACTGCGTAAAGAGCGGGAACGCCATGCCCTTTTGACAATATAAAGCGGTCTCTATCCGGGTCCAGCGCATTTTCTGGAGTTCTTTTTATCTTCTCCCAAAATAAAGCGACGAGAATTTCAACGCAAGAAAGAGAACCACCGGGATGACCCGAGCCTGCGAGATTTAGCATTTTTATTATGTCGATGCGAATTTTCGTTGCGATGATTTTAAGGTCAAGAATTGAGTTTTCCATTCTGTCAAGTTAATTTATTTTGAAGATAAATTCAGCAGGTCAAATATAAAAATTTGACGAAAAAAAAACAATCGCAATTTTATTAACACACACTTTTCCTACATCTGCGCTATTCAATTTATCCCTTTAAATCATAGATGATGTCCAATACAATAATATCCCAGAAAAATTACATTTTCAAACCGCAAATTTTATCAACATCCGAGTTTATCCCCCAAATTAAATCAAGAAACCTGTGGGTCTGGGAAACCCACAGATTCTTATTTTTTCGCCCTATAAGTTGGAGTTTGTGTTCTCTGTTGTTCTTGTTTTGGAAGTAAAGATTTTCTGCTAAGCGTAAACCTTCCCATATCATCGACGGTCAAGATTTGAACCTCTATCTCATCCCCAACCTTCAACACATCTGAAACTTTTTCAATTCTACGATGGTCAATTTCCGAAATATGAAGCAAACCAATCTTCCCAGGCAAAATTTCAACAAAAGCTCCAAAGTCAGCAATTTTCCTCACAATTCCTTTATAAACCTTCCCAACCTCCGGAACTTCCGCAAGTTGTTCAACCATCTGTTTAGCTTTCTCACATGCTTCTTTGCTTGGACCACTTATCCAAACTAATCCATCGTTTTCGATGAAGACTTCCGCGCCGAATTCCTGCTTCATCATCTTGATGTTTTTACCCGCCGGACCAATAACCCAACCTATCATCTCAACAGGGATTCGCGTGGTGATTAATCTCGGAGCGTACGGCGAAATTTCCGGCCTTGGGGCTGGGATAGTTTGTTCAAGTATATCGAGTATTTTCATCCTCGCTTCCCTTGCTTGTTCAAGTGCTTGCTCAAAAATTTCGTAACTTATACCGCTTATTTTTATATCCATTTGAAATGCGGTTATTCCATCGCGCGTTCCTGCAACTTTAAAGTCCATATCCCCAAGTTTATCCTCATTTCCAAGTATGTCGGTTAAAATTGCAACTTCATCGCCTTCCTTAACAAGCCCCATCGCAATTCCAGCAACATGCTTTCTCAAAGGAACCCCACCGTCCATCAAAGCAAGCGTTCCAGAACAAACGGTTGCCATCGAAGACGAACCGTTTGATTCAAGTATATCTGAAACAACTCTTATCGTATAAGGAAATTCTTCTTCAGGCGGAATTAAATTTTTCAAAGCCCTTTCCGCAAGGTTGCCATGCCCAATCTCCCTTCTGCTTGGACCACGGAATGGAGCAACTTCTCCGACCGAAAACGGCGGGAAATTGTAATGAAGCATAAACCTTTTCGTATATTCAGGCAAAAGACCATCTATCAATTGCTCATCCATCTTCGTTCCAAGCGTCACAGTAGCAAGGGATTGGGTTTCACCTCTTGTAAACAAGGCTGAACCATGAGTCCTGGGCAAAACCCCAACTTCCGCAGTTATAGGTCTTATATCTTTCAAACCACGCCCGTCAATCCTTCTTCCTTCTTTCAAAACCATATATCTCATATCAGAACGTTCAATTTCCTCAACCACTTGCTTAACCCAAAACTCAAGTTTCTTTTCCTCAAATTGAGCAGGCTCTGTCAAATACTTTTGCTTTATTGCTTCGATCGTCTCTTGCAAAATGGCATCCATTCGCTCGCTTCTCTCAAGTTTCTTAAGGACAGTTCTATTAAGTGCTTTAATTTTCTCCTCAGCGATACTTTTAACATCCATCAGGATCTGCTCCGGGATTTCCTCTTTCACAATCTGTCTCTTCGGCTTACCAAATTCTTTTGCGATTTCAATCTGAACTTCACAGATTTTTTTAATATACTCATGCGCAAATTTTATAGCTTCGACCATATCTTTTTCAGAAATCTCCTTCGCTTCACCTTCAACCATAACGATTGAATCGATCGTCCCAGCAACAACCAAATCAAGTTCACTTTTCTCAAGTTGCGATAAAGTTGGATTTATAACAAACTGCCCATCGATTTTACCAACCCTCACCTCAGCAATAGGACCATTCCAAGGTATAGCTGATATCATCAATGCTGTTGAACTTGCAATTCCACCGATTATATCAGGATCATTTTCAAGGTCAAAGGAGAAAACGGTTACAGTTATCTGTGTCTCACATCTAAATTCTTTCGGAAAAAGAGGACGCAAAGCCCTATCGATTAACCTTGCGGATAAAATTTCTTTCTCCGTTGGCTTTCCCTCTCTCTTTTCAAATCCACCTGGAATTTTTCCAGCTGCAGAAGTTTTTTCACGATATTCAACTGAAAGAGGCATAAAGTCAATATCTTCCTTCTGCTCTTCCTCAGCAACAGCGGTTGCCAGAACCATCGTATCAGCATATCTGACCATAACAGCCCCATCCGCCTGCTTTGCATATTTACCCAACTCAAACGACAGGATACGACCACCTATTTCGATTTCCTTTTTCAAATACGACATGGCTTCACCACCACCTTTAATTTTTTATTTTCTTAAATCAAGCTCCTCAAGAATTCTTTTGTAACTTTCATAATTCGTCCTTTCCAGATATCTCAAAAGACGTCTTCTCTTACCTATCATCTTTATAAGTCCCATCCTCGAATGCTTATCCTTTGGATGCTTTTCAAAATGCTCCGCAAGTTGATTGATTCGTGCAGTCAGAATAGCTATTTGGACCTCGGGGGAGCCTGTGTCCTTTTCATGCTTTCCGTATTTTTTGACCAATTCTTTCTTTTGTTCGCTTGTCAATGGCATGCCTCGCTTATTTTTTTGTTTTACATTTTTAACGATTTGGAAAACTCTTCTTCTTTCAATTCGCTTTTAATTATCTCCATAGCCCTTTCTTTGTCAAGCTCGATCTGCCTAACAAGCTCGCTCGGAGACGAAAATTTCATCTCATCCCGCAACCTTTCTATAAACTCGACCTTGATATGTTTGAAATAAATTTCCTCATCAAAGTCAAATATGTTAACCTCCATAACTCTATCGCTATCAACTTCAAATGTTGGCCTATAGCCTATGTTCATCACACCATAATAATTTTTCCTATCGAGCGTAACTCTAACAACATAAACTCCGTTTTTCGGAATCAATTTTCTCCTTGAATTTGGCTCAATATTTGCGGTCGGAATTCCAAATTGTCTCCCGCGACCGGTGCCTTTTACGACCACTCCATTTATAAAATAATATCTTCCGAGCAATTTCGATGCAAGTTTTACGTCCCCATTGTTCAGAATCGCTCTTATCTTTGAGCTACTGACCGGCGTATTTTCAACAAGAAGTTGCTCAATCACTTCAACTTCAAATCCGTATTTTTCCCCAAACTCTTTCAATCTCTCAGGGTTGCCCTCCCTATTTTTCCCAAAAGCATGGTTATATCCAACTATAACCTTTCTCAAACCAATTTTTCCAAGCATAATATCTTTACAAAATTCCTCCGCGATTATATTTGAAAACTCGGGAGTAAAGTTTACAATGAAGACGATGTCAGGCTCATACTCTTTGAGAAGTTCAGTTCTTTCCTCTATCGTCGTCAAAATTTTAAAACTCTCCGACGGTCTTAAAATTTCCTGTGGATGTGGGTCAAATGTAACGACAACGGTTCTTGCACCGGTTTTCTCTTTCTCTTCCCTCATTCTTTTTAAAATTTCGCGATGCGCAATATGAACGCCATCGAAAACACCAACCGTGACAACAGAATTCGTATCCTTGCTAATTTTCTCTATGTTCCTTATTATCTCCATTCGCTTTTTCCTTTATTTCTTCAATTGTCAAAGCGTCTTCAATTTTATAATTTCCAATTCGGGTTCTCACAAGCGATTTCAAATACGCACCGCAACCAAGTTTTTCTCCGAAGTCATAAACAAGTGACCTAATGTAAGTTCCTTTCGAACATCTCACGCGGAATTTAACCTCCGGGAGGTTAACATCAAGAATTTGAAAATCGTAAATCTTGACCTTTCTCGGTTTCCGCTCAACGTTTAATCCCTTCCTTGCGAGTTTATAGAGAGGTTTACCTTTATATTTCACTGCTGAATACATTGGGGGAACTTGCTCGATCTCCCCGATAAAATATCTTGCAGTTTCCTTTATCTTCTCTTCGGTGATGCCATCAAGGCTTCTGCGCTCAACTATCTCAGTTTCCACATCATAACTTGGAGTAATAGCACCAAGTTCCATAACACCTTCATATTCTTTGTCAAGTTCTAATATCTTTGAGAGCTCTTTTGTTTTGCTTTGAGTTGCGATGATTAAAAGTCCTTCTGCAAACGGGTCAAGCGTTCCACCATGCCCAACTTTTTTTACCTTGAACCATCGCTTTATCTTATCGACGACCTTGTAAGAAGTCCATCCTGCAGGTTTATTTACAAGTATTATATCACCGCGTCTTATCCTCTGTGCCAGCGTCATCTTGCTTTTTATCGTTCTTTTCTCTTTCCTCGATTTGTTTTAAAAGCGCATTGATTCTATCAACGTGTTCAAGTGTATCATCAAGGTAAAACTCTATCTCGGGAGTAAACCTCAGCCTCAACCTTGAACCAAGTCGAGACCTTATAGTTTTCTTCAAAGATTCGATTTTTCTAATTGTGTTTTGCTGAGTTACTTTATCCCCGTAGATGCTGATGTAAATTTTTGCATATCTTAAATCTGGGCTTACCCTAACGTTCGTCACCGTCCAGAAACCGACGCTTTCATGTTCAAGAACTTTCGAAATTATATCCGAAACTTCTTCTTTGATCAAGGAAGCCACTCTCTCAGCTCTTATAGTGCTCATTTCACATTGCCTCGCTTTAAGTTCGGAAAATTTTAAGTCTTCTTCACCTCGTCAAGTTTTCTTTTAACCTCAAGAATGTTATAAGCCTCGATGATATCGCCAACTTTTATATCGTTGTAATTTTCAAGGGCAATTCCACATTCAAGCCCAGCTTCGACCTCTTTCACATCGTCTTTAAATCTTTTCAGCGATGCTATCTTTCCATCGTAGATTACAATTCCATTTCTTATCAATCGTGCGCGAGCACCCCTTGGAATTTTTCCCTCCGTGACAAAACAACCAGCAACTGTCCCAACCTTTGAAACTTTAAATGTCTCCCTGACCTCCGCGGTACCAAGAAATTCCTCTCTCTTCTCCGGCTCAAGCATACCTTCAAGAGCCTTCTTAATATCCTCAATCACATTATAAATTATGTTATAAAGCCTTATCTCGACATTCTCATTTTCAGCAAGTTTCTTAGCCCCAGATGTCGGTCTAACATTAAAGCCAATTATAATTGCCCCAGATGCCTGAGCAAGCAAAACATCCGATTCACTTATCGCACCAACTGCTTTATGTATAATCCTTACTTGGACCTCCTCTGTTGAAAGCTTCATTAACGAATCAGTTAACGCTTCAACGGAACCATTGACATCAGCTTTTATGATTATCGGCAATTCTTTGACTTTTCCTTCCTTTATCTGCTCAGAAAGTTTATTCAAAGAAACCGCTCTCAACTGTCTGAAAGTTTGTTCGCGCTTTATCTGCGCTCTTCTGTTTGCAATTTCTCTTGCTATTTTCTCGTCTTCAACTACAACAAACGAATCACCAGCTTCCGGAAGTTCATCAAATCCTATAACTTGAACCGGCGTCGATGGCTTTGCAATTTCAACTCTATTCCCCCTTTCATCGAACATAGCTCTAACTCTACCAAATGTAGAACCTGCGACAAATGGATCACCTATTTTTAAAGTCCCATTTTGAACGAGAACGGTTCCAATAGGACCACGACCTTTGTCAAGTTTCGATTCTATAACGACGCCACGAGCTTTCTTCTTGGGATTTGCTTTTAAATCCATAATTTCCGCTTCAAGAAGAATTTTCTCCAAAAGTAAATCTACATTTGTCCCATACTTCGCGGAGATTTCAACACATTGATATTTACCACCCCAATCTTCAACGAGTATTCCTCTTTCAGCAAGCTGTTGTTTAATTTTATCTGGATTTGCTTCCGGCTTATCGATTTTATTTATGGCAACTATAATTGGTACATTTGCTGCAAGAGCATGATTTATCGCTTCAACCGTTTGAGGCATAACAGCATCATCAGCTGCGACAACAAGGACAACGATATCAGTAACTTGCGCACCTCGAGCTCGCATCGCGGTAAATGCTTCGTGCCCCGGGGTATCAATAAATGTGATTTGTTTGCCGTTTGGAAGCGTAACTTGATAAGCTCCTATATGCTGGGTTATTCCACCAGCCTCACCAGCGACGATATTGCTTTGCCTTATGTAATCAAGAAGCGTCGTTTTACCATGGTCAACATGTCCCATAATCGTTACAACCGGAGGTCTCGGCTCAAGGTCCTCTTCTCTATCTGGCTCCTCCTGTAATATATCCTCAAGATACTCCTCCGCACGTTCAACTTCAAAGCCATAATCACTTGCAATCAAAGTTATCGTGTCAAAATCAAGCCTTTGATTTATCGATACGACAAGTCCAAGGTTAAGACATTTCTTAATTATCTCGCTCGCGGAAACCCCAATTAGATTTGCAAGTTCATTAACCGTAATAAACTCCGCAACTTTTATCTTTTTCTTTTCACGCTCAATCTGCTCTATCTTTTTCTCCTCTTTTTCCTGCCTCTCCTTCTTCTTTCGCTTCTTTATTATCTCTCTCAAATCAGGTCCAGAGTCTTCCATCTCAGCAAGTGTTTGGTCAATCCTCTTCCAAATCTCTGTTTCATCGATTTCAATTCTGCTTCTTTTAATTTTTTTCAACGGTTTCTTTATTTCAATGCCCTCAATTTCGCTAACCTTGCGTTTTTTCTCCTCCTTCTCCCTAGCTTGCTTCTTCTTTCTCGTTTCTTCCTTCATAACTTCAACATCTGGCGAATGAACAACGCCTTCAACCGTTTGCTCTTCCTTAGGTGGTTTAGCCCTTTCAAATTCCCTTCTTCTCTTCCTTTTATCCCTTCTTCCTCTTTCTCTTCTCTCCCTTTCCTCTTCAAATTTTCTGGGCTTCTCTCTGAATTTCCCTCTTTCCCTCACATCAACATAAACCATCCCCTCTGGCGGTTTATGTCTCTTTTCGCGCTCAACAACGCCAGTGTCGGTGGGTTTGACCTCCTGCTTGGCAACTTCTTTTTCTGGGACCGCTTCAAGTTCTTCTTTCTTTACCTCTATTTCCTCCTTTTTCACTTCCTCTTTCAATACCTCAACAGGTTTTGGCTCCTCCGCTTTCTCAGCAATTAAAGTCTCAGGTTTCCCTTCAGCGGTGATGGCAACAGGTTCAACTATATCTTTCTTGTTTTCTTCACTGATTTCAATTGGCGGTTGCTCAATTGTTTTGACTTCCTCTTTAATTTTTACTTTCTCCTCGATTTCTGTTTCTCCCACCGCTTCTATCTTTTCCTCCGGCGGTTTTTCTGCTACAGTCTCAGCTATAGATTCCTTAACTTCCGCTACAACTTGTTGCTCTGCAGGAACATGCTTAACAGTTTTACTTATCATTTCCTTCTTCTTCCTCTGCCGCTCAGCGATTTCCTTCTCATGCTTATAGTGCTTATCTATGATTTCAAGCATTTTATCATCGACAAGCGACATATAGCTTTTGACACTATCAAATCCCTGCTTCTGCAAAAAATTCACAAGCTCGTCGGAAGATATATTCAATTCCTTCGCTATTTGATAAACTCTTTTAGCCATAACATTTGAAGTTTTGTTTAATTACCTTGAAGCCTTTCTCACTATGTTTCTCAATTTCTTTATCTTTTTATCATCAACGCCGGGTAATCCAGCAAGAATTGATTTTATACTTTCATCAGAAAGAGCAAGATAATCTCTATTTGTCTCAATCCCAGCGTCCTTAAGGCGTTGATATATTTCTTCTCCAATTTGGTCTTTCAAGTCCGAGAGTCGAACAATTCTTTGAACGTCTTTTTTCTCACCTTCAGTTGAAACTATCTCAATATCATATTCTGTCAATTCAGATGCAAGTTTAACATTTATACCATCAGTTCCAACCGCGGTTGATATCTCCTCAGGTGGAACATAAACTATTGCTCTTCTTTTTTCTCTATCGATTTCAACTGCCTTTGGCTTTGCTGGTTGCAAAGCTCTTGCAACGAAGATTGCTGGGTCGTCGCTATAAGCTATTACATCTATATTTTCGTTGTTAAGTTCTTTGACTATGGAATGAATCCTTACTCCTTTCATGCCAACACATGCACCAACTGGGTCAACCCTTTCATCGGTTGAAGCAACTGCAACCTTTGACTTCTTCCCCGGCAATCTCGCAACATTTTTTATGACCACAACGCCGTCGTAAACCTCCGGTATCTCAAGTTCAAAAAGCTTAACCAAAAATTGCGGGTCCGCCCTTGAGACTATAATCTGCGGATTTGCCATACCTCGACGTTCATCTTTCGGATTTGGTGGTTTCACTTCTTTAACAAGAACTCTCAAACTTTCATTTTTTCTATATTTTTCATCGGGAATCATTTCGCTTCTTGGTAAAATCAACTCGTTTCTGTTATGCATCAATAAAACTCTTTCAGGTTTACCATCTTTGCCAGTGTAAACTTGATAAATTTCACCTATCAGAATCTCGCCCTTATGTGATTCATATTCTTTCATAACCGCGTCGCGCTCATATTCGCTTAACCTCTGGATGAACAATTGCTTCGCCTGTGATATCAATCTCAAGCCAAAATCCTTCAAATCGACCTTTTCAACATACTTTTCACCAACTTCAAGTGTTGGGTCAACTTCCTTCGCCTTCTCTAATGAAACCTCTCTCAAAGGGTTCTCCACAACATCGACGATATCCTTCATCAGGTAAATCTCGATATCGCCTCTATCCATATTCACAATTATATCAAACTCCGCATCTTCACCATATTTTTTCACCATAAGCGTTCGAAAAACATCTTCGAGAATAAATGCAATTTTATCCTTTTCGATTTTTTTCTCTTTTGCAAGTTGCGTAAATGCCTCAACTATTTCCCGATTCATAATCTATACTTTTGGTTTAATTTTACCATACAATTTCTGTTCTTGCCTCAACTATCTGGTCGTATTTTAAAACTACGGTTTTATCTTCAACTTTTAGTTCTATGCTTTCTTCTCCAGCAGAAACAAGCCGACCAAAAACTTCTAATGTCTGTCCCAAAATCTCATCAATATACTTAACTCGGAGAAATCGACCTATATTTGTAAAATACTGTCTTTTAACTTTAAACGGACTCCCAACGCCCGGGGATGAAACCTCAAGCCTATAGCTTCCAGGTATTGGGTCATAGAAATCGAGAGCATCCGAAATCCGCTTGCTTATTTCCTCGCATTTCTTAATCGTAATCCCATCATCCGTGTCTACAAAGACCTCAACCACTAATCTTTTCCCTACGCCCTTTAAATTGATGTCAACCAAATATGCTCCTGAGTTTTCAACGATTGGCACAATTATTTCCCGAAGTCTCGTCTTTATCTCTTCAGCGTCAAACATAATCAAAAAAAATAGTGGGTTTAAAGCCCACTATTGAAGTTTAGTTTTTGAAAATATAAAAAAATTGCGCACAAATTCCAAATTAACCCCCTAAATTGAAATTTCCCCTAAAGCAAAGTTCGATTTCTCAGATGAAGTTCTTCTCAAAAGAGCCCTTACCCTTGCCAATAATTCTGCAAATGCAAATGGTTTTGTTAGATAATCATCAGCCCCGCTGTTTAAACCCTCAACTCTATCTTCTATTGAGC
>JBEPZK010000014.1:0-40548 GCA_041640855.1 Candidatus Kryptoniota bacterium
GTCTTACAAACCTTTTACCAATTCCTGAGCTATTTGAACTGCATTTGTTGCTGCGCCTTTGCGAAGGTTATCAGCAACTATCCATAAATTTAAACCATTTTCAACGCTATAATCACGCCTTATTCTCTGATTTATCAGGCACCCCAAGCAGTGTTATTTTTGCTTGATTTTTACCGCTCGCGATCCCGCAGACGACAATTTCTTCTATCAATTATATTAACCTGTGTTTCAATGTTTTAATCGATGCAACCGCAATCTGTTTTTCTCCGTCAAAAAATAAAAAATTCGAAGAGCCATGAAAGGAAAAATTTTAATCCCCAGTCTTTTGGCTTTATTTGTATTTGCCATAACTATCCCCGCCATTTCACAAGAAAGAAGAAGAGGCTTCGAGGGTTATCTTGAGAGATTGAAAACAGAACTTAACTTGACCCCTGAACAAACCGCAAAAATCCAAAATATTCTCAGTTCGGCACAAAAGCAAGCTGAACTCGACAGACAAAAATATCAAGGAGATAGAGAAGCAATGTTCAAGGCAATGCGCGAGAGATGGGAAAAAATCGATAAAGAAATCGAAGCGGTCTTAACAAAGGAGCAAAAAGCAAAATATGAAAAAATAAAAAAGGAAAGACAAGAGAGAATGAGGGAATGGCGGGGAAGAACAAGTTAAACTCCCTTTAACTCAATCCCAAGTCCAAAAATAGCAAAATCATACTTCACGGGGTCATTTGGGTCAAACTTCCTTAAATTAAGAGTTATCTCCTCTGCGGTTTTCCAAGTGTCCGTCTTCCTACGCGTAAGCCCAAGACCCCGTGAAATTTTTGAAACATGTGTATCAAGAGGTATTATCAATTTCGATTTATCAACCTCGCTCCATAAACCAACATCAACATTATCCTTTCTAACCATCCAACGCAAAAACATATTTAACCTTTTGCATGGGCTATTTTTTTCTGGGTCGGGAATGAGCCCGCTTACTGTTTTCGGAATCCCATTAAACTTTGGGGGTGGCTCAAATGATAAAAGTTCTTTCACAAAATTTGAAAGTGCTTGTTTAATCGTCGGATGTTTCTCATCGTAATATTTCAAAAATAGATTCTTCAAACTCCCATACTTTTCGAGAGCCTGCCTCAAAAGATAAAAAATCACAAGTAAATCTTTCCCTTCGATATTACGATATGCAAAATGGACAAAGTTATTTAAAATTTTCTCATACCAAAGCGGGTCAAAGTTCAATATGAACTCATATGGTTTATCCCCCATAATTTCAAAAAGTCGCTCATTGCTTAACAAAATCATCTTCCTATTTCCCATCGCAAGAATCGAAGCGATAAATCCAGCAACCTCCATATCTTCCTGCTTTGTAAATCGATAGACAAATTTCACAGGATCGGAGTTTATAAAATCGGGCGTGTTATATCTGCGATAAAGCCATTCAAGATATTCCCCAAGTGAGTTGAATTCCTTAGGAATTTCAATTTTCATATCAACCTTGAATATTCGCTTAGTTTTAATCTCCAAACTTTTACCCCGCAAAATCTAACGCCTTCTGGACATATTGGTTTCATACCAGCGATGTTCCTGATTGAACAAGGTGGCAAAAGAAACTTCCCAATCCTTGGATGGACCTCGGAGATTTGCTCAACCTCTTCAACCGATGCACGCCAAATTTCCTCCTGAGCATTATAACAAAGTCGCATCGCATATTTATGATGAAGATTTAAAAGGTCTCCTGATTCCGTAAATCTTATGCTGACAGCATTTGGCAAAAGGTAGAGCGCAAATTCATTTGAGACGCCAAGCTTCTTTAACCTTCCGATGTTTTCCCAAATTTTTTCCATTGTTTCCGAATAAAGTTTCAAAGCCTCTTCATTTTGTAAGATTAAACTTGGAGTTATAAAATCAGGTTCTTCTGAAATGTGACGCGATAGAATTGGCCTTGATCCTGGGGTCATACGATGCCTTTGGTCTTGTGAATCCGCAGTGTGGCTCAATTTTTTCTTGAAGGTATATGAAACATGAAACATCGCCCTAGATATTTTGCTGTGCATCGTTAGAACAAGCGACTCCGCAAGTATTTTATTCAGAGATGGATTCAAAGCAAGATTTATGGCCTCGTCATCCGTTAACTCAGATGAAGGCAATCCTAAAATCTCCCTAACCGAATCCGCAAGAATCTTTTCCGCGTTAGGTTTATAATCGACCAAAACCGAAATTTTTCCGTTCATAGATTCATCGAATTCCCTTACAAACTCTTTAGAAAAACTTTCTCCGTTAAAAAAGTTTAAAAGGTTAAACTCTATCAAGTCATCTTGACTCATCGGTTCTTCGAGAACGGTTTTATAGTCGGGGTCAACTTTCAAAATTTCATCGACCATTTTCTCAACGACAAGCCTTTGTTCAAGCGGGACATCAAACGAATTGCAAAGTTTGTAATATCTTAAAATTGTGATGGCGCTGACCGTGTGGTACAAATAAGTGAAAGTTGCAACAGGCAGAACATATCGCGCGACCTCCTGTGCTTTCCTTTTGATGTCCTTTTTATATTTCTCCCCGTTAAATTTCCTCGCTGGAAATCTTTTGTAATACTCATCCATCACAACCGTGGAAAGCAGTTCGGTAAGTTTTTTATATATCTCAACTTGAAATTCTATCGTTGAGACATAAATTTCAAGCGCTTCTCCTTTTATTGGTGGGATGAAATAATTTCCAGGTTTAACTTCAACATATCTTTGTGAAACCTGTTCCGAGTTATAAAATGGGTGGCTGTGGAGAAATGACCAAATAAACTGGCGTGATACATTCTCAATCGCAAATTGAAAATAAGCATGTTGAAAAGTTGTATGGTGTCCCGCTTCGTAAATACTTCTTGCGAGATTTATATATTTGTTTATATCAATTTCTTCATCGCTGATTATGCCTTTTGAAGAATAGCAAGTCCTTGCTGTTGCTATAACATTTTTAAACGAGTTTGGGAAATACTTAACAAGTCGAACAATTGGCTCAGGCGAAAGCGGTTTATCTATCATCACTACCAAGCATTTGTGTTTAAATTTCGTTTTAATTTAGCACCAGGTCGATAAAAATCAAAGCAAGTAAGGGATAAATCTCTTAGTTTTCTTTGCATACTCAACATATTCTTCGCGGTAAATTTCAAGCAACTCCTTTTCTTCCTGAATTGCCAACCATACATACGAAACATTAAGAATAGGCCAAAGAATTAAAGTTATGACCGATGGCCAGTGTATTATCCATCCGAGTGTAAAAAGAAAAATTCCCGCGTATTGCGGATGACGTACAAATTTATAAATTCCATCTGTGACAAGTCCATCCGCTTTGTGGATTTTAGCCCAGCCCAATGCGACAATTAAAATCCCCGCGATGCTTATCAAAGTCCCAACCCTCGCCGGCAGATGCCCCAAAATTTCAAAATATTTCCTCGCTATAATTGGCACATCAAAAAATGGCGAAAGCAAAAATAAAACAAGCGGCCAGCCAAACATCTCTGTCATCAGCGCAATTACAAATGCAATAAATGCAGTTTTAGATTTCCATGTATTTCTTGTTTGCTTTCTATATGTCAGAAGCCCAAGGAAAGCGAGGACGATCACAATGTTTATGATTATTAAACCTGCTGTTCCAAAATTTTCTCTTATCCATTTGATTGAAGCAGGCGGTCCATGATGCGGTACAAGTTCAAAGCCATAAATTATCAAAAAACAAACGATGCCAATTATGCCGATGTAATTTAAAATCTTTCGCCACTTCATTTTACACCTCTTTTTTTTGCGGTTATCTTTTTATAAATTTAACAAAAAGAACTCGGTTTTAATCCCGACTTAAAACACGTTCTTCAAACCACAAAACAAAATTCACCTTCTTTATGAGCTCCGCAGTTGTCATATGCCATTATCATGAGGTCGCTCTTAAGCAGAAAAATAGAGAGATCTTTGAGAAGAAGTTGAGAACGAACATAGCATTTATGCTTTCGGACATCATTAAACAAAACATGGTGATGCGCGGATATGGGAGATTGAAGATTGTTTTGCCTTTCGGATTTGAGGATACCGAAAAAATTGAAATCGTGAAATCGCGATTAAGCAATACCTTCGGATTGACAAATTTTGGAATTGGGATAGTATCAGCGCTCGATATAGAAAAAATTCGCGAAGCGAGTTTAAAGGTTTTAAAAAACAAAGAGTTCAAAACCTTCAGCGTAAAGACAAAGCGACAAAATAAAAAATTCCCTCTCAATTCAGTTGAGGTAAATCGTCAAGTCGGTGCCTACATCCTTGAACAAATCAGAAGAAGTGGGAAAGATGTTCAAGTTGATTTAAGAAATCCGGATGTAAAAATTTACATTGAAATAGTCGATAAAGAAGCCTATGTTTATGCGGACAGATTCAAAGGTCCTGGTGGATTGCCCGTTGGTTCAAGTGGGAAAGTTGTCTCTTTACTGTCCGCGGGATTTGATTCTCCTATTGCATCTTACATGATGATGAAACGTGGGGCGAAGGTCATCTTCGTACATTATCACAGTTATCCTTACACATCTCTTGATTCGATTGAGCAAGCTAAACAACTCGTTAAAATACTCAGCAAATTCCAACTTCATTCAAAACTTTATATCGTCCCCATCGCTGAAGCCCAGAGAGTAATCGTCTTAAATGCACCGGTTGGATTGAGAACTATTTTATATAGAAGATTGATGATAAAAATCGCGGAAAAGATAGCGGAAAAGGAAGGCGCTGAAGCGCTCGTTACCGGGGAAAGCCTCGGCCAAGTTGCATCTCAAACGTTGAGAAATATAAGAGTGATAAATCAAATTGCAACTCTACCGATTTTGAGACCGCTTATCGGAATTGATAAGGAGGAGATAATTCAAAAAGCAAGGGAAATCGGAACCTATGAAATTTCAAGCCAACCTTACGACGATTGCTGTAGTTTTTTGACGGGAAGACATCCGAAGACATGGGCAAATTTTGATGAGATTTTTGAAGTCGAGAAAAAACTTAACTGGGACGAACTCGTCGATATGTCGCTTAAAAACGCAGAAATCGAAAATATCTATGCTGATTTTCTCAATGAAAAGGCGATAAATAAATCAATTCTTGATTAAAAATCAAAAACAAAGAAGGATGAAAAATGGAAAAAATCGGTTTCGTCGGGCTTGGAATAATGGGAGAAATGATGGCAAAGCGACTTTTAAACAATGGATACAAACTTGTAGTTTGGAATAGAACGAAAGAAAAAATATCAAAACTTGGGGCATCATCTGTGACCCCTGCTGAATCCCCAGCAGATGTCGCAAAAAATTGCGAAGTTATAATTTCGATGCTAGCTGATTCAAAGGCGCTTGAAGATATCGTCAGTGGCGAAAATGGAATTTTAAGCGCAATTAAACCCGGATCAATTCACATCGATATGAGCACAGTTTCACCAGCTACGACGAAAAAACTCTATGATGAGTATAAAAATCACTCTTCACACTTCATTCACGCTCCCGTGCTTGGAAGCAAAGCACAAGCGGAAACTGGAACGCTTTTAATTTTTGCCGGTGGAGATAAAGAAGCCTTATCGAAATGTGAGGATATTTTTAAGACCCTTGGTAAGAAGGTTTGGTATTTCGATTCGGTTGAGAAAGCGACAATTTTGAAACTTGTGATGAACTCGATGATAGCAACTATGATGCTCGCCTTATCTCAAGCGTTCATACTTGCGGAAAAATCCGGTTTATCAAAGGAAACCGTCCTTGAAGTCCTTGAAAACTCCGCGCTCAACTCAGCGATGTATCAGAACAAAGGCAAATCGATAATAGATGGAAACTATGTCCCAAACTTTTATGTCAAACATATATTGAAGGACATAAATTTAATTCTCGAAACAGGTCAAGAATTGAAAATTCCTCTTCCGGTTGTTAGCGCAATTCGTGAAATCTATATCGGCGCGATTTCAAAAGGTTACGAAAACGAAGATTATTGTGCGGTTTATAAGGTGCTCGCTGAATCCGCTGGTTTAAAGTTTTAAGATCGCTCTAAAACAAAAAAATGGAGGTTCGCTATGAGAAGCAAAAATTTGAAGTCTTTGCTTTTTCTCTTGACTTTGCTTCTTCTAAACTTTTCACTTGCCCAAGACAAGTGGACTCCCGATGTTATGATCAAATTCAAACGCGTCGGGGGAGTTGCAATTTCTCCAGATGGTAAATTGGTCGCTTATACTGTTTCAGTCCCGCTGATGGAAGGCGAAAAATCGGAGTATTTGACACACATCTGGGTTGTCTCTTCTGATGGAAAGATGAATTATCAATTCACATTTGGCGAAAAATCCTGCACAAGCCCGTCGTTTTCACCCGATGGGAAATATCTTGCGTTTTTATCCGCAAGGGGAAGCGATGGAAAAAATCAAATATGGGTGTTAAGGCTGACTGGAGGAGAAGCCGAACAAATCACAAAGGTAAAAACCGGTGTAATTTCATATCGTTGGGCTCCTGACTCCCGAAGGATCGCATTTACAAGCACCGACCCAGAGACGGAGGAGGAAATAAAAGCGAAGAAGGAAAAACTTGATATGGTCGTTGTTGATAAAAATTACAAATACGCTCATCTATATACTGTCTCGCTTGAAAAAGACCAAAAAGGCGAATACAAAGTTAAACGCTTGACCAAAGGCGAATTTCATGTGACCTCGTTCGATTGGTCTCCTGATGGAAAATTCATCGCATTTTCACATCAAGTAAATCCAACCGCTGATGTGTGGACAACTTCCGATATCTCAATAGTTCCATCCGATAGCGGAGAGGTTAAGCCATTGGTGAAATGGAAAGGTTCAGATACAAATCCGAAGTTTTCACCTGATGGGAAATGGATGGCATTTGAATCAGATGGCGGTGATATCAAATGGGCTGGTTTAAGATATGTTTACATTATTCCTGCAACCGGAGGAGAAGCAAAAAAATTAGCTCCAACTCCAGATGAAAATTGTAGAATAATTTCATGGTCGAAAGACTCGAAAGAAATTTATGTTAGTGAAGCATACAGAACTTCAATGCGAATATGGGCATTACCAGTTGATGGCGGTAAACCCAGAGCCTTAACCCCAGATGATGGCAATTACACTGACGCATCTTTCAGTTACGATGGAACGACGATGGCGTTTGTTTATCAAAATCCTGAAACACCTCCTGATGTTTATATAACCAGCTTGAAAAAATTCGAACCTAAAAAGTTAACGGATGTAAACTCAGACTTTCCAAAACTCCCAATGGGCAAGACGGAAGTTATAACTTGGAAATCGAAGGATGGTAAATTTGAAATCGAGGGACTGGTAACATATCCCGTAAATTATGAGAAGGGACGCAGATATCCGCTTGTTTTACTGATACATGGTGGACCTGCGGGGGTTTTCACAAAAAATTATACCGCTATGGGCGCTGTTTACCCAATTCAAGCGTTTGCACAAGAAGGTTATGTTGTGCTGAGACCAAATCCAAGGGGAAGCAGTGGATATGGGAAAGAATTTAGATTTGCAAATTATAACGATTGGGGCTTTGGCGACTATGATGACCTAATGGCTGGCGTGGATAAACTAATCGAGATGGGAATCGTTCACCCGGAAAGTTTGTGCGTTGCTGGTTGGAGTTATGGCGGATATATGACATCGTTTATAGTGACGAAAACGAAAAGATTTAAAGCTGCAAGCGTCGGCGCAGGTGTGACGAATTTAATTAGTTTCACTGGAACCGCGGATATTCCAAGTTTCCTGCCTGATTATTTTTATGGTGAGTTCTGGGACAGGCTCGATGTTTATATGAAACACTCAGCAATATTCAATGTTAAAGGGGTTACAACGCCGACGCAGATAATTCATGGAGAAGCTGATATCAGAGTTCCAATTTCACAGGGCAAGGAATTTTATAATGCGCTGAAAAGACAAGGATGCCCAACGGAGATGATTATTTATCCGAGGACTCCGCACGGCGTCCAAGAGCCAAAATTCATCGCAGACATTGGAAAAAGAATAATTGCATGGTTCAATCAACATCTTGGGAGAGGAAAAGTGACATCCGGAGAATAAAAAAATTTGTCACTTGATATTCAAACGGATGTAAAAAATTCCAATATAAATGAAAGGAAAGATTTTCCGAAAAATGAGTTTGAATATTTTGTTTTCTTTGATATATATTACTATGTGATGTTGCGATATCGAGAGAACATGCAATATGAATGTTAGATATAAAAGAACTAAGCAAAATTTCATTAAATTAAGGATAAACAAAGGATGTCGAGCAAATTAATAGAAATATTTGAAGATAAAAAACTCGTTAACAGAATTCAAAATAAACTTCCATATTTATTTCAACTTGCAGAGTTGGAAAGTTCAAGAGCAGGGAAGGTCGGAATGGAGGTTGGTTCTCTTCGTGAAAAAATAATTATCGCTTTGCTTATTTATAAATTCGGGGAAGCAAATGTAGAAGCCGATGTTCCAATTACAGAATCGGAAGTTGATGTAAAATTATTCGGAGAGCCTATATCCATTAAAACGATAACTGGGAAAGGATTTAACGGGGTTAAACTTGTATGGACAGTAGATGCTCAAAAAGCAAGGGAATTTAGAGAAAATTATTACCCGCGCTGTGATATTTTACTGATTCAGATTAATTGGAATGGCATTGGAGGGTTTTATTACATTCCAGTTGAAGCTCAAAGGAGGGTTTTTGATAAATTGGGCAAAAATGAATATATTAAACTTCCAAAACCTGGCACAAATCCAAGGGGTGTGGAAATAACTAAGGAAGCGCTAATAAGTTTGGTTAAGGATAATTTAACCAAAAGTATTGAAATAAGATGGGAAAAAAGAAAGATTAGTTATAATCCATACAAAAGATGGGTAGATTATTGGAGGGAAGATTAAAATGAGAAACAACAGAAGAAAAAGTGGAACTAAAACGAGTTCCTTTGGTTCTCCTGGAAGAATAAATCACGATTCCACACTTTTCTATCAAAGCAAATTATATGAGGGATTACCAAAAGAACAAAAAGTTAAATATGTAGAGAATCCCATCCCCTCACAGTTTTTAAATAAAATCCTTTGTAAATCTTCTGAGAAAATGGATGAACTACCAGATAATAGTGTTCACTTGATGGTTACATCGCCTCCTTATAATGTAGGGAAAGAATATGATAAGGATTTTACGCTAGAGGAATATCTATCGTTTTTAAAAACGGTATGGAAAGAAGTTTATAGAGTTCTTGTCCCAGGTGGTAGAGCATGCATCAATATAGCAAACTTGGGAAGGAAACCTTATATTCCGCTTCACGCTTTCATTATCAGAGATATGCTTGAACTAGGCTTCTTGATGAGAGGAGAAATTATATGGAATAAGGCGTCTTCTGCTAGTCCATCTACAGCCTGGGGTAGCTGGCTTTCCCCTGCAAATCCTACTCTACGAGATATTCACGAATATATTTTGGTATTCTCAAAAGGCACGTTTTCAAGAAAGAATAACAAGAGAAAAAGCACAATCTCAAGGGATGAATTTCTTGAGTTTACCAAAAGTGTTTGGACATTCCCTGCGGTATCAGCAAAAGATGTAGGGCATCCTGCTCCTTTTCCTATTGAACTTCCTTATAGATTAATTCAACTTTATACATATCAGGGTGATGTGGTTTTGGATCCATTTATGGGAAGTGGTCAAACTGCAATCGCTGCGATAAAGACAGGTAGGCACTATGTAGGATATGAGATAGAAGAAGAGTATGTAAAATTAGCGGAGAAAAGAATAAATGAATTTTTGATTAAATTTAAGTCGCCCAAACTATTTGAATCTGATTAAGGGAAATAGATAAATAAGAAACGGTGTGCAACATAGTCGATATAGATTGCCCTGCCCGCTAGGTTTTCCACCTCGCCGAAATTTTCTTTATGCTTAGAAATACTGCAAAACTTAATAAAGAACAAAAACAGAGAACACCAGCGAATAAAAAATTCGTGCCCCTGGCAGGACTCGAACCTGCGACACGCGGTTTAGGAAACCGCTGCTCTATCCATGCTGAGCTACAGGGGCTTTGGACTCCCTAAAAAATTAAAAAATCTCATCAAAAAAATCAATTTTTAAAAATTTATCCCAAGAACCTTGAACAGAAACGCATAGATATCGCTTTGCTCCTCGATTATCTTAGACGTCGGCTTCCCAGCTCCATGCCCAGCCTTCGTCTCAACCCTTAACAAAATTGGCGTATCACCAGCGTTTGCGGATTGTAAAGTTGCGGTAAATTTATACGCATGTAACGGAACAACCCTATCGTCGTGGTCAGCTGTCGTAATTATAGTCGGAGGATAAACGACGCCTTTTTTCACATTGTGAAGCGGTGAATAAGCATAGAGGAATTTGAAATGCTCTGGATTTGCCTCCGCATTACCATATTCGGGAATCCAATATCTTCCGACGGTAAATTTGTGATATCTTAACATATCAATAACCGGAACTTGACACACAACCGCACCAAATAAATCTGGTCTCTGAACCATACAGGCTGCGACGAGCAGTCCACCGTTACTCCCCCCGTTTATGACAAGCTTTTTCGAATTAGTGTAACCATTCTTAATCAGCCATTCGCCTGCAGAAATGAAATCGTTAAATACATTTTGCTTCTTATCAAGCATCCCAGCCTTATGCCACTCCTCCCCGTATTCGCTTCCACCGCGCAAATTAGCAACAGCATAAACACCACCAATTTCAAGCCAAAGTAGCCTTTGAGCGGAAAACGAAGGCATTATGCTTATATTAAATCCACCATAACCGTAAAGCAAAGCTGGATTATTCCCATCAAGCTTTATACCGCGCTTGTGAACTATATACATCGGAACTTTTACGCCATCTTTCGACTCGTAAAAAACTTGTTTAACCTCATAATCCTTCGGATTAAATCCCTTTAGGTTTACCTCAAAAAATGTTTCCAGTTTTCCAGTTTTAAAATCATATCTAAAAACATTCATAGGATACAAAAACGATGTAAATCCGAAAAACATTTCGGTATCATTCTGTCTTCCCGACAATCCGGAAATTGTACCAATTCCCGGCAATTTAACCTCTTTAACGAATTTTCCATCAAGAGAGTAAATTTGCAACTTATGTTTGACATCTTCATTGTAGACAATGACGAAGTGATTATTGATTATTCTTGCATTATCTATGACTGCTTTCTTATTCTCGGGTATTATCTCTTTCCAGTTTTCTCTACCGGGATTCTTGACGTCAATTGCTATGATTCTATATTTTGGCGCATTTAAATCTGTGACAAAATAGAAAACAGTTTCCGCGTCGCATATTTATTTAACGCTTTTCATCCTAATTTTCGACCGATCTATTTTTGGCAAATTCTGCAGATAACGCGCATACGGTGAAAAATCTCGCAATGGCTTTTTGAACTGTAACCATATAAATCTTTATTTTGCAATTTTGAGCTGTAACCTCAACTAAGTTAAGACAATAACCCTGATCCCAAGGAAAAACTTAAAGTGCGATGATGTCTCTCGGAAGCATGACAAAAGCTTTTGTTGATTGGAAGGAAGTATTGTATATGTTTCGTGGTCTTTTTATATCGCGGAGTACAAAATATGTTTCCTATGGTATTTAAATACTTCAATTCCTCAACAATTTTTTCATAAAACCAGTCTACAACCGATGACAAGTCCGTACGATTTGCTTGTGGAAATATCGAATTCTATAAAATTTCTTTTTGCTCTAATTTGAAGACAATCACCTTCAAGACAAATAGCAGAAGCAGAAGGAACAATCAGATTGATTATAAAAAATTTCAACCAAGACTTTACACAATCGTAGAGCGCATCCAAACTTCTGATGAACCAGCGAGTTTCGTTTCTGTTATACATCCTTCCTTGAACACCCCTTGACTTTTCACCACTCCCTTTCAAAGCTTTCAAAATCTTTTATCGGAGCAACAAATTTTAAATCCCTTAAAATTTCAAATCTCTTTTTAGCACTTCTTATTTTAATGTTTTCTTCAGGTCTCAATTCAAGAATATTATTAGTCCCCTTGGTTTCAACCACGAAGTATATTTTTTCAGAAGTTACACCATCTTGAACCTTTTCAACTACAATTGCCCAATCAGGAGTATAATTACCAGCGGGTGTTTCTATTACATACCAGTCGGGAAGTTTTATGAATAATTTTATTCTTGAATCTTTGTCCAACGCCTTAGCAAACTCCTCCTCTATATTTGATTCTTTAATTATTCCATCATAAATTGACTTCTGAACTTTTACGACATATTTACCATAAGTCTCTATCTCCTCTCTTATAAGCCCAACATCGTAAATTTCATCAAGCTCAACATATTGAATACCATCGACCTCAAATTCCTTCTTACACTCTTTAATAACATCCAAAACTTTTTCCGCATATTTTTGTGGATTTAAAAAGAAAAGATTAAGATTACCTGCTCCGTGGAGAATCTTATATATCGTTTTTCTGGTCAAATTAGTCTCCTTTTCAATAAAAGTTACTAGATTGAAAACTTTGCTTAAGTTATAACTAACTGTTGCTTCTCTTACAAAACTTCTTTTTACTTCATCATCTAGACTAATTTCATCAATTCGAACCTTTTTAACACTTATTTGGGGCTCCCTTACTTCAATCTCTTTAATTCTTTCGATACAGCGCTTCACAAGCTCCTCCTCATTTATACTTACAACATATTTTGCTTTTTTAGATACTTTGTTCCACAAATTTTGGAACAAAGCCCCTTGAATTACATCATCCCTGCGTTTTATTTTCACCCTTTGCCTTCTTTCCTCAACAGGTGGTGCGGATTCGCCAACTTCTTCTCGGTATTCCGTTTGTAATTTTTCTAAATATTCCCTATAGCTTTCATTAGTAATCACGGTCAATAAATTTATATCTTTATCCTGAATTCTATCACCATTCTGATTAACAGGTAATCTTAATCCCCTTCCAACTTCCTGTCTCTTTTTTATCTCGGAAGTGGAATAAGCAAGCGTGCAAATGTTAAACACGTTCGGATTATCCCAACCTTCTCTCAATGCAGAATGAGAAAAGATAAACTCAACAGGCTCCTCCAATGAAAGCAATTTTTCTTTATCCTTCATAATCAAATCGTATGCTGATTCATCCTCTTCAATGCTTTTATCTTTCTTCATCTTTGAGAAATAACCGCTATGAACTTTTTTAACATCCAAATTTGAAAATTCCGGAAATTCGCTTTTTACAAGTTTATTAAATTCTTCCTCAAACATTTTTCTCACAATTCCATTCTCTGGTAGATAGTCATCAACCCGATTTAAGAAAAACAAACTCAAAACCTTAATACCTTTAGGATTTAATTTCTTCTTTTTCTCTAAATGCTCCCTTATTGTTTCCCTAACCATAACACGAATTATCTCATCCTCATCTAAGGATGATTTTCCTTCGTAAATCTTCACGCCATTGGAAAAAGAGATATAACCCGCACCTTTGTTTATTTCACTTACTATAAAACCATCATAATAAAAATTATTCGTTTTCTTTGATAAATCATCTCCATGTTTAACTGTTATCGTTTTAAACCTTATCCCTTCCTGAGTTTTAACAAATGCTTTTAATTTCGCCCTTAATCCATTTGAAGTTGCTTCTATCTTTTCCAAAATGATTTTTTTACTTCCCGGGTCCCCTTCTTCAGTAACCGACAATACCTCTATCTTCTTAACCAATCCAAGATTATATGCATCATAAGGCGTTAGTTTATAGACAAGATTATAAATATCCCTATGAGTTGCGGAATAGCGCAATATAAAAAGCGGGTTCAATTGCTCAATTCCCCAAGTCGTCGCTTCCCCGCCCATTTTTTGTGGCTCGTCAAGAATGACAATAGGTCTTGTATTTCTGATGATTTCAATCGGCTTATCCCCCATCCTATCATGAACATTGTGTATTATATTCGTATCCTTATTAAAAGCATCTCTCGTAATGACCATTATTTGCAAGTGCGTGTCCTGTCCGAACATCCTCACCCTCACAAGGTTATCCGACTTATATGCAAAATAAGTGTAAGGCAGATTATCGTATAATTGCTTGAAATGTTCTTTTGTAATATCAAGCGTCTTCAAAACTCCTTCTTTTATAGCAACTGATGGGACAACAATGATAAACTTTGTCCAACCATATTTTTGATTCAATTCTAAAATTGTTCTTAAATAAACATAAGTTTTTCCAGTTCCGGTCTCCATCTCGATTGTAAAATTGTAAGGTTCCTGTAAATCATCAATTGTAGATAAGGGAAGATTGTTTCTCCTTTGAATTTCTTGTAAGTTTTCAAGAATTTTTTCCTTCGGCAGGTCCAAAATATTTGGGACAATTTGAAAAGTATAATTAAAAGACCTCTTAGTCTGACCTTTAAATATGTCAACCACAGAATTTATAGCGTTAATCTGATAATCTAATTTCGGGTCAAACTTTAACCTAAGCATAGTCATCATTTCTATTTTCTTACATCATAAGTTTTTCTTAGAAAATCACATAGACTTTCAAATAGATTAAATTCTTTATCGTTTTTACTAAACTTCGAATTCTCAACTGCTAACTCGATTATAGTCCTGAAGAATTTCGTTCCAAAATCATTAAACTCTGGCTCAATAACCCATAAATTATCCAACATATCCACTTCTACCCTTTTATAAAGTTGCAAATATTCGCTCCCTTTGAATTCTCCAGAGTCCTCAATGACCGGGACAATTAAAATGTTTTCATAAGCCTTTACACTATCTGCAATACCTATTTCCCATGGACACCATCTGGAAGATAATGAATTATTAGTCGCAAGCAATATAAATAGATCTAACTCATAAATTTTTCCTTTAATTTTTTCAGCGGTTTCCCGACTTGGAGTTTGGGGAAGCGTGGAATCTTGCCAATCCACATAAACCTTTATTCCGCAACTCGCTAAAGCATTCTGGAACCCCTCCGCAAGTTCTTTATCTTTGTGGCTATGAGATAAAAAAACTGTTATCTCAGCAGATGAAAGCTCTGTCGCAATATAGTTTCTGTATAAAGTTTCGCTTCGCTGTTTCTCTAAATAACTCCTATTAATATAAGCCATTTTTATGCCTCCTTAATAGTTTTAGTTAAAGGTCAAAATTAAAAAATAGAGAATAACCATAATCGCGATACCCCCATATAACAAAAGCAAAGTGGGAACTTTTCTATCCTTTGGTTTCCAAAATGTTGTTCTCAACCAAGAATCAACATCTTTCGCAAACCTGTATGCGTTCATATCAAATAAATATTCATCCGTGGTCAATCTATTTTTTACGACCCATTCGTAAAGTTTTCTATGCATCCTCTCCTGCCACAAAAAATAACCATCCAGAAGCCAAAAAACTAACAACGGGATAAAAGCAATAAGCACTTGATATTTATCACCTTTTAGTAGCAAGGTTCCAACGATAAGTGTTATAGCCCACCCTTTAATCAAAAAGGAATTGAGACCTATTCTGTTTATAATTCCTTGGATGATCTCAACTTCCTTCATTAAATATTCTTTCAATTTTTCCTCCTTTTCTTCCATACCATCATTTCCATTTATTTGTCATATTACCTTTAACCTCACAAAGGTACTTAAATTTATTTTATCGCTGTCCGTCAAAGCCTTGTCTAAAAAGACAAACATTTTGCCTTTGTATTTTGAAGTCCGAATCTCCTCAATTGTTTCAGAGGAAAATTTCTCATCGAAGGAAATATAAAAATCCAAATTCTGCTCTTCATCTTTTACATAGTAAAAATCATTGTCTTTAATCTTTATCTTTTCAATCTTGGAGTTTAAGCTCAATCCCTCCTTTAAAATCACTTCATAGATGACATCTTCTTCTTTCCACCCAGGAACCAAAGGCTCGTCAATCCACATACCAAGCCATTCTAAATACTTCTTCTTTAATTCTTCCTTATCTTCCGAAGGGTCAAATTCAAACTCGTCTTTGAGATTAAAATTTGACTTGTCAAGTTTAAAAACTTTAAATCCAAAGTCTTGATTCTCAGTAATAAGTTTTCCCTCACTTTCCTTTTTATATTTTTCTGAAACTCGTCTTAATCTTTCGATACATATATCTGCAACGGTAGGAAATTCTTTTCTAATCTCTTCATCTTGAACCTCTTCATCAAGTTGAACAAGGATAAATTTTCTATTTCCACCATCTTCCCGATTTAACTCCCACACAGCATGACCGGTTGTGCCTGAACCAGCGAAGAAGTCAAGGATGAGAGAATTGTTATCTGAAGCAATTTTCAGTAAGTGCTTTATTAAACCAATAGGCTTAGGATAATCATAAATTTTTCTACCATTAAATAACTCTTTGAATCCTTTATGAGCTATGTTATTTGGAAAATCCATTATAAAAGTTCCAAAAGGTATGGTTCTTTCAACTTTATTTAGATTATTATCTACATATTGATATTCCTTGAAATTAACCTGCCATTTTCCTTTAGCGTCTTTTTTAAGCACTATGAGATCATTTTTTATCCCCCATAAAACCTTTTCTTTTGACCATCTCCAAGTATATGTTTTATTTTCTCTATCTCCTCCAGGCCATATCTCAATATCTTCATCAAATTTTTTTCTAATGCATTTTTTATTTATATCATCAAAAACCAGTACTTCTTGACCTTTGCTAATCTTTATCGGATAATCCAATCTTTCTGAGTAGTGAATACCTTCGTCATCCAATCTTCTGAGGTAAAATTTTCCTCTTTCATTTTCAAATTCGTCAGAATACTTATAACCTTCCAGATTTGAGAGTCTTCTATTAATAGATAAAGTGTTGATATTTTTTGAATAGCAAACAATGTAATCATGTTCATAAGCAATAAATTTAGCATCTTGTTTTCCAGCCAAATTTTGCCTTCTAACAAAATTTGCTACAAAATTCTCCTCTCCAAAAATCTCATCCATTATCATTCTCAAATGGTGGACTTCGTGGTCATCTATCGAAACAAAAATAACCCCGTCATCTCTTAATAAATTTCTTGCTAAAAGTAATCTCGGATACATAAAATTGAGCCAGTCGGAGTGATACCTTCCACTTGACTCAGTATTTGTAGTTAATTTATTCCCTTCGCTATCAATTTGTCCTGTCTTTTCTAAATAATCCTTTAATGGCTGTTTAAAATTATCACGGTAGATAAAGTCTTTTCCCGTATTATAAGGCGGGTCAATGTAAATCATCTTAACCTTGCCAAAGTATGGTTTTAGCAAAAGCTTAAGCGTCTCCAAATTCTCACCGATAATTACAATGTTTTCTGTTCTGTCAAAATCAACAGATTTCTCTTTGATAGGTTTCAATGTTCCATAAGCAGGTGCTTGAATTAGTTTATAAAGATTACTTTTCCCAGCCCAGTTAAAATAAAATCTGTCGTCCTCTTTCTCAATTAGTTCGCCATTTAAAAGTGCTTTTAATCTTTCGAAATTAATTTTCCCATCCTCAAAAACTTCAGGAAGGATTTCCTTCAATCTTTCCTTTACATCTAATTTTACTATTTTATTCACTTTTTCCATTTTACCACCTCCTTTCAATTTCACAGATGGATAACTTTACTTCCCCCTTTTTGTCAAATCTTGGCTGATTTTCATTTTTCAGCATCTCCCCAAATCTGAATTTTTTCTCTCAATGTATAATTCAAAGTGCCCCTGGCAGGACTCGAACCTGCGACACGCGGTTTAGGAAACCGCTGCTCTATCCATGCTGAGCTACAGGGGCTTTGGACTCCCTAAAAAATTAAAAAATCTCATCAAAAAAATCAATTTTTAAAAATTTATCCCAAGAACCTTGAACAGAAACGCATAGATATCGCTTTGCTCCTCGATTATCTTAGACGTCGGCTTCCCAGCTCCATGCCCAGCCTTCGTCTCAACCCTTAACAAAATTGGCGTATCACCAGCGTTTGCGGATTGTAAAGTTGCGGTAAATTTATACGCATGTAACGGAACAACCCTATCGTCGTGGTCAGCTGTCGTAATTATAGTCGGAGGATAAACGACGCCTTTTTTCACATTGTGAAGCGGTGAATAAGCATAGAGGAATTTGAAATGCTCTGGATTTGCCTCCGCATTACCATATTCGGGAATCCAATATCTTCCGACGGTAAATTTGTGATATCTTAACATATCAATAACCGGAACTTGACACACAACCGCACCAAATAAATCTGGTCTCTGAACCATACAGGCTGCGACGAGCAGTCCACCGTTACTCCCCCCGTTTATGACAAGCTTTTTCGAATTAGTGTAACCATTCTTAATCAGCCATTCGCCTGCAGAAATGAAATCGTTAAATACATTTTGCTTCTTATCAAGCATCCCAGCCTTATGCCACTCCTCCCCGTATTCGCTTCCACCGCGCAAATTAGCAACAGCATAAACACCACCAATTTCAAGCCAAAGTAGCCTTTGAGCGGAAAACGAAGGCATTATGCTTATATTAAATCCACCATAACCGTAAAGCAAAGCTGGATTATTCCCATCAAGCTTTATACCGCGCTTGTGAACTATATACATCGGAACTTTTACGCCATCTTTCGACTCGTAAAAAACTTGTTTAACCTCATAATCCTTCGGATTAAATCCCTTTAGGTTTACCTCAAAAAATGTTTCCAGTTTTCCAGTTTTAAAATCATATCTAAAAACATTCATAGGATACAAAAACGATGTAAATCCGAAAAACATTTCGGTATCATTCTGTCTTCCCGACAATCCGGAAATTGTACCAATTCCCGGCAATTTAACCTCTTTAACGAATTTTCCATCAAGAGAGTAAATTTGCAACTTATGTTTGACATCTTCATTGTAGACAATGACGAAGTGATTATTGATTATTCTTGCATTATCTATGACTGCTTTCTTATTCTCGGGTATTATCTCTTTCCAGTTTTCTCTACCGGGATTCTTGACGTCAATTGCTATGATTCTATATTTTGGCGCATTTAAATCTGTGACAAAATAGAAAACAGTTTCCTTGTTCCCGATAAATTGATAACTCGCATCAGCCTCATCGAGCAAACGGATGAAGTCGCCACTGCTGTTCAGCTCGCGATAATAAATCCTATTTTTTGGACTTGTTCCGTGTCTGACTGTCAAAATTAGATATTTGCCATCTTCTGTTATGCTCGGATAAAAGTTCAACTCTTTCGCATCGGGCCTTTCGTAAATGAGTTTGTCCTCGGATTGTGGAGTGCCAAGTTTGTGGAAGTAAACTCTGTTGTAATTATTTTCGTCCTCCTTTGGAACGGTACCGGGCTCTGGGAATCTGTTGTAATAAAATCCAGAGTTATCTGGCAACCAAGCGATGCTTGAAAACTTGCACCATTTCAAAACCTCGTCATAATCTCTGCCTGTAGCAATGTCCCTTATTTTAATCTCTTGCCAGTCGCTTCCGCTTACCGAAATACCGTATGCAACAAATCTCCCATCCCTGCTATATGAAAGATTCATCAAAGCGATCGTTCCGTCTTCGCTAAACTTGTTCGGGTCGATTACAAGTATATCTTTACCTTTCAAACTCTCTCGCATATAAAGAACTGATTGATTCTGCAATCCATCATTTTTAAAGAAGAAGTATTTATCCCCCGCTTTCACAGGGACAGAAAACCTCGGGAAATTCATCAATTCTGTCAATCTTTGCTTTATCTTATCATAAAATGGAACTGAGCGAATGAAGTCAAAAGTGACCTTATTTTGCGCCTCAACCCACTGCTTCACCTCATCCGATTCAAAATCCTCAAGCCATCTATAAGGGTCTGCGACCTCTACGCCGTGATAATAGTCTACGACATCAACCGTTCTCGTCGGAGGATAATTTAACTTTTGTGAAAGGCAGAGATAAGGGAGGAGAAGAAATAGTAGGAAAATAATTTTTTGTCTCATCGGACTTTATCACGTTTTTGTTTTCGATATTTATTTTAACTTAAAATCCTCGAGCAAAATATGCAAGTTTGATTTTTTTGTCGCAAATTTGTATATTTTTAATGAAAAATTATCTTCTGTGGCGGGTTAGCTCAGGTGGTAGAGCAGCGGAATCATAATCCGCGTGTCGGGGGTTCGAGTCCCTCACCCGCTACAGATTTCAATCAAAACCTTTCAGTCCAAAAGGCTGGAAGGTTTTTTTGTATAAAGAGAAGCGCAAAGATTTTATGGTAAAAGACCTCATTAATCGCTTCCGCGAATTTGTACAGAAAAACAAACTCATCTCACCGAACGATAAAATAATCGTCGCAGTAAGCGGTGGAGTTGACTCCGTCGTTTTGCTCGATATACTTAACGAACTTAAAAATCAACTCAAAATCGAACTAATCGTCGCACATTTCAATCATAAGTTGAGAGGCGTAGAATCAGACGAAGACGAAGAATTCGTCAGAAGGTTTGCTTCGAACCTCGGGTTGGAATGTTATGTAAGAAGTGAGGACACAAAGGAATATTGCAAAAGAAATAAAATTTCGATTCAAGAAGGGGCAAGGGAACTTAGATATAATTTTTTTGAAACATTAAAGTTGCTCAAAGGATTTGATAAAATCGCAACAGCACACAACGCAAATGACAATGCTGAAACAGTTTTATTAAATCTTTTCCGCGGCTCCGGCGTAAACGGACTTGCTGGAATTCAAGTTAAAAGAGGAAGCATCATAAGACCACTTCTATTTGCAACAAGAGATGAAATTGAAGCATACGCAAATGAAAAAGGTTTACAATACAGAATCGATTCATCAAACCTTAAAACCTCATATCGAAGAAATTACATCCGCTTGAAACTTCTTCCATTGATAAGCGAAAACATAAACCCCGGAATAATTGAAACATTAAATCGAACAGCACAGATATTTTCTGAACTAAGTGAATTCATACAACACGAGGTTTCAAAGATAACCAAATTTATCGCGATAGAAGAAAACCCTGAAAAAGTCCTCGTCGATATCCAACGCTTGAAAAGCTACCTTTATTTTATTCAAGAAAGCGTCATCATCTCCGTTGTCGAGACATTTTTCAAAGAGAGAATCGATTTTGCAAGAGTTCTTTCGGTTTTAAATTTGATAGATTCAACGCCGGGAAGTTCGGTGATGCTTTCCGGGGATTTGCTCGTTTATAGAGATCGTCAACATCTCGTTTTCCTTAGGAAGCGAGAATTTACGGAAGCAGAAGTTTTTATGTATGTCCATCCTGGCGAAAAATATGAAACTGATTACTTTGTTTTTTCGTCTGAATTCGTCAAAAAAGAAGATATAAACTTTAATCCCGATACACACATCGAGTATATCGACGCTGATCTTATAGCGGATGAACTTATCTTGCGCAACTGGCAACCGGGCGATTGGTTCGTTCCACTTGGAATGAAAGGAAAAAAGAAAATAAGCGACTTTTTGATCGATTTAAAAATACCGATTTACGACAAAAGAAAAATTTTAGTCCTTGAATCCGAAGGCAAAATCGTCTGGGTTTGTGGATTAAGGCTCGATGACAGGTTCAAAATAACCGATTCAACGAACAAAATTTTGAAGATCGAATTTCGTCAAAAACAAACCTCGGGAACAAATGAGTGACGAAATAGTTTACATCAACGGCGAAAAATTCAAAATTTTAATCCCGGAGGAAGAGATAAAAAGAAGGGTTAAAGAACTCGGTGAACAAATAAGCAAAGATTACGCTGGAAGTATTCCGATTTTCATCGGTGTGCTAAATGGCTCGGTTATATTCTTTGCTGATCTAATTCGGGAAGTTAAAGTCGATTGCGAGATTGATTTCCTCAAACTTTCAAGCTATGGGGATGAGAAAATATCATCAGGTCGCGTAAAACTACTTAAAGACCTCGATTGCCAAGTGACAGGTAGAGATATAATTGTAGTCGAAGATATAATAGATTCGGGGCTTTCGATCAAGTTTATCAAAAACCTAATTATGCTTAAAAACCCGAAATCTTTAAGGATAGTTACTTTGTTATATAAGAGAAATAGAGCTCAGGTTGATTTTGACATCGATTATATTGGATTTGAGATAGGAGATGAATTCGTCATAGGTTATGGGCTCGATTATGCTCAAAAAGGAAGAAATTTGAGGGCGATTTACGTGATTGATACGCAAGGGCAATAAACTTTGAAAATGTTTTGGTAATTTTTAAATTGAAAAGTGAGACAACATAAGAAAAAGCAAAAAAATGAAGAAAAATCCATATAACAACAGCAACAACGATGATTTCAACTGGGGAAAAGCGCTCCGCGTAATACTTAGTTGGTTGATAATAATTTCCGCAGTTTTTGCGCTTATGATATGGTTCAGGGGAGAGCAAAAACTTGAATACGAAATAACATTCGACCAATATCAGCAATTTTTAAAAGCCGGGAAAATTAAAGAAGCCATTATTAAGAAAACCGATGTAAATAGTTTTGACTTCCATGGCGTTCTCAAGGAACCTGAGGAGATGATAACTATCGAAGGGAAAAAAGTTCGAGGAGATAAATTTGTAGTTTTCCTTCCAAACGCCTCTGATTCAAAAGTTATAGATGAATGGACACGCAGAGGGGTCAAATTTAACTTTGTTAAGGAGAGCAATCAATGGTTGAACGCCCTCTTAAGCGTGATACCATGGGTTCTTTTGATATTCATCTGGTTTTTAATAATAAGACGGATGCAGGGAACGACGACCAAAAACATTTTCACATTTGGAAAAAGCAGAGCCAGAATTGTTACAAATAACATCCCAAAGGTTACATTTAACGATGTTGCAGGTGTAGAAGAGGCGAAGGAAGAGTTAAAAGAGATCATAGAATTCTTAAAAGACCCTGGAAAATTTCAACGCCTCGGTGGCAAAATTCCGAAAGGCGTTTTGTTGCTCGGACCTCCTGGGACAGGTAAAACATTACTTGCGAAAGCAGTTGCTGGCGAAGCAGGGGTGCCATTTTTATCAATCAGTGGAGCGGAATTTGTGGAAATGTTCGTTGGGGTTGGCGCAAGCAGAGTTAGGGATCTATTTGAACAAGCGAAGAAACTCGCCCCGTGCATCGTTTTCATAGATGAAATCGACGCTGTCGGAAGACATCGAGGTGCTGGACTTGGTGGAGGTCATGATGAAAGAGAGCAAACTTTGAATCAACTTCTTGTAGAAATGGATGGCTTTGAAGAAAACAGCGGTATAATAGTAATCGCAGCGACAAACCGACCCGATATACTCGACCCTGCATTACTTAGACCTGGAAGGTTTGACAGACAAATCGTAGTTGATAGACCCGATGTAAAAGGACGACTTGAAATTTTAAAAGTTCACACGCGCAGATTGCCTCTTGCTCCGGATGTAAATCTTGAAATAATTGCAAAATCAACCCCAGGATTTTCGGGTGCAGACTTAGCAAATCTCGTCAATGAAGCTGCCCTTTTAGCAGCTCGGAAGAATCACGACCTCGTCACTATGCAAGATTTTGAAGAAGCGAAAGATAAAGTTATGATGGGTATACAAAGAAAGAACGTTGCGATATCCGAACGCGAAAAAAGAATCACTGCATATCATGAATCAGGTCATGTCCTCGTTGCAAAGATGTTGCCTGAAGCTGACCCAGTCCACAAGGTTACAATAATTCCACGAGGCAGAGCTCTTGGAGTTACAACATATCTTCCAATAGATGAAAGGCATACTTATTCAAAAGAATATCTTGAAGCTATAATAACTTATGCCCTTGGCGGAAGAGCTGCTGAAAAAATCATTTTCAATTCGTTGACAACCGGCGCAGCAGATGACCTCGAAAAAGCCACAACGATAGCCCGAAAAATGGTGTGCGAATGGGGGATGAGCGAACGCCTTGGCCCATTGACCTATGGGACAAAGGAGGAGGAAATTTTCCTTGGAAAAGAGATAACAAGGCATCAAAATTACAGCGAGCAAACAGCGATTCTAATAGATGAGGAGGTTAAAAGGATTGTGTTAAGTTGTATGGAGAGGGCGGAGAAGATATTAAGAGATAACATAGACGCGTTACATCGCCTTGCAAATGCCTTGCTTGAAAGAGAAACATTAACTGGTGAGGAAATAGATAAAGTTATAAAAGGAGAGGATTTGCCTCCCGTCCAAAAGAAAGCCAATGGACAAGATGAAACAACTTCAAGAGTATCTGCAAGCCCTAAACCAAAGAATTAATGGACTCCTCGAATCGCCGGATTATTCTGAGATATTGATCGATTTCAATAAAAATATCGATAGGAATTATAAAGCGGAATACATTCGCAAGGCGATTCATCAATTTTCGATGTTAATACCGGTGATTTATTATTTCACGCCCCGCGAACTCGCGATAAAAATTTTAATTCTTTTAACGCTTGGGTTTGTAACGGTTGACATCATCAGATATTACAATCCTGAAGCGCAGAAACTTTTTTACAAGCTATTCGGACCAATCCTTCGTCAACATGAAAGGGACCATAAAGCAAAAAATTTAAATGGTGCGACTTGGGTTTTCATCTCCGCTCTCGTTTGTGTGATAATTTTTCCGAAATTCATCGTCATAAACGCATTTGCAATTTTAATTTTATCAGACGCGAGCGCTGCGGTTTTTGGCCGAAGATTCGGGAAGCATAAATTTTTTAAAAAATCGCTCGAAGGAACAATCGCATTTATACTTGCCGCAATCCCAGTTGTTTTCTTAGCCCCGAAAGTTCAGAATTTGCCTGGCGAATACCTTATAACGATGTTTGCAGCTGTCATCGGCGGAATTATGGAAGCAGCATCAATTAATTTAAAAATCGATGACAATTTACTAATTCCCTTAAGTATAGGCGCAACGATGTGGCTTCTTTATTTAATTTTTTACCCCGGGTTTGACCTTTATTTTTTAAAGTAAACTTGAGAACGATATGAGGAATTTTCTTATCTTCCTTGTGCTTTCTGCTTTGTTCATTTCCTGTTCACAGCTCAAACCCAAATCAACTGGTGACGAAACAGAAATAATAACCTATGTCGATTCACTCCTTTACTCAGAAATTCAAGACCAAGTTAAATCTGTATTCCACAGGCTTCTTTATACCCCCCAGCCTGAGACTTTGTTCACAGTGAAACCGGAATTTCAAATTTATTCAATCGATGAATTAAAAACCCGAAAAAATATCATGTTCATCTCAACGCTTGATGATAAAAGCGGGATAGGGAGTTACGTGCTTAATATGCTTGACCCTGCTTCAAGAGAGCTCGTGGAGAAAGACTCTGCGTATATGTTTTTAAAAAAGGATTTATGGAGCAAGGGTCAAATTGTGCTTGTCCTCGTGTCAAAGGATAAAGAGACGCTTTTAAAACATTTGAAGGAAAACAGAAACGAAATATATATTTACTTCCGCGATGAATTCTTCAATAGAGAACTTGAAGCTATTTATTCAGAGGGGCACAATAAGAAGGAGATCGAAAAATATTTTCTCGAAAAATATGGTTGGACAATTTTGGTTCAGCACGACTATTACGTCGCGAAAGATTCAGCACAAGAAAAATTCGTCTGGCTTAGGAGAAGAACACCTGAAGATATGGAAAGGTTTATATTTATCCACTGGATCGATTCTATAGAAAACCCATACAGATTTTTCAATCAAACATGGATTGCCCAAAAGAGAAATGAAATCACCAGAAAATTTTACAGGACCGTTGATGACAGCGCCTGGGTTATAATAGCAGAAGACCCTGAAAGCATAAGATATCTTTATTTCTTCCCAGTAAACTTTAATGGCAAATATGCGATAAGGGTCCAGGGACTTTGGAGGTTTAATGACCTCACTGGTGGCGGTCCTTTTGTTTCATACATTTTTTATGATGAGAAACAAAAGAGACTTTACTTTATCGATGGCTCAATTTTTGCCCCAAGATATGAGAAGAAAAAACTCATCGTTCAAATAGACGCACTCCTACACACATTTAAAACTGCCACCGAAATAAAGGGGTAAAATGTAACATCTTCAGCCATATTTTCGTATCCCTGTGATTAGAAAAACAAAATCTATTTTCCGACATATGAAAACGAAATTTTTTATCTTCATCCTTATGGGTTTAATTTTTGCCGGCGCTTTGCTCATCTGCTCAAATGTAAAAACCGCTGAAATACCAAAAGAAGCGGAAATCACAACAGATGAATTGAAAATCTCCAAATCATTCAAAGTAAGCCCAGGAGTTAAACTTACAATCAAATCAAGCATCGTCGATGTATCTGTACAATCGCATGAGACAACGGATGAAGTTAGGGTTGACTTTTATGCACAAGGCTCTCCGAGAAGATTAAGTGAATTTGATGTGAGTTTTAAAGAGGAAGAAAACAGTTTAAATATCATCGTTAAACACGAAAGAAAGTTTAGGCAATTTAATTTCTTCGATTTTTTCGACTTCCACGACCGTTCGAAAATCAAAGAAGCAAATCTTGTGATTTATGCACCTGAAAGTTTAAATGTAGAAATTCAATCAAGTGATGGCAGTATAAAACTTCAAAAACTTTCCGGCAATTTCAATCTTTCATCAACAGGTGGAGATATTCAAATCGAAAATGTAAAAGGCGAAATTGATGGCTCATCGATCGGCGGAGATTTGAGAATTAGAAATTGCTCTGGCAATTTTGAAATTAAAACATCGGGTGGAGATATTATTGTGAGCAATTTTCGAGGCAAAATCGAAGCGAATTCTTCCGGCGGTGATATCACGATTAACAAAATGGATGGTTCAGTTAAAGCTTCTTCATCCGGCGGCGACATTAAAATCGATTTTATAAATCCGGTTGGGACAACAAAATTATCATCATCGGGCGGAGATATAAAAATTTTCGCTCCCTCGAATTTTAACGCATATATTGATTTCAAATCATTCGGCGGTGACATACAAGTCGACTTTCCGATAAAAATTGACTCAAAATCACGCAACGAATTGAAAGGGAAAATTGGGGAATATGAAAAATCCACTATAATTGCCTCAACAACTGGAGGAGATATAACTCTACAAAAGAGAGATGAAGAGATTTAGCGCGCCTGGAGGGACTCGAACCCCCAACCCGCGGATCCGAAGTCCGCTGCTCTGTCCAATTGAGCTACAGGCGCTTTTTTTAAATTTATTCAAAAATTTATTTCCTTTCAAGCATCATACGAGCAAATTCAATATCCTCAGGCGTCGTTATCTTTATGTTTTCATAAAGACCTTCGATAACCTTAACCTTAACACCAAGCCTTTCGATAAGTGAAGCGTCGTCTGTCCCGTAAAATGAATCCGTATAAGCCCTTTTATACGCTTGCTGTAATATCGAATAATAAAACGCTTGCGGGGTTTGAACAAGCCATACCAAATTTCTATCGAGTGTCTTTTCAACGAAACCATCTTTATCCCCTAACTTCACCGTCTCCTTCGGTCTAACTGCAAGGATTGCAGCACCCGTTTCTTTACATGCTGATACAACTTCACAAATTTTTTCACAACTTATGAACGGTCTAACCGCATCGTGAACCACGACGATTTCGGTGTGATGATAAACCATCATTTGAAGGGCATTATAAACTGAATCCTGCCTCTCATTTCCACCGATTGTCACTTCAACGACTTTGGTTATATTAAATTTCTTGATCAAATTCTCAACCTCAAGCATAATCTCCGGCGCTGTAGCTATAATTATCGCATCGATGCAATCACAATTTTGAAATTTTTCAAGTGTATGAATTAAAATTGGCTTGCCTGCTATTTCTATCAACTGCTTATGTACACCTGCACCAATCCTTTTTCCGTATCCTCCAGCTGGAATTATCGCAGTTACTTTCAAGCCCTGTCCTTATTTTGTTGTTCTTCCGATAAATGGTCAATGTGAAAGATAAATTCTGGAAACTTCTTAGGCAAACTTATGATGTTATAAACCATTATTCCTGTCGATAACCTGTCAATCCAAGATGAAAGTGGCCAACCGAAATGTATATGAATCTTCTTTCCCGGCGGAAGTTCGTATCTAATCGTATCCAGCAATCCGACTATCATATCGAACAAATTCGCTCTCGGCTGAATTGAAATCCAAAAATGTCTTGGGAATTTTTTCTCTGGCTTATCAAGACGCGGTGAATAAAAACTTACATAAATCGCATTTTTATCAAGACTTCCTATGTTTTCCCTTGGCCTCCTGAAATAAATGTGAACCTCATCGGAATCTATATCTGCAATTGCAAAAACGACATCCATCGGGTTATCGGTGATTCTTCTTACAGGAATTTCCGGAGCCCTGAACTTTGAAATCCTTAATCCGGCAATTAAAAAGAAAAGAGCCATAAAAAGCCAAAGCAAAGCACCATATGGGCGATGCAGAACAATATAAATAAATATGCTAAAAGTTAAAGCGAAAAGAAAAAGCGTCCCTGTTCTCGACGTATGATATGTTATCTCCTTTGTTCCCATCAGGTATCTATAAATTAAAAGCGAAGCAATGTTGATAGAAAAACTCGCTACGAGACCAACCGCGTACATTTCCGCAAGAACGGATTGACTACCGCTTGTTATCAAAAGGATAATCGAATAGAAAAGAGCATTAAAGATATGAATTCTATAAAGCGAACCACGACGATTTAACTTAATCAACCATTGAAAGTTATACCTTTCACAAATTTTTTCAATCAACTCAGAAGATGCGACCATCGCTGTATTTACAGCCATTATCAATGTGACGCTTGCAAGAGCGCTGACAATTAAACCAAAACTATAACCGTTAACTTTTTCTGCAAAGACAGGTATCAAATCAGTCTCATGTTTTTCAAGTTCTATGTTTGATGAAAGTGCAAAAAGAGCTATAAGAGGGGTAACTATCCCAACCGTGAGGGCGAGGAAAATATATGCTTTTCTTATATCGTGCCAACTTTTAACAAGTGATGCGGTTTGAAGAACGGATTCAATTCCGGAATAAGCGAGGATACAACTTCCAATTCCCGTGACTATATTCGCATAAGATTTAAAAATTGATGAATCGTTCAAATCTGAAACAAAAAGAGAGAAACTTTCTTTGACCTTTGCCATTGAATTGGCGTCGAAATTGAAAATTCCTCCGACGATCAAATTTAAAAGAACAAACGAAGAAAATATAAAAATTGCAAATGTAAACTTCGCGTTTTCCCTTATCCCAAGAATGTTCAAACCAGCTATCATCCACACAACTGCGATTTTCAAAATGAATTTAACATTTGGAGATATCGATAAAAAAGCTAAACCGTTTTCAACCGCGCTGACCGTTGAAATCGAAGCGGTCAATATATAAACCACAAGAATAGAAGCCACAGCTATAAATGAAGCGGTCGGACCAAGCACAAGATAAGAAAAGGAATAGACACCACCACCTTTTATATTATGAACCTCAAGTATTTCAGCTATCTCAACCATTCGCGTCGAAAGAAATCGGATGAAAAGCGATGTCAAAGCGATATATACTATCGCTTTTATCCCGATGAATCTGTATGCTTCAAATGGAGCATAAAAAATCGATGTAAGTTCATCCATCAAAGTTATTATCGAGACAGCAAACCAGGTTATCCACCATCGTCCCGTTTCGTAATAGCTTAGGAGGTTTTTCCTTTTGATTAGGTAGGCAAAAATTAAAAAAATCCAGAGATTTACAATGACAAAAACGAAAGTTTTCATATCCGAAGTGAGAAACAATTTGGTTAGATTATAAGCATTGCATCACCATAGCTTAAAAATCTATATCCATTTTTAATCGCATGCTTATACGCCTGCATCAAAAGTTCTAGCCCAGCAAAGGCTGCGGTAAGCATAAGCGGAGGCGATTCAGGCATATGGAAGTTCGTTATAAGTTTATTTACAACCTTGAACTCATAAGGTGGATAGATAAATTTATCCGTCCAACCTTTGTATGGTTTAACATGAGCATCTGCTGTGACGCTTGATTCAAGAGCTCTTACAACACTTGTTCCAACAGCAACTATACTTTTTCTTTTATCTATCGACTCATTTATCAATCTCGCACTTTCTGGAGATATCTCAAAATATTCAGAATCCATTCGATGTTTACTCAAGTCTTCAACTTCAACTTTTCTAAATGTTCCAATCCCAATATGCAAAACTATAGAGGCGATTTTAACTCCTTTTCTCTCGATTTTCCTCAGCAAACGGGTCGTGAAATGCAATCCAGCGGTTGGAGCTGCAACAGAGCCAATAACTTCAGCGTAAACAGTTTGGTATCTTTCTTTATCCTCATCCTCTGGTGGTCTTTTTATGTAGGGTGGGAGAGGAACAAGCCCATATTTATCAAGAAATTGAAAGAAATCGCCCTCATAATGAAATTTCACAGTCCTGCCACGCGATGTCGTGTTATCTATAACCTCACAATATGCTTCATCATTTTCGCCAAAAAAGATTTTATTCCCGATTCTCACCTTTCTCGCTGGCTCGACGAGGACATCCCACAAATGTTCTTGAGGATTAAGTTCACGCAATAGAAGCAGTTCAATTTTTGCGCCCGTCTTTTCCTTTCGTCCAATTAACCTCGCCGGGAAGACCTTCGTCTTGTTTATGACCAAACAATCACCCTCTTCAAGATAATCAACCACATCCATAAAAACTTTGTCTTCAAAAGTTTTCGTTTTCCTATCAACCACAAGCAATCTTGAACTATCCCTTGGCTCAACGGGATATTTAGCGATCAAATTTTTTGGAAGATGATAATAAAAATCTGAAAGTTTCATAGCTCTTGCTATTGTTTATTTAAAAACACAGGGGGAGTTTAAAGCTCCCCCGTTTGTTTATTTTGCTTTGCTTGCTTTAACCTTTGCTTTCTTACTCTTCACGTTTGCCTTGCCTTTCTTTACAACAGCTTTTTTGTCGGTCTTCTTCACAGATTTGGATTCCTTCACCCTGTCATATAACAAGGCAGCTCTGGCCGCTGCAAGTCGAGCGATTGGAACGCGATATGGAGAGCAACTCACATAATCAAGTCCAATTTTATGGCAAAATTCTATCGTTGCTGGGTCTCCTCCATGCTCACCACAAATTCCAACTTTCAAATCAGGTCTGACAGAACGCCCCTTTTCAACGCCAATTCTCATCAACTCTCCAACGCCTTTGGTATCTATCGTCTGGAATGGATCTTTATCGTAAATTCCTAAATCGAGATATTTGTAAATAAACTTCTCATAATCATCTCTTGAAAGTCCCATTCCCATTTGAGTTAGGTCATTCGTGCCAAAAGAGAAGAACTCCGCAACGGTTGCAATCTCATCCGCTGTTATCGCTGCCCTTGGAACCTCGATCATTGTACCGACAGAATATTCAACTCTAATTCCTTTTTCCTGCATAACTTTCTCAGCAACCTCACGAACGATCTTCTCTTGATTCTTAAGTTCATTTACATGACCAACGAGCGGAATCATAATCTCGGGCTTTACCTTTATTCCTTCTTTTGCAACATCGCATGCAGCTTCGATAATTGCTCGTGTTTGCATTGCAGTTATCTCTGGGTAAACTATTCCAAGACGACAACCTCTAAACCCAAGCATTGGATTAAATTCTTTCAACTCAGCCAATCTCCTACGTATCTTTTCCTCTGGGATTCCGGTCTTTTCGGAGAACTCTTTTATTTCCTCATCTGTATGAGGCAAAAATTCATGCAAGGGCGGATCTAGGGTTCTAATCGTGACGGGTCTATCTCCCATAACCTTGAAAATTCCATAAAAGTCCTGTCTCTGTAAAGGCAAAAGTTCATTCAAAGCAGCTTCTCTTTCTTCTTTCGTATCCGCGAGGATCATTTTTCTCATCGATATAATTCTATCGCCTTCAAAGAACATATGTTCTGTCCTCGTCAAACCAATTCCTTCCGCTCCAAAAGCAACAGCAATGGCAGCTTGATTCGGAAGGTCCGCGTTAGTTCTGATTCTCAGTTTTCTAACTTCATCAGCCCATTTCATCAACTTCTCAAATTGTTTATAAACAGGCGCTTTTTCCGGGTCAAGCGTTTTTTCAACCAAAACTTGTAAAACCTCGCTTGGTTTCGTCGTTATCTTACCAAGGATAACTTCACCTGTTGAACCATCGATTGAGATGTAATCTCCCTCTTTTATAACTCGACCATTTACTCTCATTTCTTTTTTGACATAATCTATGTCAAGCGCCCCACATCCGACAACACAAACTTTACCCATTTGTCTTGCCACAAGAGCTGCGTGAGACGTCATTCCACCTCTTGACGTCAAAATCCCTTCCGCTGAATACATTCCTTTTATATCATCTGGTGAGGTTTCAATCCTTACTAATATCACCTTTTCACCGCGCCTTGCCCATTCTTCAGCATCCTCAGAATGGAATACAACTTTTCCAGTTGCTGCGCCCGGACCAGCCGGCAATCCTTTCGCAAGTAAACGTCCATCTTTTATAGCTTTCTCCTTTTCCTGAGCATCAAAAATTGGTCTAAGGAGATGGTTCAAAGCATCTGGCTCGATTCTTAACAATGCCTCTTCTTTTGTAATCAAACCTTCTTCGACCATATCAACCGCAATCCTAACCGCGGCGAAACCTGTTCTCTTCCCTGCCCTCGTCTGCAACATGTAAAGTTTTCCGCGCTCTATCGTAAATTCAATGTCTTGCATATCTTTTAATCTGCTTTCAAGAATTTTTCTAACCTCAAGTAATTGCTCATAAACATGAGGCATCACTTCTTTCAATTTCGAAATCGGCAAAGGAGTTCTTATTCCGGCGACGACATCTTCACCTTGAGCGTTGATTAAAAATTCACCGTAAAATTCATTTTCTCCAGTTGCGGGATTTCTCGTGAATGCAACCCCTGTTCCCGAATCATCACCCATATTTCCAAACACCATCGTCTGAACATTTACTGCAGTTCCCATATCGTCAGGGATGTTATAAATCTTTCTATAAGCGACAGCCCTTGGATTCATCCACGATCTGAAAACTGCCCCAATCGCACCCCAAAGTTGCTCCCATGGGTCTTCTGGAAAATCAACTCCTTTTCTCTTCTTTATCATATCTTTAAACTCATAAACAAGTTCCTTCAAATCATCCACCGTGAGTTCGACATCGTGTTCGACGCCTCTTTTCCTCTTTTTCTCCTCGAGCAAAACTTCAAATGGATCTCTTTCCTCTTTTGTTTCTGGCTTCAAACCAAGGACAACATCACCATACATTTGGACAAATCTTCTGTAAGCATCCCACGCAAACCTCTCATTTTTCGTCTGCTCAATCAAACCGTTAACCGTTTCATCATTTAAGCCAAGATTTAAAATCGTATCCATCATCCCTGGCATCGAAACAGGTGCACCCGACCTTACCGAAACAAGAAGTGGATTCTTTGGATCGCCAAATTTTCTCCCGACAAGTTTTTCAACTTTTGCAAGTGCTTTTTTAACTTGTTCTTCAAGTCCCTTTGGATATGTTTGATTATGCTTATAATAATAACTGCATACCTCGGTCGTGATTGTGAATCCAGGTGGAACAGGCAAACCAATGTTTGTCATCTCCGCAAGGTTTGCACCTTTTCCACCGAGCAAATTTTTCATCTGGGCTGTTCCCTCAGCTTTTCCACCACCGAAAAAATAAACATATTTCTTTTGCATTTGTCGACCTCCTTTTGATTTATTTACTAAGAATTGAATTTATAAACGCGTCAAGCAAATTCTTTGAAAACGCGCTTTCAAAATTTTTCATTCTTTCCGGATGCCATTGAACGAGCAAAACAAATCTATCATCCCCAGCCCATTCAAGCCCTTCGATAACCCCATCATCACACTTGGCGTTTACGCGCAAATTTTCACCTATTCTATCAGCGGATTGATGATGACTGCTATTAACAACGCCTTCCCTCCCACCGACAATTTTAAAAAGTTTAGAATCATCAAAAACCAAAACATTATGCATTCTATCCTCACCCGTATTTTCATCCTTGCGATGATTTGTTCCAACTACAGTTTGAATATCAAATATCAAACTCCCACGAAGATAAACATTCGTCAACTGTAAACCTCTGCAAATTCCAAACACAGGTATATTTTTCGAAAAGGCGATATCAAGAAGCTTAAACTCAAACCAATCCCTCTCGCGATTATATTTATCTCCTTCAACCTCAGGTTCTCCATAAAATTCCGGATGTACATCATCTCCACCCGTGAGCAAAAGTCCATCGCACTTTTTCAAATCGTCAGCATTAAGCTCTTTATACGACAAAACAACCGTTTCAATCTCAACTCCCGCTCTCTTAAGCCAATTCAAATAATTTTCAAACTTGCTATCGCAATATGAAACCCCAATTCTTATCATTGAACTAACTTTGATATTTTTTCCTTTAATTCCTCTTCCCCGCTGTAAAGTTCAACGCTAATCCTCGCATAAAAAAAAGGGAAATTTTTTAATTCCTTCATTTCATACAACCTCGCATAATCCTTCTCTGTCGTCACCACACACTCAGCCTCTGTTGAATTCAACTCTTCAATTATCCTGCGAATATCTTTCATCGTATATCTGTAGTGATCGGGAAACTCGAACTCTTTTACGATTTCAAACTCATTGTTTTTCAATGTTTTTATAAAATTTTTATGGTTTCCTATGCCTGAGAAAGCCAATATCTTCTTGCCTCTGAATGGCTTTTTTAATAAAATATAATCAAAAAATTTCCGTATTTCAAGAAGTTTGTATCCAAAATAACATCTGACAAAATTTCCCTCGGCCAAGTAACTTTCAAACTTCTTCCAATCCACACCCTCGCGAAGGAAAAGGACATCCGCTCTTTTAATCGAGTTCAATGGTTCCCGCTTTAATCCCGCCGGAATTAAAAACTCATCTGTTTCATCCCCGGAGATGACAAGAACGTCTACATCCCTGTGCAAATCCCTTCGTTGAAATCCATCATCAAGTATGAAAACATCGACATCAAAATTTTTCAAAACATTTAATCCGGCGATAAATCTATCCTCACAAACCGCAATAAGCCAGTTTAATTTTTCCTCAAGAGATTTCAAAGCCATTTGAAACGGTTCATCTCCGCATTCCTCCGGTGAGGCTAAGATTTTTTCCCCATCCGTCACAAGGATAAAACCTTTCGTCTTCCTTCCATATCCGCGACTTAAAATTGCGACTCTTTTCCCAATTGAAGTGAAATACCGCGCGAGCCACTCAACTATTGGCGTCTTCCCTGTTCCACCTGCGATTATATTTCCAACTGATATAACTGGCTTAGGCAAAGTTTTAATTTTGAATATTCCGACATCGTAAAAGAAGTTTCTTAACATCACCACAGCTCCATAAGCAAGAGAAAACGGCAACAGAAAAAATCTCAAGCTACGCCAAAGTTTCAAAAGATATCCTCTCATAATTCCGAAAGAATTTTTTCAGCCACTAATTCAGATGCGGGTTTTTCTTCACCTTCCAAAGTGAGCAACCCTTTCAACTTCAAAAGTTCACTTTTAACACTTTTATATCTTTCTTCATCTTCGAGATATTTTTTCACCTCCTCAAAAATCTTTTCAACAGAGAAATCGAATTGAATCAACTCAGGCACAACTTTTTTCGAAAGCAAGATATTCGGAAGCGATATGCTATCAATCACATCCCTCTTTATAAGCATTCTCCCAATTAGATAATTTAAAAAAGAAGTTTTATAACATACGACCATTGGAATTGCAAGAATTCCTGCCTCAAGAGAAGTTGTTCCGCTTTTTACAACAGCAATGTGAGAAAAACGCAAAAGCAAATGCGAATTATCGACGAATTTAAAACCCTCATCGAGCAATTTTTTCGTTTCAAAATCTTTCAAAGCCCTAGACTTACTAAAGACAACTTCAACATCGAATTTGTTTTTTAACATCTCCCCAGCCTTTGCCATTGTATTCAACATCATCTTGACTTCGTGCTCTCTGCTTCCGGGAAAGAATGAAATGATTTTTTTCCTTTCGATTTGATAATTATCGAGGAAATACGCCTCTTCGATACCCTCAACTTTTCTTAAGTCTTCCAACAAAGGATGCCCGACGAACTGAGCTTTCACACCACATTTTTTAAAAAATTCCTCTTCAAACTTAAATATCAAAAAAAGCCTATCGACATAATTCCGCAATGTTTTAACTCTAGCTCTACCCCATGCCCAAACTTGTGGAGCGATATAATAGTAAACTTTAAATCCATTTTCTTTTGCAAATTTCGCAAAACTTAAGTTAAATCCCGGATAATCGACGAGTAAAACCGCATCTGGTTTTCTTTTTAAAAGTGTCTCCGAACATAACTTTTTAAACTCGAGAAGTTTTTTAAAATTTTTAACAACATCGACAAAACCGATAAAAGAGATTTGAGATATATCATAAATGATTTCAGCCCCGCAACTTTTCATCTTCTCTCCACCGACGCCAAAAATTTCAACATCAGGCGAAAACTTCTTCATCGCGCATACAACTTTTCCCGCGTGCAAATCCCCGGATGTCTCCCCCGCTATGATCATAATTTTCTTCATGATTAAAAGCAAAGTTTAAAATTTTGTTTTCAAAAAGAAAAGCAAAACGTTTAAAGCTGTGATAGAAAAAAATGCTTGCAATGTCCTCCGCTCCGACCTTAAAGCTTCTTTGAAATCAAATTTAAAACTCGATGCGAACTCATATCTTTTCAACCTTGGGATAAATCTCGGTACGCTTTTAAAATATCTCGGATACTCCTCAGCAAAAGCCTTGCTTAAATATTCTTCCTCAAGCGTCACGATTAAATAATACTGGATGAAAAAATAAATCAAACCGAGGATTTGAAAATAAGGAAACAAAGCCATCGACATAATCCCGAAACCACAATAGATGAGCATATTCCCGATATATAGCGGATTACGAACATAAGCGTAGGGACCGTTTGTAACAAGTTTACTTCCGCCCACAGAGCCAGTTGTTCTTGTCTCACCCCCTGCATATCCAACACCCCAAAATCTTATCAATTCCCCAACCAACGCGATCAAAAACCCAATTATCAAACTCCACACCGTCGGCTTTGCAAAAATAATCATAACAATTAGGAAAGGGATAGGTGTGTAACTTCTGTAGGAGAAAATTTTCTGCCTTATATCTTGCTTCATGAATAAAAAATCATTTGTTTTCGATTTCACTCCCTCATAAAAATTTCTCTTCTCTTCAACTCTGCTTGCCAACGTTTTCTCAGCTTTTTTCGACCACTTAAAAACCTTTCAAATTGCTCAATTACGTCTTTGAATGTTTCAAATTCATAGACAGGGATATTACGCTCTCTACAAAATTTCAGCAAATTTTTCTTTCCGAAAACAATATCAGCATATTCAGCTGGGCATCTATCCGAATATCCATCCCCAATGTAAACAATCACATCCTCATCTCCAGAAAGGGTCAACATATGATTTCTTTTGCAATTTCCACAAATCCGACAAACAGAATCCGGATAAGGGAACCAAAGTTTAACTTTATTCCCCTCAATCCAAAGTTTATTCGAAAAAAATTTGATATCTGAAAGCCCGTATTTCTCCAAAATTTTTTTAATGTAAAAATCAAAACCATCGCTCAAAATAAAAATTTCAATTCCATTACTCTTACATAAACTAACAAAGTCGACGAAATAAGGGTCGATTTCCTGCGAAAGGATTAATTTTTCAGCGATAGTTTCATCCGGAATATTAACTTTTTCCGCGATCGTTTCCCACATCTCACGGGACGAAATTTCATAGTTTCTCCACTTCTCCACAAGCTGAGCGTAAAAATCCTTATCCCCAAATGTCTCAAAGAAGAGGTCCCCGACATCATTTTTCGTCACCGTTCCATCGAAATCACAAAATACTTTTATATTCATAGCCTCTCAACTTCTTGTTTAAATCTGACTGACACGATTTTTGAAACCCCATCTTCCTCCATAGTTACGCCATAAAGCGTATCTGCCGCCTCCATTGTTTTCTTATTATGGGTCACAATGATAAATTGCGTATCCTTTGAAAAATCTCTCAAAAGATTTATAAACCTATCGATATTTGCATCATCAAGCGGGGCATCAACCTCGTCGAGGACGCAAAATGGACTTGGTTTCACAAGATAAATCGCAAATAAAAGCGCAATCGCAGTTAATGTTTTTTCACCAGCAGAAAGCAAGTCGATTGATTGTAATTTTTTCCCTCTTGGTCTTGTCATAATCTCAATCTTCGACTCAAGCGGGTCAACGACGCCATCTTCCCTTGGAACAAGGACTAAATCTGCATCGCTATCCGGACCAAAAAGAGATATAAACGTTTTCTTGAAATTTTGCCTTATCTTTTCAAATGTATCAAGAAATTTTCTCTGAGCAGTTTCATTGACCTCTTCGATTGTCTTCGTCAAATTTTTCTCCGATTCAATTAAATCATCTCTCTGCGAAATTAAAAACTCAAGCCGTTTCCTTTCCTCCTCGTAATCGTTAAAAGCAAGCAAATTAACTGGACCAAGTGCTTTCAACTTTGCTTTCAAATTCTCAACTTCCTCCTTTAACACCGCGAGATTAATTTCGCCTTCGGGAAACTCTTTATACTCAAGTTCAATCTGATATTCTTCCCTTGCCCTGTCTTTTAAATTCTGCATCTTAAGCCTTATCTCGTTCACCTTCATCTCAAGGTCATGCATCGCGCTTACATATTCTTCATATTTTGCTCTTTCTTCCTTTATTTTTCGCTCAAGGGTCTGGATCTCGACCAGTTTCTCATTGTGCTGAGTTTGAACATCCTTTAACCTTTCACGAAGCATCGCGATCTCATTTTCAAGCGAAGTTAATTTATCGCTAAACTCAATAAGTTTTAAATCAATTTCTTCAATTTGAACCTTGCTTTCTTCAACTTCAGCGTCATATTCACTTATCTTTCTCGATGCCCTCGCGATGTCATCGTTTATTCTTCTTATCTCTGCTTCAAGATTTTTCTCCTCATTTTCAAGCGAAACAAGTTTAATGTTTAAGTCCGAAACGAATTTCGCCTTTTCGTTCCATTCCTTTTCAAGTCTTTCAAATTCAAATGTCGCGGTCGAAAGATTATATTCAATTTCTTCTTTACCTTTTTCAAGGGTTATAATTTCGCTTTCAAGACCAGCCAAAACCTCATCAAGTTTTTGAATTTCGCTTTCAAGTTCAACTTTTTCCTTTTCAATTGCGGTAATACTTTCTTTGGCCTTTGTATTTCTGTACTCAGCCTGATTTATCAATTTTTCAACCTCGTTGACCGAAAGTTGTACATTTCGCAACGCCTCTGAAAGTTCTTTTAGATTTATAGATTCAATTTCGGATTCTTTTCTCTTTATCTCGTTTTGAACTTGAGCAAGTTCATCTTTAAGCCTTGAAACTTCTTCCTCAAGAATCTCTATCTGTTTCCTCTTTCCAATGACACTCTGCATCGAGCCATTGCTACTTCCACCTCTTATCAGTCCTTCATTTGTAAAAATTTCACCATCGAGGGTAACGCATTTTATACTTCCGTAATTTTTCAGCGCTTCAAGTGCAGAACTTTTATCCCTAACTACAAGAAATTCATCCAGAAGCAAATCTATAACCTTTTTAAATTTGCGCTCACAACGGACGATTTCATTCGCCCAACCGATTACACCATCACCGCGAGCGGGAAGGTTATCCGCATAATTTTCGGGAATTTTTTCAAGACAGATAAATGTGACTTTGCTTTTATTTTGCGATTTTAAAACTTCGATCGCTTCCTCAGCTTCCATAACTGTATCAACAATTAAATATCCAGCGGATTCCCCCAACGCAGATTCTATCGCCTGGGAATACTCAGGCTCGACATCGATGATATCCGAAACGCTTTTGAAATTTGGATTATAATTTTGCACAAGAAATTGAGCTCCCTCGGGCAAGTCGACATGCTTTTCTATTAAATCCTTTAGAAAATCGATTTTCGAATTCTTTTTTCCAATCTCGTTTTGAATCAAAAAAGCTTTTCTCTGCAGCTGCTCTACCTCAAGCCTTAAGCTTTCCTTTAACGCTTCCTTTTCGCTAAATATCCGCTCCGCGTTAGCAAGTTCATTTAAAAGCGTCGCCTTTTTATCAAGCAAGTTATTAAGTTCAACGCTTGCTTTTTCAATTTCATCCTCATAAGCCCTTTTCTCTTCACCCAATATTTCAAGCCTTCCTTTAAAATTCTCAACCTTCGCCCTAATTTTCTCAATCTCGCCTCTTCTTTGCGAAATCTCGTTCATTTTTTCAATCAACAGCTCATTTAATCCTTTGACCAAATTTCTCTTTTCATCAAGCAAATTAGCTAAATCATCAATTTCTCGCTTCTTCTCTACATATTGTGCCTGCAAATTTTCTTTTTCAAACTTTACACTTTCAATCATTAATTTCTTCTCTTCAATCGCCCTGCTAAATTCATAAAGTTGATGTTGAAGTTCAAGTTTTTCCCTTGAAATTTTATCAATACTTTCAGCAAGAGCTTTTCTCCTTTCCTTTAAAAGTATAATCTCTTGCTCAGTCAACCCAAAATCTTTGGTCCTAGCTTCGATTTTAGAGTAAACCTCTTCTACTTGAAGTTCGAGCGTTCTCAACTCACCCTT
>JBEPZK010000014.1:40648-46029 GCA_041640855.1 Candidatus Kryptoniota bacterium
CAAGAGCTTTTCTCCTTTCCTTTAAAAGTATAATCTCTTGCTCAGTCAACCCAAAATCTTTGGTCCTAGCTTCGATTTTAGAGTAAACCTCTTCTACTTGAAGTTCGAGCGTTCTCAACTCACCCTTTAAAACATCGAGAAGTTGTTCACCTCGCAAAAGTTCATCTCCGACATTCACCTTTTTATTCTTCTCAGCCTCCAAACTTTCCTCGAGATAAATCAATGTCCTATGAAGCTCGGAAAATTCCCTCTCGAAAAGCTCGATTTCACGTTTTCTTAATTCTTCAAAAATTTGATTATACTTTTGTGCTTTCTTAGCTTGCCTTTCAAGCGAAGCTACATTTTTCTGAACCTCTCGAATTATATCATTGACCCTTGATAAATCACTTTTCACTTCTTCAAGTTTTCGATAGGTTATCTTTTTGCGCTGCTTATACTTTGTCACCCCCGCAGCTTCTTCAAACATCTTTCTCCTTTCCTCTGCTTTTTCACTTAAAAGCGACTCTATCATCTTCAACTCTATAACCGAGTAAGCATTTGCGCCCATCCCCGTATCCGCAAATAAATCAATTATGTCCTTCAACCTGCACGGAACTTTGTTAAGCAAATATTCACTTTCACCCGACCTGAAGACACGCCTTGTTATCGTGACCTCAGAATATTCCATCGGGAGAATTCTTTTGGTGTTTTCAATCGTAATCGAAACTTCCGCCATTCCAAGTGGTTTCCTATCCTTTGTTCCATTAAATATGACATCTTCAAGTTTATCCCCTCTTAAGACGCTCATCCTTTGTTCCCCGAGGACCCAGCGTATTGCGTCGACAATGTTGGTTTTACCGCAACCATTTGGACCAACTATTGCGGTTATCCCGCCGTTAAATTTAAGTTCAGTTTTGTTAGCAAAAGATTTAAAGCCAAATATCTCCAAACGCGATAGATACATTCCGCCTCATCCAAAATTTTATTTTGCACTATTCAAAATGTTTAACAAAAACTTTAGGTATGCAAACGATGAAAATTTATAATTGTAAAAGATTAAAAACAAGCCCAAAACAACAGCAATTATAGCAATCAAAAAAACAGTTACCCTTAACTGTTTCACCTCATAAATTATAGAAATCCCCTTGATCAATCTTACAATTGAAATCAAAATTACAACTAACCCAATTCCTGCTATCACCATTGCGGAGCCAAAACCGGTTATAACACGGTACAAAATCATATCAATCGGGATTAAAAATATAACTGGCAAAAATGACCAAACAGCGATGGAATAGGAATGAGATGGGTACACCCTAACCCTAATAAATGTTGAGAAAAATTGAATTAGCAAGGCTAAAATCAAAATTTTAACGAATGAGAAAAATGAAAGATAAAGGCATAGATAAAACGGCTTCCAAATTATCGAGATTAATTTAACTTTAAGCCAATCTATGGGAATTAAATGCGTAAGTATATAATCCAAATACTCGTTTTGTTTTAATCTATCCAAAATGCCAGCGACGAAAACCCCAAAAGTCGCAGAGATCAATAAAGCGAGAATCGTCGTCCGCCCAACTGAAACTAAATACTGGTCCCTTACATCCGCAAAGAAATTATAAGGTCTAAAAATCGCCCTATTTAAATTCTCCCTGAACCAACGGTAAGAGTAATAAATGTATGAAAGCAGAAGCAAAAAAATTATCCCTGCGATCGTATAAACCTCGGGCACATCTTCAGAGTAATCACCAATAGCAAGCGCCGGGACTTTCCCATCTGTATAAAGTGCTTTTAAAACCTCATATGCTGGTCTTCTTTCCCTGTTGTATGAAACAACCCCCATCGTATATAAATAAGGGTCAGGATTTGGAAGCGTCATAATAGGTCTATCGCCTCTCCAATCCGAAAAAATCCAAACGAACGAACCATCGAAATCTATCTCTTGAATTAACCTGTATCTCTCAAGTATATATTTAGCCTGGCTCTCGTAAGAAAGAGGGTCGGAATATCCATTTCTATTTTCAAGTTGAACCGCCTTCCCATATTCGGTTATGATTACAGGCTTATTCGCATATTTTTTCTTCCAATACCCGATGTTTTCGGAAAATTTTGTCAAATCATCTATGTAAACATTAACACAGGCTAAATCCACAAGGTCAACGCAGACATCATTTTTTATCATTCGCGATGCATAATAAACTGGTCTATCATCGATCGATTTTACAAATTTCACAAGTTCAGAGACATATCTTCGTGCTTCTTCATCCGCAGAATCAAACTCATTCCCAATGCCCCACGCAAGCACCGAAGGATGATTTTTATCTCTATTCACCATTTCCGAGATGTAATTCTTCGCAAGCGAAATATATCTTTCACTTACCAGTATATTCGCAGGAACATTCCACACAGGTATCTCTTCAAGAACAATAAGCCCATATCTATCGCATAGGTTCAAAACATACGGATGCGGTGGATAATGAGCAAGCCTTATAGCATTTGCCCCCATATTTTTTATCAAAACGATATCCTTTTCCATCTCCTCATAAGTCAATGCATTCCCAAACTTTGGATGGTCCTCATGCCTTGAAATGCCATTCAAAATAATTCTCTTACCGTTTAAATAAATATCGCTATCAACAATTTTAAACTCCCTGAACCCTGTAACAACAATAAATTCATCCACGACTTTACCTAGGTTCATAATAATTAACTTCAAAATATAAAGTGAAGGTGTTTCTGGACTCCATAACTTTGGGTTATAGACTGTGAAAGGTATCTTAACTTTAACACTTCTTGAATCACTGACGAAAATCTTTAACGGTGCAGATTCTGTAACAAAGACCTCGCCCTCTTTTTCAAAGATTTGAACTTTGATGTCAAAATTTTTATCGCTGAAAATTTTTGAAATCTCGCCCGAGAAAATGTATGCTTCTACCTCACCGTTTAAAACCGAAAAATTTGCTCCAAAGGAATATTTAACCTTCGCATCGTCAATCCAAACCTTTGGCGTCGCAAGAATGTAAATATCCCTATAAATTCCACCATAATTCCTCCATGCCCAAACTTGATGCCTCAACGGAATCGTTGTTTTCGAGTTAAGCTCATTGCTCACACGAATCTCAATTACATTTTCACCAACATTCAACATTCTATCTGGAATTCTTACAACAAACGAAGTATATCCACCGATATGTTTTGTCAAAAATTGACCGTTTACAAAAATTTGACATTCGTAATTTATACCATAGGCTACGAAAAATAAAGTTCTGTCATGGGCAATGGAATCGGAGAGAATAAAACTTTTTCTAAAAGTAACTCTTCCCGTAAAATCATAAGCGGATGGTATCAAAACCTCAAACCATTTGTTTTCCCCTTCAACCTTCGCAAGCCATTTCCCAGACAAATCAATTTTAAGCCTCGTGTTGGTATCCTGAAACATCCCAGCGTCGATGCCAGTCAAAGTTGGATTTCCATTGATGAGAAAATTTTCAATACCAAGTTGAAGTGCGTTTAAATTAAAACTAAGGAAACAAATGGCGAGACAAAGAGATAGAACGACTCTTTTCATTTTTCCCATTTTATGTTATTTCAATTTTAATCGATCTCGAACTTCGTCAATTCCCTGAAAGCAATAAATCTTTTCTGAATTTTATCCCAAGATAAATTTTTTATGCCTTCAATTCCGAAATCTTCTACACAAAATGAAGCCACAGCGCTTCCGTAAATCACAGCGCGCCTTAAATTTCCTTCAGAAATATCATGAGTCTTCGCAAGCCAACCCGCGAAACCTCCAGCAAATGTATCTCCCGCGCCGGTTGGGTCTTGAATTGATTCTATTGGGAAAGCAGGAGCGGTGAAAATTACATCATCGATCATCAAAACCGCGCCATGTTCACCTTTCTTTATTATCACAACATCAGGACCGAATTTTAAAATTTTTCTTCCCGCTTTTATCAAATTTGGTTCATGCGCGATTTGCCGAGCCTCAGCATCGTTTACAATCAGGACATTCACGCTTTTCAACATCTCAAGAAGTTCATCATACTTGCTCTCAATCCAGTAATTCATTGTATCAGCAATTACAAGCTTTGGACTATCAACTTGCTGTAGAACTTTCATCTGTAACACAGGATCGATATTACCAAGACAAACGATTTCACTCGATTTAAATTCATCAGGTATAATTGGGTCAAAATTGGCAAAGACATTTAGCTGAGTATAAATTGTCTCACGCGTATTCATATCGTAACTATATTTTCCAGCCCATTTAAATGTCTTTTCACCTTCGATAACTTTAAGACCTTTCAAATTTATGCCTCTATTTTGCATATCATCGATGATGCACCTTGGAAAGTCATCTCCAACAACTCCAACAATTCCAATTGAATTAGTGAAATAACTTGCTGAAATCGAAATATAAAGCGCAGAACCGCCCGGGGTTTCCTCAACCCGTCTAAAGGGCGTCTCTATTGTGTCAAGCGCTATTGACCCAACGACAAGCAAGTCCAATTTTCTAATCCTCACACCTATTTTTTCTTATCTCCACCTTCAATAAAAGGTCTTATTAACTCAATCGGAATAGGGAATATCGTCGTCGAATTTCTTTCAGATGCAACTTCCGATAAAGTCTGCAAAAATCTGAGTTGAATTGCGGTTGGATATTGACCTATGATTTGCGCAGCCTCAGCAAGTTTTTGCGCAGCTTGATATTCACCTTCAGCGTTTATCACTTTGGCTCTTCTTTCTCTTTCAGCCTCAGCTTGCCTCGCCATCGCCCTTTGCATTTCAACTGGTAAGTCAACATGCTTTATTTCTACCATCGACACTTTAATTCCCCACGGGTCAGTGTGCGAATCAATTATCTGCTGGAGATTTTGGTTAATTTTCTCCCTTTCCGCAAGGATTTCGTCAAGTTCACTTTGCCCAAGGACGCTTCTCAATGTGGTCTGCGAAAGTTGAGACGTCGCATAAAGATAATCCTCAACTTCAACGACCGCCTTCTCCGGGTCAACAACTCTGAAATATACAACCGCATTAACTTTAATCGAAACATTATCCCTCGTTATAACATCTTGCGGAGGGACATCGAGAACAATCGTTCTTAAGCTAACCTTAACCATTCGATCAACTATCGGAATTAAGAATATAAGTCCGGGTCCTTTCGCGCCAATCAATCTCCCAAGCCTGAAGATTACGCCCCTTTCATACTCACGCAGAACTCTTATAGCGCTTGAAAGTATTATGACCAGAAAAACGATTATTACTGTTAAAAGCGATATTGTCATAACAAACCTCCCAAATTTAGTTTACATTTTTTTATTCACCTTCTCAACTTTTAAAGTTAATCCTTCAACTCCTTTTACTACAATTTCTTCATTCGGATTTATATTATCTTGACTCAT
>JBEPZK010000015.1:0-43956 GCA_041640855.1 Candidatus Kryptoniota bacterium
ATAAACTTGAACCGATTCAAAGAGATGATGTTGAGTTTATAATCGTTCAGGGTTATCAAGCCTCCGCATTAGGTAAAATCGCCGGTGGTTGCAGATTTCAAACTTATTATCCAATAACTCCAGCCTCTGATGAAAGCGTTTACCTTGAGGATAACGCTATTTTTGATATAGTAGGTGAAAATGGTGCAAGTGACAAGGGTTCAATAGTTGTTGTTCAGACCGAGGACGAAATTTCGGCTGTAACTATGGCGATTGGCGCAGGGCTTGCTGGTGTTAGAGCTTCAACCGCGACATCTGGGCCTGGTTTCTCGCTTATGGCTGAAGGACTTGGATGGGCAGGTATGAATGAAGTTCCGGTTGTTGTAACGCTTTATCAAAGAGGTGGACCATCGACAGGACTTCCAACAAGGCATGGGCAAGAAGATTTACTTTTTTCAATTTATGCCGGTCACGGTGAATTCCCGAGACTTGTCTATGCGTCTGGAGACATAGAGGAGATATTTTATGATGTCGCGAAGGTCTTTAACTTCGCAGAAAGATATCAAACTCCGGTAATTCATATAATTGATAAAGCGATGGCTAATTCGATTGCGACTGTAAAGAAATTTGATGTTTCAAAAGTGAAGATAGACCGAGGCGAACTTGTCGAGGCTTGGAATGATGGTATTTATAAAAGATTTAAGTTTACCGAGACTGGTGTTTCGCCAAGAATTAAACTTGGGACTGAAAACGCAATCTTTTGGAACACAGGTGATGAACACGATGAACTTGGACATATAACCGAGGACCATGAAGTTAGAACGATGATGGTCGACAAAAGGATGAAAAAACTTGAGCTTGCTCTTGCCGAGATAGATGATGAAGATAAGGCTTTGGTTTATGGCGATGAGGATGCGGAATATGTTGTTTTAAGTTGGGGTTCAACTAAAGGCGCAATACTTGATGCGATGGAAAGGTTGAAGGATGAGGGATACAAATTAAAATTTGTTCAAGTTAAATTGATTCATCCATTTCCAAGAGAACGAGTTAAAAGTCTTATAGGAAATGCGAAATATTTAATTGATGTTGAGCATAACAAGACTGCGCAATTCGGCTCAATTGTAAAGCGTGAGATTTTAAGAGACATAGATTTTTATGTGCTGAAATATAATGGAAGACCTATGTCTTTGACCGAGGTTTATTACGCTTTAAAATCTATACTCGAAAATAAAGCAAACAAAATACAGGTTTTGAACCATGGCGATTAAAATAGATGAAATTAAAAAGTTAACCCTTGAAGATTACAAAACAGATCTTCATAACGATTGGTGTCCCGGATGCGGTGATTTTGGGATACTTCAGTCTGTGCAAATAGCTTTGTTTGAACTTGGAATCCCAAGGCATAAAGCGGTTATATTTTCTGGGATAGGTTGTTCTGGTAAAACCCCTCATTATGTAAATGTTTATGGAATTCACACACTTCATGGAAGAGCGCTCCCATTTGCAATTGGAACTAAACTTGCAAATCCAGAGCTAAATGTTGTAGTTGTTGGTGGAGATGGCGATGGACTTGGAATTGGCGTTGGACATTTTGTTAGCACAGGTCGAAGAAATGTTAATTTGACTTATATCGTTTTCAACAATGCAGTTTATGGATTGACCAAGGGACAGGCATCCCCAACTTTAAAACTTGGCGTAAAAACGAAATCGCTTCCGAAACCAAATATAAACGACGCTGTAAATCCAATTGCTCTTGCTCTTGTTTCTGGCTATACTTTCATCGCGAGAGGTTATGCGTATGATGTTAAACATCTTAAGGAGATAATTAAAAAAGCAATTCTTCATAAAGGTCTTGCTTTCGTTGATGTCCTTCAGCCGTGTCCGACATATAACGATATAAATACAAAAGATTGGTATTCTGGCAGGGATAGGATTGACCCGAAGACGGGAAAGCCGGTGCCACGAATTTATAAACTTGAAGAGATTGGATACGACCCATATGTTCATAATCCGGACGATGCTGATGAATTAAACCGTAAATGGATTCAGGTTGTTGAAAAATCTCTTGAGTGGGGCGATAGGATTCCGATCGGTATATTTTACATAAATGAGCATACATCGAGTTATGAGGAGAGAATTTCGAATGTAATTTCTGATTATTTTGCCAATCCGCCAGCGATGCAGAGAATTTCGTTTAAAGATGGGTTGAGCAATGTGAACCTTGAACGATTGCTTGCGGAGTTTTCGACTCGCATAGTTTAAGGTTATAACCCTCCCAATTTGGGAGGGTTTTTTATTTTTGTGGATTTGTTTTTTTGTGCTGTAATCGTTATATTTTAAAGACAGAAAAACAAAATTTTAGGGTTTATTTAGGAGTTGAGCCAAGAAATTGAAAAGTCATATCTTAGAACTTGTATAAATTTTGAGTTTTCTAAAGAAGGTGCACTCGTTGGGGTGCACTTTTTTATTATTAAAATAAATATCGAGGTATGGAATTGAAAAAGAAGTTAGTTGCGCTTTACAAACTTCAGATAATTGACAGCAAACTCGCTGAGATCGCGGGAAGGCGAGGTGACCTACCGGCTGAAATCGATTCGTTGGGTGAGGAAGTTAAAAAGTTAGAGGAGGACCTGCAACGGTCGAAGGACATGCTTAAGAATGTAATTGAGGCGATCGACAGTATTGATTCCGATGTCAGCATGCTCAAGGAAAACATAAAGAAATGGAAAAAGCAATTAACTCAGGTTAAATCGAACCGTGAATACGATGCCCTTCAAAAACAGATAAGTGATGCAAATGATAGGCTTGATGAACTTGCAGAGAGGAGGGCGCAACTAGTTAAACAACAAGGAGAGCTCGAAGAGACGATAAAAGAGTATGAGAAGGAGTTAAAAAAGCTTCAAGAAGAGCTCGAACAAAAACAGGCTGAACTCGATGAAATTGACAGCGAGATAAAAGATGATGAGCAAAAACTTCTTAAGGTGAGGGAAAAATTTTTGAAGGAAGTTGATCCTACGCTTTTGAAGCGATACGAAAGGGTTAGAGAGGCGCTTGGAACTCATGCGGTCGTTCCAGTTAACAATGGCAGCTGTGCTGGTTGTGGAGCTAGGGTTCCATCTCAGCGAGTTCTTGAGATATCACAGAATAGCAGGATTTATACTTGCGAATCGTGTGGTAGGATTTTGATTTCGGATACCGTTTATAAAGAAGCTATTGAAAGCGTAAAAAAGTAAACCGGTTGTGGGTCGGGCAGTTGCTCTCCAACGCTTTTTAGCGTTGGGGAGAGGAAAGTCCAAACTCCTTAGGGCAGTAAGTCCCGGGCAACCGGGAATTCCAGTGGCCAGAACCGCTGGAAATGGAAAGTGCCACAGAAAAGATACCGCCTCGACCTTTTAGGTCGAGGTAAGGGTGAAAAGGTGGGGTAAGAGCCCACCGTCCCGATAGCGATATCGGGAGCAGGGTAAACCCCTTACGGAGCAAGGCCAAATAGGAAAGGACTCCTGTTCCAAAGGAAAGGACGGGACCGAGGTTGCCCGCCTCGGCTCTGCTTTTAAGCAGAGGACTTTCGGGTGGGCCGCAAAGAGAAATAACTGCCTCTCCCAACTTGGGAAAGACAGAATTTGGCTTATAGACCCACAACCGGTGTTTTAAAAATAAATCCAAACGGTTGAAAAATTGAGAAATAAGTGGAAAATAGCTGAAATTAAAGAGCCTGAAAAAGTTCTCAAATTATCAAACGAAACTAAGATACCAAAGCCAATCGCAAAAGTTTTGGTTTCGAGGGGAATCGATACAAAAGAAAAAATGGAAAAGTTTTTCAATCCAAGTTTAAGCGAACTTTATGATCCATTTTTGATGGAGGATATGGAAAAGGCGGTTGATAGAATTAGCAGGGCTTTCTTGAACAGAGAGAAGATTTTGATTTACGGAGATTACGATGTTGACGGGACAACTGGAGCATCGATGCTTTATTTGTTTTTTAAAGAACTTGGGGCAAATGTTGAAGTTTATATACCCGACAGATTTAAAGAAGGCTATGGTATTTCAAAACTCGGAATTGACAGAGCTTATCAAAAAGGCGCTTCCGTGATGATAGCTGTAGATTGTGGTATAACTGCGGTAAACGAAGTTAAATACGCTAAAGCACACGGCATTGATGTGATAATTTGCGACCATCATGAGCCCGGTGACCAAATTCCTGACGCTTATGCAGTGCTTGACCCTTTGAAAGAGACTTGTCCATATCCTTTCAAATACCTTTCAGGTTGTGGTGTTGCTTTCAAATTTATACAGGCTTTGCAGAAAAAACTTCAAGTCGATATTGACCCGTTCCAATATCTTGATTATGTTGCTGTCGCTGCTTCGGCTGATATAGTTCCGCTTATCGATGAGAACAGGGTTCTTGTTAAGCATGGGCTTGAACTTTTAAATTCGACAAATCCACGTGTTTCCTTCCTTGCTCTTCTTGAGAAGGCTGGTTTGAGAAATAAAAAAATTAACACTTGGCATATCGGATTTATCATTGCTCCAAGGATAAACGCTGTAGGAAGACTTGGCGATGCAACGAGAGCTGTCGAATTTTTGATAAGCAATGATTATAATTCCGCATCTATGTGGGCTGAGGAATTACATAGAGAGAATGAGAGAAGACAATCTTTGGATAGGAAGGCTTTTGAAGAGGCGGTAGATATGATTGAAAGCAACGGGATTAAAGATAAAGTTTTCGTGCTTTACAATGAAAATTGGCATCAGGGTGTGATTGGGATAGTGGCTTCGAAAATAGTTGAGAGATATTATAGACCTGCGGTTCTTTTGACTTCTGCAGAGGGTGTTCTGAAAGGTTCTGCACGTAGTATACCTAATTTCGACATCTACAAGGCTTTGAAAAACTGTGAATCTACATTGCTTCAGTATGGGGGGCATAAGCATGCAGCAGGGATGGTTTTGCATCCGGAAAAACTCAATGACTTCAAGGAGGCTATAAATAAATTTGCTGATGAGATAATCACGGATGATATGTTGATTCGGGAGATAAATATTGATGCGATCGTCGACATAAAAGAGGTTGCGGAATCTATTTATGATTATTGGAAATTGTTGAAAAATTTCGAGCCGTATGGACCTGGAAATCCTGAGCCTGTTTTCCTTGCGGTTGACGTCCCGATTTCGGATGTGAAAATTTTGGGAAACAATCATTTGAAATTTAAAGTTAAATCAAATGGAATAGTTATCGATGCGGTCGCTTATGGACTTGGTGAACTTTACGATGAAGTTGTAAGGAAGGATAAAGTTAGTATCGTCTTTACTTTCGATGAGGGAACTTGGAACGGTCAGCAAGTAATCCAACTAAAGGTTAAAGATTTAAAGTAAAACATAGGAGGTGTAAAATTATGTCAGGACATTCGAAATGGCATCAGATAAGGCACAAAAAAGCGGTTATCGACGCTAAAAAGGGTAAACTTTTTACGAAACTTATAAGAGAGATAACGGTTGCAGCTAAACAGGGTGGTGGAAATCCTGAGACAAATCCGAGGTTGAGAATCGCAATTCAAAATGCGAAAGCTGCAAATATGCCGTGGGAGAATATCGAGAAAGCAATTAAAAGAGGGACAGGCGAACTCCCCGGCGTGGCTTATGAAGAAGTTGTCTATGAAGGTTATGGTCCAGGAGGGGTCGCCCTTTATATTGAATCAACCACAGATAACAAGAACAGGACCGTTGCGGAGATTAGAAATATTTTGAGTAGGCATAATGGAAGCCTCGGTGAAGCTGGTTCAGTTGCGTGGATTTTTGAAAGAAAAGGGGTTATACAAATTCCAAAGGAATATGAGGAGGATTTCGTGCTTGGAATTATCCTTGATGCAGGAGCTGAAGATTTGAAGTCTTACGATACTTTCTTCGAAGTTATCACAGCTCCTGAAGACCTTGAGCAAGTTCGCGAAGCCTTGGAAAAGAACAACATCAAATACGATGAAGCTAAAGTTAGAATGATCCCGAAGACAACTGTTAAAGTTGAAGGTAAAGATGCTCAATTGCTTTTAAAACTGCTCGAGGCACTTGAAGACCATGACGATGTCCAAAATGTTTATGCTAATTTTGAAATGGATGATGCAGTTCTTGCAGAATACAGCAAACAGATGGGAGTTTAATTTTAAATTATTTCTTTGGTGAGGTTAAATGATAGTTCTTGGAGTGGATCCGGGAAGTAACATCACTGGATATGCTGTTGTTATGGCTAAATCGGATTCAGATGAACTAATTCCAATTGACTACGGCGTGATAAAACTTGACGAGCAAGAAGCATTTCATATTAGGCTTAAAAAGATATACGACAGGATAACCGAAATAATAAATTTACATCATCCAACTGAACTTGCGATAGAGACCGCTTTTTATGGTAAAAATTTTCAATCTGCTTTCAAAATCGGTCACGTCCGAGGCGTTGTTATACTTTCCGCTGTTAATTCGGGAATTTCGGTATTTGAGTATACCCCGCGTGAGGTTAAAAAAGCAGTTGTAGGCAGAGGTAACGCAACGAAAGAACAAGTTCAATTTATGGTCAAAGCAATTCTTGGGCTGAGGAGTATCCCTGAATTTTACGATGTTTCTGATGCGTTGGCTATAGCGATTTGCCATATAAATCGAACAATTGTCCCGGAGAAAGTTAGATATAAAGATTGGAAAGCATTTTTAAAAGCACATCCTGAATTTTTATCTTCCGATGATTTGATTTTAAAGTCAAAGCGAGGCAAGAGATGATTTTCGCGCTTGAAGGGAAAGTTGTGAGCAAATCTCCTACGGAAGTCGTCCTTGATGTGGGTGGTGTTTATTATGCGGTCAATATACCTGTGACGGTTTATGAGAAAATTGGAGATGTTGGCTCGATTTCAAAACTTTATACTTATCTTGTCATAAGAGAAGAAGAGATGATGTTATATGGATTTTCGAGCGTTGAAGAAAGGGAGTTTTTTAAGATGTTAATCTCGGTATCTGGCATTGGACCGAAGATGGCACAGGCGATAATGTCGGGGATGAGCCTTGATGAACTTAAAGATTCAATTATGCAAGGTGATATATCGGCTCTTACTTCAATTCCGGGTGTGGGAAGAAAAACCGCAGAAAGAGTTGTGGTTGAACTTCGTGATAAACTTGCGAAAATTGAATTCACCGGGAAAAAGGTTGAATTTGTCTCAAGTGACCAAGTTGAGGTTCGAAATGAAGCATTGCTTGCTTTGATTTCACTTGGCTTCAATCGTCAATCCGCTGAAAAAGCAATTCGACTTGCCTTGAAAGAAAATGAAAAAAGAGAGTTTACGGTTGAGGAACTGGTAAAACTTGCGTTGAGGTATGTAACTTCAAGATAAATTGGGAGTAAGAAAATGAGAAAATTTCTTTTGTTGATTCTTCTTTTAAACATCGCGATGGCTGGGGATTTAGAGAAGTTTAAGATTAGAGAGGAGATAATATCCGAAAATAAGGGTGAGAAATCGCAAGCGATTGCGTTTGGACTTTCGTTAATTGTTCCTGGGCTTGGACAGGCGTATGTGAATAGATTTGATGTTGGAAAATATTTCTTTATATCGGAAATATCGCTTTGGCTTATTTATTTTGGGATGAATGAATATGGAAGATGGCTCAATGATGATGCGATAAATTTCGCAGTTCTTTATGCCGGGGTTGACCCAAAAGGTAAGACAAATGATTTCTTCGCTGACATTGAAAATTTTAGAAGTGTTTATGATTACAACTTGAGGAGGTCAAGAAATAGGGAGTTTGAAAAACTTTATGATGTGGGGAAATTTTATTGGTGGTGGGATAGCGACGAATCTCGGCAAAGATATAAAGATTTACGAACGAAAAGTCGGGCGATGAGATATTACGCTCAATTTTCAATTGTTTTTATAATCGCAAATCATTTGGCAAGCGCAATTGACGCTTTGATCCTTACGAGAAAATTTAATCAAAACCTTGAACCTAAACTTGGTTTCATCCCATCCAGTGACGGTGTTAAATTCTACATCAATTTTACAATTCCGTAACTATGAAGTCAAAGGAGGCCATTGAAGAACTCGAAATAATTTACGAGGACGAAGATTTAGTCGTCTTGAACAAACCGGCGGGACTTTTAAGCATACCAGATAGATTTTCTAGGGCAATTCCAAATCTTTACGATATTTTAACTGAAAGATATGGTAAAATTTACGTCGTACATCGTCTTGATAAAGAAACGAGTGGAGTTATATGTTTTGCAAAAAATGAAGAGGCGCATTCGGATTTGAGCGAAAAGTTCGAAGAGCATGATGTAAATAAGGTCTACCTTGCTTTGATAACCGGGCATTTGAGGAATAAAGAGGGAAGGATTGATATACCGATTTCTGAAAATTTAAAATATCCTGGCACAATGAAGGTTGATTACGAAAGTGGAAAAAGGTCGATAACGGAGTACAAAGTTTTGGAGGAATTTGAGAATTTTTCGCTTCTTGAAGTTAGACCTTTAACTGGAAGGATGCATCAAATAAGAGTTCATTTTAAAGCGATAGGTCATCCACTTGCAATTGACCCGATTTATGGAAACAAGCGGGAAATTTTTCTGTCCGAAATAAAGAAAAAATATAAACCTAAAGAAGGAGAAGTTGAGAAACCTTTGATGAGCAGGTTAACACTTCACGCTTTGAAGCTTGGTTTTTTCCATTTCAGGAAAAAAGAATATGTCGAATTTGAAGCGAAGTTGCCGAAGGATTTCGAAAGTTTGCTGAAGCAATTGAGAAAGTATAAGAGTTTGAAAGAGGGGGATTAAGATATTTCAATCACCATTTTCACCTGCGCATTCGCTTGCACTCATTTACAGTTGGCGTATCGCAAAGCATCTTTACAAACGATTGTTGAAATTCTGTTGGGATGGAAAATGATTTTATAATTTCAAGTGTTTGTTTTGAATGTATATTCACCTGCGCGATGGGTTATCGGGGGAAAGTACATTTCGTTTTTTCCAGTTTGAGATAAATTGATTTTTAAATGTCAAATGTTTTAAATTTTCACAAAAAATATCCTCAAAGGTTATATGAAACAGTCTGAAATAATCCCGTGGTATTTCCAACCCGAGATAGCCAAGGTTTACGAGTCATTTTATGAGGGGAAATATAAAGAAGCAGATATACAAGAGAAAAATTTGTTGAAGTTTTTGCTTGATCAGATAAATGGAGTAACTGAAATACTTGAAGTTGGGTGTGGAACTGGACATTTTACAAGATGGTTGCATTCGCTCGGATATAAAGTTGTCGGCGTGGATATTTCTCCTGTTATGCTCGGTGTAGCGAAGGAATTGTGGAATGACGGAAAGTTTATAAATGCGAGGGCAGAATTTTTGCCGTTTAAAGATAAAACTTTTGATGTTGTCGTTTATGTAGCTTGTCTTGAATATATGCCTGACCTCGTCCGCGTGTTTCGTGAGGCAGAAAGAGTCGCTCGGCGTGGAATAATTATGGGGTTAATGAACAGGTGGAGTTTGCCGACGATTAGAAGGATTGTCCAAATTAAACTTGGTAAAAATCCGTATTATTACAACGCGAGATTTTATTCTTTGCCAATGATAAAGAGAAAGCTTGAAGAGGCTCTCGATGGGAAAGAGTTTGAATTTCTCGATTGGCGTTGCGCTGTGTTTCCAAAAATTTTTGGAGTAAAAAAATTGTTAAAAATTCCATTCGGTGGCTCTTTTCTTGGCGTTGGAGTTAAATTTAAAACTAAAGATTGATAAACAGTTATGAACGTTGATTTTCCAAAATTTGGCAAAGTTGGGAAGGCATTCTTTGACAACATCATATATCCAAAACTTGGTGCAATCAGAGGTGAGGTTCTAGTTGGTCCGGGTTATGGTTGTGACAACGCAGTTATCAAGATAAATGATAATCAGGTGATGATATTGACATCTGACCCGCTTTCAATTATACCAGCGCTTGGGTTTGAAGATTCAGCTTGGCTTACGGTTCACCTTCTCTCATCGGACCTTGCAACGAGTGGAATTCCGCCGATGTACGCTGTACTTGACTTTAATCTTCCGATTCAAATAACGAAGGAAGAATTTGAAATCTATTGGAATGCGTTTCATAGAGAGTGTGAAAAACTTGGTATTGCAATTGTCGGTGGGCACACGGGAAAATTTTACGGAATTGATTATACAATCGTTGGTGGCGGGACGTTTATCGCGATTGGGGATATAGATAAATATCTTTCGTCAAACATGGCAAAGCCGGGCGATAGAATCGTGATAACGAAAGGCTCAGCGATAGCAACCACTGGTATACTTGCTCGTGTTTTCCCGGAAACCATCGAGAAAAATTTCGGCTCCGATTTTTTGAAATCTGCTCAGGATTATTTTAGAAAATTTTCTGTTGTAAATGACGCTCTCACTGCTGTTAAAATTGGAATTCGAGATGATGGTGTTTCCGCTATGCATGATGCAACCGAATGTGGAGTTTTAGGTGGAATTTATGAGATGGCTGTCGCAAGCGGTTGCGGAGTCCATATTTTCAAGGATAAAATACCCGTGTCGGAGATAACGAAAAAAATTTGTGAGCTTTTCGAAATCGACCCGTATATTTCGCTTAGCGAGGGAACTTTGATAATTGCGGTTAAAGAGAACAAAGTTTCGGAACTTATGAAGGTTCTCTCAGAAAATGGGATTGAGTCCGCGGAGGTTGGGTATTTTGCTGAGCCTTCTTATGGATTGTGGGTTGAAAATCCTGATGGAACGAGGGAGTTTTTAAATTATCCCGAATCAGATCCATATTGGGAAGCCTATGTAAATGCGGTCAACAAAGGATGGAGATGAAAAAATGAAAATTAAAGGCGGGTTATATTTCGTTGTTGATATAACAAACGTCGATAAAATTGGAATAGAAAAATTGTGTGAAATAGTTGAGAAGGCTGTTAAAGGCGGCGTTGATGTAATTCAAATTTGGGCAGAGCAATCGGATTGGAGGCGAAATTTCGATGAGCTATGCGATGTAAGCAAAAGGATAATTGAAATTTCACATAAATACAATGTCCCGGTTTTGGTCGCAAATGATTTTGAGCTTTGTTCAGTTGTCGGTGCGGATGGAGTTCATCTTGATGGTTATGAAATTCCGAAGAAATCAGCCTTTGAGATAAAAAGGATTATCGGAGAGAATAAAATAGTTGGCGTCACTTGTGGGAATGATATCGAAAAAATTAAATGGGCAAAAGATAGCGGAGTTGATTATATCTCGTTTTGTTCAATTTTCCCCTCGGCATCGGTTTCTTCATGTGAAATTGTTCCACTTGATATGATAAGAAAGGCAAAAGAGATTCTTGGTGATGATTTTCCTGTTTTTGCATCGGGTGGGATAACGATTGAAAATCTTGATGAAGTTTTATCTGCTGGTGTTGATGGGGTTGCTGTTATCTCTGCGATTATGAAGGCGGATGACCCGGAAATGGCAAGTTCTGCTTTCAAGGCGAAAATCAATGAATTTGTTCGGTGAGAAAAGTCTATTGCGAAATTACCGGGACAGAGTTGGAACTTCCGGATAGATGTGAAAGGATTGTAAGTTTTAGTCCAGCGGTTACTGAGGCGCTTTTTGAAATGGGACTTGGGGATTATGTCGTCGGCGTAAGTGTCTATTGCGTCAGGCCAAAGGAAGCAAGAAGTAAAACAATCGTTGGAAGTTATAACACTTTCAAAAAAGACAAGTTGTTGGAATTAAACCCTGATATAATTTTCACGACAACTGGTTATCAACTTGAACTTATAAAAAATCTAAGTGAAAATTTCCGCGTTTATCCCGTTCGACTACCGCCATCGGTGGCAGAGATTATTTCAACATCTTGCGAAGTTGGAATTGTCGCAGGATATTATTCCAATGCGAGGGAGTTAGAAAGAAGTTTAATCGTTGAGCTTAATAAAATAATTTCAAATCGTTCACACAGAAAAGATAAGCGGAAAATTTACATTGAAATTGATCTCGGTGGACCTGTGACCTTTGGGGCGTATAGTTATATCACAGATGCAGTTGAATTGCTCGGTGGGTTCAATATCTTTGGTAATTATCCGGTTGAATGGCTCGTTCCAGATGATGAATTTGTGAAGTTTTCAAATCCGGATGTTATAATTTATGAACCTAAGATGTTCTCAAAGAATAGGGATAGGGAAAGGATTGTAAACTTTCTTAAAAGTAGATTTGGTGAAGTCAAAGCGATAAAAGAGGACAAAGTTTTCATCACCCCTGGAATTTATGATTTCATTGCCCATCATGGACCGAGTTTTATAAGAGAGTCGATGAAATGGCTGAGCGAAATAATTGGATAAAATATGCTCCCTTATTAACGGGAAATTATAAGTGGATAAAGGCGTGCGTTATCAATTTATTCAAGCCCTAGTTCCTTTCTCAAAAATTTTCCCGTGTAGGACATCGGATTTTGTGCGACTTCTTCTGGGGTTCCTTCCGCGACGATGTAACCTCCCTCATCTCCACCTTCTGGACCAAGGTCAATTATCCAATCAGCGACTTTGATAACTTCAAGGTTATGCTCAATTACTATGACGGTGTTTCCTTTATCGACAAGTTTGTTTAAAACATCAATTAGCATTTTTATATCTTCGAAATGAAGTCCTGTTGTCGGCTCGTCGAGGATATAAAGTGTTTTTCCGGTTGCAACTTTTGAAAGTTCCGCTGAAAGTTTTACTCTTTGGGCTTCTCCACCTGAAAGAGTCGGTGCAGGCTGACCAAGTTTTATATATCCGAGACCGACGTCGTAAAGTGTTTGTAATTTTCTTTTTATGTTTGGAATATCTTTGAAAAATTCGAGTGCCTCTGTTACGGTCATATTTAAGACATCGCTTATCGATTTGCCCTTATATCTTATCTCAAGAGTTTCTTTATTGTATCTTTTCCCCTTGCAAACATCGCAGGTTACATAGACGTCTGGCAAAAAGTGCATCTCTATTTTTTTAACTCCCGAACCTTCACAAGCGTCACATCTTCCACCTTTTACATTGAAACTAAATCTTCCAGGTTTATAACCTCTTAAGCGTGATTCGGGAAGTTGTGCAAAAAGTTCTCTTATGAAAGTGAAAACGCCGGTGTAAGTTGCTGGGTTTGAACGTGGGGTTCTACCAATTGGAGATTGGTCTATTTCTATAACTTTGTCGATATGTTCAAGACCCTCTATCGATTTGTATGGAAGGGGTTCTTCGGGTGAATTGTAGAAATGTTTTGCAAGAATTCTGTAAAGTGTCTCACTGATTAACGTCGATTTTCCTGAGCCACTTACACCTGTTACGCAAATAAATTTCCCCAGTGGAAATTTAACGTCGATATTTTTGAGATTATTTCCGGATGCACCTCTCAAGATGAGATACTTTCCGTTTCCTTCCCTTCTTTTCGGTGGGATTTCGATTTTTCTCTCACCCCTTAAATATTTCGCTGTAATGGAGTTGTTATCGAGTTCATGTGGTTTTCCAGTTGCAATCACATATCCACCATTTTCACCTGCTCCGGGTCCAAGGTCGATTACAAAGTCTGCATTTTCGATCGTTTCTTTATCATGTTCGACGACTATGACAGTATTTCCAAGGTCTCTCAAATTTTTTAGGGATTGAATCAACCTTAGGTTATCTCTTTGATGTAGTCCGATGCTCGGTTCATCAAGAACATAAAGAACCCCGGAAAGTTGGGAGCCGATTTGAGTTGCGAGGCGTATCCTTTGAGATTCTCCACCAGATAAAGTTCGCGCGGGTCTATCGAGGGTTAGATAATCGAGTCCGACATCGAGCAAGAATTTTAACCTTGATTTAATCTCTTTGACGATTTGCTCGGCGATGAGCCATTCTCTTTCCGTAAGGTTTAAATTTTCAAAAAATTCGTATGCTGATTTAATTGACATTGAAACTATTTCATCGATTCCAGTTTTCTTTCCTGTTTTTGCGTCGATGAGTTTAACGGCGAGTGATGATTTTTTCAATCTTTTGCCCTCGCATAATTTGCAAGGTTGGCTACTCATAAAACTTTCAACCCATTGTCGAACCCCTTCGGAAGTCGTGTTGTTATAAATTTGTTTTAAATGGTTTATCACGCCATCAAATTTATGTGAATAGGTTGCGATATAACCATCGGAGTAAACATATTTTACGGGAAATTTTTCATCGCCGGCACCGTAGAGAAGTATGTTAATTTGTTCTTTTGGGAGCTTTTTAATCGGTTTGTTTAAATCGATATCGTATTTTTTTGCGACTGATTTAAGAAGTGACCACTCCCATGTATCGCGTTCTTTTCCATACGGAGCAATGCCACCTTCAGAAATTGAAAGTGATGTATCTGGGATGACAAGTTTAATGTCGATTTCTTTTTTCTCCCCAAGTCCGTCGCATTCTGGGCAAGCTCCGTAAGGTGAATTGAAAGAAAATGAATTTGGTGAAAGTTCTTCATAACTTATTCCACAATCAATGCATGCGAGATGTTTGCTGAAAAACAAATCCTCTTTTCCATCGTTTACAATTATCGAATCATTGCCATATTCAAGGGCAAGTTCAACGGATTCATAAATTCTTCGCTTTGCTTCTTTTGAGATCACGATTCTGTCGATTAGAATTTCGATGTTGTGAATTTTATATCTATCGACTTGCATCCCTGGAGTAATTTCGACAACTTTTCCATCGACCCTTACCCGAAGGAATCCATCTTTTAAAATTTTTTCGAAAAGTTCTCTATAATGTCCTTTTCTTCCGCGCACAACAGGGGCTAAAATTTCAATTCGTGTTCCATCTCCGAGTTTAAGTATGCTTTCAACGATTTGCTCAGTAGATTGTTTTTGGACCTTTTTCCCGCAGTTATAGCAAAATTGGACGCCAACCCTTGCAAATAATAGTCGCAGATAATCATAAATTTCAGTTACAGTGCCAACCGTAGAGCGTGGATTATGTATAATTGATTTTTGGTCGATCGAGATTGCTGGACTTAATCCATCGATGAGGTCAACATCCGGTTTTTCCATTATATCGAGAAATTGTCTTGCGTAAGCGGAAAGCGATTCGACATATCTTCTTTGTCCCTCTGCGTAGATTGTATCGAACGCAAGCGATGATTTCCCCGAGCCAGAGATTCCAGTTATAACGATTAATTTTTCTCTTGGTATTTCAAGGTTTATGTTTTTTAAATTGTGTTGCCTTGCCCCACGAATTATTATCTTGTCGAGCATTTTGATGGCGTAACTTCAAATTTTTTTCTGTGCTTTCAATATGAAATCTATAATTTCCCTAACCGCGCCATTTCCTCCTGAACTCGAGGTAACATAATCAACTATTCTTTTAACCTCCGTTCTCGCATTTGCAGGTGCAGCGCTGAAACCGACAATTTTCAAAAGTGGAATATCGAGTATATCATCGCCAATATAGCAGAATTCGTCAGGCTTTAGATTATATTTTGCCATTAAATTTTCAAAGGGTTTTACTTTATCGATCGCATTTTGAATTAAATCTGTAATCCCAAGTTCATCCGCTCTCTTTTTGATTATCGGTGATTCTCTTCCTGTTATAATTCCGACTTTTAAACCAAGCTCAATGGCTCTGACTATCCCATACCCGTCTTGGGCGTTGAAAATTTTTATTTCACCACAATTTGACGAGTAAATTATGCTTCCATCTGTTAAAACTCCATCAACATCTAGAAGTATCATTTTGACTTTTTTAGCTTTTTCGACCGCGTTTTTTCTAACTTTCATTTCAAAACGTTGGTCTGTTCGAATTTCTTTATCAGTTCATCGATTTGTTTCACTTGATAAAGCAAATCGTATAGGTAATCAAGTTTAAGTTGGCTTGCTGCGTCGCTTAATGCTTTTGACGGTTCTGGATGTGTTTCAAGGAAAATTGCATCAACTCCGACTGCAACACCAGCCCTTGCGATGTGGAAGATAAATTCTGGCTTTCCTCCAGACTTTTCACCAAGGCTTGGGAGTTGAACTGAATGAGTTACGTCTATAACCACGGGGTAACCAGTTGCCCTCATAATTGGAAGCGACCTCATATCGACGACAAGGTTGTGGTATCCAAATGTCGTACCTCGCTCGGTTAGCAAAATTTTATCGTTTCCTGTTGATGCGACTTTTTCAGCAGCATATTTCATATCTTCGGGGGCCATAAATTGTCCCTTTTTTATATTCACAACTTTTCCTGTTTTTCCGGCTGCGATGAGAAGTTCGGTTTGCCTGCATAAAAACGCCGGAATTTGAAGCACATCTACATATTCGCTTGCCATCTCCGCTTCTGGCTCGGAATGTATATCGGTTAAAACGGGGATATCGAGTTCTTCTTTCACTTGTTTTAGAATTTCAAGCGCAACTTTTTCTCCAATAGTTGAAAAACCTTTTAAACTTGTCCTATTGGCTTTTTTATAACTCGACTTGAAAATAAATGGTAATCCAAGTTCAGTGGTTATTTCCTTTACTCTTTTTGCTGTTTCATATGTTATCTCGTAGTTTTCAACCACGCATGGACCAGCGATTACAACGAGCGGATTTCCTCCGCCAATTTTTATGTTTTTAACCTCGACTATTTTCGTCATAGTTTTTTGCGTGATTTTTTAGCAAAATTAAAAAAGCTCAATTTTAAATCAAAATCCTCGCTTGAGGTTCGCAATTTGTTTTTTTAGCGTTATTTCTTTATATTATTTGCTGAAAATTAAAAATTCTACCTGATGGAGTTTCCAAAGTTTAAGCTAAGACGTAAAAGGCAAAGATTTTACACGATTTTATTTTTTTCAGATAGTGATGAGAAGCCAAAAGGCATCAAATTGAGTCGTGGAGCTTTTATAGCCTATCTTTTCCTAATAATTACATTGATATCCACTATCGTTTTGATAGCAGTAATTCATACGCCGGTTAAATACATCGTTTTTCCTGGAACATTCGTAGAAAGTAGAGAAAGAGCAAAAAAGATGCGGGAATTATATCAAAGAATGGAAAATTTCGCGTATGAACTTGAAAAGGTGAAACTTTACAATAATCTTCTTCGCCAAGCCCTTGGAGAAAAAGTAAGCGATAGCATTGCTGTGAACATAGAGCGACTTGAAAGTTTGTCTCAAAGGTCGAGAAGTTTTATCGGGGACGAGATTGACATTTTGCAAACGGTCAATGTGGAAAATGAAAAGCCAAGGTTTATCTTTCCGGTTTATAATGGTTTTGTAACTCGGGGATTTAACCCTGAAATACATCACTACGGAATTGACATCGCAGCAAAAGAAGGTGATATAGTGAGAGCAATTGATAATGGCTATGTTATCTTTTCCGATTGGACTTATAGAGATGGATATGTGATTATTTTACTGCACAGTGGTGGTTATATGAGCCTTTACAAACATGGGCAGATGAATTTAAAGGCAAGAGATGTTTTTGTCAGACAGGGCGAGGCGATTGCTTTAGTTGGAAAGACTGGAAAAACTGGAAATGAGCCACATTTACATTTTGAATTGTGGAAAGATGGAAGGCCATTGAATCCGAAACTTTATATTTCTTCAATTGTAAATTAAATGGATAATCAAATGGCTTTAATTGGCGGAAACAAGGAAGGAAAGGCAACAAATGTCGAGATTAACATCATCGCAAATGGAACTGTAATCGAAGGTAAAATTTCAACTCAAGGAAGTATGCGGATTGATGGTCGTGTGATAGGGAATGTTCACGTTAATGGGAATTTGACAATTGGAACGACAGGGGAAGTAAACGGCGATATTGAAGCAAAAAATGCAATTATAGGCGGGAAAGTTAATGGAACAATAGTTGTTGCTGAAAAACTTGTTTTCGAAAGCAAGGCTGTCATTAAGGGCGACATAAAGGCATCGAAACTTGTTGTGGACGAGGGAGCTATTTTCGATGGCAAATGTATTATGACAAGCGCTTCATCTGTTAATAAAACAGTTTGATGATGTCCGATGATAAGAAGGAAAAATCGCTCCAGAGTGTAGGACGGGCTATTAAAGAGATAGCTCCGTACAGTGGGCTCGGTTTACAACTTGCGGTTACGGTTGTGATATTTTGGTTTATTGGAAAGATGATAGATGAACATTACGGAACATCACCTTTGTGGATGATAGTCGGAGCGATGCTTGGGATAGTAGTTGGGATGTATAACTTCATAAAATCCGTAATCGAACTTACGAAGAAAAAGAATGAACCCAAAAGTGAAAATTAACATAAAAGGATTTTTTAAATATCTTGGATTTGCGGTTGTTTTCTTTTGGATATTGATTTCTTACCCACTTTTCAAATTTGCTGATTTGGATTTCATTAAATCGTTCGTCGCTGGTTTTTTGATAAGCCTTGTTAATTCTGTCGTAGGTCTTTTGATAATTAAATGGGGGATAAATAAGCCGAATAAAGAGTTTTTAAAGTTAACGCTTGGGAGCATGGGGGTTAGATTATTTTTAATCGCGGTTTTGATTCTGGTTCTTTTGAAGTTTTTAAATTTTGAGACTTACGGGCTTGTGACTTCGTTGTTTTTGTTTTATTCCATCTTTCTTTTCGTTGAGGTTTTCTTTTTAAGCAAATTAACAACAAAAGGAGAAACCAGCGGAGGTGTGCGTTAATAATTTAGCTTTAGCTGATACATTAAAACACACCGGTGGAGCGCACAACGGCGGTGAGAGTTCAAGTTGGATGCTTCACCATATAGCAGATTCAAGGACAATCGACCTTGAGCCGTTTGGACACATAACCCTTCCGCAATTCCCACCAATTAAAATTGGGAGTTTAACGATAGACCTTTCGATTACAAAACATGTTTTCTTTATGTGGCTTGTTTCGTTAATTCTTGTCGTTTTGCTCTATTTCGTTGCGAGAAGTTATAGAAAGCAGGTTATTCCACGTGGGATTGCCAATTTGATCGAGGTTTTCGTTGTCTTCATTCGTGATGAAATAGTTTTATCTGTGATAGGCAAAGAGGGATTAAAATATTTGCATTATTTTCTTACGCTTTTCTTTTTTATCCTTTTGTGCAACCTTTTTGGTTTGATTCCTTATGGTGCTACCGCGACAGGGAATTTGGCTGTAACAGGCGGGCTTGCGTTTTTATCTTTTATTTTGATTCAAATTGCTGGAATTAAAAAGCATGGTTTGATAGGCTATTATAAAGGGCTTGTCCCGCATGGGGTTCCGGGGTTTGTCGCTCCGGTTATGTTTATAGTTGAATTTTTGGGGCTTTTTGCAAAAGCGTTCGCATTGACAGTTCGTTTGTTTGCTAATATGACCGCTGGGCATATCGTTATTTTGTCTTTGATTGGTTTGATATTCGTTTTCAAGAGCGTTCTCGTCGCGCCGATTTCAATCGCTTTTGCAATTTTTATCAATTTGCTCGAAATACTTGTTGCTTTCATCCAAGCCTATATCTTTACGATGTTAACAGCGTTATTTGTGGGTCTTTCAATACATCAACATTAAAAACAAAAAATAAAAAACAAAAAGGAGGAAGATAATGCCAGAATTAGCTCATATCGCCGGTGGATTCGGAGCAGCGTTATCAGTAATTGGGGCAGCATATGGAATAAGCAAACTTGCTGCTGCGACAATGGAAGCGTCGGGACGTCAACCTGAGGTTGCCGGTGAGGTTAGAACATCGATGATTATATCCGCAGCATTGATCGAAGGCGTCACGCTTTTTGCGGAGGTTATTTGTATCATCCTTGCGTTAAAATAAAAAAAATTGAAAGATGCTTGAGGTAAATCCAGGCGTTGCAATATGGACGATTGTAACTTTTTTACTCTTGGTTGCGATTTTGAAAAAGGTAGCATGGAAACCGATAATTGAGGCTTTGAACAAACGTGAGGAAAGTATAAGAACCGCGCTTGAAGATGCTCAAAGGGCAAGAGAGGAAGCTCAACGATTAATGGAGGAAAATAAGCGTAATCTTGCTCGGGCTGAGGAAGAAGTCCAAAGGATAATTCGCGAGGGTAGGGAAACCGCAGAGAAAATACGTGCTGAAATCCTTGAAAAAGCGAGAAAAGAAGCTGATATGATGCTCGAAAGAGCAAAGGAGGAAATCGAAAGGCACAGAGAACAAGCTATGTTACAGTTGAGGGCTCAAGTTGCTGACCTTGCGATTCAAATCGCTTCGAAATTGATTGGTGAGACATTGACGGAGCAAAAGCATAAAAAACTCGTTGAAAAATATCTTCAAGAAATTTCTTCCGAAAAAAGAGCTTGACTTTGAAAGATGGCGAATATCAGAATAGCAAAAAGATATGCGAAGGCGTTGATTGAAATCGCTGAAGAGATGGATAAACTCGATAAGATTACAAAGGATGTTCAATTTATTGATTCATTGATAAAGGATTCGCGCGAACTTCAACTTTTTTTGAAAAGCCCAATCATAAAGGAAGAGAAGAAAAAAGAGGTACTGAAGGAGATTTTCTCCGACAGTCGTGTCGACCCTATAACTTTGAAATTCATTCTTCTTCTTGTTGAGAAAAAGCGAGAGGATTTACTTCATGATATTGTGAAGACATATCGACAACTTTACGATGAGAAGATGGGTATTGTGACTGCTGAGATTACGACTGCTGTGGAGATAAGCGGTTCTGAGAAGAAGAAAATTGAGAAAAAAATTCTTGAGCTTACAGGAGCAAACGAGGTAAATCCAATTTATAAAATTGACCCATCGATAATTGGTGGTGTTATCATAAGGATTGGAGATACCGTGTACGATGCAAGCATAAGGCGTAAGATTCAGCTTTTGAGAGAACAACTTGTCTATGGAAGTTAAAAAAAGAAAAAGGGAAACAAGGTTATGGCTACAGTTGAAATTAGACCGGATGAAATTTCCGCTATACTAAGAAAACAATTGACGGGATTTGAGAAAGAGGTTGATATCTACGATGTTGGAACCGTGCTTCAAGTTGGAGATGGAATTGCCCGTGTTTATGGGTTGTCGAAGGTGATGATGAGCGAATTGTTGGAATTTCCAAATGGGGTTATGGGAGTTGCTATGAACCTTGAGGAGGACAATGTTGGTTGTATCTTGTTTGGCGAGGATACGCTTGTAAAGGAAGGTGATATCGTACGTAGGACAGGGAGAGTCCTCTCTGTTCCAGTTGGAGAAAAATTACTTGGAAGGGTCATTAATCCGCTTGGTCAACCGCTTGATGGTAAGGGACCTGTTGAATTTGAGAAGTATATGCCGATCGAGCGCAAGGCTCTTGGTGTTATATACCGTCAGCCGGTTAAAGAACCGTTGCAAACTGGCATAAAAGCTATCGATGCTATGATTCCCATTGGACGTGGTCAAAGAGAGTTGATAATTGGCGATAGACAAACTGGAAAAACCGCAATCGCTATCGACACTATCATAAATCAAAGGTTCACGCATACGGAAAGGGCAAGGGAACTTGGGATTAAGCCTGTTTATTGTATTTATGTTGCGATTGGTCAAAAGATGTCGACGGTTGCGCAGGTAGTAGCGAAACTTGAGGAAGAAGGGGCTATGGATTATACGATAGTTGTAGTTGCTTCCGCAAGTGACCCTGCGCCACTTCAATATATTGCACCGTATGCTGGATGCACTATGGGCGAATATTTTAGAGATTCGGGAAGACACGCTCTTGTTGTCTATGATGATTTAAGCAAGCATGCATGGGCATATAGACAAGTATCACTTCTTTTGAGACGTCCGCCGGGAAGAGAAGCTTATCCTGGTGATATTTTCTATCTTCATTCAAGACTCCTTGAGAGAGCTTCAAAGTTGAGCGATGAACTCGGTGGTGGAAGTTTAACTGCGTTGCCGATAATTGAAACTCAGGCTGGAGATGTTGCTGCATATATTCCGACGAATGTTATTTCAATCACTGATGGACAGATTTATCTTGAGCCAGGTCTCTTCAACGCCGGTGTTAGACCAGCTATAAACGTCGGTATCTCTGTATCAAGAGTTGGAGGAAATGCGCAGATCAAAGCAATGAAAAAAGTCGCCGGAAGATTGAGGCTTGAACTTGCTCAATACAGGGAACTTGAGGCTTTCGCGAAATTTGCGTCTGATTTAGATAAGGCGACGCAAGCCCAATTGAGGAGAGGACAACGTTTGGTTGAACTTTTGAAGCAAGATCAATATCAACCTATGCCTGTTGAAGAACAAGTTGTTTTAATTTTCGCTGGGACACAGGGCTATTTGGATGAACTCCCTGTTGAGTCGATAAGAAGATTTGAGACGGAGTTTTTGGCTTTTATGAGGGCAAGGCATAAAGATATACTTGATAAAATCGCGGAGACCAAAGATCTAGATGATGAGACGATTCAGAATTTGCATTCAATTTTGAAAGATTTCGTTTCATCTTTTAAAGCAACTTTATGATAAATTTTGCGGGGTTTTCCCCGCTCTTTTTTAAAATAAATTTTGGTTTTTGAATGCCATCTCTGCGCGATATAAGGCGAAGGATAAACGCTGTTAGAAATATCCAGAAGATTACAAAGGCAATGAAAATGGTTTCTGCAGCGCGTTTAAGAAGGGCTCAAGAGAAAATTATTTCGGCGCGACCGTACGCGAAAAAAATTGAGGAAATGATACATAGATTTATTTCAACTGTTGAAATTTCAGAAAATCCATTCGTTAAATCCAGAGAAGTAAAAAATATAGCTATAGTTGTCGTTACCGCTGACAGAGGACTTTGTGGTTCGTTTAATACGAACATAATACGAAAAACGGTTTCTTTAATTGAGGAAAGGCGAAGAGAAATTCCAGAAGATGGTAGGATTAAGTTAATTTGCGTTGGAAAGAAGGGATATGATTATTTCAGCAGGCATAGGAAGAATATCGATATAATTGCAAACTACACCGGGGTTTTTGGGAGAACGGTTGAATATAAGTGGTCGAAGGAGATAATGAAGAGAATTGTCGAGGGTTATTTAAACGGCGAGTTTGATAGAGTTGAGATTATTTACAATGAGTTTAAATCGATAGTTCAGCAGAAGATAGTCATCGAACAATTCTTGCCGATAGTTCCGAAGTTTGAGATTACCAAGCCATCAAAAGGTTTTAAGGTTCCACTTGTGGAATATATCTACGAACCTGGAGCGTTTGAAATTTTAAATAGTTTGCTTCCGAAATATTTTGAGACATACATTTTGAGGGTTTTGCTTGAGTCAAATGCTGCAGAGCAGGCAGCGAGGATGACCGCTATGGACAATGCGACTGAAAACGCGAATGAACTTCTAAAAGATTTGCAACTTCTCTTTAATAAGACAAGACAGGCGATGATAACCAAAGAAATGCTTGAGATAGCAAGTGGTGCTGAGGCTTTAAGAAAGGCAGGGATGAGCTAAAATCACCAAGCCATTGTGGATAGATCGATTTCGATTTTTCTTTCCTCGTTCACATATATGATTTCATCTTTATCTTCCGTGATTTGAATTTCCCAATCACCCCGTTGGTTTTTTATAGCGGAGCCGAAAAGTTTTCGTTTTTTTGTTTCGGTAAAAATTTCCCAGAAAACCCAACCGAAATAAGCCTCTTGATTTTTTAAATAAAAAGCTGGGACGCGAAATCCCAGCTCAACTTGAACATCTTTGATTTTTTTCGGATTGAAATTTAATTGCTTCAACTTTTGAATAAAGACATCGGTTAAATCTTTTCCGTCATACACAAGTTCAACTTTTAGGATGTTAAATCTTCCCGAGATTATCTCCTCGAAGATCTCTTCTATTTTCTTTATCTCAACCTCCATTTTCAATCAACCCAATCAGCTATGAAGATGTTTGTTTCGCCTTTCTTTTTGCTATTTCTATTGGAAGCCCAGACAAGTTTTTTCCCATCATGCGTGAACATCGGGAAGCCATCGAAGTCAGGGAAATAAGTTACACGTTCGATTTCTCCAGTTTCAATATTTACTATGTAAAGGTCAAAATCTCTTCCTTTCGGGTCGTGCATATTTGATGAAAATATTATCCTTTTCCCATCGGGATGGAAGAACGGTGCAAAATTAGCAGCGTTGTTATTTGTTATTTGTCTTTTATTACTTCCATCCGCATCCATAACGAAAACTTGTAGTTTAAGCGGCTTGATCGCTTTCTCTTTCAAAAGTTGTTCGTACTCTACAATTTCAGCTGAATCTTTCGGGTGATATGCCCTATAGCAAATTTTTTTGCCGTCCCATGAGAAAAATGGGCCCCCATCGTAGCCTTTTTCAAAAGTTAGTCGTTTTATATTTTTACCGTCGAGGTCCATAGTGTAAATTTCAAGGTCGCCATCTCTCATCGAAGTGAACACAATTTTATCTCCTTTTGGCGAAACCGTTGCCTCTGCATCATATCCTGGGGTATTTGTCAACTGGCGTAAGTTGCTTCCGTCTGCTTTTGCTTTGAAGATGTCGTAGTCGTCGAGTTTCCATACATAACCTTTTGAATAATCAGGCTTTGGAGGGCATTTTTCACTTATGTGATGAGTTGATGAATAAATTATTTCAGTATCGCCTGGCAAAAAATAAGCACAAGTTGTTTTGCCTTTTCCGGTGCTGACAAGTCGTAAATTGCTTCCATCTATATTCATTATGTAAATTTGGTCGCATTCGAAACTATCCCGTGTCGATTGAAAAATTAATTTCGTCTCATCAAACGAAAAATATGCTTCAGCGTTTTCACCGCCAAAGGTAAGTTGTCGAATATTTTTGAGATGTTTTTCAAGCGGATGTTTTAGGGGTTCTTCCTGTCTTCCATTGTAAATGAAGGAATAAAATAAAAATGAGATGAGTAAAATCACTACAAAATGTAAGTGCTTAGATGATGTTTTAGGTTTCATCTTAAAGTTGCTTTGCTTTGTTTTTAAAATTGAACTTTCGGAGCTTGTTGCGCTTCTTCTGTTGCTCTAAAATAAGGTCGCTCTCTAAAGCCGAATATTCCTGCGATGATGTTTGCGGGAAATCTTCTGATGTAAGTATTGTATCTTTGAACTACTTCATTGTATCTTCTTCTTTCAACAGAAATTCTATTTTCAGTTCCCTCAAGTTGTGCTTGAAGTTGAAGGAAGTTTTCATTCGCTTTAAGTTGCGGGTAATTTTCAGCTACTGCGATTAGTCTTGAAATTGCGTTTCCAAGCGCATCTTGAGCCTGTTGAAATCTTGCAAATGCTTGTGGGTCCTTTAAAACATCTGGTGTAACTGTAATTTGTCCAACCTTTGCCCTTGCTTCCGTAACTTGCGTGAAGACTTCGCGTTCATGTTTTGCGTAACCTTTCACAGTTTCGACGAGGTTTGGGATTAGGTCATATCTTCGTTGGTATTGATTTTCAACTTGAGCCCATGCTTGATTGACCATCTCATCAAGTGAAACAAGTTGGTTATATGTTGCGGTAGCCCAACCGATGATTATTAACGCAATAACAAGAAGAAGGCCGATGACGCCAAGGATAGCGATTAAGGTTTTGGACATGTTAACGTCGGATTTTAATTTTGATTTGTTGTTAAAAATGTAATGAATTCAATGTGATTTTCAAAATTTTAGAGATTTGAGATTTTATTGGGTCACCCAGTTTAAGTAGATCGCATCCAAACAGACCCCAACAAAGCCGGTTTATGTTATTTGACTATCTGTTTAATGTTTAAGTAGAAGCTAAGTTTAGCTTGATTATAGATTGATAAAAGGATTTGGCATGCTTGGTATATAAGTGGTTTGGTTGAATTGCCCAGATTCTCCCGATATATAATTGATTTTGTGTGCGAGCGCGGTTATGAATATCCCAAAGTTAAATTCCGCCGCGCTAATAGAACTTTGATTTAATCCTTGTATTTTTTTGTCCACTTGATTAAATTTAAATCCGATTTTTAAAACAAAATCAAATTTCGCAGAAGATGAAAAGAATCGGCGTTTTCACAAGTGGCGGCGACGCTCCTGGAATGAACGCTTGCATAAGGGCTGTCGTAAGAGCTGGAATTTACTACGGTCTTGAGGTCATTGGAATTGGACATGGATACCAAGGTATGATAAACGGCGAGTTCATTCCGCTTTATGCAAGGTCAGTTTCAAATATCCTACAACGTGGTGGAACGATTTTGAAGACCGCGAGGTCAGAGGAATTTATGACAAAGGAGGGAAGAGCAAAAGCAGCTGAAAACCTAAAAAAGCAAGGCATCGAAGCTCTCGTAGCAATCGGAGGAGATGGGACATTTCGCGGAGCAGTCGCTCTATATGAAGAACACGGAATCCCATCCGTTGGAATTCCTGCAACTATCGACAATGACCTATATGGGACAGATTACACAATTGGATATGACACGGCGGTAAATACAGCGCTTGAATCTATCGACAAAATCAGAGATACAGCAGACGCACATGATAGATTGTTCTATGTTGAAGTCATGGGTAGGACATCCGGCTTTATAGCAGTTGAAGCTGGAATCGGTGGAGGTGCAGAATATATCGCTATACCAGAAGAACAAACGGATTATGAAGAGATAAGAAATGTTTTAAGGGGATTCAGAAAAGATAAAACAAGTAGCATCATAATCGTTGCAGAAGGTGATGAGGAAGGAGGTGCATTTAAAATCGCAAGAAAAGTCAAAGAACTCTATGGATTTGATTATCGTGTTGTCGTCTTGGGGCACATACAACGTGGTGGCTCACCAAGCGCAAGGGATAGAATTCTCGCAAGTAAACTCGGTGTCGCTGCGGTTGAAGCTTTGATAAATGGCAAAATAAATGTCATGGTTGGAGAAGTAAAGGGAGAGATAAAACTCACTCCACTAAAGGAAACGTTCGGAAGGAAAAAGGAACTTGACCCTTATCTTCTAAAAATCGCAAAAATTTTATCTATCTAATTTTTATCTCCTTCCTCTCCCTTCTTTCAAAAATTGACACTTTTCCTCCACCGTATCTTTCTATTAATTCAATTGCTATATCAAAACTTTGTCCGACGTTATTTGGGCTATGCGCATCCGAACCAAGCGCCAATGGAATTTTATATTCTTTGACGATTTCAAGAATTTCAATTGAAGGATAAATTTCCGCCGCTTTTTGTTTCAGCCCGGATGTGTTAATCTCGAGACACATTCCGCTCTCTTTGACCAATTTTAAAATCTCTCGAATTGTTTCATCAAAGTTTTTATCCGGACGGTGCCCAAATTTTTTTATCATATCAAAATGGCCAATGATATCAAAAACTCCAGATTGAACGAGTTTCTTCATAATCTGATAATAGTTCTCATAAACTTCGTCCACATTTTTCCCATCCCATTTCCATTCTTCCTTTCGGCTTGCAATGTTCCAATCACCGATGAAGTGAACAGAGCCGATGACATAATCAAAATTTCCATTTTTAACAAAGTTTTTTATGAATTCAATTTGATCTTCAATGTATTCTGCCTCAATTCCAAATTTTATTTTGATTTTATCTCCAAATTCTTTTACAGCGGACTCATACCAATTTTTATAAATCTCGAACTCCTCAAGTTTCATCCTATGTTCGGGGTCAAAATCATTCAGCAAAGGCATATGGTCGGAGATGCCGATTTCCTTCAGATTCTTGTTTATTGCGGATATGACATAATCTTTAACTTCGCCCTCTGCGTGTTTGCAAAGTTTTGTATGCATGTGATAATCGACCATAAGCCAAGATCGAGTTATTTTTTACCAATATATGAACTTACGAGATTAAGCATTTGAGATGCAAGATTGGCAGAGATGCTTTTCTTCTTGAATGCCACTCTTATTGTCTCAATCGCAAGCGATGAATAAAGGGGCAGAATTTCCGGAAATTTATCTTTGAGTTCTTCGAGGTGAAGCCGAACAGTTTCAAAATCTCCTCTTTCTATTGGACCTGTGAGCGCGTTGACTGCGCCGAGTTCATTTGCATTTTTAAGCGAAATCTCAATAAGCGGAAACAAAAATTTATGGTCGAAATTTAAATTTGCCTTTTTAAAAATTTCGTCCACCGCGTTTAATAGAGAAACAAGATAATTTGATGCGAAAACGCAAGCTATATGATAAAGAATCTTTTGTGATTTCTCAATATGGAATATGTTTTCGTTAAAATCGTAAAAAATCCATTTGGTTATGTCGTAAATTCTCTTGCTACCTTCAAGTGTGAATTTAACTTTTCTCAACTCGTCAACAGAATAATCAAAATGCGAAACAGAATAAACAGGGTGAAGCGAGCCAACCTCAGCCCCAAGCGAGTGCAAACTTGATAAAACATCGCTTGTTAAAACTCCCGATGTGTGATATACCGTAAGATTTTTGAAATTCAAATTCTCAAGCGATGCAATTTTATCCGCGACCCCTTTTACAACTGAATCTGGTGTGGTTATGAAAATTACCTCTACATTTGAGGGCAGGTCCGAAAGCGATTTCGAGGCTATGTCAACTTTAAATTTTCTTGTAAACCTATTTAGCGAGTCGTCGGTTCTACTTATAACAGCGACAATTTTATGTCCCAAAACATCGCTTAAAAATTTCGCAAGCAAAGTTCCAACTCTTCCTGCGCCGACAATCGATATGTCGAATGCTTTAAAAGTCAATCTCAGTCAACCTGCTTAAATAGGACAGCTGATAGATATCCGACAACTCCGGACCTATCGCCCGTCACATCTCCAGAATTACAATAGTAAAGGACTTCGGACTTATTTGCACCAAGTTTCTTTGCAGCATGCATAACCGCGACGGTTGGGCCTCCACCGCATGCCTCGCACCTTTGTTGTTCGAGGTCATTCATAAGTTTAAATTCATCGAATTTCTCAACCGCATCGATTACGATTTTATCAAGTTTAACTGCAACATCATACGGATAATAATGCGATAGGTCAGTGCTTGCTACGATTAAGGCATTTCTATCTCTTAAAACCTCGCCTAATATCTCACCAAGGCGAAAACAATACTCAGATTTTTGATCTCCCATCACAATTGGAACAAACTTGAAGCTGTTCAACGCTTTTTGAAGAAATGGAAGATGAACTTCAACCGCATGTTCAGCTCTGTGACCGTAAGAGGAAACCTCAATCAAGCCTTGACCAGCATCTAGAAGTTTCTCAACAATTTCAAAATCAATGTTAACTTCGCCAAGCGGTGTTTTATAAGCTTTTCCATCGTAAATTGAAATCCCATCAAAATATTCTCTATGGCTTGGCGAAACGATAACGACGATATCGTATTTTTTGCCGCGGATCAAAGAATATGCAACAGCTGCTGTTTGCCCCGAATACATATACCCAGCGTGAGGTGCTATTATAGCTTTTATTTCGCCGTTAATTTTTTTATCGCCCACTATATCCTTGGCTTTTTCAAACATTCTTTCAATATCTGCATTTAAAATGGATGGGACATCTGGATAGAATAAACCTGCAACCGCAGGTTGACGAATTTTTTCTTTGTTCATAAATTTTCCTCTATTTTTTGTTTAAAATCGCTTTCTTTAAATATAATCGCCGTGAATATGTAAATTTCCGTATCCTTTTCCTTCCAGCAATCAGGATGTAAACCAGCTTTCAAACATGTGTGCTCTAGAAATTCTTCCTTCGTTAAATTATGCTCAATTGCAACCTGCGGAAGAAGCAGACCTCGCCTCCATCCTTTCTTTATCATTATCCCGTGCTCGCCAACTTTTATCTCATCTGTCGACTTGATAAGTTTTAGCGGAGATAAAACAGAGATTTCAATCTCTAATTTATCGACCTCATCAGGTTCAACGGGTGGAAATCTTGGGTCTTCAAGGGCAGATTTAGCTGCGACTTCGTTAACTGCCTCCGCAAGAGATTTAACGGGCTCAACATAACCTATGCAACCCCTTAGATTATCGTTAATGGTGATCGTAACAAATGCCCCGCATGGGGTTTTAAGATTTTCCGTTTTCGGTTCAACTTCAGGAAGGCCCCGCCCATTGACGACACTTGTGATTGACTGGCGAGCTATTCGCAGCAGTTCCAATTTTTCTTCGTCGGTGAGGTTCATTGCTACCTCAAAATTAAATTCTTTGTTCTTTCGATTTTAAACTAAAAAAAATTATAAAATTTTTCAACTACCACGAACAAACTTACAAAAATATCCAAACATAGCATAATGCTGATAAATAAATGCGAGCACAGATATTAGTTTGCCAAATCTACTAAGGACCCCCAAAATGCCATTCAAAACGACAAATGTTCTGTAAATTTTAAAAATTTTTGAACTTTCCTGAGTTTTGGTTATCTTTTGAAAAAATTAATCATCCAGTTGGATGAGGAAAATTGTTTATCTTGCTCTTCTTTTCCTCGTTTCACTTCAGGAGATTTTACCGCAAACATGGTTTAAATCAGTTGAAATAGCGAATGACACGCTCGCAAAAGTGGGAAATAAATCCATAACCGTTCGCGATTTTATCGAAAGATATGAACTAACGATTTGGCGTGGGAAAGAGAAGAAAACACAGGTCGAAAAGAATAAGCTTGAATTTTTGTATTCAATGATAGCGGAAAAACTCCTTGCACTTGAAGCACTTGAACTTGGTCTCGATAAGAATCCAGAAATACAACGAGCGATAAGGCAAACGGAACACCTTCTCGTCCTCGATGAGCTTTATAAACAGGAAATAAAGGATAAAGTCAAAGTTACAGAGGAAGAAATTCTCAAAGCGTTGCCCAAGTTTAATACCGAGGTTGAGATTAAGTACATCATCGCTGAAACCAAAGAAAAAGCGGATTCATTGTGGAATTTATTAAAACGTGGTGAAGATTTCGATTCTCTGATCGTTAAACTTGGTCAGGAAAGTAATGTTGAAAAATTGAGATGGGGTGAAATCGAAGAGTCGATTGAAAAAGTCATTTATGATTATCTACAGGTCGGGGAAGTATATCAGCCAATAGAGGTTGATTCATCTTGGTATATAATAAAACTTGTCAACAAGACATCGAAATTGGGTTTAAGTCCAGACCAAATCGAAAGCGCTAAAAGTCAAGTTAAAAAAATAATTCAAACTCGAAAGGAGAAGAAAAGATTTCTTGAATTTGTCCAAGAGTTTGGAAAAGGAAAAATTTTAAAAGTCGACGCACATCTTCTGAAACTTCTTTATAAGGAGATAAACGACATCGTTGAAAGGAAAAAACTCGTCCGAAGGGCTGAAAATGTATCGGTTTATCCCCTCGCTTTACTTAGAGATGATTTCCTCACTTTGAAAACAAGGCTTGCGAATTACCTCGACCATTATTTTTTGAAGGCTGATAGTTTCAACAGGACTCTTGATTATGTCATAGACCAACTTTCGTTTAAGGGATTTGTTCTTCGGTCAGAAAGGCAAAGCGTCGGCGGTGTTTTAAATAGTTTGCTGAAAACGATAATAAACGAAGAATTTCTTGCTTTTGAAGGTTATCGACGCGGGCTTGATAAATCCCCCGCTGTTTTGAAGGATATGGAAATGTGGAAAGATGCTTATCTTGCTTATGCTGTTAAAAAACTCTTTCTCGATTCGTTGCAATCAAAAAGTACGATAACCGCTGACGAACTTTTGAAGGTTTATTCTCAAAATAGTGAGGTTTGGGAGATAAAAATTCAGGAAATTTGGGTTGATGATCTCAAACTTGCGGATTCGCTTTTGAGTTTAATAAAGTCCGGCTATGATATGGGAGAACTTGCGAGAAAGTTCACGAAACGTGAGGAGGTCAGAGAAAAAGGAGGTGTGATAGGATATGTTCTTTCAAATCAGCTCGGCGAGATCGGTCAAATCGCTGGCTCGCTTGAAGTTGGCGAACTTTATGGGCCACTTTACACGGATTATGGCTATTCGATCTTTAGACTTCTTGATAAAAGAAAGCCAAAGGATACACTCTACATCGTCAATTACGATACTTTCAATCTTATTTTGAACAAATTTATTGGTTCACTTGCGGATAAATATACTGTAACGGTCAAACCTGAACTTTTGAAATCAGTTGAGGTAACATATATAAATACGATTGTCGTGCGTTTTCTTGGCTTCAACAATAGAATCATTGCGGTTCCATTACTTGAAAGAAATGTCGATTGGACGCTTTTTATGCAAAAGAGGAAGTTGCCTTTGCCGTGAATTTTTTAAATTTGAATTTATCCTGCGGTTTTGATATATTTGCAAAGAGTTTTGTTGTTTGACAAAACAAAAGATGGAATTTTATGTTAAATGAATTTGCGAAGGTTTTGCTGTTTTTAATTATTGGTTCGATCTTTGTAATTGTGGCTTTAGCTGTAAACCGCTTGATTCGCCCCCACAGACCCAACCCAGAAAAATCCACAATTTATGAGTGCGGAGAAGAGCCTATCGGGAATCCATGGGTGAGGTTCAATATAAGGTTTTATACGATTGCGCTTATATTTCTAATCTTTGATGTTGAAGTTGTCTTTCTGTTCCCGTGGGCTGTGATTTATAGAGAACTTGGTCTGTTTGCATTCATTGAGATGGTGGTCTTTCTTTTGATTTTGATACTTGGTTATGTTTATGCATGGGCAAAGGGAGACCTTGAATGGGACAAGCCAAGACCGAAGTATTTAAAAGTTGAACGAAAAGAGCTTGAAGAAGCGGAGTTGTAAGTTCTTGCGATTTGAAAAATAAAATTTGGAGATTTAAAATGGGACTTTTAGATAAAAGATTTGAAAGCGAAAACATAGTTATAACAACAGTTGAAGACCTTTTAAATTGGGCGAGGTTATCATCTTTGTGGATGATGCAATTTGGGCTTGCATGTTGCGCTATTGAAATGATGGCAGCGTCTGCATCGCATTTCGATATTATGAGATTTGGGATAATACCAAGGTCGTCACCAAGACAAGCTGATTTGATGATTGTTGCTGGAACTGTGACTTTAAAGATGGCTTCGCGCGTTAAAAGATTGTACGAGCAAATGCCAGACCCAAAGTATGTAATTTCGATGGGAAGTTGTGCAAATTGCGGGGGTCCATATTGGGAACACGGATACCACGTTTTGAAAGGTGTTGATAGAGTCATTCCAGTTGATGTCTATGTCCCGGGTTGTCCGCCAAGACCTGAAGCACTGCTTGAAGGAATAATTAAACTTCGCGAGAAGATAAGACGCGAAAGTTTGGTAAAGAAGAAACTGCCACCAATTTATGTTGAAGAAAAATAAAAGTATATGGAGAAAATGCAGGCAAATGAAATTTTTGAGAAAATAAAATCAAAATTTGAAGACGCAATAGTTGAGTTTAAGCCCGACGCAGTCGTCGAGCCTTATCTTGAAGTTAAACCAGATAGAGTTAAAGAGATTTGCGAATTTTTGAGAGATGAGCCTGAACTTGCCTTTGATTATCTTATGTGTTTGAGCGGGGTCGATTATGGCAATGGAACGCTTGGCGTTGTTTATCATCTTTATTCGATGAAACATTCGCATCGTTTTGTTTTGAAGGTTAAAGTTTCAGTTGAAAATCCAGTTGTTCAGTCTGTCGAATCTGTATGGAAAAGTGCAAATTGGCATGAAAGGGAAGCTTACGATATGTTTGGGATTATATTTGAAGGTCATCCAGATTTGAGGAGAATTTTGATGCCTTATGATTGGCCTGAGGGTAGTTATCCACTGAGAAAAGATTTTCAGGTTCCGGAGTTTTACAATGGTATGAAAGTTCCGTATTGAGATAGATTAAAAATAAAAAAACGGAGTTAAGTTTAATGGCTACATTTGAAATAACGACTCGCTCTGTAAAGGGGGATTTGAAAACCGATACAATGATTTTAAATATGGGTCCGCAACATCCATCGACACACGGGGTTTTACGGCTTGAACTTGTTGTCGATGGTGAAATAATCGTGGATGTGATTCCACATATCGGTTATCTTCACCGTTGTTTTGAAAAGCACGCTGAACAGATGACGAATTATCAGCAAGTTATACCATATGTTGATAGAATGGATTATGTCGCAGCGATGGGGAATGAACTTGCTTATGTCCTTGCGGTGGAGAGGTTGATGGGGATTGAGGTTCCGGAAAGGGTTCAGTATATCCGCGTGATAATGGCGGAACTTCAAAGGATAGCAAGTCACCTTCTTGCGATTGGAACTTATGGATTAGACCTTGGTGCTTTCACTCCGTTTTTGTGGTGCTTTAGAGAAAGAGAAAAAATCCTTGATCTATTTGAGATAACATGCGGAGCGAGGTTGCTTTATAACTATATCTGGATCGGAGGGCTTTCGCATGATTTACCGTCGGAGTTTGGGAAAAAACTTAAGGAGTTTTTGAAAACCTTTCCGAAGGCTTTGAAAGAGATAAATGACCTTTTGACCTTTAATAAAATTTTCATCGATAGAACTGCGAATATTGGCGTTCTTCCCGCTGATGTCGCGATTAACTATGGTTGTAGCGGTCCAATGTTGCGTGGCTCGGGCGTTAAATTTGACCTTAGAAAAAATGAACCATATCTTGTTTATGATAGATTTGAGTTTGATATCCCAGTTGGAGAAGGAAAGATGGGGACGGTGGGAGATTGTTGGGATAGATATTATGTTCGTGTGAGGGAGATGGAAGAAAGTTTGAAGATAATAGAGCAAGCATGGGAACAGCTTCCACCTGGAGACGTTCATTCTGCTATACCGAAGAAAGTTAGACCGCCACAAGGTGAAGTTTATTTCAGAACGGAAAATCCGAGAGGAGAACTTGGATTTTACATCATAAGCGATGGGCATACATCGAGCCCATTTAGGGTGAAAGCAAGGGCACCAAGTTTTGTGAATTTGTCTGTTTTGCCGGAGATATCAAAAGGTTATATGATCGCAGACCTTGTAGCTATACTTGGAAGCGTTGATATAGTTCTAGGTGAGGTTGATAGGTGAAATTTTAAAAACAAATCAGTTTTGAAAATGCCTGAGATTTTAAACATGCTGATTGCATCGTTAATCCCGCTTCTTTTCATACTTACCTATGCAATTGTCATTCTTTGGGTTGAGATAAAAGTCGCATCTCATGTCCAAGACCGCTTGGGTTATATGTATACTGGCGGATTTCACGGCTGGGCACAGCCTATAGCTGACCTTGTGAAACTTTTGACGAAAGAACATATAACTCCCGTAAGTGCGGATAAAATTTTGTTCACTCTTGCGCCGATTATCGTCTTCGCAAGTTCATATGCAGCGTATGCAGCTTTGCCATTCACATCTACATTTATCGCTTCAAATTTAAATGTTGGAATTTTTTATATAATCGCCATAACTTCGTTCGTTGTAATAGGAATTTTGATGGCTGGGTGGGCTTCGAATAATAAGTATTCGCTTTTCGGGGCGATGCGCTCGGTTGCTCAAATTGTAAGTTATGAAATTCCAACTGCTTTGTCGATTTTGACGGTTATAATTGTCACTGGAACGCTGAATCTTCAAGAGATATGTGAGATGCAAAAGGGTGGGATATTTAATTGGATAATTTTTAAATATCCACCATTTATGTTTATAACTTTTTTGATTTACTTTACTGCATCGCTTGCTGAGGTTAATAGAACTCCATTCGATATCCCAGAAGCGGAATCAGAGCTTGTGGCTGGTTATCATACTGAATATACCGGAATGAAATTTGCAATGTTTTATCTTGCTGAATATGCGAATATGTTCCTGGTGTCGGGAATTTCAGCGATACTTTTCTTTGGCGGTTGGAATAGCCCATTCGGGGAATTTTTATCAGGTCCGGTTTGGGGAGTTTTCTGGTTTGTTTCAAAAGGTTTGTTCTTCGTGTTTTTGCAGATAATGTTGAGATGGACTTTGCCAAGGTTAAGGGTTGACCAATTGATGTATGTTTCATGGAAGGTGCTAACTCCAATTTCATTCGTGAATATAATGATAGTTGGTCTATGGGCAATTTTAAAATAAAAATCGTTTTAAGATGAAGCAATACTTTAAAAATATATTCATCGCTCTGTGGACGATTCTAGTCGGTTTGAAACTAACCTTCAAACATCTTTTCGTCAGAGCTGTTACAATTCAATATCCCGATGTTAAGTTAAAACTTCCTGAAAGAGCCAGAAATCGTCTCTATGTCAATATAGATGATTGCATTGGGTGTAAGCAATGCGAGATGGCTTGTCCAGTTGATTGCATCACGATTGAAACTGTGAAGGCTTTGCCAAATGAAGACCTTGGCGTTACATCAACCGGAAATAAGAAGCGTTTGTGGGTGACGAAATTTGACATAGATATAAGCAAGTGTTGTTACTGTGGGCTTTGTGTTTACCCGTGCCCAACCGAATGTATTTATATGACGGATGTTTATGAGTTCTCTGAATACAAGAGGCATAATTTAATTTATCATTTCAGCAACTTTACTCCTGAGGAAGCGGAGATGAAGAAAAAGCAAGTTGAACAATTTGAACTTGAGCAAAAGATGAAGAAGGTGGTTAAGCCATCTGAGCCTACTACTGTTTCAAATCCGGGAGAATCTGAAATGAAATCTTAAAAACAAAAAAAACGATAGTATGAGTTTATTCGACCTGGCTTTTTATTTGCTTGCGATTATAACAATTGGTTCAGCAATAGTAGTGGTCAGTGCAAGAAACATAATCTATTCTGCCTTTGCTCTCCTTTTCACTTTCTTTGGGGTTGCAGGTTTGTATATCTTGCTCAATGCTGATTTTATAGCCGTGACACAGGTTTTAATATATGTTGGCGGAATTCTTGTGTTGATAATTTTCGGCGTGATGCTTACAACCAAGGTTTTCGATGTCCCTGTTAGAACCGAGACATTGCATGTTGGACCCGCAATCGTTATAACGGGTGCAATTATGGGAACTCTTGTTGGGGTGGTTTTGAAAACGAGATGGTTTAATGTGTTCAATGTGCAGTGGGAAGGTACGACGAAGAAAATCGGAGAAAAGTTGATGACGGATTTTCTTTTACCGTTTGAAGTGGCTTCGGTTGTATTACTTGTCGCTTTGCTTGGAGCAGTTATAATTGCTCGAAAAGAAAAATAAAAGTGGATATTATTATGCAAGTTAATCTATCGATGTTTAAAAATGTCGGGCTTGAGCATTTCCTTGTCGTAAGCGCAATACTTTTTTCGCTTGGGATTTACGCGGTCGTCACGAGAAAAAATGCGATAATGGTCTTGATGGGAATTGAGCTTATCTTGAACTCAGCAAATATAAATTTCATCGCTTTTTCAAAGTATTCAACCGGCGATATTACAGGACATCTTGTTGCGATATTTGTCATAATTCTCGCTGCAGCTGAAGCTGCTATCGCAATCGCGATCGTTTTAAACATCTATAAAAACTTTCTCACCGTTAATATTGACGAAATAGATAATTTAAAACAATGAGTGCCTATGTTTGGGAGGGACTTTAAAAATAAAAAAGTTGAATTCGCATGGCTCAAGATACATTAATCTTGTTTTCAATCCTTGCTTTGCTTCTACCTTTAGGTGGTTTCTTACTTTTGATTTTCTTTGGGAGAAGATTGCCAAGACAAGGGGATGTGATTGAGACAGGTTTAGTTTTAGGTTCGTTGATTCTTTCATTCGTTGTCTTCTTTAATAAAATTTTAAACTTTCCTGAGCCAATAGAGTGGAAATTTGAATGGGTGAACTTTGGATTTGTGAAAGATTGGGGAGAGATGAAGATTACGCTTGGGATTTTGGTGGATAATTTATCTGCGACGATGCTTGTCGTCGTGACAGTTATAAGTTCGCTTGTTCATATTTTCTCAATTGGTTATATGAAGGATGATGTGAGATATTCGAGATATTTTGCTTACCTTGGTTTCTTTACATTTTCAATGCTTGGAATTGTTTTGACGAATAACTTTTTCACAATGTATGTCTTCTGGGAACTTGTTGGTGTTTCGTCTTATCTTTTAATTGGTCATTGGTATGAGAAAAAATCTGCATCTGACGCAGCCAAGAAAGCGTTTATTGTAAATAGAGTTGGAGATTTTGGATTTTTCGTTGGAATAATGATAATTTGGGCAAGTTTGAAAACTTTTAATTTTGGTGAAGTTTTCGCTGGAATTGAACAGGGGAAGTTATCTGGTGGTTTATTAACAGCAGCTGGTATACTTGTTTTTTGTGGCGCAATTGGTAAATCAGCTCAATTTCCTCTCCATGTTTGGCTACCCGATGCTATGGAGGGTCCAACGCCAGTTAGCGCTTTAATTCACGCTGCCACAATGGTTGCTGCTGGAGTTTATCTCACCGCAAGAACTTATGCGATGATGACCGCGGACGCTCTTACGTTTATTGCATACATTGGTGCTATAACTGCATTTATCGCTGCGACGATTGCTATCACGCAAACAGATATAAAAAAGGTTCTTGCCTATTCGACCATTTCACAACTTGGATATATGACGATGTCGCTTGGTTCAGGTGCTTACGTCGCTGGATTTTTCCATCTCGTGACGCATGCTGCTTTTAAAGCAGGGCTTTTCCTTGGCTCTGGTTCCGTAATCCACGCAATGCATCATGCTTTGCACAAAGTTCATGACCATCACACTGACCCTCAAGACATCCGCAATATGGGCGGATTGAAGAAGAAAATGCCGGTAACTTATTATACTTTTTTAATCTATACGCTTGCAATTTCTGGTATTCCATTGACGTCTGGATTTTTGAGTAAAGATTCTATCCTTGCTGGGGCTTTTGCGTTTGGAAAGTTAAGCGGACATGTATTGATACCTTTTATTGGTTTCTTCGTCGCTGGGTTGACTGCTTTTTATATGTTTAGGCTATTGATATTAACGTTTCACGGCGAGCCGAAGAGAAAAGATGTGTTTGAACATATCCACGAATCCCCGAAGGTTATGACTGTCCCGCTTGTTATACTTGCGATTTTATCCTTGTGGTTTATCTTCGGACCTAATCCTTTTGATGCAAGTTCAACTTGGGTTGAAAAATATATACATAAGCCAAGAAGCGTTGTTCCAACTCAGCAACAATTTGAGTTTAACCTTCCTGTAAAATTGGAAGAGGGTGCTGCGATTACAGAATATGACCACGCTTTGCATAAGGCGCATATCCCGGCAATGTTGCTTTCTCTTGGAATGGCTGGACTTGGAATATTGTTTGCTTTTTTGACTTATCAATGGGGTAAAATAAGCGCGGAAAAAGTTGCGAATGCAATTAGACCAGTTTATACATTTCTCAAAAATAAATGGTATTTTGACGAACTTTACGCGAACACCTTTGTTCTCGCAACGCTTGGGATATCACGATTTGCAAGGTGGTTTGATTTGAAAGTTATCGATGGAATCGTCGATGGCTCTGCTTATTTGACTAAGTTGTGGTCTTTCTCAATAGGCAAATTCGACTGGAATATAATTGATGGTCTTGTGAATTTGGTTGCTTATGTAACTGGATTTTTTGGCTATGTTGTGAGGTTATTGCAAAATGGAAAAGTTCAGACATATATAATCTATGTCGTCTTTGCTGTGATAGTTTTGTTCTATATTTTCCTTGGTTGAAAATTAAAGTTTCAAAAACAAAATAAAGTAAGGAAGCATAAATGCAAATACTTGGCATTGGAATTTTAACTTGGATTGTGTTTTTGCCGATTCTTGCGATGATTTTAGTTTTGCTGGTTCCAAAGGGGAGAGAAATTTGGATAAAATGGATTTCAGTCGTCGCTACTGGGATTCAAGTTATACTTGCTGTTGTTTTGCTTTTAAATTATCGATATGACCTCGCGGGGATAAATACACTTGAAGGTTTTCAGTTTGTTGAAAAATATCGCTGGATAGATGTCAGCGGAGTTGCTTGGTTTGGTCGAATTGTGATTGAGTATTTCCTTGGCGTCGATGGTTTAAGTATGCCGATGGTTGTCTTAACTGCTTTGATATGTTTTATTGGTTCGATTGCGTCATGGGAGTTGCCGAAGGCAAAGGGATATTATGCGCTTTATCTTTTACTTGATACTGGGATGATGGGCGTATTTGTGGCGCTTGATTTCTTCTTGTTTTACATCTTTTGGGAGGTTATGCTTCTTCCGATGTATTTCTTGATAGGGATTTGGGGAGGTCCAAGGCGTGAATATGCTGCGATAAAGTTTTTCATTTACACTTTGCTTGGTTCTGTTTTGATGCTTCTCGTTATGATCGGGCTTTATTTCAGCACGAGCATAATTGACCCTGTAACAGGTGAGAAAGTTCACACATTCAATATGCTTGCGATGATGGACCCGAAAAATTACGAGCCTGGAGCTATTTTCTCAGGTTTGCACACAACTTGGAGGTATATTGCTTACATTGCGTTGTTTATTGGTTTTGCGATAAAAGTTCCAATTGTTCCGTTCCACACCTGGCTTCCTGATGCACACGTTGAAGCTCCAACTCCGATAAGTGTAATTCTTGCTGGCGTCCTTTTGAAAATGGGAACTTATGGAATGTTGAGAATAAGTTTTCCGATATTTCCGGATGGGATGCTTAAATACGCTTTGCCAATGGCAATCCTTGGATTTATAAACATCGTCTATGGGGCGCTTGCGGCGATGGCTCAAGAGGACTTTAAGAAACTTATCGCATACTCAAGTATAAGCCATATGGGTTATGTGGTTTTGGGGATGGCGGCATTGAATACGCAAGGTGTAACCGGCGCAATTATGCAGATGTTTAATCATGGAACGATAACAGCAATGCTATTCTTAATCGTTGGAGTTTTGTATGACAGAGCTCATACACGTGGTCTTTATGAGTTTGGTGGACTTGCTAATCAAATGCCGAAGTATTTCGGAATCGTTATAGTTGCTTTCTTTGCAGCGCTTGGTCTTCCTGGATTGAGCGGATTTATAAGTGAAGCATTTGTTTTTCTCGGCGCTTTCCAAACTTATAAGTGGATCGCTATTTTCTCTGCAACTGGAGTTATCATAACAGCAGGATACATTCTCTGGACAACCCAACGTCTTTTCTTTGGACAGTTGCCAGACAGGTGGAAAAACCTTCCGGATATAAATGCGCGTGAACTTGTAACATTGGTTCCGCTTGCAATTATAGTTATTTTCCTCGGGGTTTACCCGAGCCCGTTGATCAATTTGATGAATACATCTGTCAATCATCTTGTTAGGTTCGTTTCTGAAATGGGCCAGGCAGGAGGAATGCAAATTGGAATTTTGCCATAAAAATTAAATCTGGTGAAAGAAGATGGTTGAGCAGTTCGGAATAGAACTAATACAATCCTTGAAAAATTTTCTACCTGAAATCACATTAACTTTAACTTTAGCTTTTGTAATTATCCTTGATTTGATTTTTGGGAGAAAAGTTCGAAATATCGGAGCTTATGTTTCGCTTGTTGGGTTGGCTGTTACCTCGTTTTTCACGGTGAAACAGTACGGAGGGACATACCAAATTTTCAGGGCGATGTTTGTCGTAGATTCGTATTCAACATTTTTCAAATTTATATTCATTCTCTCCGCTTTTATAATCATCGTTTTTTCGTTGCAATCGTATGAATTGAAGGAAACATCCGCTCGGAGAAGGCTTGGCGAGTATTACTTTTTAATTTTAAGTTTAACGCTCGGCGCATTTTTAATGGCTGGTTCTGTAAATCTTTTGATGATGTATCTTTCGCTTGAGTTGGTGAGCATAAGTTCATATATTCTTGCGGGTTATATCAAAGAGTCAGAGCGTTCGAGCGAGGCTTCGATGAAATATGTGATTTATGGGGCTTTATCATCTGGATTAATGCTTTATGGGATTTCTCTGATTTACGGTTTGACAGGTGAATTAAATATATATGCGATAAACGCTTCTCTTCTATCAAGTGGTTATAGCCCAATTGTTTTGCTGATCGCTTTAATACTTATGCTTGCAGGATTTGGTTATAAAATTTCCGCTGTTCCATTTCATTACTGGACTCCTGATGTGTATGAGGGTGCGCCGATAACTGTTACCGCCTTTCTATCTGTTAGTTCAAAGGCTGCTGGGTTTGCGATGCTTGTGAGATTTTTAAAAGCAAGTTTCATAGATAGAACAGTGACAGTTGGAATTGAGGGTGCGTGGGCTATAATTCAAGGATTGCCTTGGACCGAGATAATCGCGATTCTTTCAGCTTTGACTATGACAGTTGGTAATATAATTGCTATATGGCAGAACAATTTGAAAAGGATGCTTGCATATTCGAGCATAGCTCATGCGGGGTATATTTTAATGGGTGTTGTCGTCGCCCAAAATTTGGGTATCTCGGCGATGTTGCTTTATTTCCTTGCTTATCTTTTTATGAATCTTGGTGCTTTTTATTGCGTTATGGTCGTCGCTGAAAAAACAGGAAGTGAGGATATAGAAGTTTACAAAGGGCTTGGGTATCGTATGCCATTTCTTGGTGTTGCTTTCACAATTTTTTTGGTTTCTTTGACGGGAATTCCTCCGACATTTGGATTTGTGGGGAAACTTTATCTTTTCTCCGCTCTTATAAATGCGAAAGTTATTTGGCTCGCAGTCGTTGGAGTTTTAAATAGCGTCGTTTCGCTTTATTATTACATCAGGGTTGTGAGAAATATGTTTCTGAGAGACCCTGAGTTGGAGAAATCCCCGATCGCTCTTTCTACCGTACATATTGCAGTTATACTTGTCCTTTTGATACCGACTTTATTGTTTGGTGTTTATTTTGGACCTATAGTTGACCTTGCCCAGAGTTCAGTTGCGATGTTTGGTTTGAGATAGTTCCTTAATGAAATTTTAAATTTAGCTTAATTGAAAATTTAGATTTAATTTTCTAAATTTTACTCAAGGCGAAAGCTAAATTCGCCAAAATAAAAACAAAAATTATAGGTGAGCCCAATGAAAAAGGTAATCCTACTTTTGGGGCTATTTCTCTTAATCCCTGCGATTGTCTCCGCTCAAGGGGTCACAACCGCAAGCATAAGTGGTGTTGTGACAACTCAGGCGGGAGAGCCACTTCCCGGAGCTAATATACTCGCTGTCCATGAGCCCAGCGGAACTGTTTATGGAACAATCTCAAGAGTCGATGGAAATTATAATTTGACGGGGTTGAGAGTTGGCGGTCCCTATACTGTAACAGTTTCTTATGTTGGTTATGCACAGCAGAAAATTTCAAATGTATTTCTGACACTTGGACAAAATTTGACGCTTAATTTTAAGCTTAGTGAACAACCGGTTCAACTTGGCGAAGTTGAAGTTGTAGGTGAAAGGGTAGGATTAATAAACGCTGCTCGAACAGGTCCAGCGACAAATGTCTTGAGACAGCAAATCGATGTACTTCCGACGATTTCAAGAAGTTTCCAAGATTATTACAAAATCTCACCTTATTTTGTCGGTTATAGCGCTGCGGGCAGAAACAATCGTTACAATAATATCCAAGTCGATGGTGTAAACTATAATGACCTTTTTGGACTTGGTGGAACTGGGGCACCAGCAGGTCAATCGAATGTAACGCCGATAAGCCTTGAAGCAATTGAGGAATTCCAAATTGTAATCGCACCTTACGATGTGAGACAAAGTGGTTTCACTGGCGCTGGAGTAAATGCTATTACAAGAAGCGGTACCAACAGATTTTCAGGGGCGTTCTTCCTCTACGGAAGAAATCAAGATTTCATCGGTAAAAGTCCAGACACATTGAGAAGAAAGTATCCGGATTTTTCAGACTATCAAACCGGATTTAGACTTGGTGGACCAATTCTCAGAAATCGACTTTTCTTCTTCATAAACGGTGAGATAACACGTTACAAGTCCCCGTTGTCTCGAGTTTTTGGTGCTCCAACAATTGGAACAAACATATACACTCTTTCACCTGATAGTGTAGAAGCATTTCGCAGGGCTTTGAAGGAAAAGTATGGTTATGAAACAGGTTCATTCGATAATTTCAGGTTTGGAAGGGAAAGCAATAAGCTTTTCCTTAGGTTTGATTTTAACTTAAGCCAAGAGCATAGGTTAACTTTAAGGCATAGCTATCTGGACGCCTTTGATGATAACGGTCCCGCAACATCAGGTATACCAACACCACAGGTCGCTACTATTTACGCTGAGAACACAAGATACAAAACTCAAAATGTTACAAATTCAACCGTTCTTCAATTGAGGAGTGTTTTCGCTAACAATATTGTTAATGAGCTCATCCTTGGTTATACTGATA
>JBEPZK010000016.1:0-28967 GCA_041640855.1 Candidatus Kryptoniota bacterium
AAAGCAAAACCGTTAAATTTTGAAAAATAAAAAGAGAAAGAAAATGGCTAACAAAGTTTTACATGAAACAAAAATCAACGGAAAGTTAATTCGCATAGTTCATGGCGACATAACAGAAGAACAAGTTGATGCAATTGTAAACGCAGCAAATGAATATTTAAAACACGGTGGAGGCGTCGCGGGCGCCATCGTCAGAAAAGGTGGTCACATAATCCAAGAGGAAAGCGATAAAATTGGCTATGTTCCGACGGGAAGCGCCGCCATAACGGGGGCAGGAAATTTACCTGCAAAATTTGTAATCCATGCAGTTGGTCCAGTGTGGCAAGGCGGAGATAAAAATGAAGATGAAAAACTTGAAAGCGCAGTTCTATCAAGCTTGAAAATTGCGGACGAGAGAAAACTTAAATCGATCTCATTCCCAGCAATTAGCGCGGGAATTTTCGGCTTTCCAAAAGAAAGATGCGCAAAAATTTTGTTAAGCACCGCTTCAAAATTCCTAAAACAAAACCCAAACACAACGATTGAAGAAATAAGATTTTGCCTCTACGATGAACCAACTTTGAAAGCTTTTGTCGATGAGTTCAATAAAATATTTGAACAAAGCTAAAACGAGACAAAAAACTTAAATCCATGCCTTGGGAAACGAAGAACATTTCCGCTTTTATCTTCAAGTTTTACGAACCACTTAACCAAGGAAAACCTCTTAAACGGTGGAAATCTAGCTATAAAAGTTTCACCATCGCCAAATAGAGGCGAAGGCAATAATTGTCCCTTTTTCACAAAATATAACATCCCCCTTTTTAACGAATTTTCATTTATTCTCAAAACTAATTCAAAGAAATTGATCTCTCCATATCTAACCCTTCTTATCTTCGTTTCTTTTACTTCAATAAAATTATATCCTTGAACAAAATATACTTTTTCAACTCCTACAGTTATATTTTTAAATTTTTCAGAAACCAAACCATCTCCATTTTTACCTCCAAATTGATTCCATTTCGATACTTTACCTACAGTCGGCAAAATCCAAATCTCCCCGCCCATTGTGCAAATTATAAGTTCAATAAATCCATCATTATCGATATCACAAGCAAGTGGCGTTGATATAATGGGAAATCTTGATATTCTTATTTTTTGTACTACCCTGGGATCGCTCCAATCCACAATCCACATATTACCAGCATAATCACATGCGATTATTTCCTGAACCCCATCACCATTTACATCAATGATGATAGGAGAAGACCAACAAAAAATACTCCCAACTTTAAATGGAAATCCTGGCTTTAATACAAGTCCCTCATCGAAAAGGTAAATTCCATCCGCTAAAACTACAATTTCAACAAATCCATCATCGTCAATATCACATAAAGCCGGTGATGAGACAGTGAAACTCCCCAATTGATGGGAAAAAATTTCCGAACCATTTTCATCAACGATAAAAACAGCATCTGAAACCCCAACAACTTCATATCTACCATCTCCATTTATATCACAAACAACCGGGGATGACCAAATAATGTTTGAAAGTTTTACTTTCCACTTCAAATGACCTTTCGCATTGATTCTATATAAATTTTCATCCCACGATCCAATCACAATATCATATGTTCCATCCTGATTTGGGAAAAGAGCGGGAGACGAAGCAACGAAACCCTCCGTCATAAAATATGACGAACTCGCTATTTTACCATTTTCATCTAAATTTTAAAATCATCTGAACCAAATATAACTTCCTCAAGCCCATCATTGTCTATATCTTTTACTAACGGAGAACTGAAAACATCGCCTTCTGTCTTAAAGAAAAAGATTTCAGATCTCCCATCGAGTGGGAAGAAGTATAGATTATCATCGTCTGAACCAACTATTAAAAATTTCCTACCTTCATCTGTTGTCAAAATCGTGGGAGTAGAAGCGCATGGTGCAGGCACATCAAATTTCTCAATGAGCTTGAAATTTAATAGATCAAAAATATAAACTTTATCTGCAACTACTATCAATTCATTTACACCATCCAAATTAAAATCGTGAACAATAGGGCTTGATGTGATCGGATAATTTATTTCGAGCTTTATTTCGTTCTTCATTCCTTCCTCAACCTTGGCTGAGAAACCTATTTAATATATCAAAACAAAATCTAACTACCAATGTCTCTGTTTATGTACAATATTTTTAAAAGCGTCGGAATTTTTTTATCTTAAAAAACAAAAACCCCACGCCATTATGAAGAAAGATTACACCATACTCGTCACAAGACAAATCCCAGAAGCGGGCATTGAGATTTTAAAAAAGAACTTCAAAAACGTCATAGTTAACACAAAAGACAGAAACTTAACTTACAACGAACTTATTAAAAAAGTTCGCGGTGTCGACGCAATTTTGTGCCTCCTCAACGATCGAATAGATGCCAAAGTCATCGCAAATATGGACAAATGTAAAGTCATCTCAAATTACGCGGTTGGATTCAACAACATCGACGTCGAAGAAGCAACAAAACGCGGAATAATCGTAACAAATACCCCCGGAGTTCTAACCGATGCGACAGCTGATTTAACATGGGCATTAATCCTTGCGGTCACGCGTAGAATAGTCGAAGCGGATAAATTTGTAAGAAAAGGAAAGTTCAAGGGCTGGGCTCCAATGCTTTTGCTTGGAAGTGAACTCGCTGGAAAAACTCTTGGGATAATAGGCGCTGGAAGAATTGGAACCGCTGTAGGTTTAAGGGCAAAGGGATTTAAAATGAAGGTTCTTTATTTCAATTTAAATAAAAATGAAACTCTCGAAGAAGAGGTTGGAGCAAAAAAAGTAAGTCTTGAAACATTGCTAAAAAACTCAGATATAGTGACAATCCATGTGCCTTTGACTCCGAAAACAAAACATTTAATAGGTGCAAGAGAACTAAACCTGATGAAAAAAGGAGCCTATCTCATAAACACATCTCGCGGCGAAGTCGTAGATGAAAAAGCACTTATAAAAGCTCTAAAAACCGGGAAATTAGCAGGCGCAGGGCTTGATGTATTCGAATACGAACCATTCGTTCCGAAAGAATTAATTGAACTTGATAATGTTGTTTTAACTCCACATATCGGAAGCGCGACAGTTGAAACAAGAACAAAAATGGCAGTTGTCGCAGCAGAAAACATCGTCAAAGTATTGTCAGGGAAAATCCCGGCAAATGTGGTCAACCCCGAAGTTCTATCCAAGAGATGAATTCGCGCCTTGAAAATTTACATCTTTTTGTTTAACTTGTTAAAGGAAATAAAAACAAACCCAAAAAACACATCGCTATGAACAACACACACCCCTTCAAAGAGGCAATAAGCACAATAACCGTCGATAGGAAAAAACTCAAAATTTTCAAAATCTCTTGGCTTGAATCTCAAGGATTAACAAATATCTCGAAACTTCCATATTCCATCAGAATTCTTGTTGAGAACATGTTGAGAAACTGCGATAACTACCTTGTGACAGAAGATGATGTTAAGGCGATTGCATCATGGCAGCCGAAACCACAACTTCGCGAAATCCCCTATATGCCCGCCAGAGTCCTACTTCAAGATTTTACGGGAGTCCCATGCGTTGTTGACCTTGCATCGATGAGAGATGCTGTTAAACGCCTTGGCAAAGACCCGAAAATAATAAATCCACTTAAACCTGTCGACCTGGTTATCGACCATTCTGTCCAAGTTGAGTATTTTGGGACGAATTACGCTTTTGATTGGAATGTGAGAAGAGAATTTGAACTTAACAAAGAAAGATATGTGCTTTTAAAATGGGCTCAGAAATCATTTAAAAACTTCAGGGTCGTCCCACCCGGAACTGGAATAATTCATCAAGTCAACCTCGAATATCTCTCAAAGGTCGTCCAAATCGAAGATGGAGTTGCATTCCCAGACACGCTTGTTGGTACAGATTCACATACTACGATGATAAATGGAATTGGCGTCCTCGGGTGGGGCGTCGGCGGAATTGAAGCGGAAGCTGTAATGTTGGGTCAACCTTATTATATAACAATTCCAGAGGTAATCGGGGTCAAATTAACTGGCGAACTCCCTGAAGGAGCAACTGCAACAGACCTTGTTTTAACCATAACAAACATCCTTCGTAAAAAAGGTGTAGTAGAAAAATTTGTCGAATTCTTTGGTCCAGGTGTCTCAAAACTTTCAATCGCTGACAGAGCTACAATAGCAAATATGGCTCCAGAATATGGAGCAACTTGCGGTTTCTTCCCAATCGATGATGAAACTATAAAATACCTTAAACTCACTGGAAGAGAAAAACTTGCCAAAATCGTCGAACATTACGCGAAGGAACAAAATCTCTTTAGATACGATGACTCTCAACAACCTGAATATACGGATGTCGTTGAAGTCGATATGAGCAAAATAGAACCAACGCTTGCTGGACCAAGTAGACCACAGGATAAAGTCCTACTTCGCGAGGTAAAATCGCAATTTGAAAAAGTTTTAAAAGAAAACTATAAAATTGACTTAGAGCAAAAGAAAACGATCGAGATCTTTTACCGAGGTCAAAAATCTGAGTTAACACATGGCTCAGTTGTAATATCAGCGATAACATCTTGCACAAATACATCGAATCCTACAGTTTTAATTGGTGCTGGACTTCTTGCTAAAAAAGCAGTTGAAAAAGGTTTAACCACCAAACCTTATGTTAAGACAAGCTTAGCACCAGGCTCAAGGGTGGTGACAGAATATCTCCAACAAGCTGGACTTATGCCCTATCTTGAAGCGCTTGGATTTCATCTTGTTGGTTATGGTTGTACAACCTGTATCGGAAATAGTGGTCCTCTGCCAGAGCCGGTATCGAAAGCCATAGAGAATGATAACCTCGTCGTATGCGCTGTTTTAAGCGGAAATAGAAATTTTGAAGCAAGGGTTCATCCTTTAGTAAAAGCAAATTATCTCGCATCCCCAATCCTTGTGGTTGCTTATGCACTTGCTGGGAGAATCAATATAGATTTTGAAACCGAACCAATTGGTTATGACCCAAATGGTAACCCTGTCTATCTCAAAGATATATGGCCAAGCCAAAATGAAATTAAAGAGGTCATAGATAAAGTTTTAAGTTCGAAACTTTTCAAGAAAAAATATGCAGATGTCTTTGAAGGAAATGATTACTGGAAAAATATAACTGTTAACGAAAGCGAGCTTTTTGAATGGGATCCAAATTCTACTTATATCCAAAATCCCCCATTCTTTGAGAACTTAACGCTTGAACCAGAACCACTTAAAGACATAGTGAACGCGTATTGCCTTGCTGTCTTCGGGGATTCGATTACAACTGACCATATTTCACCTGCTGGAGCAATTTCTGAAAATAGCCCCGCTGGAAAATATTTACTTGAACGTGGGGTCCCAAAGAAAGAATTTAACACATTTGGAGCAAGGCGAGGAGCCCATGAAGTTATGATGCGTGGAACATTTGGAAATGTGAGAATTAAAAACTTAATGCTCCCCGGAGTCGAAGGTGGATGGACAATCCACATACCCACTGGAGAGAAAATGTTTATCTACGACGCTGCTATGCGCTATAAACAAGAAAATCGTCCACTTATCGTAATAGCTGGAAAAGAATACGGAACAGGAAGTTCGCGAGATTGGGCAGCTAAGGGAACATATCTGCTTGGCGTTAAAGCGGTGATTGCAGAAAGCTTCGAGAGAATTCACAGAAGCAACCTCGTTGGTATGGGGGTTCTCCCGTTGGAATTCAAGAAGGGAGAGAATAGAGAAACGCTCGGATTGACTGGCTTTGAAGAATTTACGATTAGCGGAATCTCGGAGGATTTATACCCAAGGAAAATCTTAAAAGTTACAGCAAAATCCGCTGACGGAACGGAGAAAACCTTTGAAGTCATCGCCCGCCTCGATACGCCTGTCGAAGTTGAATACTACCGAAATGGCGGCATAATGCAAACTGTGCTCAGAAAATTGCTCAAAAATTCAAGATAAATCACAAGGCAGGGGCTTTCTCCCCTGCCTCAAAATTAATAAATTCTAATCTTGCAAAACTTGACAAATTGATTTTAAAAGTGTATATTATAAATGCAAATAGTAATCGTTATCATTAAAAAACAAAATTAAGGAGTAAAAGCCATGGCAAAATCACTTGCAGGAACAAAGACACTTGAGAATCTCAAAGCAGGATTTGCTGGTGAGTCCCAAGCAAATCGTCGTTATCTCTACTTTGCCCGTCAGGCTGATATTGAAGGTTATCCAGATATTGCGGGTGTTTTCAGAGATACCGCTGAGGGTGAAACAGGACATGCTTTTGGGCACTTTGACTTTTTGAAACAATATGGCGCTGGTGACCCAGTCACAGGCGAACCAGTTGGTGACACAATTGCAAATCTCAAATCAGCTATCGCTGGTGAAACATATGAATATACCGAGATGTACCCTGGATTTGCAAAGACCGCTCGAGAGGAAGGTTTCGATGATATCGCGGAGTGGTTTGAGACGCTTGCACGCGCTGAGAAATCACACGCTACTCGATTCCAAAAGGCTCTTGACAGCATAACCGGCGGTAGCAAGTAATTTTTTCTAAAACTCTCGGGGCTTCCCGCAAGCCCCGTTTTGTTTTTTATTTTTTATTTAAAAACAAAAAAATCTAAAGCACATGGTCTTTGATTTAAAAGATCCAAAATTCTGGGATGAGGAAGCCCTCCTCAAAGAAATGTATCGAATCTTCGATATCTGTAACGGTTGTCGACTTTGTTACAACCTTTGTCCATCCTTTGAGTTTTTATTTAAGAAAATTGATGAAACAGATAATCTTGATGATTTGACAAAGCAGGATTATTACAAAGTTGTCGACCTTTGCTATGATTGCAAACTTTGTTTCCCAAAATGCCCTTATACCCCACCCCATCACTATGAACTTGATTTTCCAAGATTGATGCTAAGAGCAAAAGCAGTAAGAGCTAAAAAAGAGGGCATTCCTCTACGCGACAAAATTCTCGGGCAGGCGGATTTAATAGGAAAAATTGGCAGTAAATTCGCAACTTTGATGAACCTTGCAAATCGCTTGAAACTTAGCAGAGTTTTGATGGAAAAGACAATCGGAATCCATAAGGAGAGAAATTTACCTGAATATCACAGTGAAACATTTGAAAAGTGGTTCAAAAAATATTCAAAGCAAAATGGCAAAAAGGAAGCGAAAAATGGGAAAGTTGTATTGTTCTATACTTGCACTGTCAATTATAACACACCAGAAATTGGAAAGGCCATAATAAAAATCTTAGAGCATAACGAAGTCGAAGTCGTCGTCCCTCAACAAAAATGTTGCGGTATGCCGTTCTTAGATGGTGGGGACATCGACTCCGCTGTCAAAAATGCAAAGTTCAATGTTAAATCGCTCATCGATTATGTTAAACAAGGTTATGATATTGTAATTCCAGCACCTACATGTGGCTATATGTTTAAACAAGAATATCCCATGCTTCTCCCAGACGATGAGGATGCGAAGTTGATTTCAAAGCATACATACGACATCTCAGAATATCTGATGAAACTTCACAGAGAAAGAAAATTAAAAACTGATTTCAAAAATCCTCAGGGCAAGATTATTTATCATTTACCATGCCACCTCAAAGCTCAAAACATTGGTTATAAGTCAAAAGAATTGCTTGAGTTGATTCCTGATACCGAAGTTGAAATGATACAACATTGTTCAGGGCACGATGGAACATGGAGCATGAAAAAAGAGTATTTTGAGATGTCGATGAAGGTTGGAAAGCCAATTTTTGATAAAATTAATCAGAATGGTCAGGATGTAAAATTCGTTGTTTCATCTGATTGCACGCTTGCGCAATTGCAAATCGAAAAAGGTACAGGCAAAAAGGGTTTGCATCCGATTCAAATACTTTACAACGCTTACGGTTTTAAAGAAAAATAAAAACTAAATACGAAAAAAGCCATGAAGCCAAACATTGGGATCACAGAGCAAAATCTCGAAGGCGTAATCAAAATTTTAAGCACCTTGCTTGCAGATGAATACGTGCTTTATACGAAAGCAAGAAATTACCATTGGAATGTCGTCGGGATGCAATTTAATGATCTTCACAAATTCTTTCAGACATTGTATGAAGAATTAAATGAATACGTTGACGATATCGCTGAGAGAATTCGCACACTTGGTGGGAAATCTGTTGCAACGCTTAAGGAATTCTTAGAACTTACGAGACTTAAAGAACATCCCGGCGAATATCCAGATGCAAAAACCATGATTGCGAACCTCCTGAACGACTACGAAACGATAATAAGAAACTTAAGAAACGATATCGCCACTGTTGGAGAAAAATATCAGGATGTTGGAACAGCCGATTTTTTGACTGAACTTATGGAAAAACATGAGAAAACAGCCTGGATGTTGCGTTCATTTTTATCATAATGTAAAACGGGAGGGAATTCTTCTCCCTCCCTCTTTTTGTAAACTGAATAAGCCAAAACAAAATCAAGGATAAAAGATACAATGAGAAAAATAGAGCTTTCAGAAGTAAAGAACATATACGAATACGAAAAAATCAGAAATGATTTTAGAAATTACATAATCGACCTCAAAAAGAAACGAAGGGTTGCTGTTGGAGACAGGGTATCGCTCGTCTTTGAAAATAGGGATACAGTTCTCTTCCAAATTCAAGAGATGATGCGAGCTGAAAGAATGGTTGATGACGATGAAATTAAATTCGAAGTTGACACATATAACGAACTAATCCCAGAAAAAAATGAATTAAGCGCCACACTTTTCATCGAGGTTGACGACCCACAACTTTTGCGTCCGGTTCTCGACAGTTTCATCGGGCTTGACAGAGGTAACCATGTATACCTGCAAATTGGAGACAAGCATAGGATTTATGCACAATTCGAAGAGGGTCACAGTAAGGATGATAGAATAAGCGCAGTTCATTTTATAAAGTTCAAATTTAAACCGGAACAAATCGCGGATTTCAAAGATTTCGAAAACGAAATTAAACTTATCATCGACCATCCGAATTATAAAGCGTTTGCAGTCATAAATGATGAAACGAGAAAAGAATTGATAAAGGATTTGGAATCTGATTAAAAAATCAGAGGACGTCATCAAATGATAAATGGCAGAACAAGCAAAAAAAGAGGAAGCAAACAAAGGGAAGTGATTTTAAGAATTCTTCAAAGCACGGATATTCATCCGACCGCCGATTGGATATATGAACAAGCTCGAAAACTAATCCCTAACATAAGCCTTGGCACTGTGTATAGAAATTTAAATATTTTAATAGAAGAAGGATTGATAAAAGAGGTAGACATTCAGGGAACTACAAGTGCCAGGTACGACGCTAACCTTGAACCGCATCATCATTTCATTTGCCTTATTTGCAACTCTGTTTATGATTTGCCATTTTCAAAAGAAAGGATAAATGTTGAATCTTTTCTTGAAGATAAAAACTTCAAAGTAAAATTCGTTAAGCTCGATATCTTCGGTATTTGCGATAAATGCCAGACACAAGAGACCAACAACTAACCCCGTCTTTTGACGCTTATCACAAAACCCGCATACCAAGGCTTGCTATTTCCCCAAAAATTCACTAAAATTAAATAGAAAAAACTAAAAAATATGAGGCAAGCCATGCGGGTTATTTTTTTAATCTCTTGTGTTATTTTAGCGCTTAACTTTACATTTTCACAAGAGGTTGAAAAAGCAGTCAAGCGAATAATTCAACCAGATGTTATGGTAATAGTTGAAGAGTACGTCGATGAACAACTTAGCAAAACAAGGACAATTGCGTCAGCAATCGAAAGTGAATTATTGAAAGAGGGCTTCAAAGTAATTGATTACAGAAAGCTTGGAGATATCAAAGCGAAAGAACTTGAACAAATCATCGGAAATCCATCGAAAGCAAAAGAATATGAAAATCGATTTGGTGCGGAAATAATAGTTCTTGGAACTGCGGAGGCTGAATATGGCGGGGAATCGGAATTTTACGATGTCAAGCAGCATAAATACAGCGGTCAGGCGGAAATCAAAATCATCTATACTGAAACGGGGGAACTAATTGGAACTGTGACGACAAAGGATAGAAGATTTGGACAAGATAAAAGAGGCGCTGTCAATTCGCTTTTCAAATCGCTTGCTGAGAAAGTTTCTAAAAATGTTGTATCCGCGATAAAAGAAAGATTGAAGGAAGAAGAATTAGTCAAAAAGATTGAAATCGCGGTATATGGAATCCCACCGGAGCAAGCACTTTCACTAGAATCAGACCTTAAAAATTCAATTCCATCGATTAAGGCTTTAAAATATAAATTTTTCGACACAAACCTGCTTTTATTTGAAGCCTTAATTTCAGGAGAAGAACAATTTAGAAATGACCTTGCGAATTACGGAAAACTTAGAATAATAAGATTAACCCCCAAAAGGTTAACTTTAAGCCCGCCAAATAGAGAAAGTGAAGCAAAAACAACAATCGAATTTGGAGCAGAAGCATCTTTGGATATAGTTGACTTCTCGATTCAACCTCTTTTCCCATCGCAATATAATTTCTACGCATATAATCCAATTGCTCAGATAACGCTTGAGAATTCATCAAGGACCGAGATAAAAAATGTTAAAATTTCGATTTTGATTCCAGAATATATGAAAGTCCCAAGCGAAATCGTAATACCACGAATCAAACCAAATTCAAAGGAACAAGTTTCTGCGCCTGTTACAGTCGATATAAAATCGCTTCTTAAACTAAACGAGAACATAACCTCGCAAGCGCAGGCAAAATTAACATATTATGTTGGGGGAAAAGTTCAAGAAAGGACTTTATCAAAACCGGTCATAATTTATAATAGAAACGCTATATCTTGGAGGATACCCGAATCAGTTTGCTCATTCGTTACACCGAGTGATGAGGTTGTTAAAGAATTCGCAAGGTTCATCCTTGGTTCAGTAAACTTGGATGATGCAGGTTTGCCGAGAAATATCGCAAACGCAATGATAGTTTACAATGCTGTTCACTCGTATGGGATAAAATATGTCTCCGACCCCTGGAAAGTGTCCGGAAATGAGATTTTGGACAATCTATATTTCCCGAGGGAAATACTTTACTATAAAACCGGCGATTGCGATGATCATGCCATCTTGCTTGCATCCTTGCTTGAGAGCATCGGGATAAGATGTGCTTTTATTCTGACATCGGACCACATCTTTATGATGTTTGATACAGGTATACCAAAGAAGAACGCACACTTTGTGAGTTTAAATCCATATGATTATATAATTTACGATGGCTTTGTTTGGATACCAATAGAAACAACGCTTATAAACGAATCTTTTGTAACCGCATGGAAAGCTGGAGCCCAACAATACTACAAGCTCGGTGGTTCTCCAGAAGTGCCTTCGCCGGGTCCAAAGGCAGGCATATCTTTGAAAACCGGAAGCCTTTATATCATCGATATTCGTAACGGATGGAAAACTTTCCCACCTGTAAATGTTGAAGAGTTAGTCAAACCTCAAACAAAGCCTGATTTATCAGTTATCGCGTCGAATACTCGTAACGATGTTGCACAATTTAAAGAAATTTATAAACAAACTTTAAATGAAACTGTAAATTCACTTGCAAGCAAAGGCGATGAAATTTCGATGAATAAACTCGCGAAGATATTCGTTTTATTCGATAAGCTTGATGAAGCAGAGAAATTTATATCAAAATTCTCCGGCGCTGTGACTTATAATTCGCTCGGGAATATCTACTTCCTCAAAAATGAACCGCAAAAAGCGCTTCAATTTTACAAGAAAAGCACAGATATTGACTCTAACGATGGAGGTGTATATCTAAACATTGGTTTGCTATTTTATTTGAACGATGATAAGGAAACAGCGCAAGAATTTTTTAATATCGCGATTTCAAAATTTGAATCGCCTCAAAAAGCTTATGAAGTGTTGGGAATTGAGGACATTTTAAAAGAACTCGAAAGCGTTGCAGCGGAGAAAAAGGATATATCAAAAAAGCAGGTTTCAAAAGAAGAGTTGAAAAAGATGATAGAAGCAGCATCGAAAACATCATCAAAGCAAGCAAAGAAAGGGAAAGATTACAAAAGAGAAGAAATATTTGAGAAGGGTCAAAATGTATTTGTGTTTGGAGGTAGAAGAGGAGCTGACCCAACGCAGCTGCAAACAGTTAAATCACTTCTCTACTGGAAATTCTGAAATTTTGAATTTCAGCATATCGATTTTAAATTATGCTTTGCCATAGATAAAACAAAGTTTTCATAGGATGAAATTTTTCAAAAAGCAAAGGCTTAAGTACGCTCCTTTTGGCTTTCTATTTGCATTTATTTCCATTTTACTTGTCCTTCTCTTTTTCAAAACCGATGTTTTTGGTGATTTCTTCAAAGCGTTGGAGTATAAATCGCTCGATATGATGTTCAAAGCCCGTGGCTCTATCCTTCCAAATCCAAACTTAATTATAGTTAAAATAGACGAGCGCGAACTTATCGATTTTGGATATCCTATTCCCCACAATATCACTGCACAGGCGATTTATTACATAACCGAAGCTGGGGCAAAAGCGATTGGAATTGACCTTTTTCTCAACAAACAAAGCGAAGAATCCTATAACCAACTTCTCGTATATGCAGCGGAACATTCAAATGTTTTCCTTGCTGTCGGACCATACAAACCATCTGGGATAAGCGACGACGAGGTTGACTCTTACATTGACAGTTTAGTTCACTATAAAATCAATCATTGGGGCGTTCCAATTGAACCCGATTTTAAAAGATATTTACATCGCTCAGTTACATTTGCTGGGAAATCTTTTGATGAACTTGTCGAGGCTTCTTCAGGAATCGGTCATGTCGCAATTTTACCCGATCCATTTGATGGAGTCCAACGCAGAGTTCCGCTCTTTATCGAGTACGCTGGCAGGATTTATCCATCGCTTGGAGCAGTTCTTGCATTTGAATATTTGGGAATAGATTATAAAAAAGTCCAAATCACAAAAAGAAGAAACGAGATTATCTTCAACATTGACGGTTTGCAGATACCGACGAGTTTGAAATCCGAACTTTTTGTGAATTACGCCGGACCCGATACAATTTTTAGACAAGTTTCCCTTTATAAGGTTATCGAAGCTGGGATAAATGGCGATAAAGAATTCCTTTCACAATTTAAAAATGCGGTTGTTATAATTGGTCCAACTGCTCGTTCCCTTGGTGATCTTGGACCAAATCCCTTTTCCGAGAAATCCCCGAATGTTTTTATCCATGCCAATGTTTTCAATACAATTGTCTCGGGTAATTTTATAAGACCTGTCAGTTGGAGAGTTCAACTTTTGATTTTGATAATTTTGACTATGATCGTTGGGATATCTGGCTTCATCACAAAATTTTATAACAGCTTACTTTTAACGATTTCGATTTTAATTGCATATTTTGCTTTTTCATTCCTGTCGTTCACGCAGTTTTTGAGATGGTTTTACAACGCTGAACCGACAATAAGCATCTTGCTTTGCTATATTTCGTCGGTTACATTCCTAACGATACAAGAGACCAAGCAGAAGCAACAAATAAGAAGTATGTTCGAAAAATATGTTGACGCATCAGTCGTTGACAAGTTGATTGAAAACCCAGAACTTATGGCTTTAGGTGGAGAAGAAAGGGAATTGACGATTTTGTTTAGCGATATACAGGGTTTTACAACGATGAGCGAAAAACTCACGCCACATCAGCTTGTAACTTTGTTAAACGAGTTGCTCGATGAACTTTCTATGATAATTTTCAAAAACAAGGGGACGATAGACAAGTATATTGGTGATGCTATAATGGCTTTTTGGGGCGCGCCAGTTCCAGATGAAAACCATGCATATAACGCATGTGTCACCGCGCTTGAGATGCAAGAAAAGCTTCGGGAACTTCGCGAAAAATGGAAAAAACTCGGCAGACCCGAAATCAAAATGAGGATAGGAATTAACACTGGTAGAGTTATCGTTGGGAACATGGGCTCAAAAGTTAAATTCAATTATACTGTAATTGGAGACGATGTCAACCTTGCATCAAGGCTTGAAGGTGCAAATAAAGAATATGGAACAAGCATTATGATTGGGGAATCGACCTATGAAAAAGTTAAAGATAAAGTCATCACAAGGGAACTTGACCTTCTCGTCGTTAAGGGAAAAACCGAACCTGTGAGAGTTTACGAGTTGATAGGGCTTGCGAATGACACATTGCCGGATAATGTAAAAGAGTTCATCGAGATTTATCATACGGGATTAAAATTTTATCGTATGATGGAATGGGATAAAGCAATTGAAAACTTCACGAAAGCACTTGAAATTTTCCCAAACGATTACACTTGCAAATTATACATTCAACGCTGCGCATATTTTAAAGAAACCCCACCACCGCCCAACTGGTCTGGCGTCTTCGTAATGCAAACCAAATGAAACTTATCTATGGAATTTAATGATAAAACGATATCCGCAAACCTTGGAACGAGAATCTTTGGCAAAAAAATTTTCTTTTTCAAAAGCATAAAATCGACGATGGATTATGCAAAGAAACTTGCTGAGATGGGCGAACCTGAAGGAACCGTCGTCATCGCAGATTATCAATCCCACGGCAGAGGAAGATTTGGAAGGATTTGGAAAGCCGAGCCTGGTGAAAATATCTTGATGTCAATTATCTTGCGACCGACAATCCCGCTTGAAGAATTTGGAATTTTATCATTTTTAACCGCTATTTCAGTATCAGAGGCGATAGAGAAAAACACTGAGGTTAAAATCACAACTAAATGGCCAAATGACTTACTCATAAGCGGCAAAAAATTTTGTGGAATTCTTATGGAGGCATCGATAACTGCTGATAAGGGGGACTTTGTTATAATTGGAATCGGAGTAAATGTAAATCAAACTCAATTTCCGAAGGAAATCCAAGATTACGCGACATCACTTTCACTTGCAACCGGGAAAATTTACGATAGAACGATAATCGTTCAAGACATTTTACGCTCGTTTGAGACAGATTATGTTGAATTAAACAAAAGCAAAAATTTTAACTCGATAATTGAGAGATGGAAAAAAAGATGCGATATGTTTGGAAAAGAAATCACGGTGATTCACGCCGGGAAAACGATAATCGGAAAAGCTATTGATGTTGATGAAAAAGGTTTGCTCATCCTTGAAGTCGAAAATTCTAAAACAATTAAACTATCCTCTGGGGATGTGACGATCGTTAAATAAACTTTTTAAAGCGAGAGAAATTTTGCCGAGTTAATCAAGTTCAATGTATACGGATGTTTAGGATTTGATAAAACTTCCGCGGTATATCCATTTTCAATTATCTTTCCCTTTCGCATAACATAAATCCTATCCGCGACCTCGCTTATAACGCCGAAGTTATGCGTTATGAGTAGAATTGATGTTTTAAATTCTTCGCGGAAGGATTTGAAAAGTTCAAGTATTTGAACTTGGGTCGATGCATCAACGAAAGATGTAGGTTCATCTGCTATGACAAGTTTTGGCTTTCCAGCGAAAGCCATCGCAATTAAAACCCTTTGCCTTAATCCTCCGGAAAGTTGATGTGGATATAGTTCATAAACTTTTTCAGCATCGTTTATACCCATTTTCTTGAAAAGTTCCAAAACTTCACTTTTAGCTTCATCTCGAGAGAGCCCAAATCGAAATTCAAAAACTTCTCTTACTTGCCTACCGACGGTCAAAATTGGATTCAATGAATTTGTCACATCTTGAAAAATTATTCCTATCTCCCCTCCTCTAAAATTCCTCATTTCGTCTTCGCTTAATTCCAACAAATTCACACTCCCTTTCCACCAAATCTCACCTTTAACTATTTTCCCTGATGGGTCAATCAACCGAACGATTGACAACGCTGTTACACTTTTCCCACTGCCTGACTCACCAATTAGAGCAACTATTTCACCTTCATTCACATCAAGCGAGACATCGTCAACAGCCTTTATGACTTTATCATCAATGAAAAAATAAGTCGACAAATTTCTGACACTTAAAATCAATTTGAACTTACCTCGATTATTCTTTTGGCACCATTGAATCTTCTTTTATAATAAGAATCATAAATCGAAGAAATGGTAACGCCTTCTCTAACGCTTGCATGGGCGAACAAGTTGTTTCCAATGTAAATTCCAACATGAGATGCTCTTCTTCCGGTCGTATTGAAAAACACAAGGTCCCCCGCTTTTAACGAATCAAGATTCGTTATCAATCTTCCCAATTTAAACTGTTCATACGATGTTCTCGGCAATTCAATTCCAAACACATTTTTATAAACGAGCATAACAAAAGCAGAGCAATCGATTCCCTTCTCACCGTCTCCACCTTTTTTGTAGCGAAATCCCAAATAGTTTGTAATTTCTCTCACCAATGCGTTTTGAATATCCTCCTCGGAAATAAACGAATTTTTTGGCTTTTCATTCACTTCGAATTCTGTAACGATGGGTTCAATCGCTTCAACATTTGAGTATCTAACTGCGGGTGAACACGATGTAAAAAGAAGGCAAAGAAAGACAAATTTTTTCACTTTCTCGCCCTATTTTAAATTTAAAAATCCCGACCAAAGGGTCGGGATTTCCAAAATCTATCCAAGATAAGCTCTTAAGGCTTTGCTCCTAGAATGATGTCTAAGTTTGCGGATAGCTTTTTCTTTAATTTGTCTTACTCTTTCCCTTGTGAGCTTAAATTTCTCCCCGATTTCCTCGAGGGTTAAAGGATGTTCGTAACCGATGCCGAAATAAAGCTTGACAACTTCTTTTTCTCTTTGGTCAAGAGTGTCCAAAGCCTCTTCGATTTCCTTTCTCAACGACTCGCGCATAAGTTCATGGTCGGGCATTGGTTCGTTTTCGCTTGGTATGACATCGAGAAGTTTATTATCTTCGCCTTGGGCAAATGGAGCATCCATCGAGATATGTTTTCCAGCGCTTTTCAAAGTATCAGCAACTTCATACACGCTCATATCGAGTTCTTCTGCAATTTCATTTGCGCTGGGTTCACGCTCAAATTCCTGCTCAAGTTGGCTTAATTTTTTTCCAATTTTATTTAAAGCACCGACTTTATTTAAAGGCAAACGGACAATCCTCGACTGTTCCGCAAGTGCTTGCAAAATCGACTGTCTTATCCACCAAACTGCATAAGAAATAAACTTAAATCCTCTTGTCTCATCAAATCTTTTAGCTGCTTTTATCAATCCAAGGTTACCCTCGTTTATAAGGTCTCCAAGTGGAAGACCTTGGTTCTGATATTGCTTTGCAACGCTTACCACGAAGCGAAGATTTGCTTGAATTAATCTTTCAAGGGCTTTTTCATCGCCTTGCTTTGCTCTACGAGCAAGTTCAATCTCTTCTTCAGGGGTTAAAAGTTCATATTTCCCAATCTCTTGAAGATACTTGTCGATCGAGATGCTTTCGCGATTTGTGATTGTTTTGGTGATTCTCACCATATCTCGAGATCACCTCTCTAATTTTTGTTTTTATTGATAAAGGTCGATTTTTTCGATTATTCCGACGATTGAAGCATCAACAGGTGCTTCTTTTACACTCATTGGTATAACCGCCTCTCGTGCGGTGATATACATAACAATTTCATCAACTCCAGCACCAATTGTATCAACCGCTATAATTGGATTTCCAACTTTTTCACCCTTTGAATTTAAAGGTTGAATTACTTGCAACTTATACCCTTGCAAATTTTTATCTTTCACCGTAGCCCATATTGTTCCAATGACCTTCGCGATAAACATTTTATCTGTGTTTTAATTTTAATCACGAACGACATCAAGTTTATCTACGATAGCCATTATCACTGCGTCGACAGGCTTATTCTTCGTCACAGCTGTAAGTCGCGCAGAGCTACCGGTTGCAACAAGGACAATTTCACCAACGCCAGCGCCAACGCTATCAACAGCTATCAAAAAGTTTTCCTTCACATTGTAATCAAGGTCAACATGCTTAACGATTTGAAATTTTAAACCAGTTAAACTCTCATCCTTTCGGGTCGCCCAAACAGTTCCTACTACTTTTCCCAAAATCATTAATCTACCTGCACTTTGTTATTCAATGATAAAATAACTTTAAATCAAAAAAATTTGTTCCATTACCCTTACATAGCATATACTTCCTTCTCGTTGCACTTACATATCTTAACGCTTTTCGTATTATAACGCCAAGTATCTTTATCTGGATTTTTCTTTGAAACAACAAGTTTTGCAATTTGAATTGGTGCACCACAAACTGGGCAAGTTTCAACAACTTTTTTAGCGTCTTTCGCTACTTTGTCCGCAAATGAGGCTACTTTCTTCGCCATTTTTACCAAGCCAAATTTTTGTTTTTAAAAAACTTTAACGATATTTCCGCTACCACTTTCTCTAACCTTGGTGAAGGTTTTATTAACCCTATCGACAAACTCATTCGCATTGCCATCACCGTCCCAAGCCGAAACACCAGCTGTAATTGTTACAGCAAAACTTCTATCTTTAAATTTTATCTCCTGGGTTGAAATAGTTTTTCTCAGTTTTTCAGCCCAGATATAGGCTTTATCAACACCGGATTCGACAAGTGCAACCCCAATCAAGTTATCATCCAACTTTCCAGCGAGGTCAAATCCATCTATACTGCTTTTGATAATTCTCGCGATGTAAGGTTGAATCGCTTTCACAGCATCAACGCCGTAAGTTTCTTCTATATAATCCATGTTATCAACGCTTATCAAGACAAGTGTAAGCTCACCACCATGTTTTTTCTTCCTTTCAATTTCCATGTCCAATCTGTTGTAGAAATAACTTTTTCGCATCAATGTCGTTACCTCGTCATACATAAAGTAATTTTCTACCAACTCATTTAAAGCCATATTCTCAAGCAAAATTCCTACCACTGTCGCCAATTCCTCCAATTTTTTAATTTCCGAATAAGATGAGAAAAAGTTTGGCTTCGAATGCTCAAACAACATCGCGCCATAACATTTTCTCCCGTAAATAATCGGGACAACAGCGATGGATGATTCGATATTAATTTTCTCACTATCCGTAAATCTAATAACTTTACCCTGTGACCTTGTCGATGGGATGACTTTCGGAGTTACCTTTGTAATAACCTCGCCGATGAGCGTCCCTTCCATCTTCACTTCAGTCCCAGCGTCGATATATTTCCCAAGCCTCGAATAGCCTAAGGCGACAACCCATTTCCCGTTTTCAAATAGAACAACCGCAATCGCAACGCAATCTAAAACTTTAACAGCAAAATTCTGAACGTTCGATAACAGGTTTTCAATTTTGTTAGAGCCATTTTCGGCGACAAACTCAAGTATCTTTGCTTTATAGTATAGTTCAAATTTTGTAATGTAGTTCCCGATTAAACCGGATATCAAATCAGAGAAATGTTCAACGTTTTTGACATCGTTTTCACCAAAGGTATGAGCCTCCTTGGAATCGAGCAAAACTACACCGATAGTTTTGTTCTTGTAGAAAACCGGGCAAACAAGCAAAGATTTAACTCCAACCCTCGGGCTTTGATATTTTACAATATCTTCCTCTGCGATGGAGTTTATATCGCCAATTATTTTAGGCACGCCAGTTTTCGCAACCGTTGTCAAAGCATCATCATTCCAGTTATATCTTCTAACGAAATTGAAACCAAGGTCAGTTATGCCCTCTTCAAATACCATTTGTTTTTTTTCTTCGTTTGACCAATAAAAAGCTACTGAATTGGACACGATGTTATCCTTGATTAAAAATAAAACCTTTCTCAACAACTCTTTAAATTCATCACGCGGATTTAACTTCTCAGGTGATGTTTGAGGCAAATTTTGCTCAGGTTTTTTAATTACAAACCCTTCGTCAGGCTCATATTTCGTTTTTTTCCCTCCAATAGTTATATTTTGCCCGGCCGTTTTTTTTCTCTTTTCAAGAAATACACTTAAAATTGCAAATCCTATCAATAGCAACAAAACAAAACCAAAGACAATTTTAGCCAACAGATTATCGATAGCGATAATCAAAAACACAAGCATCATTGCAAACGCAAGCAAGACAATTGATTTTGCGGGATTTTTATCCTCGCCAGCCATTTTTAATTTTGTTTATAAATTATCTCAATCCCGCGAGCTCTTGAAGCAAACGCCAATTTTTTAATCTATCTTCTTGAGCTTTTAATAGAATTTCGTCGGGATTTCCATCTTTGTCGAAATGTTTAGCAAATCTTCCCTCTGTCCTTGCAAAGTAGATGAAATCGATAACTTCACCTGTTTTTGGATGAACATACCAATCGTCCTTGACTGCGGGATTTCCTTGCAAACTTAACCTCTCCTTTATCGTTTCTCCCTTCCTCGGGTCATAAATTAATAATGGGAACGCTCTCGATTCAACCGCAAGTTTTGCCTGCTCCATTGCTTTATCATCGCCAACACCATGTTCAGGCTGGCATGTTGTATAAACAATTACAACAGCAGGTCCAGGAAATTCATTCGCAGAGATGATTGAGCGATAGAAATGATTTATATGAGCAGGTGTCGTCTGCGCGACGAAAACATCGGGATGCATCATAATTATTTGGGCAAGTTCTTTTCTCCGTTCAGGTTTACCTTTAATTTCTTTTCCATGATAAGAAAGTTTTGTTTCTTGCCCTAAATAGCTTGACGTGGAGGACTGTCCACCGGTATTTGAATAAACTTGGGTATCAAGCACCAAAACTTTTATATCCATTCCAGAGGCAAGCATCCTTGAAAGGGATTGGAAACCGATATCATACATTGCTCCATCTCCACCAATTACCCACAATCTTTTATTCTGCCATCCCATTTGGTCCCATCTCGCACGAATTCCAATAGCAACAGCTGGCGCATTTTCAAAAAGCGAATTTATCCACGGCACCCTAAATGGGTTATATGGATATGTCGATGAATAAACTGTATTACAACCAGTCGCTGCAACAATACCAATGTTTTCAGGACCATAGACAAATCCGGTCGCTGCTAACATCATCCTTATTGCGGTTGCTTCACCGCACCCCATACATGAGCCTGCTCCACCAACATAGAGTAACGACCTCCCCGCAAGCATCATATCTGCCAAAACTTTATCCTGTATATACTCCTTCGGGGTCTCTGGAAGTTTTGTATAAAATTCAAAGATTTCTTTATATCGCTTTAAATTCTGATTCGTCTTTTTCACCATTTGCAAAGCATTATGGTCACCACAGGCGGAAACACATTCACCACATCCCTTGCACTTTGTTGGGTCAACCGCAATCATAAATAACCCTGGTTCCATTCCCTTTTTCTTTGGAACATCGTAATATTTAGTGGTTTTCGCAAATTGCTTGCGAATGTCTTCTCTTTTAACAGGGTCTTGAATTTTGCTGAGTTCCTCTTCAAGTTTTGATTCTGGAATGACTTTACCAAGAATCGCGGTATCCGGACATTCTGTCACGCACTCCATACAACCAACGCAATTATCTGAATTAAACAAAGGAATCTCTGGGGCTATATAACTGAAATCTCTCAGAGCCCCGGTCCCAGCAGGAATTACACTCCTTGCAGTATAAATATCAGCAGGTAATTCTTCTTCTGCTACCCCACGGTTATATGCACCGACGACCACTTCGTTAAAAAATTCAATGTCTATTATATCTTTGTAAAGTTCTTTAAGCTCGTCATTTCCATTAGTCAAGTTATTTTCGAGTTGAACGTTTTCTTTTCTATCTTCCATTGTTTTCTTCCCAATTTTAATTTTTAGATTTCAAAATCCGCTTTAACTTCTGTAGCTTCAATTAATTCTGCTGGAATTTCCATAACTTCATAATATCCTCGCTTCACCGCTTCAAGATTTGCTTGGACAACTTTTTCTCCTCTCTTCCCAAAATACTTCCTTATCGAGCGCTCAACGCCTTCGAACAACTCTTCCTCGCTTAAATTATACTGTTCTCTAAATGGCGTGACTTTCAAAAAGATGCCAAGCAGAACAATTCCTTGCATTCGCTGTTCAAGGTCTGGCGTTGGAGCAACTTCACGTGCAATTTTAACGGTGTCGAGGAAATAAACTTTTATCTTTTTATCTTTGATTATCTTTTTAGCATATGATGGGATTTCATTCCACACATCTTCAGGATTGGTTTTATCGCTCTGGATAAATATCATACCTCCATCGCTTAAGCCCGCAAGCGGATTTCCGAGATTGAAAGCGTTGACGTCATTCATCGGGACAAAATCAACATGCGTAAGTTCGCAATGCGTTCTTATCCTCTCGCGTGCTGCGGTCAGATAATAAGTTGTCGGCAATCCTTTTTTCTCAGAACCATATTTAGGGTAAGCTTGAACTTGGAGTTTGAATATATCCTCCAACAATGTTGCGATAACTTTGTTCGTCGTAACTGAACCATAACCTCCAACTGAATGCCCTCGCATCGAAAAAGCACCTTTAGGTCTAACATCGGGGTCATATTCCCTTTCAAGAGCAAGTTCATGTTTTATACCAACGACGAAGAATTCCTTTTCCTTCCCATCGTTTCTCATCATATTCTTGAAAATGGCGACAAAATCTCCAGGCCTCACATCTCTACTTCCAAGCCCACCAACTCCCGAAAAAATTCTAGGAATTCTATCTATCTTCGGATAACCTTTTGAGCCAATGAAAGCATCAGCAAAAGATGCTTTTATTGACATTGTCAACGGGTTCGATTGTCCAAGCGGATTATCCATTCTCTCAAGCACCGCTAACGCTTTCACATGCTTTAATGCCTCCACAATCTCTTTTCCTGGGAATGGGGCAAAAACTGTGACAGTTAAAGCACCAACTTTCAAACCTTCAACCTCTCTTAAATAATCAACTGTTGCCATAGCGGTTTCCATAAACGAGCCCATACCGACAACAACATATTCCGCATCCTCAACTTTATAAGGATCTATGAAGTCATATTTCCTACCAGTAAGATTGTAATAAGTTTCCATCGCTTCTTTAATGGCACCCGGAACCTTATCGTAGTAATATCTTTGCGCGATTTTACCTTTCATATAGCTATCTTGATTCTGCACGACTCCAGACATAAGTGGGAAGTACGGATTCATCAAATTTTTTAACTTCTTATTCGGGTCCCCAACAAATTCTTTCATCAATTCCGGCTCGGGCAATAGAACATTTTCAATAGTGTGAGTCGTAAGGAAACCATCTTGAGCTAATAAAAATGGGGTAAAAGAATTTTCAGCTGCCCGATGCGCAATTAAAGCTAAATCCGCAACTTCTTGAACATTTCTTGCAAAAATTATTCCCCAACCGCAATCAGCAACTCCCATCACATCATCATGTCCAGCGTGAACATTCAAAGAATGAGATGTTAATGCTCTTGCGCCAACATGAAAAACAACTGGTAATCTTTTACCAGCGATTGAATAGAGAACTTCTTTCATCAAAATCAATCCCTGACCAGAGGTGAAGTTCGTTATCCTTCCACCAGCAGATGCGAACCCTTCGCATACTGAAGCGGAGCTATGTTCTGATTCAGGTTCAAAGAAGAAAAGTTTATCTCCCCAAAGATTGCGCTTTCCATTTGCTACTTCTGCTTGAAAGCCTTGTCCCATCGTCGTTGAAGGAGTAATTGGATATCCACATGCTCCGTGGCTTATATGTGTTTCAACCCAGACGACTGCTCCTGCGCCGTCTGATGTTGTTGGTATTCCGGGAAACGGAAATTTTTTCATTTTGTTCTATCCGACTTTGATTTTTGATTAACAAGTATCAAATATAATTAAAAACAAAGAATTTCGCAAAAAACTTATCTGCCATTTGGATTAAATTTTTCAACCTCTTCTATCACCGCCTGAACAATTTCCTCCTCTTTAACTCTTCTGACGACCTCGCCATTTCTATACAAAATTCCAACTCCTCTCCCACATGCGACTCCTATGTCTGCTTCGCTTGCCTCGCCTGGTCCATTTACGACGCAACCCAGAATTGCGACTTTTACAGGTTTTTTAACGTTATTGAGTTTCTCTTGAAGTTCATTCACGATTTTAAACAAATCAACCTCAAGACGTCCACATGTAGGGCATGCGATTATCTCCACATTTCTTGAGGAAAGCCCAAGCGAACGTAAAATTTCCCTGCCAACTTCAACCTCTTTCACGGGGTCATCGGTGAGTGAAACCCTTATCGTATCGCCGATTCCCTCCGCAAGCAGTGTCCCAATCCCAACAGCAGATTTGATTGTCCCAGTGAAAAATGGACCAGCCTCAGTCACTCCGAGATGAAGCGGATAATCCGTTTTGCTTGCGATCAATCTATAAGCTTCTATCATCAACCTAACATCCGTTGACTTAACAGATATAACGATGTCGGAAAATCCAAATTCCTCGCAAATCTCAACATGTCTCATCGCGCTTTCGAAAAGTGCCTCTGCAGTTGGATAGCCATATTTTTCAAGCAAATCTTTTTCGAGCGAGCCTGAATTTACGCCAATTCTTATCGGTATCCCTCGCTCCTTAGCGGATTTTAAAACCTGCTTTATCCTCTCCTTTGAGCCGATGTTGCCCGGGTTTATTCTAACCTTCGCAACGCCAGCTTCGATAGCTTTTAAAGCAAATATATGATTGAAATGTATATCCGCAACAACTGGAATTGGTGAACCCTTCACAATTTCACGTAACGCCTCAGCGGATTCTTTATCCGGAACAGCAACTCGAACTATATCACAGCCAGCCTCTGCAAGTTGATAAATTTGTTTAAGCGTAGCCTTGACATCAGAAGTTTTTGTCTTAGTCATCGATTGAACAGAGATCGGGGCGTCTCCTCCGATTGGAACATTTCCAACATAAATTTTTCGCGATTTTCTTCTATTTATCATAAATGAGTTTTTTCCTTTGTTATTAACGCAATTTTTTGCTCGCTTCGTAAAGAATTTTTCTCTCTCGTTCGGTCAAACTTTCGTATCCATATTGACTTATCTTATCGAGTATCGCATCGATTTGCTCTTGAGTTATGATTTCATCATCGACAAGTAGATATTTTTTCTTTGAAGATTTACGCTTTAATTTCGGAAGTTTCATCTTTGAGATGATATCAGACAAATCGTATCCCGCATACATAAGTTTTATATAGGCAAAACCAACGATAGCTCCACCCAAATGAGCGAAGTGAGCAACACCATCGCTTCCAAATACACCCATAATTAAATCAAATCCAATCAAAATAGCAACGAAAATTCTCGCGGGAATTGGAATCAAAAAATAAAGAAAAATATATCTATCCGGAAACATAAGTGCAAAAGCCATCATAACTCCGTAAATTGCTCCAGATGCTCCAACAACAGGTCCAATTTGTCCGAACAAAGGCGCGAAAATCAAATGTGCAATTCCGGCTCCAATTCCCGTTGCAAAATAATACACCAGAAACCTTCTCGTGCCCCAAAGATTTTCTACCTCAGTTCCAAACATCCACAACATCAACATATTGAAAAGTATATGAAAAATTCCCTTTGGATCATGAATGAACATATACGTTATCAATTGCCAAACATAAAAGCCATCTCCGATTGGGTTTAACGCGAAAAATCTATAGATATAAATGTAAAGCGGAATGCCAGAAACTCTAAAATTAAGACCAAAGATTATGAGCAAAAGGTAGATAACAACATTTATGATGATAAAATATTTAATTGCTGGTGGAAAAAAACTGAAACCGCGAAAAAAGCTCGGTCTATAATATCTATAACTCATCAAGCGAAAGCGAGTTTATTTGCATTTTTTAAAATATACAATACCATTTGTTAAATTAAAAATAAAAAGAGGCGGTGTAAACCGCCTCTTGGGAAAATTTTCAAAAGCTAAAGCCGTTTAATTTTTGTCTTTTATAACAGCAATACCGGGCAAAATTTTGCCCTCGAGAAATTCAAGCGATGCACCTCCACCAGTTGAAACATGTGAAACTTTATCCGCAAGTCCAGCTTTGGATATCGCAGAAGCTGAATCCCCACCACCAACTATTGTCACCGCGCCTTTTTCAGTTATCTGAGCAAGAACTTTTGCAATTTCAAATGTACCCTTTGCAAAATTCTCAAATTCAAAAACTCCCATAGGTCCATTCCAAACAACGGTCTTCGCGTCTTTTAAAACATCGCTAAACATCTCCACAGTTTTCGGACCGATGTCAAGTATCATCCAATCTGATTTAACTTTACCGACATCAACTATTTCGAAATTCGCATCATTTGAAAATTTATCCGCTATCACGCAATCGACGGGCAAAGCAAATTTGACGCCTCTCTTTTCCGCTTCATTTAAAATTTCCTTTGCAAGTTCAAGTTTATCTTCTTCCACAAGCGACTTACCAACTTCATAACCTTTCGCCTTTAAAAATGTGTTCGCCATTCCCCCACCGATTAGAAAAGTATCGACTTTTTCCATCAGATTTTTTATCACTTGAATCTTGTCCGAAACCTTTGCTCCTCCAAGGATTGCAACATAAGGTTTTTCAGGGCTTGAAACTGCTTTCGAAAGGTATTCAACTTCCTTTTGCATCAAATATCCAATCGCTGTCTCAGGGACAAATCTTGCAACTCCTTCAGTTGACGCGTGTGCTCTATGTGCGCTTCCAAAGGCGTCGTTGATGTAGACATCCGCAAGCGAAGCAAGTTCACGGGCAAAATTTTCATCGTTTTTTTCCTCTTCTGGATGAAATCTCACATTCTCGAGAAGCAAAATTTCCCCTTCTTTTAACTCGTCAACCATTTTCTTAACCTCGTCACCGATGCAATCAGGCGCAAACTTAACCTGTATCCCAAGCAAACTAGATAAATGTTCCGCAACTGGTTTCAAACTATACTTAGGGTCAAAACCTTTTGGCCTTCCAAGGTGACTCATTAAAATCGCTTTTCCGCCTTCGGATATAATTTTTCTTATCGTTGGCAAAGATTCTCTTATTCTTGTATCGTCTGAAACTTTTCCGTTTTCAATTGGGACGTTAAAATCAACTCTGACCAAGACTCTTTTCCCCTTGAGGTCCAAATCATCGATTGTTACTTTCCTCATGTGCTTCTCCTGTTTTATTTTTCAAATTTGAAATCATAAGTTTCATAAACAATCTCTATCTTTCCAAACTTTACAAACAAGACCTTCGGAAAAACATGAATTACATTTCTCGCAGGCAGGACAACAGTTTCAACTTTACTCAGGTCAAGAAATTGTTTGTTTTGATTTTTTCCAAACTTTTTGGATTCATAAGTTACATCATATTCGCACCTGATCGGAACATAACTTTCTTTATCAATCCAAATTTTTCCATTTCCCTTCGACCCTGCTGTATCGCTTTTGACTTTATAATCAACAGTTATAACAAAGCAGTCTTTATTATTTAACTTCTCACTTCCAGCAAGTTTATAATTTACGCTTTTTTCAGCTGAGCCATCCCTAATGCGAAGAAATGGGAAGACAAGATTTTTTATCTTTAAATCCTCACCTTGTCTAACTCTTTCGATTTGCTTTGCAATCCTCAAACTTGAAGAATCAACAGGATTAGGCGTAGACACAAGTTTTCTTTCTTCTACAGTTCCATTTTTGAACTTTACATCATAGGCGAATTCATAATTTCCCTTTTTAACCGTGAGTTCGTAGTTAAGTTTAACTTTAAGTTTGAAATTGCCTGAAAGCAATTCAATTTTTTTATCGTTCTCTTCGATGACCGCGATGGATTTTTTGACGATATCTTCAGGGTTTTGAGAAAACAAAACGTTAGCGAAGAAGATTAAAACGAACCAAAGCACGTTATCCCTCGTCGTTTAATGATAAAATTAATCTCCCATCATACTTGCAATTTTCTTCGTGAGGTCGACGACTCTGCACGAATAGCCCCATTCGTTATCGTACCAGCCGACGACTTTGACGAGGTTTCCGCCCATAACCATTGTTGATTTCGCATCAAAGATACAGGAGTGCGGATTTCCAATTATATCGCTTGATACAATTTCATCTTCGGTATATTCAAGGATTCCTTTCAAATATGTTTCGCTTGCCTCTTTAAATGCTTTATTTACTTCCTCAACCGTGACATCTCTATCGAGCTCCGCTACAAAATCTGTAACTGAACCATCTGGAACCGGGACACGAAGGGCAAATCCATGAAGTTTTCCGTTAAGTTCTGGAATGACTTTTCCGACTGCTTTTGCTGCGCCGGTTGTCGTCGGAATAATTGACATCCCCGCAGCCCTTGCTCTTCTCAAATCTTTGTGTGGGAGGTCGAGAACTCTTTGATCGTTCGTATAAGCATGAACTGTGGTCATCAAACCTTTTCTGACTTTAAAATTATCATGCAAAACTTTCACCATTGGAGCTAAACAGTTTGTCGTGCATGATGCGTTTGAAACGATAACATCATCTGGTGTAAGGATATTATCATTAACTCCTAAGACGATTGTTTTTTCAACCCCATCTGCTGGAGCTGTTATTATAACTTTCTTTGCCCCAGCTTGGATATGTTTTTCAGCATCTGATTTTTTAGTGAATAAACCTGTAGATTCAATTACAATATCAATCCCGAGGTCTTTCCATGGTAATTGTGCTGGATCTTTAATTGCGAGAACTTTGATTCTTTTGCCATTTACGATAAGTTCATTATCGGTGTATTCAACTGTTCCAGGGAAACGACGATGGATTGAGTCATACTTTAAAAGGTGCGCAAGGGTTCGTGTATCAGTGATATCGTTTATTGCGACGAATTCAAGACCTTCGACATTGTTTTGGACTGCTGCTCTAAATACGAGTCTTCCAATTCTACCAAATCCGTTAATTGCAACTCTTGCTGACATTTTAACCTCCAATTTTTATTTTGTTTCTCAAAAGTCAATCAAATTTACATATCATGGGTTTAAAAAGCAACTTAAAAAATCGCGATTTCAGGCATTAGAACAAAAAATAATCCTCACAAAGTGATTTTACATTTTCCGGTTGGGCTCAGTCCAAAGAAGTGAAAATATCGAAA
>JBEPZK010000016.1:29067-43461 GCA_041640855.1 Candidatus Kryptoniota bacterium
GTGCAAACATAAACGAAACTGAATAAACAACACAACAATTGAACAAAAAAAATCTTTTAGTTATATTTACAATTGAACCGACAAAATCGGTTTATAAAAAGAAAAAAGGAAATCTTATGCACACCATCCAACCCGAATCCTCAGAAAAAACCAACACTATGAAGGCAATTATTAAACCAACCCCACATCCCGACAAAGATTGGGAAAAAGGGTTAAAATTAACAGAAGTCCCAATCCCAGAGATAACCGAGCCATTAGAAGTTAAAATCGAGGTCATCGCAAGCGCAATTTGCGGAACTGATGTTGGAATTTACAACAGCAAACAATCCCTAAAAGACGAAATGCTTTCAAACAAAACTCCTTATGTTATAGTTGGACATGAGTTTGCTGGAAGAATCGTCGACGCAGGAAGTGTAGCAAGAAAGCACCTTGCGGGCTTATTAATTGAAAAAGCCTACGAAGACAAAAAACTTCTCGAATTTGTCGGAAAAAGAAGTATCGATGAACTGGCAAATGATATCGACTTGATCAAGGTTTTAAATGAAAATTTTGTCGTCTCCGCGGAGATGCACATAACTTGCGGGCGGTGCCATCAATGTCGAATCGGACAAAAACATGTTTGTCAAAACACCAAGATAAAAGGGATTCACGAAGACGGCGTTTTTACAAAATATGTTAAAGTTCCAGCGGAAAACATAATTTTGTTCCGAAATGGTGAACTTCCCGTTGAGATAATTGCATTTATGGATGCCATTGGGAACGCTGTTCACACAGCTCAATCTGTCAATTTGATGGGACAAACTGTTGCAATTCTTGGATGTGGAGTACAGGGGTTGATGGCGACCGCGATTGCAAAGATGAGCGGTGCGGCGAAAATTTTCGTCACCGACGCTTCAAAGCCCGGCACAGGAGCAACGCACGAGAAAATTGTCGAAAAAAGATTTTCTATTGCTAAAAAATTTGGCGCTGACTATTGTTTCGATGTCGCAATTCCAGAGGAAAGAGAAAAATTTATCAAAACTGTAAAGGCAGAAACAAATGGAACAGGCGTTGACATCGTATTTGAAATGTCCGGAAATTACAAAGCATATCAAGATGCGTTCGAAGTTATAAGGATGGGCGGAACAATCTCACTTCTCGGCTTGCCCGAAGGAGATATAAACATCGATTTTTCAAAAAATGTAATTTTCAAAGGTATAACAATCCATGGGATAATTGGAAGAAAAGTTTTCGAAACTTGGGAGACGATGCGCTCGCTTCTAAAATCAGGGCTTGCGGATAAAATTTTAGAATATGGGTTTATAACCCATCAACTTCCTCTCGAAAGGTTTGAAGAAGGGTTCAACGCGATCAAAAATGGTGACGGTTTAAAAGTTATCTTGAAACCTTAAAAACAAAATTTTCAAACTAAAAATGAATTACACTCAAATTTTAACAGAAGAACTTAACAGGCTACAAGCGACTAAAACATTTAAAAAAGAAATACCGCTTGTAAGTGAACAAGGTGGAATTGTCAGAGTCGATGGAAGAGAAGTCATTATGCTTGCATCAAATAATTATCTTGGTCTTGCATCTCACCCAAGAATAAAAGAAGCTGCAATACGCGGGATTAAAGAATACGGTTATGGGGTTGCCTCTGTTAGATTTATCTGCGGAACTCAAACAATCCATAAACAACTTGAGGAAAAAATCTCCGAATTCGTCGGAGCAGAAGATACAATACTTTTCTCATCCTGCTTTTCCGCAAATGAGGGATTTTTCGCTTCGCTTGTAAATGAACCCCTTGGCTATGAAAACTATAAAGATGTCATCTATAGCGACAGATTAAATCACGCAAGCATAATCGATGGAATAAGGTTATGTAGAGCTGAGGTCGTCGATAAAAAAGTTTATCCGCATGGGGATTGGAAAACCCTTGAACAGATGCTCGAAGAGGATAAAGATAAAGATTATCGATTTAGAATCATCGCAACCGACGGGGTCTTCAGCATGGAAGGAGATATGGCTCCTCTTCCAAAGCTAATTGAACTTGCGAGAAAATATAATGCAATTTTGTTTGTGGACGATTCACATGGACTTGGCGTAATTGGGAAGACGGGTCGTGGAACCGCGGAGGAACTCGGTGTTTTTGGACAAGTTGAAGTTATGTCAGGAACGCTTGGAAAGGCAATTGGCGGAGCTGCGGGAGGATTCATAAGCGGGAAAAAAGAAATGATTGAATATCTCAGACAAAAATCAAGACCATACACATTCTCAAATTCTCTACCACCAGCTGTGATAATGGCAACGCTTGAAGCGATAAAAATGTTAGAAGAAGACACATCTTTGATTGATAAATTGAGAGAAAACACAATGTACTTCAGGCGTGAGATCAAAAATTTAGGATTTAAGATAATCGACGGGATACATCCAATTGTTCCAATTATGCTTGGGGAGGCATCACTTGCTATGGATATGAGCGAGGAACTTTTGAAGGAAGGGGTTTATATCAAAGGTCTATGGTATCCGGTCGTTCCGAAAGGAGAAGCAAGATTAAGGGCGCAAATTTCCGCAGCTTTATCGAAAGATGATATTGACAGAGCTCTTGAGGCTTTTAAAAAGGTTGGGAAAAAGTTTGGAGTAATTTGAAAAGAAAGCGAATTTTAAGTTGAACTTTGAATCACTTTCTGAACTTAATGAGGTTATCATATATTGTCGGAAATGTCCTCGCCTTGTCAAGTGGCGCGAGAAGATAGCCAAGAGAAAAATAGCTCGTTTTAAAAATTGGGAATATTGGGGCAAGCCTGTTCCAGGATTTGGAGACCCGAAAGCGGAACTTGTTATCGTCGGGCTTGCCCCCGCTGCTCATGGTGGAAATAGAACAGGTAGAATGTTCACCGGCGATAGAAGTGGAGATTGGCTTTATAGAGCTTTGCATAAATTTGGCTTTGCAAATCAACCTATATCAATTTCAAAAAACGACGGATTAAAACTCAACAACTGTTATATAACCGCAATTGTACATTGCGCACCGCCCGAGAATAAACCGACCACGAAGGAAATTCGAAATTGTAATTTTTACCTTGAAACCGAAGTCAAACTTCTAAAAAATATCAAAGTCATCGTAACGCTCGGACAGCTTGCCTTTTTAACGACGATTAAAACATTGAACAGGATTGGTTTTGCCAAATTGAACGGGGATTTGAAATTTTACCACCGCAATGAGATAACTTTATCAAATCAAAATAATAAGCAAATCACACTAATTTGTTCATATCATCCGAGCCAAAGAAATACTTTCACAAGGAAATTAACTGAGGAGATGTTTGACCAAATTTTCGCGCGAGCGAAGGAGCTGTTATCTTATGTCCGTTGAAAGTTTAAACCTTACGATTCGATTGTTTCCCGTGTCAGCGATGTATAAAATCCTATCAAACCAAGCGACGCCTTTTGGATTTTTTAATTTATCATTACCAAGTTTTTCCGAACCGAAAGATTCCTTTAAAAGTTTCCCTCTCACATCAAACTTCATTAAAGAGTCAAGCCCAGCATCGATCACATATATATTGTTTCTTGTGTCAAGTGTTACATCTTCCGGGCTAACGAACATACCTTGTGTTGTCAAATCGCTCGCATTAGGTTTTAAATATGCCTCCCAAGTTGGCGGAACAACTTCGCTTCCAGGGTTATATCGGATCCATTTGACTTTAAAGTTTGCGCCTGGGTCAGTTTGAGCTACTATGAAATCAGTTGCTCTTCTTCTATCAGAAAATGTTGCGATTGCGCTCATCTGATGTATAGAACGAATCCCACTTCCAGTTGCGTCAAGGTTTGGCGTAAGGTCAATATATTCACGTGGGTAAAGAGAATCGTTTTTGCTAAAATGTAAAATCATATTGTCAGGGTCAAATAAACTTGTATTATCAGGTCCAACACGACAGACATAATAACTGTTGTCGATCAGGTCAGCGACTCCTGTAAATCTGCGATTAGGTTTTTCCGGTTCCCAATAGATTGTGTCAACTTTTGCAATGTTTATATTATGCCCTGCTTCGAAAAGTCTTATCTTAAAAATTGCTCCGTATCTATAAGACCCACTTATAAGTTCACCAGCGACGATAAGATTAAATCTTCTATCTTGCGCAATTGCGATGGGGCGTAAAATTGTTTTCTCTCCAATGTAATTTCCTGCAAGGTCCATCATAACGATTCGGTCGTTTCCGGTGTCAGCGATATAAATGAAGCCATCATGACCAACATGAACGTCCTCAGGTTGATTAAATTTTCTACCGCCTGCTTCTGTCCAGTCTGCGCCTTCTTTGACATAGACAGTATCAGAAACCGAAATTCCCCTCGGGATATCGTTAAATTGAGAAAGGTCAAGCTCTTTACCACATCCAATTAAAAAAATCGAAAGACCGACAAAAAAGATAACGAATTGTGCTTTTAAATTCATCAGGTTGAAAGTTTTTTATTTTCGATCGAATTTAAATAAAAGTGAAAGTCTATGCGTGTTTCCCAAGCGTTCAAATCTTGCAAACGCATAATCAAAGTTCAAATTCAAAAAACCCATTCTCAAAGCAACACCTGCTCCAAGCGCGAAACTTTGCTCGTCTGCATTTATTTTATATCCACCCCTTAGAAAAAGCGACTCTCTAAAACCATATTCAACCCCAATCCCAAAATTTTCAGCATTATCATTTGGATGATTTAATTGAATCGCTGTCGTAAGCCTATGGATGTCGTTCATAATAGGTTCAACTGCAAAGCTGAATCTAAACATAGTCGGCGGAGAAAAAGATTGAAAAGATGAAATTTTTTCTCCATTCAAAAGCGTAACTTCACCCTTTGGTGCGATATCACCACCGAAATTTGAAATCGAAACAGCAAATCTCGAAGTCCCAAGCCCTATCCAATAGAAAGTCCCAAGGTCGACGAGAACGCTTCGCATCTTCAAAACATCGATGGTTTCCTCAATATACTTTACAGTGAACCCAAAACTAAATTGATTTGTCAATCGCCTCGCATAAGTTGCCCCAACGGCGATGTCGATATATTTAAAATATCTTCCTGTCCCATAAGGTTGCGTCTCGGTTGTGACTTCCATATCCTCGGTATAAAGCGCTGTTAAGCTCAATCCAATCGCATCATTTCTTGAAAGATGGTAAACTCCGCCGATAAAATCATGTTTTATATCGACGAACCAATCTGTATGCGAGAGAAAAATTTCGTTAGTTTTAAATTGCACGATTCCGGCGGGATTCCAATAAAGAGCGGACGCATCGGTTGCATTTGCTACGAAAGCATCAGCCATACCGACAGCCCTTGCTCCAACTGAGACTTTTAAAAACTGTGCAGTTGAAATCCCTGCCCTTTGAGAGCCGAGAACAGGAAAAAGTTGAGCATAAACAGATGTCACAAGAAGTGCAATAAATCCAAATGTAAATGTGAGTCTCTTCATCTCAAAAGTTTAATTTCTTTTAAAATCTCAAAGACAGACCAAGTTTTATATTTCTCTGGGGCAAATACCTCGCTGGGTTAAACGGAAACGGACTAACGGGAGCTTGAAGTTCGGGATACAATGGGTCGTTCCAATCGACAGGGGTCGGGTCGCCATATTCATATGCCCTTCCAGTCACAGGATTAATTATCTGCGAATTTTTGTTATCGAAAAGATTTGTCACCTCAACGATAAATGTAAATTCAAGCCCACTGAACTTGATATACTTTTCAAATGTCACATCTACCCAAAACCATGATTTTCCAACTTTGCTATATCTATTCTTCAAATCAGGCACATACGCAGGTTTTCCATTCGGCAATGTATCTCCTCTGAAGTAATATGGCGTATATCTTCTTCCCGATTGATAAAATGCTCTGATGTAAAAATTGAAATTATCAAGCACACCTTTTCCAAAGCCAAAGATTCCTTTCCCTTTGTCAACATAGAAGTTCAAAATCGCGGATGCTTGAATTGGCCTGTCCCAAACAAGATAAGTTTCTTTGATGCTCTCGTAAATTTCACCCCTTATCGCGAGGACTCCCTCATCTGGAGATGAACTTTTACCTGTTGCAATTGAATAAGAACCACTAAGCGTTGCTCTAAACCAACGTCCAATTCTTTTCTTGTATTCGATCTCAATCCCGCGACTTCTCGCGTAATCGAGATTGACATAAGTTATATAATTTCGCCCAAGCTGTCCCGCAATAGTTATCCTTGCTTGTCGAGTTGTGACATAATCAAAGATATCTTTGTAATATGCAGTAATTGTTAAAACGTCGTTTTCTGAAAGTTGATTTCTAAGCCCGAGTTCATAAGCAACGGTTGTTTCAGGGTTAAGGTTTGGGTTTCCAAATTTTTGGAATGTCGACCTTGCTGTGACTGGATTAAGTTTTGCGTAGACAAATTGTGGTCTTGGTCTTTTTGAAAAATGTCCATAAGAGAAGAATAAAGTTTGATTATCTGAAATCGGATGAGAAATTCCAAGCCTTGGACTTAATCTTCCCTTCCATCTACGACCGAAGAAATTGTACGTCTCACGGAAATATCTTTGACGAGCTTCATCGGAAATCGTCACGACCTCTGGATTTCTCACCGCATCATCAACGAATTTGCCCGGGAACCAGTAATCGAACCTCAACCCAAAATTCAAAATCATCCCGCTAAATGTGATATTATCCTGAGCATAAAATGCACCAAACGCTGGACTTACCTCGTAAAGGTCGTTGTTCAATCCCATCGGTGGAACCCATGGCTGATATATATCGACAAATTTCAGCCTTTGAAATGTCATCTCAAACCCTGTCTTGAACTTATTTCGCTCGCTGAAGAAATGAGTTAAATCGCCTTTGATAGTATATTCAACCGCAGAATGGTCATGCCATGTAAACGGATTTCCAGTGTCGTAGAAGCCGTCGCCGGGAATTAATCTTATCGTATCGCTTCCTGTATTGTAGTAATACGGTGGAAGTTGTGGAACATCCCTTGGTTCTTTATAATTCCTCCAGTCGAGACCATTTGCATCGCTTCTTAAACGTGTGAAATATTTACTTAAGTTAAGCTCATAAAATGTTTTCTCACTCAATGTGTGAGTGATTCCGATTTGATGATTTAAATTCAAGTGCGAATAAACGTTCGCATTTTGAAGTATGTTTTGAAATTCATACTGATATCCAGGTCCTGGCTCGACATATTCAAGCGTGATTTGGAGCGAGCGTGTATTTTGGTTTACGCTTGCTGAAAAACCAAAAGAATAATTTAATTTAAAAGTCGTCGCAGGTTTCCAAGTCAATTTAAACATTCCCATATAATTGTTCTCCGCCCTCGGGGTTAACCTCTGCGAGTAAATTTTAGGCATCATTTCAGAGAAAAGCGACGAATTCAATTTTCCTGGTCTTTTCCCGGTTCTTCCATAGGTAAAACCATCTGAAAAGCCAACGGAGAAGTTTGTGAAAAATGTCAACGAACCCGGCAAAGATAAAATATTCTTGAGAAAGAACGGACCGCTTAAATTGAACTCGAATATATCCGTGTTGAAATTCGATGCAGAATTATTGTTCAAACCAAAATGGTCAAATTTATAAGCAAACCTACCGCGAAATTTCTCGTCCCCTTCTCTCGTTTTAACTCTCACAACTCCAGATGTTGCTTGCCCATATTCCGCATTAAATCCACCGGTTATAACTTCAATTTCCTCAATCGCATCCGGGCTCAACTGCAAACCAAAACCTGTCCCAGCAAGTGGGTCTTGCACAGAAACGCCATCGACAAGATAGGCGCTTTCATAAGTTCTCCCACCGCGAATATGAAGTCCCTCGTCGCTATATACAACCCCAACTTGAAGCGAAACAATATCCTTTACATTTTTAACTGGTGCAACCCGTATTTCCTCCGCAGTAATAGTTCGCCTTGATTGTGTTTCTTCAATGTTAAACAACGGTCTTTCTCCTATAACCACAACTTCTTGCTCAAGTGTCAAAACAGTTTCTTCCATTTTTATCGTTTTTAAATCCGTGACCTCGCCAGCGGAAACTTTAACCCCTGTTATTGTGACCTTCTTATATCCAATTATCGAAATCTCAACTGTGTAAGTTCCGGGGTTTACATTTCTTATTTCAAATTTTCCATCGAAATCGGTCGCAGCTCCATAATAAGTTCCTTTAACTATGACATTTACAGCGGGAAGCCCTTCACCTGTTTTTGCATCCACAATTCTACCGATAATCCTTCCCTTTTCTTGCTGGGAATAGGTTAAGACTGATATGCAAATTAAAAGCAGAAAAACCCTAACTGCTTTCTTCATTTTTCATTACCTCAATGAATTTTTACTTTGCGAATAAATTCTCGAACCTGCACCAAAGTTTCTGAACACCTTTAAGATAAAATTCCCAGCGTTTTTCGTCCCACCGTTGAATCTATAAATTGGAAAACCAACAAGAACAAAACCTTTATCATTTGATTCAACCCCAACAGCAAAACTTAAGTTATTCCACGCTGACTTTGGCTCAAGCCAATAAATTCGACGCGCAACCGCGGATGGATAAAGCGCCCTCAAATATGCGACTATCTTTCCACCATCATCAGGATTATCAGCAGGGCTATCACGAACGAGAATTGGATATTCTGAACTGTCGCTTAGATTTGTCGGATCATAATTCAAAATTCTCGTCCCAGATGGAACAAATCCTGTCAATGGCTCGGAGCTTATACTATCGACGACGCCAGACAAATCGCTTAATGCTTTTCCAACATCAAATCCCGGCGTTGTGCTTTGTGGCAAAATAAACGAGAACAAAACCTTGCCACCTTGATTTCTAAACTTTGGTAAAGATATCGCTGCGATATCGAAATTTGTCTCATCACTCGCAACCCAAAAGACATACTTATAAAATCTAACCAAGACTTCCGCAAAGTCGACACGTGGAAAAGGTGGAACAAGGATTCCACGCCTTGGATATCGCGAGCCAACCCTCAAATCCCAAACATCATAATTTCCCGCAACAAGCGTATCAAAAATTGACTTGTAAAACTTTATCGAATTGTCCACAATTCCATAATCCGCGACTATCAAAAGATTTCCCTTCGGTTTTTTGACAAACCAACTTTTACCCTCCGCAGGCATTCTTATCGTTTGGCTAAAGGCTCCAGCAATGTCTCGGGCTTTGAGATAGAAGATATTGTTTCCGTTTAATTTCATCTTCAAAGTTCCTTGCACCGGGACACGACCAAGCGTTTGAGTTGAACTTGGAATGACGAGAGCATCTGCGATTGTATCATCTTGAGAAAAGTTTTGCGCAAGAAGCGTAAGAAATCTGAACTGCCCCGGAACAACCACCCAATTTGTAGTATCATTCAAGGCAACCCAAAATTCAGAAATCGTCTCATCACCATCAATGTCGGACGCAACCCATTGGAAAGAAACGATTGGGAATGTCGTATCTGGAACATCAAAGCGCGTCCCTAAAAATTCACCGACCATTGCGAATTCAACTGATGGTGGGGTGTTTTTAATCGGGAAAGTCAATTTAGCAGGCGTATCATCGTAACAATCATCCGGGACAAGTTGAAATTTTTCCCCCTTGTCCCAAACTCCATTTCCATTCGCATCGACAAATCCAACTTTTTGGCTTTCCTCAAATTTCATAGCACATGTATTATCAACTGCAAAAATAATGAAGTCATAACTTGTGTCAGCTCCTAAAATTTGTAGTTTAAACACGCTATCGTTTTTGAATGTCCAAAACCAATTTTTTCCGTCAAAACTGTAAACATATCCAACCACCCATCCATCAGGGTCAACACCCCACCAATGGAGATTAAGATTGCTCGTCGATTGATTCAAAGACGAATCAGGGAAAAGAGAGATAAAGGTTTCGGGTCTTTGATTTGGCAAAATTTCGCTCGTTTTTCTTCTCATACATCCTTGAAACAAAGCCAGGATAATAAGTGCGAATAAAATCTTATGTTTCATAGCAAGTGCAAATTTTTTTCAAAAGCCATAAAATTTTGAACTTAAATCACTTCAACAACATCATCTTTTTAACATCAACGAAATTGCCAGCGCGCAAGACATAGAAATAAACTCCGCTTGAAATACGACTATTTTCAAATCTAACTCTATATGAACCTGCATCTTGCACCTCGTCAACAAGAGTTGCTACCTCTCTCCCAAGGACATCGTAAACTTTCAAGGTTACATGAACTTGCTTTGGAAGTTTGTATTCGATATAAGTCGATGGGTTAAATGGATTCGGATAATTTTGCAAAAGTTCGAATCTATCCGGTATCTCAGGGTTATATGCTACGACTACTTTCGTTATCGTCCCGAAGTCATCGTCCCTTCTTGGTTCAAGTTTATAGTTGCCGAATGAGAAGTAAAAGATACCACGCAGATAACTTATCTTATTTCCAACATAAATGATTCTAAAGCCAAGGGCTGTGTCCGCTGGATAGTTGCTATATTTATACGCTCCATCATCGTTAACTCTGCAAGGTCCTGTTCCATCATCAACAACAAACTCACGGAATGTTCCGTTGTTTCTATCTGGGTCGATATCCGTTACTGTGACATTTCTAAATTCAACAAGCATACTCTCCCATTTCTCGGAATTCGGCGTGCCATTTGGTTTATTGCCAACTTCACCCGTTTTAACTACAACAGGAGGATAAACTGGGCGGCCAACCGCAAGAACCACTAAACTATCCACGACAATTTCAGTGACATTATTTCTCTCGCGAACAATTCCAATAACCCTTACGCTATCGCCTCTTTTCACACTATAGGCTTTGCTTCCATACAAGCGAATTCCACTCCATTCGGATGTATCATCTTGAATGTAAACTCTGGGCTGGTCTTTTGAACCCGCATTTGGTATAGCCTCGACTGGAAAATCAGCTGTATCTGCAACTACGATTCCATCAACGGTAACCCTCAAATCCCAAAATCCGGTGTTTCCGTTTGAAAGAATTGTATATTGCAAATCTTTTATTTTTAACTTCTCATCTTTTACGAAATAAAAGTAGATATTTTGCGATGTATCGCCGGGTAGTTGCGATGTCTGACCTTTTGAATCAACTGCCTTGAAGAAATATCTTACAAGAGAACCATTAGATTGAGGCGGAATAATTCCCTCCCAAAGAGTATCTCCACTTATCTTCGACATTAAAACCTCGTTAAATGAACCATAATTAACACTGTATAAAACTTTAACCGTATCAATTTTTACACTTGTGTCTGGGTCCGTGACCTTAACAATTGCTCTTACTTTGACTTGGTCGCTGCTCGTTGGTAAAACAGGTTCTCTCTTCTGTGGAGATGTAAAAGCATGATTAATTTCCGGGGCATAAGAAAGAATTTTAACATCGCCAGGATAAAGCGGAGTTATAGCATAACCAGAAGCAACTCCAACTATTATACCTCTTATATATTCGAGCCTTGTTCCAATTGGTGGCGGGGTCCAATAAGGGTCAAACGCACCTGAACCACCTCTAAAATATCTCGAACCGTCATACACTTGCATAACATTTCCAGAGTCATCCGCAATCCACCATGTCCATCTGCCACCAACCGTTCCACTTCTATTGAATACATAAACATTTCTTATTATCACATAAACATCTTCCCATTGCTCTCCATTTGAAAAGTTAATTTTATGTCCACCCACAGAAGCATTTCCTCGCACAAAGTCAGAAACTTTAACTTCGACTGGCTCGGGACGACTTGGCCACCAATCAAGTACTTCAATTGGAATTATCTGTCCCGTTTCCGGATGTGGTATGACCGTAAATAACTCCGTGTAACCAGTGCTTGATGTTGCAGGAAACTCTTCAACTCTGCCGACAAGCCTTACAACCATTCCGGTGTCAAGAACTTGAATACCCGTTGCTTGTGTGTTAAGTGATGTGGTATCGTTCGCAAGCACAATTATCCCGCTCCACGGTCCACCCGCTGTGTCTTGAATAAACACAACATATCTATTCCCAAGTGCATACATTTGCGGTTTATTCATTACGACACCGACAACTGTAAAAGTATCGCCACTACTTCCAGCAACCCACGGCGCATGCCAATATCTTGAATCCTCAATCCAATGCGGGAATGCGGTGGAATTAAATGCAATCCCTGCAGATTGCAGGCTATCCGCTTTTTTTAGCGAATCAGGATGAACCCATTGAATGTCTTGAATTGATTTCAACGGAAACGGATTTTGCTGTGCTGAAACAATGCTTGAGAAGATTAAAATTAGCGTTGTTAAAATTATCGCTCGCATGGCTGATTTATTTTTTTGTTTTCGTTTTATTTTCGAGTTCACTTAATTATCACAAACTTACCTCTTTTTATCTCGCCGGTTTCAAGGTCTTTGACTGTGAAAAGATATAATCCCGTCGCAATCGCTTGGTCATATCTTGAAATCAAGTCCCACGCATGCTCTCCGCCCGAAAATTTCTGCGTCCCATCGCCATAGACCTGAAACCACTGAACATCCGAGCCAGTGTAAGTATCTGCATCGTGAATAAATCTATCAACTATATCACCGGCAAGCGTATAAATTGTAATTTCACATTTCCTTGGCAAATTGTAAAAATAAATTTTTCTCTCCCTTTCACCTCCTGCGCCATCCCATATTGCCCTTGCATAATAAGGATTCGGATAAACGCCAACTTCCTTCGATTTATCCGATGTCGGAAGTGAACCAGGTACAACTCTTTTCAAAACCCTTACGCTCGATTGACTTGGAATGTTATTAATTGGATCGCCCTCATCAAAAGCTTCGATTCCAAAGATATATTGCCAACCGTTCAATAAATTTTCAACCGTGAATTTGTAATAATATATAATGGAATCGCCCGGAAATGTCACCGGCTCAGGCAGTTTTACCGCGGAAAATCCCGTGTTAAATCCAATTTCGTTTTCTGGTTTATCAAATTCAGCAAGCAAAATATACGGGTCTTCACCTGGCTTAACAAAACCGATGTCGAACCCTGGCTTTGACATATAAATTCTATAACCTTCGAAATCTTTTTTATTCAAAACCGGGTCGACGACATTCTCAACTGAATTATCCCAGTAAATGTCAACCTTTCTATCGCCGGGAATCACTTTAACTCTTGGCGGTGGAAGTATCGTTGGGAATATAAACCTTGTTATTTTGCCATCACTATCTAAATCTTCACCAGGGTCAAGGATTCCATTGCCATTTGTGTCCTCGCCATTGTATGTTTTCTGAGCCCATATCGCGCTTTCCACAAGCAATTTTTTGCTTAACGGTGTATCATCTTTTTGTGGGTCGTCTCCATATTTCTTTGCACATATCACAGCGAAAACAACGTTAACAGAATCGCCGGGATATAAAGTTGGAAAAGGTCCAACGGAGAGAAGAGTGTATCGATTTCCTGGATTTTTCAAAGAGGGAATTTTTTCTGGTGGAAAGTTGATTCTCATTTTATCGTATCTTTGCTGGTCGTTTGACGGCGAAATTAAATCTGGGTCACCGGAACTTGCTCTAAACTGCCATACTTGATAAACGGTATACTTATTCAAACTATCGAGATGTCCTCCCAAAAGCGGTTCTGTTCCAAGAAGTTTTATCCCTATGTAACTATCTGTTAGCCCATCTTGCGGCCTATTTTCAGCATCGAACGCATAGTGCAATCTCAAACTGTCGATATAACCAAGCCCAGTTCCGGAGTAAAAAACTGAACCTTCAGCAGGAAATCTGAAATTCGTATTTCTCACAACAAGGTCAGTAACAAGCCCAACATACAAACTTTCTATCGGGACATCCACAACGTTTTTAACTGTAAAATTTAACATTACGAAATTATCCGCTATCGAATATTGCCAAGCGTATGTTTCCATGCGAATCGAGACGCCAAGAGGATAATGTCCTGAAATTGGCTCACCTGTTAAAGGATTTATCGTATTTGTATCTGTGAATTCACAGTAAAAATCTTGATGACTTACCGCATCCGGGCTATAATATTTTGATTCGAGCAAACTTGAACGCTCATATAACCCTTGATCCGGTGGTTGTGTGAATTCGCTTGAAAATCTTCTATCGTTTGTCGCGGTTGTCACTGATAAACCGCTTTTCCCATATCCACCGACCCAAAGTCCGCCATTAAAAAGATGTTCAATTCTTGTTCTTACTGGTTTAATTGGAAATTCACATGAAGGTTGGGTTGGCCAAAAAGATGGGTTAAATCCATTCCCTATTTGCCCATAAGAGTTAACCGTAAGTCCAATTCTTCCAATATTTGTAACGCGATTATCTTGGGGTTTTTGAGCGAAGGTTAAAGTCGGAATTAACAAGAAAAAAAGCAGAAACTTTCTCATCACGGTCAAGTTTTGTGTTTGATTTGCCTTTAAATTTAAAAAAATTGGGTTCTCAAACCAAAAATAAAACTCACCAAGG
>JBEPZK010000017.1:0-43019 GCA_041640855.1 Candidatus Kryptoniota bacterium
GCTGCTTTAAAAGCTGGGATAGAACTTCCCCATGGTTGCACAAAGGGTGGTTGTGGATATTGTAAAATCAAAGTTAAAGGAAAGGTTGATTTTGGAAGAGTGTCAAAGTCGCAACTTACCGATGAGGAAAAGGAAAAAGGTTTTTGTCTTTCGTGTAGAGCTGTTCCGCTTGAAGATATCGAGATAACATTACTTGATGGTTCACCTGCTAAGGTAGTTCGATACGATGAATTTTATTCTTTTCTTTTCAAAACAAGGCTAAATCTTTAGAAAACAAAAAAACGGAGGTGCGCTATGCCGTTTAGAATTTCTCGTCTCGGCTATGTCGAGGTCAAGGTCTTAAACCTTGATGATGCCCTTGATTTTTATACAAATGTTCTCGGGCTTAATTTGGTTGAGAGGCTCGGGAAAAAAGCTTATCTGAAAACTTGGGATGACCAACTTGCATATTCAGTTATATTGACTGAGTCAGATTCCGCTGGTATGGTTAGAGCTGGATGGAGAACTGTTGACCCTGAAGATGTGGATTATTACGAGAGGAAATTGAAGCAATACGAGGTTCAATATGAGGTAATCCCCGAGGACTACAAGCGTGGTAAAGCCATAAGGTTTAAGACGCCGTCTGGTCATACTTTTGAGATATTTCATGAGATTGAAATTCCGGGGAATCTTCTCCCGAAGGAGAGTCCCGACCCATGGCCAAGAAATCTGAAATATGATGCGATTAACCCGCCGAAAATTGACCATACGCTTATAACCGCTCCCGACCCAACGAAGATGATAAAGTTCTGTGAGGAAGTTCTTGAATTTAGGGCGACTGAATATATTGTAAATGGTGAAGGGCAACCGATCGCAGCTTGGCTTTACCAAGCAAGGCAACAACCGCATGACCTTGCGATAGTTCCCGGTAGAGAAGCTGGAATGCATCATTTTGCATTCCATATATCAAGTGCTCAGGATATATATCGCGCTGCTGATATTATGGTTATGAACGATATTAAAATCGATTGGGGTCCAGGGCGTCATGGGATAACGCGCGGATCTGGAATTTATTTCTTCGACCCATTTGGAAATAGAATTGAAACATTTGGTGGATATACCGCTTATCTTTTTGACCCGGGTGCAAAGCCGATCATTTGGACCGAGGAAACTATGGGCAAGGGCATATTCTATTACGAGAGAAAACTTGTTGAGTCATTCCTGACCGTTTATACATAAGACTAAATTGCGGGGCGACTTTGCCCCGCTTTTTTTGTTTTGTTCCGCTTATTCTTTCCACAAATTAGCCTACCACAAATAATTCGGAAACCTTTTGAGTTTAAGGCTATGTTGTTAAAGTGATAAAATTACGACAATTTGTTTGTTTGGCTTTATTCGCATAAATTATTAGAACTTTAATCTGTATGAGTTTCAAAAATAAAATTTTGTGTATATGTCAACCAATAACAAAAATCTACTCTTTGAAGATGTTAAGGCTATCATAAATAGATCCAAAAACTTCCTCATAACGACACACGTTAACCCTGATGGCGATGGGCTTGGATGTGAGATGGCTTTGCTTCACTTTTTGAAAAGGCTTGGCAAATCCGCCATCGTTATGAATGTAAGCGAAACCCCCGACAATTACAGATTTCTTGACCCCGAAAATCAGTTTTTAATTTTTGACGAGGGAAATCCAGAACATATAGAGAAAATTTTAAGTGCAGATGTAATTCTAATTTGCGATATGAATCAGTCGAATAGATTAAGGGCGATGGAAAAATATGTCCTTCAAAGTCGGGCGATAAAAATTGTGATTGACCATCACCTTGAAGCGCAAGATTTTGCGGATTATTATCTAATCGATGTCGATGTTCCTGCAAGTGGCGAAATAGTTTATAAGCTTATAAAGTCATTTGACGATGTTGAAATAGACGAAAAAATCGCGATTGGTCTTTATACAGCAATTATGACAGATACTGGTTCATTTAGATTTCCGAGGACGGATTCAGAGACTCATCGAATCGTTGCTGAGCTTCTCGATGCAGGGGTTGATCCAACCGAAATCTATGAAAAAGTTTATGAGCAAAGTTCCCTTGGGAGAATTAAACTGCTTGGAAAATGTTTGTCAGATATAAAAGTTGAATACGATGGACGTGTTGGTTATATCGTTGTGACTCAGGAGATGTTGCGAGATTACGATGTAAAGGAGTGGGAAACTGATGGATTTGTGCAGGCGATTTTAAAAATTGCGGGAGTTAAAATAGCGATTTTCTTTCTTGAACTTAAAGATGGTGTGAAATTAAGCTTTAGGTCGAAGGGGAATATACCTATAAATGAACTCGCAAAAGAATTTGGCGGAAACGGGCATAAAAATGCAGCAGGCGCTCGACTTTTCAATGTTTCAATTGATGAGGTCATAAATCAAGTTATCCAAAGGACTGAGAAATACGCTCATTATGAAGAAAAACAAATCGAGGTGGAAAAATGAAGCTGACATATTCAAAAGGAACTTTAAACACGTTAAAAGCGGATTCGATCATCGTTTTCACATTTTCAGATGAAAATCTTCTCAAAAGCACCGCAGAAAGGCTTGATAAATTTTTAAACGGTCAAGTTGACGCTGTAATATCCACGGGGGATTTCAAAGGCAAGGAAAAAGAAGTTGCGGTTTTTTATCCCAAAGATTCAAACTTCAAAGCGAAGAGAGTTATTTTAACAGGGCTTGGAGAGAGGGACAAGGTCACGCTTGAAAAACTTCGCCGCAGTTCTGCGGTTGCTTCAAAGAAAGCACAAAGTTTAAAATCAGAAACGATAGCGATAGAATTTCCGGATTATTCGCTCATCAAAGATAAAATTGACGAGTCGCTTGATTACATCGCTCAAGCTATCGCGGAAGGCTCAGTTCTTGCACTTTATAAGTTTGATAAGTATCTAACTGATGAGGAAAAGAAGAATCGAAAGGTGAAAGAGGTGATTTTATTTTCTGAGAGGGAATCGAAAGAAATAAGGGAAGGAGTCAAAGTTGCAGATATAGTTTGTAGCGCGGTTTACTTTGCTCGCGACCTTGCGAATGCTCCAGCGAATGAAATTTATCCTGAAACACTTGCAAAAGCTGCTGTTGACTCCGGGAAAAAGTATGGGTATAAAGTCAAAGTCCTCGGAAAGCAAGAAATCCAAAAGCTCGGTATGGGAGGGCTTCTTGGTGTTAACGCTGGTAGTGCGCGACCGCCAAGATTTATAATTATGGAATACAATGGGAATCCATCAAGCAAAGAAAGATATGTCATTGTCGGCAAAGGTATAACATTTGATAGCGGTGGAATTTCTATAAAACCGGCGCAAGGAATGGACGAGATGAAGATGGATATGTCCGGAGCTGCAGCTGTCATCGCAACTATGGAAGCGGTTGCAAGATTGAAATTGCCTGTTAATCTCGTTGGCCTTGTCCCGGCTACTGAGAATATGCCAAGTGGTTCCGCTTATAAGCCAGGCGATATTTTGAGGACATACATTGGTAAAACGATTGAGGTTGATAACACCGATGCCGAAGGAAGAATTATACTTGCTGATGCCCTTGGGTATGCGCAAAAGTATAAACCAACAGCTATAATTGACCTTGCGACTTTAACAGGCGCATGTGTCGTCGCACTTGGGTATTTCGCAACAGGTATGTTTGGAAACGATGAAAAACTTATGGAAGAGATAAAGAAAGCAGGGGAGAAAACTTACGAACGAGTTTGGCAATTGCCGACGTGGGATGAATATGACCAACTTATCAAAAGCGATGTCGCTGATGTAAAAAACACTGGAGGAAGATGGGCTGGAGCTATTACAGCTGCAAAATTTTTACAAAAATTCGTCGGTGATTACCCATGGGTTCATCTTGATATCGCTGGAACAGCGATGCTTGATAAGGAGTATGACTATCAACCTAAAGGAGGCTCGGGTGTTGGAGTTAGGCTTTTGGTTGAATTTTTCAGGAACAAATCGAAGAGGAAGTAAGTTATCTAAGTTTAGAATCTTTCTTCGCAGAGAATTTCAAGCAAAGAAAAATGAAAAAAGTTTAAGATGAATCCAGATTGTAATTGTAGAAATAACAAAGAAATACTGTTTTGTAAACTCGAAATAGATGCGCGGTTCAATTTTATCAAAAATCGGAAACACTCCGCTCATAAAGATAGAGAAAATAACATCTCATTTAAAACGCGTTTCAATTTATGCGAAGGCGGAGTGGTTCAATCCCGGGGGTTCAGTTAAAGACCGCCCCGCTTTTTATATGATAATGGATGGAATTAAAAAAGGTCTTCTTACAAAAGATAAAATCATCATAGATGCAACAAGCGGGAATACGGGGATTGCCTATGCGATGATCGGCGCCGTCTTGGGGTATAAAGTCAAACTTGCCCTTCCTCAAAATGCAAGTCTTGAAAGAAAAAGAATTTTAAAAGCATATGGAGCCGAACTCATTTTTACAGACCCTCTTCAAGGTACAGATGGAGCTCAAAGGGTTGTAAAAGAAATCGTTAGTAAAGAACCTGAAAAGTATTTTTATCCCGACCAATACAACAACGATGCAAATTGGCGTGCCCATTACGAGACGACAGCGGTTGAAATTATAAATCAAACCAATGGAAAACTCACTCATTTTGTAGCTGGGCTTGGGACGACAGGAACATTTGTCGGGGTTGCGAAAAGATTGAAGGAATTTAACCCGAAAATAAAAACAATCGCTGTTCAACCTGATTCACCACTTCATGGCATCGAAGGTTTAAAACATTTGCCAACAGCGCTTGTTCCCGGAATTTTTAGGCCTGAACTTGTCGATGAAATGGTCGAGGTTTCAACAGAAGATGCTTACAAAATGGTAAAGAGACTCGCTAAGGAAGAGGGTTTATTCGTTGGTGTTTCATCAGGTGCAGCGATGGTCGCATGTTTAAAAATTGCAGAAGAAATCAATGAAGGTGTAATAGTGACCGTTTTTCCGGATAGCGGCGTAAAATACTTAAGCGAAAAATTTTGGGATGAAATAAACTTGGAATATGAAAATGCTTACAATCGCACAAGAAATAATTTCTGAAATTAGATCACACGGTGAAGCGACTTATCCCGAGGAGTGTTGCGGTGTTCTGCTTGGACGATTTGAGGACGAAGGGAAAGTTGTTTTTGAAATTTTAAAAATTGAAAATTCAATGGAATCTGAAAGAAAACGTAGATTTTTGATAACTGCGCAAGATTATTTGAAGGCGGAAAGATATGCACGAGAGAAAGGATTTGAAATCGTTGGATTTTATCATTCACACCCGGACCATCCGGCGAGGCCGTCTGATTATGATAGAGAACATGCGCTGCCGTTTTTATCTTATCTTATCGTTTCGGTTGTAAATGGGATTGCAAAGGATGTCAATAGTTGGGTTTTAAAGGAAGATAGAAGCGGGTTTGATTTCGAAGAAATTGATATTAAAAACAAAATTTAATGAAAAACTATGCCTGTAAAAGTTATGATTCCAACGCCTTTGAGGTCTTACACCGACAATAAAGATTCCGTTGAGGTTGAAGGATGGACGATAGATGAGGTTCTTTTAAATTTAGTCGATAAATATCCACAGTTAAAGCGACATCTTTTCACGGACGATGGCAGATTGCGAAATTTCATAAATATCTATGTCAACGATGAAGATGTCCGATACCTCGATAAAGGAGACACAAAGGTTAAAGAGGGAGACATCATAAGCATAATACCAGCAATTGCGGGTGGAAAAACAAAATTTAAAGCGAGGTGATAAAGTTATGGTTGAGGAAAGAATTTTGAATTCTAGCTTTTTGAATTTGAATACAGAGGGAGTTGAGTTAACGCGCGAGGAATTTTTAAGATACGGGCGCCATCTCATAATGCCCGAAGTTGGGCTTGAAGGTCAAAAGAAGTTGAAATCCGCGAGCGTTTTAATCATAGGCGCAGGTGGGCTTGGGTCGCCACTTGCTTTTTATCTCACCGCAGCTGGGGTTGGAAGAATTGGTATAGTTGATTTTGATGTCGTTGATTTTTCAAATTTGCAGAGGCAGATAATTCACACAACAAATGATGTGGGCAAGTCAAAACTTGAATCCGCTCGCGAAAAACTTTCCGCGTTAAATCCAAATGTTGAAATTGAAACTTATGAAACTCGACTTACAAGCGAAAATGCTCTTGAAATCATCAAGGATTATGACATAATAATAGATGGCACTGATAATTTCCCCACGCGTTATCTCGTCAATGACGCTTGTGTTCTTTTAGGTAAGCCAAATGTCTATGGGAGCATATTTAGGTTTGAGGGTCAAGCAAGCGTTTTTTATGCTAAAGTAGGTCCATGTTATCGTTGTCTTTATCAAGAGCCACCTCCGCCAGGGCTTGTACCAAGTTGCGCTGAGGGCGGGGTTCTGGGAGTTCTGCCTGGCATTATAGGAACGATACAGGCGCTTGAAGCAATAAAGTTAATTCTCGGTGTTGGTGAACCTTTGATTGGGAAATTGTTACTTTTCGACGCACTTAAAATGAGATTTAGAGAACTTAAACTCAGAAAAAATCCAGATTGCCCCATCTGTGGTGAAAATCCAACGATTAAAGAGTTGATCGACTATGAAGCTTTTTGCGGTGTAACCCCTGAACAAGCTCTGCATGCGACAGGCTTTGAAATCACACCCGAGGAATTGAAATTAAAACTTGAAAATGGAGAAGATATAATTTTGATAGATGTTCGCGAGCCACACGAATGGGAGATAAATCGAATTCATGGGAGCAGATTGATTCCGCTTTCAAAACTTCCGGAGAAGGTTAACGAACTTGACCAGACGCGCGAGATAATCGTTTATTGCAAAATGGGCGGAAGAAGCGCAAGGGCTGTTCAATTTTTGAGGGAACTTGGATTCACACGCGTTAAGAATCTTGCTGGCGGAATTGATGCGTGGATTGAGAAAATCGACCCAAGCATGTTAAAGTATTAAAATCATAAAGGGCGGGGCTTATCCCTCGCCCAAATTTTTATTTAAAGTTATCTTTGGTTGGGTTAAAAGCGATGGTACAATCATTAGATTTTTGCTCTTTGTTAATGCTTAACAAATGAATGTACCCGTCGATGTTTCTAATTTGAATTTTGGGGCAATTTTTGATATCTTTTTAAAAAACAAAAAGTCATTGAATTATGAAAAAGCTCCTTCTGCTCATTTTGTTGCTTTTATCTACGACATTTTTACAATCACAAAATAAACTCGGGCTTGGCGTTTACCTTGGAGCTCCAACTGGCGTAACAGGTAAATATCTTCTATCCAAAACCAATTCTGTTGATTTGCTGCTTGCATGGCGTTTTAATGACGATTTCTTCGCTCAAGGGCATTATAATTTTAACATTTCTGAGCTCGAAAGATATAAAAACGGCGTTTTCAATTTATACGCGGGTCCTGGGTTGTTTTTCAGAGCGTCATCTAAAAAAGATGATTCATTTGGGGTAAGCGGAAATTTTGGGGTAAATTATTTTTTGAAGGGAAAATATGAATTTTTCTTCGAACTTTCCCCGAAAGTTGGTTTGGTCCCTGGGACCGATTTTGACCTCACCGGTGGAATTGGTTTCAGATTTTATTTTTAGATAAAGGTTTAAGTTCAAGGATGAAAAAGATAAAACTTCTTCAAATAGCGCACGCAAGGTCAGGAGACAAAGGAAACGCAGCAAATATTGGACTTATAGCAAGAAAGCCAGAGTATTACAAAATCCTTGTGGAAAAAGTCACACCTGAAGTTGTGAAAAAACATTTCGAAGGAATTTGTCTTGGCGAAGTTGAAAGATGGGAATTGCCGAATCTTTACGCTTTGAATTTTTTGCTTCACGATGCGCTTGCTGGTGGTGGAACTGTTTCGCTTAGAAACGACGCCCAGGGTAAAACTCTTGCATCTGCGTTGTTAAGGCTTGAAATCGAGGTTCCGGATGATTTCGAAATTTAAAGCAAAGAATAGATTTTCTGCGGATGGCTAAGAAAGAAAAACTTTTTCTACTGGATGGGACAGCTCTTGCATATAGGGCTTATTATGCTTTCATCGGAAGACCTCTTGTCACATCTGGGGGAATGAATGTAAGTGCGATTTATGGATTTACGAATTCGTTGATAAAAATTCTCGAGGAGGAGAAACCGGATTATATCGCTGTCGTTTTTGATTCGAGCCAGCCGACATTTAGACACGAGATGCATAAGGAGTATAAAGCAACGCGCGAGAAGATGCCCGAGGATATGAGTATTCAAATTCAAAAGCTTAAAGAAGTTATCGAAGCATTTAATATCCCGATACTTGAAATTCCCGGATATGAAGCAGACGATGTTATGGGAACGCTTGCTAAGATAGCAGAATCTAAAGGGATTGAGACCTATCTTGTCACGGGGGATAAAGATTTTCTTCAACTTGTTTCGCCTATGATTAAAATTTACAGACCGACAAAGGGACTTGCAGATGTTGAAATCGTCGATGAAAATAAAGTCCTTGAGGAATGGGGTGTAAAACCTGAGCAAATCGTCGAAGTCCTCGGGCTTATGGGTGATAAAGTCGACAATGTTCCCGGAATTCCGGGCATCGGTGAAAAGACCGCAGTTCAACTTATAAAAGAATTTGGCTCGATCGAGAACCTTGTTAAAAATGTCAACAGAGTCCCGACGCAAAAAATAAAGGAAAACATAAAACAATATGCGCATCAAGCCTTCCTTTCAAAAGCGCTCGTCACAATAAAAACAGATGTACCGCTTGACATTGATATTTACTCGCTTAAAGCGAAGGAGCCGAATCGAGAAAAACTTGCAGAACTTTTCTATGAACTTGAATTCAAAAGTTTGATTAAAAAACTTGGATTGACCTCGGTTATAAAAGAGGTTGAGGAAGAAAAAGAAGAGGAGCGTAAGCAGGTAAAATACGAATCGATAAAGACGAGACCCCATCAATATCATATTATTTGGAAAGTTGAAGAACTTGCTGAACTTGTTGAAAAGTTGAAAATTTCGGATTTGATTTCATTTGATACTGAATCAACAGGGATAAATCCGCTTGAAGCGGAACTCATCGGGATGTCTTTCGCTGTAAAACCGGGCGAGGCATTTTACGTCCCTGTTTCGGTTGAAATTGACTCTGGAACATCTCTGTTTGAATCGGGAGTGAAAAAGAAAACGCAAGGAATCGAACTTGAAACAGTCATAAAATATGTTAAGCCAATCCTTGAAGACCCAAAGATAAAGAAATGCGGGCAAAATCTGAAATATGATGTCCTCCTTATGGCTAAGTATGGTGTATGGATTGAGGGAATAAGTTTCGATACAATGATCGCTGGATATATACTCAATCCGGAAAGTTCCCACACGCTTGAAGTCCTCGCCAAGGAATACCTGAAATATCAAGTCATACCAATTTCATCACTTATTGGGGAAGGTCGAACTCAAAGAAAGATGAGTGATATTGCGGTCGAGAGAGTTGCTGAATACGCCTGTGAAGATGCGGATATAACTCTGCAACTTGTCGATAGACTAAAATCTGAGCTTGAAAAAAGAGAACAACTTAAACTCTGTGAGGAAGTTGAATTCCCACTTGTTGAAGTTTTGGCTCATATGGAATTTTCCGGGGTCAGAATCGATGCGGAATTGCTTTATGAGATGAGCAAGGAACTGGATAGAATGCTTGATAATTTAACGCATGATATATATCGACTTGCCGGGGTTGAATTTAATATAAATTCACCTCAGCAACTTGCTGATGTGCTTTTCAAAAGATTAAAACTTCCACCTGTGAAGACGACGAAAACGGGTTATTCCACCGATGTCGAAGTCCTTGAAGAACTTGCGAAGGAACATCCGATAGCGGAGCGACTCCTTGAGTATAGACAAATCCAGAAATTAAAATCAACCTATGTCGATGCACTTCCAAAACTTGTAAATCCCAAAACCGGGAAAATACATACCTCGTTTAATCAAACTGGAACAGCAACCGGAAGATTATCGAGCAGTGACCCAAATCTTCAAAATATACCGATAAGAACGGAGATTGGAAGAGAGATAAGGAAAGCTTTTATTCCATCCGAACAGGATTGGTTTATAATTTCTGCGGATTATTCGCAAATTGAACTTCGCATAATGGCACATCTTTCGGGAGATGAAAATTTAATCTCTGCTTTTAGAAAAGGACTTGATATACATTCGTCTACCGCAGCGAGCATCTTTGGTGTTAGTCCTGAAGATGTAAATTACGAGATGAGGCGTAAAGCTAAGGAGGTTAATTTCGGAATTATGTATGGCATAAGCCCGTATGGGCTTTCGCAAAGACTTGGAATTCCACAGCCAGAGGCAAAGAAAATCATTGAGACTTATTTCGTAAGATTTCCAAAAGTGAAAGAATACATCGATAAGACGATAGAAGAAGCAAGGCAAAAAGGTTATGTTGCGACATTGCTCGGCAGAAGAAGATATGTCCCGGACATCAACAGCAGAAATAGAACGGTTCGTGAATTTGCCGAGCGCACCGCGATAAATATGAGAATCCAAGGTACAGCTGCTGACTTGATAAAACTTGCTATGGTCAGAATTTACGATGAGATGAAAAGACGAAAACTTAAGTCAAAGATGATTCTGCAAGTTCACGATGAACTTGTTTTCGATGTCGCACCAGATGAAGTTGAAATTTTAAAGGAAATAGTTCGCGATAAAATGCAAAACGCCCTTCAACTTGATGTCCCTCTCGTCGTCGACATCGGGGTCGGGAAAAATTGGTTTGAAGCGCACGAATAATTTCTAATTCATCTTGCTTACGATTTCCGCGGTATCAAGCGCTATTACAAGTTCTTCATTTGTTGGAATTACAAGAACTTTAACTTTCGAATCGTCTGTTGTTATGATTTTTTCCTTTTCGGGTGAGTTATTTTTTTCGTCATCAATTTTAATCCCAAGATACTCGAGGTCTTCGCAAACCTTTTTTCTCACATCTGGGCTATTTTCTCCAATTCCTGCTGTGAACACAATTGCATCTACACCACCCATAACAGCTGAGTAAGCGCCGATATATTTTTTAACTCGATAGCAGAAAACTTCAAAAGCAAGTTTTGCCCTTGGGTTTCCATTTTTCATTTCTTTTATAATTTCCCTCATATCACTGCTCACTCCTGAAATTCCAAGAAGTCCACTGTGTTTGTTTAAAAGAGCGTTTATTTCGGCCATCGTTAAGCCTTCTTTGCTCATAAGATAAATCACAACTGCCGGGTCTATATCCCCAGAGCGTGTTCCCATAAGCAAACCTTCAAGCGGGGTGAATCCCATACTTGTGTCAACTGAGACGCCGAATTTAACAGCGGACATACTGCAACCGTTTCCAAGGTGAGCGGTTATAATTTTCAATTTCTCAAGCGGAATCCCAAGTATTTCGCTTGCTCTTTTTGAGACATATCTATGTGAAGTTCCGTGAAATCCGTATCTTCTAATTTTATATCTTTTGTATAATTCGTATGGCAAACCGTATATGAACGCGTATTCTGGCATCTTTTGATGAAAAGCTGTGTCGAAGACCGCAACTTGTGGCGTATTTGGAAGAAGTCGTTTGCAAGCCAATATACCGCGTAGGTTGTGTGGATTGTGAAGAGGTGCAAGTTCGATGTTTTCTCTTATCTCTTCTATGACTTCATCAGTTATCAAAACAGAGCCAGAAAATACTTCCCCGCCATGGACGACGCGATGTCCAACTGCTTCAATTTCAGATTTGTCTTTTATCACACCATGATTTTTGCTCAAAAGGACGGCGATTACATATTCAATTGCGATATTATGGTCGAGGATTTCCGCGCTGATTTTAACTGTATCACCATCAGCTCTTATGTGGGTTAAGACCGCGTCATCCATTCCAATTCTTTCGACTTGACCTTTTGCAAGGACTTCACGGGTTGACGTTTCGATGAATTGATATTTGACCGAGGAGCTTCCGGAATTCAGAACGAGAACTTTCATTTTCAAATCTATTTTTAGTTTTCAATTTATTTTTCTTCCATATTCGTCATATTTAAAAAATCCTTCACCGGTTTTCTTGCCGAGTTTCCCTTCTCTGACAAGTTTCCGTAGTAACGGGCAAGGCCTGTATTTTTCACCGAGTTCTTTGTAAAGCGTCTCCATCCAAGTTAAGACTTCATCAAGTCCCATCGTGTCAGCCATTTCAAGGGGTCCCATTTGGAAATTGTATCCGAGTTTCATAGCTGTGTCAATTCCCTCCGCGGTTGCAATCCCCTCCATCAAAACATGCATCGCCTCATTTAACATTGGGAGGATAACTCGCGTTGTCACAAATCCAGGATATTCGTAAACTTCAACGACTGTTTTACCTATTTGTTCTGCAAATGTTTTTACTTTATTGAAGGTTTCATCCGATGTTTTAAGTGCGCGGACGAGTTCGACAAGTGGAATTTTCGGCACGGGATTTAAAAAATGCATCCCGATGATCTTATCCGGTCTTTTAGTGACTTCTGAAATTTTAGTCAAAGATAAAGTTGATGTGTTGGAGACAAAAATTGTATGAGGTGGACAAATTTCGTCAAGTTTTTTGAAAATTTTCTTCTTAAGTTCAAAATCTTCATCCACAGCTTCAATCACAAGTTCACATTCTTTAACATCTTCGATATCCGTCGTCCATTCGATTCTTGATAGAATTGATTTTTTCTCGCTTTTTGTCAATGCCCATCTTTGGATTTCATAGTCAAGTGCTTCTTCCAGTTTTTCCTTTGCGAATTTTAAAGATTCCTCGTCTTTTTCAACGGCGATTACATCGAATCCAGCTTGCGCAATGGCTTGTACGATTCCACGTCCCATAACACCAACTCCAATGACAGCGACATTCTTTATCCTTTGCGTATCGCTTTTACTTACTTTGATTTCATCCAGCATTTCAAGTGACATCTTCCTTTTTCTCCATTTATGTTTTTTATCTTTCCATTTATGTTTTTTATCTTCCGATGCTTGATTTTCTTTTTATTAGCCTTAAATCGCGAAGTTGCGATGCTTTGACCCTTATTTCAAGGTCAAAACCTTTCGCATAGCCAACGGGCCGCCACTCGAAGTTTGCCTCCCAACAATGTAAGTCTCGATATATACTTATGCTTGGAACGAGCAATTGTTTCGTCACAATGTCGTAGCTTCCACCACCCATAATTCTCCAATTTTTCGTCACGTCAAGTCCGAACGAAAATCTTATATTCGCAGATTTTATGGTTTGTGAGGGACTGGGTTTACTCAAACCATAATCAAAACCAAATGAAAAATTCCAACCAAATTCAAAACTTGATTTATAGATATCGTAACCCTTGAAAAATTCCCTTTCTGTTTCCTCTATACCTTGCATCCTGTCGGTTTGGGATTTCGCTTTTCCTGAAAAAGCGAATGAGATTGAAAGATTGAAATTCGTCAATCGCGCGATCTTTCGCTCACGAATCAACGGCTCAGTGCTATTGAATTTGTAGAAATCGAAAACGGAACTTGAGAAGATATCAATCCCTGCCAAATTAGTCCTTGCGGTTATAAATAGCGGGGAGAGTTTTTTATTTGGCGCAGCGAAATTATATGAAAAAGAAAGGTTTAAATTTAAAAGCTGGTATTTTTTCCCTTCCCCGGTCAATGTATCGCGTGAGGTTGTTTTAACTTCGAAAATATTTCCAATTCCGACATTTATCGATTGAGATTTTCCCGCAGGAGCTCCGCCGAAGAGTGAATTTTCAAAATAGCTGTATTTTACAACTTGACCCGTTGAGTCAATATAAGTTCCGTAGTTTTTCCAAAAAGGTTCTGAAAAATCAGGTTGATAAACGAATGAAACACTAGGCATCAATGTATGCCTGAAGCCGGAAATGCCGAAGATTTCGGGTTGCCAAATGCCGTAAATTTTCGTCGAAGCAGAGATTCCAAAGTTGAAATATCTCGCTTGAAAGAAACCGCGTTGTATCTTCGTTTCAACTTGCTTTGTTTCGCTGTTATATGATTTTACAACCTTTCTATCATACCAGTTTTCGTTATATGTGAAAAATGGCGTGATGTTTAGGTATTTAACCGTTGGAATAAAATTAAATCTCAAGTTATGCGCAATTCCATATTTAAACTGTTTTGTTATCGCTGTGCTTCTTTGATTCATAAATCTGCCCGAATATCCAAAACTTATTTTCTCGTACCACCTGCCAACATCAGCTATTCCGTAAGATTTATACGGATTGCGGAAAAGAAAGACTTGCGGAAGAGAAAGAGTAATTTCTGGCAGTATCTCATCGACATCTCCTGTATTGAGATTTTGTGTTCGGAATGCGTTGATAGATATTGAACCGTTTATGCTTTCAAATGTTTTTGAATAGCTTACATTTGATGTCAAAGTTTGTTGAAGGACATCTCTTACGGTCGTACCTGTGGCACGAAAATAATTGTTGGTGGAGATATTGACATTTGCTGTTATCCTTGATGTTGGGTCTATCGTTTGATTGTGGATTAAGTTAAATCTCCATTCTTTGCTTGTTGTCCTATCCGGGTCTGTTGTCTCTCCAGAGTAAAAATTGGCGAAAGCAAAACCAATGGAGCCGTTAAATTTATATCTTAAAGCATATCTAAAATTGCTTGAAATTTGCCATCCACCGCGTGTGTACCAATCAAAAGTTGTCGCAAAATCTGTATAATCGCTCATAGCCCAGTAATAGCCAAACCTTCTGAAATAAAATCCAGCGTTTGAAGTCTGTCCCCAAACTGGCGGAATAAACCCGGACCTTCTTCCGGATTTATTTGGAAAAACTCCAAATGGAAGAGCAAAAACGGGAACATCTGCAATATACAAGATAATGGGACGAGCGATGATTTTATCGTTGATGATAATCTTCATCTCCCTGCCTTCGATATAGAAATGTGGCTCGTTTGCATCGCAAGTTGTATATCTGCCTTTGTAAGCAAATAAAACATCTTTTTCAACCTTTTTTATTCTTTCGCCATAGTAAAATGCGTTTTCCATTTGCGTCGATGCTTGGGTGATACGCCCTTTTTGAGTTTTGAAATTGTATGTCAATTTGAAGCCATGATATTCTTCGGGACCATCGTTTAAAATTGGAAGCCCGATGTATTTATTTCCAGTTGAATCAGGCAAACCGGATGCTTCAAGCAAGGCACTATCGAGGCTCATGCTGACAACCGCTGACCTAAGTCGCATTGTTTTGTATTTTATATCCGCTCCTCCAAATAGAAACATCTTTCTGTTTTCAACATCATAAATTGCAGAATCAACAGCGGAATAAACTACGACTGTATCTATATCACTTTTTTTAGTTTCCGTCGTGTCGTTTTGCCCTTTTCCAGTGGTTAAACAACAAAAAATCAAAAGGATGATTATTTTGTGGTTTAAATTTTTCAAAGCCTCTTGGCTTTTTTATTGAAATAATAAAAAAGCCGCCCGCGATCCTCGCCGGAGAATCGGGACGGCTGATGCAAGCTGGAGGTTTGTTTTGGGTTTATTTTGTTTTTATTGACCCCCCTGAGCCTTGCTTTGCCCAGGGGCATTCTCTTTTCCATAATTTGGCTCAATAAATATTCGTTCTTCTCCTTCTGCCTCAACCCCAACAGAAGTTATAGGCGCTTTAAGTTGAGCTTCATCTGTTGGGACAGGATGTTTGTTGAGAAATTCCTTAACAAGTCGTTCTGATTTATCCTTGAAATATTCAGAAACCGAAAGAATAATCTTCTGTCTTTCCTTGTCGAATTCAATTACCTTTAACGGCAAAACATCACCCTCTTTAAAGACCGAATGGATATTTTTTATTTGAATCTGTCCCGGCATAAGATGCGAGATCGGAACGAATGCATCAACCCCATCCGGAAGTTCAACTATAACTCCTTTTTCAATAATTCTCACAATTTTACCCTGTGTTTCGGTTCCAACTTTATAAGTCTCTGCAAATTTATCCCATGGGTTCGGGAAAAGTTGCTTGTGTCCAAGCGTTATTCGCCTTTGCTCTTTATCTATGCCTAAAATTACCACCTCAATCTCCTGGTCCTTTTTCACGATTTCACCAGGATGGCGAATCTTTTTGGTCCAAGAGAGGTCAGAAATATGAATTAAACCATCGATCCCGGGTGCAAGTTCAACAAATACGCCAAAGTTTGTAATGTTTCGGACAGTTCCCTTATGTCTTGAGCCAATTGGATATTTTTCTTCGATTTTCTCCCATGGGTCTGGCTCAAGACGTTTCATACTGAGTGAAAGTTTTCTACCTTCTTTATCAAGGTGTAAAATTACAGCATCAACGATTTGACCCATTGTGACAAACTGCGATGGATGTTTTATGTGCTGTGTCCAGCTCATCTCTGATATGTGAATCAATCCTTCAATTCCTTTTTCAATCTCGATAAAGGCGCCATAATCAGTTATAGCAACAACTTTTCCGGTGACTTTTTGACCAACTTTATATTTTTGATCGATATTTTCCCATGGATGCGGTTGAAGTTGTTTCAATCCAAGTGAGACGCGTTTGACTTTTTCACCCGTTGGAAGTGTAACCTCATCAACTCTCGTCACGACCATCTCAAGTTCTTGGTCAAGTTGGACAACTTCCGAAGGATGATTGACCCTTCCCCAGGAAAGGTCGGTGATGTGAATCAATCCATCGATTCCATCCATATCAACGAAAACGCCGAAATCAACAATCGCTTTAACGGTTCCTCTAACTCTATCTCCAACTTTAACAGTTTCAAAGAATTTACGCTTGCGTTCTTCAAGTTCTTTTTCTACAAGCGCTTTTCTACTTACGACGACATTTTCAGCAGCTTGATTGATTTTTACAACTTTGCATTCAATCTCTTTCCCAACCCAAGCGTCGTAATCTCTTATTGGTTTGATGTCGACCTGTGAACCCGGCAAGAAAGCAAGTAAACCATCGATATCGACGACAAATCCACCCTTAATTCGTTTTATGATGGTTCCCTTTAAAATTTCATCCTTTGCAAATGCCTCGTTGACCCTCTTCCATACCCTCAAGAAATGAGCTCGTTTATGAGAGACGACTATTTGACCTTCTTTATCCTCAACTTTTTCGATGCTGACCTCAACTTTGTCCCCAACTTTTAAAGCCTCAGGATTTCTGAATTCATTTAACGGGACAATCCCTGGTGATTTAAAGCCAATGTCGATTATGACCTCACCTTTTTCGCGGTCGATTTCGATAACCTCCCCTTCAAGTATGTCACCTTCGACGACTTTGCTTAGCGATTGCTCATAAAGTTTTAGCAGTTTCTTCTGTTCCTCTTCATCGTATCCTTCTTCGTTGTAAATTTTTATTTTGTCTCCCTTCCGTTTCTTTAGATAAGAGGCAACAGTTTCATGCTCATCTCCGATTGTTTGTTGTTGTCCTGAACTTTGAGTTCCTTGGTTTAAATTTTCGAGAATTTCTGTCATTAACTCTCTACCTCCTGTGGTTTTGATTTTTTCGCCCGTATGGAAGTTAACGCCAAAAGCCATCCAAAACTCGTTAACTCCATACAGGCAGGTTTAACAATTTTTTACGATGGCTTTTGAAAACTCTTATCTTGACCGTTGCATAATTTTTCAATTGCTCTTTTGACCTCCTCCATAAGCCATTGCGGAGTTGAGGTCGCTCCAGTAACTCCAACGATTTCACAATCTTTGAACCATTCGGGATTTAACTCGCTTGGCACCTCGATGAAATAAGTTCTCGGATTTTCAGATTTGCAAACCTCGTAGAGAACTTTGCCATTTGAACTGTTTTTCCCAGCGACGAATATAACGACATCGACATTTCTTGAAAACTCCTTCAACTTGTCATCTCTATTTGCAACCTGCCTGCAGATTGTATCTTTCGCTATAAATTCTATCGCTTCTTCTTCAGCATCTATCAAAACGAGTTCTTCAACCCTTTTCTCAATTTCGTCCTTTATCTTGTAAAATAAATCTTTCGACATAGTCGTCTGCGAAAATAAAGCGACTTTACCTTTCAACGGTACCCTTTCAATTTCCTCAAGCGATTTTATGACAATCGCATTCCCATCACATTGACCGACAAGCCCAATCACCTCGGGATGGTCCTTCTTGCCAAAGATCACAATTTGATACCCATTGAGATAAAATTGCCTAACCCTGCTTTGAAGTTTAAGTACAACTGGACAAGTTGCGTCGACGATTTCAACGCCATATTTTTTTGCCATCTCATAAGTTGATGGTGGCTCACCGTGCGCGCGGATTAAGACTTTTTCTCCTTTCAAATTTTTTAGTTCTTCATGGGTTATCGTGACAAGGCCCTTTTTTTCCAACCTCTCGATCTCAACAGGATTATGAATTATTTCACCGAGCGAATACAATTTCCCTGAGGCGTTTAATTCATTTTCAGCGATTTCAATCGCTCTGACGACGCCCCAGCAAAATCCAGCATTTTTATCTATGATAACTTTCATCTTTATTTTCCCTTTTTGAATTTTGGTTTATTATTTCATATGCTTTTTTTAATACAATTTCAACTTGCTCTTCGATTGTCAAATTCGTTGTATCGATTTCGATGGCATCTTTAGCTTTTTTCAACGGCGCAACTTCGCGAGTCGAATCAAATTTATCTCTTTCTTCAATTTCTTTGATAAGTTCATCAAGTTCAACATAAAAACCTTGACTTTCCATTTCCTTTTGCCTTCTTCTTGCTCGTTCTTTTACATCCGCTTTCATAAATATCTTCAAATCCGCTTCCGGGAAAACAACTGTTCCAATATCTCTCCCATCCATTACAACTCCGCCATTTTTCCCAAGTTCTCGCTGTTTTTTAACCATCGTTTCTCTAACCTTTGGATATGCGCTGACCAAACTTACAAGAGATGTCACCTGTGGAGATCTTATTTTCTCAGTTACATCTTCTCCATCAAGCAGAACTTTTAAATCTCCATTCCTATACAAAAGTTCAATTCGTGTATTTTCTGCAAGTTTGGCAATTTCATTTTCATCGTTTGGGTCGATACCGGATTGGATGACTTTTAAAGTGAGCGCTCTGTACATAGCCCCGGTATCGATGTATGTATATCCAAGCCTTTGAGCGACGAGTCGAGCAGTGGTACTTTTACCAGAACCCGCAGGACCATCAATGGCGATTATTATCTTCCTCATGTCCTTGAAAATTTCAAAAACATTGCCTTTCATTTGTGCTTAAATATAAAAAATCCACTAAAAATAAGCAAACTCGCTGTATTGGATTGATGGTGCACGAATGTAAGTGAATGTTAGTATTTGCCCGTGCTGTTTCTTCGTTGGAATTGATATCACCTGTTAAAAAAGCCTTTGGAGGAGAGTAATGGGTTAGAAATGTAAAACGTATTTGAATTTATTTTCGAATGTTTTTAATTTTTAACAAAAAATTGAATTTACGCTTGAGTGAAAATTTACCCATCGACTGGGAAAAACTCAGGGAAAAATTTTTAGATATTGCTCTCGGAAAAGTAAATCAGATGAAAAAAGCGCTTTCGGATGGAAATTTAAGACTCGTTCAATTATACGCGCATCAACTTAAGGGTTCTGGCACATCTTATGGCTTCCCGGAGATTACCGAAATAGCAGGGCAAATCCAGGAAAAATGCGCTTCAAATTTATGTGATGAGGTAAGTGAACTCGTCCAAAGGCTTTGTGATTTAATCGAAAAATTTAAATCTAATAGCAGATGAATCTGCTTTTGATTACCGCCGTTCTAATTTCTTCCGCTCTTAGTGCGGATGGGATTGAAAAAGTGGGGAAATACGCGGTATGTTATGCCAAGATAACACCAGTGGATGCAAAAGGCTTCGAACTTTTAATCCTTGATCCAGACCTTTACACTAAAGATGAAATCCTCGAATTTAAAAAAATCGGGATAATCCCGATTGCTTATCTTAACATCGCGGAGCTCGAGACATACCGTGGTTATTCAATTCCTGATTCTTTGATACTTGGTAAGAATCCAAACTGGGAAAATCATTTTTATGTCGATATCACCTCTCAAGCTTGGCAAGATTTAATTTTTAACGATGTAATTCCGAAAATAATATTGAAGGATTTTGACGGATTTTTCCTCGATATGATAGACATAGTGCAAATCTTCCCACACTTTAAAGACAAGGTCATCGATATGGTCAGATTAATAAAAGAAAAAAATAAGGACAAGGTTGTGATCGCAAATATCAGCTGGAGCTTGATTGACACTTTGAGAAGTTTCGTCGATGCCTTTTTAGTTGAAGGGCTTTTTACGAGATATAATTTTGAAAAGAAAAAATATTCTGTTCGCTTTGAGAAGGAGTATATTGATAAAGTTGAAGCTCTGAAAAAGACGGGTAAGAAGGTTTTCACGCTCGATTTTCTGCCGGAGGGAGATGGGAGAAAAAAATTCATTCGGAATCTTTCTCTTCATCACGGATTTACGCCATATATTTCAACAATCGAACTAAATAAGGTCTACAAATGACGTTTGAACTTAGAGATAAAATCAACGCGGGTAAGATCGCTGAATTAAGGGCAAAATTAAAAAATTTTTTAATCTCAACCGGAATTGACCAAGAGACCGCATCTGATATCGAACTCGTTGCAAGTGAGCTGTTAACAAACATTTATAAGCATTCATACAAAGAAAAGGAAGGCGATGTGATTATAAGAGCAAATGTAGATGAATCTAAACTTGTGATTTCAATAAGGGATTATGGAGAGAAATTTTCACCAGCGGATGTTAAGGAGCCTGACCCGGAGATTTTGTCAGACCACGGCTATGGGCTTTATATCGCAAGCCAAATTATGGATAAAGTTGAATATGTCCTTATGCACGATGTCGGAATGGAAGTAATTTTAACAAAATATCTGAAAAGAAATGCTTGATGTTTGTTTAATTCTTGAAGGCACATATCCGTATGTCGTCGGTGGAGTTTCAAAATGGACGCATACCCTTATCAAAAATCTTGCAAACTTAAAATTTTCGATTGTTCATCTTTATGCGGAAGAAAGAAAGGAAGCAAAATTTAAGATACCTGAAAATGTAGATTCGGTAATTGAAATTGATGTCAGGAATGGGCTGGGGTTTAAATTTGATTTTAAAGATTTAATCAACATTATTCCAAAAGCGAGGGTTTATCACAGTTTGTCAACGGGGTTTGCTGGACTTTTAGGGCTACAGGTTAAGTCAGTTAAAAATAAACCATTAATTGTGACCGAACACGGTTTATATTGGAAGGAACTTGAATTTGGGGTAAACGAAGTTGAATGCGGGTTTAAAATTTTTAAAGACGAGAGAGCTAAAAATGAAGCATGTATTGCAAGGCGTGAATATCTTGCAATTTTTAAGGAAATAGCAAAGCGATGTTACCTTGAGGCGGACGCTGTGACGACAGTTTGTTCTTATAATCTTGAACAGCAGTTAAGCTTAATCCCATCGGATGAGGTCGAAAAGTTGAGAGCTAAATTTAAAGTCATCGAAAATTTTGTTGATTTTGAAATTTTTGATTTTGCGCGAAAGAGTGTAAAAAGCGAAAAAGTTGTGAGTTTCATCGGCAGGGTCGTTCCGATAAAAGATGTCAAAACATTTATAAGGGCAGTCCCGTTTATACTTGAAAAACTCGGTGAGGCTAAATTTTATGTGGTTGGAGATTTAGAGCAAGATGTTGAATATGTAAATGAATGTTTTGAACTTGCAAAGATGCTTGGGGTGTTGGATAAAATTGTTTTTACTGGTGAAGCAAATGTGCTCGATTATTTGAAGATAACTGATGTATTGGTTTTGCCAAGCGTGATGGAAGGACAACCGCTTGTTGTTCTAGAGGCAATGTCTGCTGGAGTTCCTGTTGTAGCAACATCAACAGGGGGTGTACCTGAACTTATAAATGAAGAAGGATTTGAATGCGGGCTTTTGTTTGATGTGGGTGATTATATTGGGCTTTCGAAAAATATTTTGAAAGTTTTACTTGATGAAGATCTGTGGAGAAAGTTTTCGAGCAATGGAAAAGTGAAAGCGAAAAGGTTTAGCGTCGAAAGATTTATAAGTGAGTATAATCAACTTTATTCGAAATTCATCAACGGGAGTTGAAAATGGCGGGAACTGTCCTTCTCGAAACAGAAGGAACATATCCGTTCGTCGGAGGTGGAGTAAGCACATGGGCTGATATACTTGTGAATAATTTGAGCGAATTTGATTTCTACATTTACGCTGTGACAGGTATGCCCTATGTTGAATACAAATATAAACTTCCCCCAAATGTTAAGTTTGTTAGACAAATTCCTTTGTGGGGTTCGGAGGAGCCTTTTGAGGATATTTTTTTCGAAATCCCTTTTTCAAGTATATACATTAGAAAAACAAAAGTAAACGAAAGAGTTGTATTAAGAAAGTTCATCCCAATTTTTGCGGAATTTCTCTCATCACTCATGGATCCATTTTCGGACCCGGAAGAATGCGCAGGTTATATTTGGCTTATGCATAGGTATTTCAGTGAATATGATTATAAACAAACGTTCAAAAGTTTTGTAGTATGGCAAAAGTTTAAACAGTTCATAGTGTTGAAATACCTTGAGGATAATCCGTTTCTTTCTGAGGATGAAATCCCATCGGTTTATGATTTGACGCTTGCTATGAGATGGATTTATCATTATTTGATGCCTCTTTATGTTGATGTTCCAGAAGTTCATTTAAGTCATGCGACCGCTGCAGGCTTTTGTGGCTTGCCAAGCATTGTTGCGAAGATGAGGGATGGGACGCCACTTGTTGTGACAGACCATGGGGTTTTTGCGAGGGAGAGATATATCGGTGTTGGAAGTGAAAAAAGTTTAAGTTTTTTCGCGAAAAAATTTTTGATAAATCTTTCGATTTTAGTCTCAAAAATGCTGTATAAGCTCGCTGATAAAGTTTTGCCTGTGTGTAGGTTCAATACGACATGGGAAAAAATTTTTGGTGTTGAGGATGATAAAATCAAAGTGATTTACAATGGAATTGACCCCGAAGTTTTCAAGCCGAAACCAAAGCCGGAGAAGACGCGAAATATTCCAACTGTTGTTGCAGCAGCTCGTGTTATGCCTTTGAAGGATATCGAAACTATGATAAAAGCAAGTGCAATTGTTCGTGAGGAAATTCCAAATGTTAAGTTCATTGTTTATGGTGCACTCGATGTAGACCCACTTTATACGAGAAAATGCCAACTTTTGATAAAAGACCTTAAACTTGAAAACACATTTATCCTCGCTGGACATCATCCAAAGCCAAGCGAGATTTATAATGAAGGTGATATATCGATACTTTCAAGCATATCCGAAGGTTTTCCTTATACTGTGATTGAATCGATGGCTTGTGCAAGACCAGTTGTTGCAACCGATGTAGGCGGGGTGAGGGAAGCCCTTGAAGGATTTGGAATCATTGTCAAACCGAGAGACCCAAAAGCACTTGCAGAAGGAGTGATAAAACTTTTAAACGATCCTGAGCTTAGAGAAACTCTCGGAAGAAGAGCAAGGGAAGAAGTCCTCGCAAAATATAGAACCGACCTTACTATTAACGAATATCGCAATGTTTATAACGAACTAATTTCAAAAAATGAGAGAAAAATCAGCACTCAAAAATATCAAGATTGAAAAAGGTTTTGAGCAGGATAAATTCGCAAAAAAGATCGAAAAAGTTGCAGATGAAGTTATAGAGAAGATCGGTAATCCAATAAGCGCTCTTCAGGTCGCAGCGGTGATAGAAAGCTTAGGTTATAGACACATCGATTGCCCAATCGAATTTGGAAAGAAGGACATTTTCGAACTAAGCGAGGATGTTTATAGGATTTGTAAGTTGAAAATAAGATCCAGCAAGAAAGATAGTAAAGATGGAGATGCTCGCTCATTTGGTAAAAAAGTTTGGTTGTTTATCAGACACTATCTTTCCGGGATAGCATTTGGTCTTCCAATAGCGAGCCAAATTGCTTTCATAGTTTTTACTGGATATTCGCTATGGGCATGGATAAATTTTACTGAATCACAGGCTACAATAGTTGCATTTGGGACTATTTTAAGTTTTATCGTAACAGGCGGGTTCACTCAAGTTATGGGAAGAGAAGTGACATATTATTTGAGCATAGGAAACAAAATCACCGCGCAAGAAATTGCGCTTAAACTTTTCAATTACGGGGTGATGACAGTAATTGCAGTTGCTGTTTTTCTTTTCACTTTTAATTTAATTTTTGAGCTTTTCCCACGAAAATTTATCTCAATAATCCTCGCTTACTATATTTTGCTTTCATTTCTTTGGCTTTCTGCAAGTATGATTTATTCGTCGAAGCGAAAACTTTCAGTTGCGGTCATACTTTCCCTCGGGACAATCGTGGTTATTTGGCTTAACAAGTTTATAGGTTTGTCAATTCACACCGCTCATGTCCTTGGGCTCTCTGTGGCGAATGTTTTAATGTATCTCTGGGCTAGGTATATTTTTAGATTGAGGGGAGAGGAGAAAAAAATTCGCTATATTTCGCTCAAGGTAAAGCGTCCATCTGTATTAACTTATGTCAATAGCCCATTTTTTAAATTTGGCTTTTATTATTTTCTGTTTCTTTTCCTCGATAGGGTAATTTCATGGACGGCTTATTCGAAAGGAAAGTTTTATTTTTTCTGGTTCAGGACCCCTTACGAACTTGGTATGGATTGGGCTTTGCTTTCTTTCGGGTTGATGCTTGCTGTGCTTGAATGGGCGGTGAATGATTTTTCTGAATCTCTCATCCAGATTCAAAGAAAGTTTCCCGCGTTTAGAATTAAATCGTATAACCTTTGGTATTTCGATTTTTATTTCATCAAATTTGCTTTTTTGCTTGTTTTTGGTCTGTTGAGCATAGTCGCTGTGTATTTTATCGTGATGCGACTCGGTGAGATTTATTCGCATATAAAGATGGTCCGTGAGTTTTTCTCAAGCCCGGTAACTTTTAAAGTCTATTATTTTGCTTCGATTTCATATTTGTTGCTTGCGATTGGATTGATGAATAATCTGCTTTTCTTTACACTTTGGAAAGCGGATTTGGGGTTGAGGTCAATTCGAATCGCTCTCCTCGTTAATTTAATCGTTGGAATTTTCGCCAGCAGATTGATGAGTTGGGAGTATGGGGTCCTTGGTTTTCTTGCTGGCTCATTTGTATTTGCGATGCTTTCAACTTACTATGCATTTAAGTTCATCCGAACACTTGATTACCAATATTACTCTGCATTTTGATGCTGGAAAATTTGGTTTACATATTTAAGATTTACATTGGGCTTGCTTTAATTTCACTTCTCGCATGGAAGATAAGGTTTTGGGACGAATGTAAAGGTTCGATTTGCATTTTTAGATATTTTTATCGGGTCGTAACAATTTTGTTGATTATACTTTTCTTCGCGGTTTGGCTTAGAACTTTGGATGTTTTTTTCATAGCCTCTGCTTTTGTTTTAATTTTAATCGTTGATTTTACCATCTTGCGAAAATATGCAAGATCAAAGGTTGATTTCGTTAAGGTCTCGATAAATCAAAGAATATATGATTTTATTGACGGTTTAGCGAAGTTTAAAACGATAAAGTTAAAGTTTAGGCTTGAATACGTAATTTTGAGTTTTATATTTCTTTCGGGGCTTTTATTTTGGATGAAACCGGCGATTCGGACACGTTCCCTTTTATCGGTGGTTCAACATTCGCACCTTGTTAAAATCACGTCGATGCTTCTGAATGATTTCAAGTTTAAAATTAATGATATCGCGATGAATTCGCTCTGTGCATTTTTCTCATTGGTTTTTGGGATAAATCAATATACAATTTTGCATCTGTTCGGTGGATTCAATTTTGCTGTTTTATTTATTGGTATTTCGCTTTTGACATATAGGTTAACAGGTGAAATTTACTCCGTTATTTTGAGTGCATCGCTTTTTTCCTTCCTATTTGGTCGATTCAATTTCATTCTAAATCCGGTTGAGGGTAGCTCGTTGTTGCTCGGGATTTCGTGGCTATTTTTTGTGCTTATTTTTTGGAAGGATATGAAATTGTATGAGAAAATCTTGAGCCTTTTCGTTTTGTTTTTGATTGATTTTTTCGTTGGCTTTATGGCGGTGATTTTGATTCCTTTGTCCGAGCTCGTTGAATTAATTTTTAAGAATCCAAAGTTGATAAAAGTTTTGATGACATTTTTAATTTTGGTTTGCCTGTTTGGGTTTGAGATCTATCTTCGGACAAATCCAGAACTTAGTGTAAAAATTTATGCTTTATTCTACAGTCCGGAATTGGTTGTTCCGCCGGTTTCAATTATGCGTTTTTTGATTTTTACCCTGTTTTTGATTTTAATTTTTGGATTTAAGACATCCATTTTTCATGGAATTTTTTCGCTCCTTTTGTTAATTTTAACAATAGCGTGTGAGTTATCGATTTTTAGCTTCGTTTCACCTGAACAATTTTATCCGTTCGTTGTTTTGATTTTGTTTGTTTGGTCTGCGGTTTTAGTGCATAAAATTTTTGGCAAGAGAAAATATCTGTATAATGCTCTTGTTTTGATTGTTGCTTTAGTGGTTATATCAAGCGCATTTTTTTATGAAGGATCTGAAGTTGACAGCCGAATAGAACCAGATGAATTTGTCGAAGTGATAAGCAAAATTCAAAGAGAAGAAACGCCATTTGAGTTTGCTGTTGTCTCACATTACGGGACAAGAGCTATGGTTGAAAATTGGGCATATTTTATGGATTGGGATTATTTTCTGAAAACTTATATCTTTATTGATGACGATAAAAAAATTTACGATGTCGTCTATGTCATCGTCCCAAAGGAAAGTTCAATTGATAAAATTCATTCGTCGTTTGTTCCACAAATTGATAATTTATCAGCTTTGCTTGACTCCGCATGCTTAAACTATTTGTACGCAAGTTCCGAAATTTATTTTGAAGGCAGTTATATCAAGGTTTACAAATTAAAAAAATTAAAAAGTGCTTGAGCGGATAATTAAGGAATATACAGAGAAATTTTCACGGTTTTCTGACTCGGAATTTGCGGTCTTCGATAAGGAAGGTAGACTTATTGCTAAAACAAAAAATTACGAAAAATCTGAGGGCGATGTCAAAATCGAATTAGACTCGATTTACGGGAAGATGTATTTATGCTTTAAATCATCATCCCCCGATGTTGAGAGGACATCCGAGCTTTTAAGGTTTTTATATACTGAACTTTTGAATTATGAGGGATATATCGAGAGCCTCGTTCGTGAACTTGCGCATAGGCAAGAGGAATTGGGAATTGTTTACGATATGATTGCAAAAGCGAGTTTGGTTTTTGATGAGCATAGGATAGTTGATATCGTTTTAAGCAAAATTAATTCATTGATCTCTCCAAAGGTATGCGTGATAGGAATTTTTGAAGGTGGAAGTTTGAGTCAAAAATATATAATTGGCGAGATTTCACAGGATTTAAAGTCCGATGCGGAGAAATTGATTTTAAAAGCAAGTGAAACAAAAAATTTCGTCATTTACTCAAAACAACAGGATGGAAAATTAAGCGGAATGCTTGCGGTTCCGATGTTCTCTGGAGATAATTTGATCGGTGGAATTTTTGTCTGTAGCGAAGGCAAGAACTTTGAGACTATGGAGGCGAAACTTCTTCTTACCCTTGGGAATTATGCTGGAATAATTCTTTATAGGAATAAACTCATTGACGAGATAAAACGTACCGAGGCTTTAAAGCGAGAGGTTGAGATAGCGAAACAAATTCAGGAAAATCTGCTTCCAAAAGAGATCCCGAAATGGACTGGTCTTGATATCTATGCTTTCATAAAACCAAGTTCAAGCGTTGGCGGCGATTATTACGATTTTCTTTCAAACGATGGTAGATATACTTTTTTAATTGCTGATGTATCAGGCCATGGCATTGGCTCTGCTTTGTTACTTTCAAGCTTGAGAAGCGTAATAAGGTTGACCTACGAATTTGCACAAGACATTCCAAGGCTTCTAAACTCGATCAACAAAATCATTTGCAAGGATACATCGGAAATTGGAATGTATTCGACGGTTTTCATCGGAGAGTATCGCCCCGAAGGTGTTCTCGTCTACTCAAACGCTGGTCATATTCCACCAATTTTATTTAGGCGAAATGATGGAAGTATAACTGAACTTGATGTCCATGGTTCGCCGGTAGGTTTGTTTGATAGCGAAACTTATGAAGCTAGTGAGGTGAGACTTTTAAATGGAGATATACTTGTTGCTTTCACAGATGGTGTTATAGAGGCTAAAAATGAAAAGAACGATTTTTTCGGGCTTGAAAGGTTGAAGAAGATTGTCGTTGAAAACTGCGATAAAAGCGCGTTTGAGATTTGCACCGCGATCGTTGATGAAGTGACGAAATTCAAAGGTGACGTCGAACAAAGGGATGATATAACATTGCTTGTCCTTAAAAAAATTTAAGTTTAAAGATGCGGAAAAAGGTATTGGTTATCGACGATGACATAACCATTCAACGTCTTCTCGAATTCATTTTAAGAAAATTTGATGTCGACATTTTAATCGCGGGCGATGGTGATTCCGGGATTAAACTAGCCAAAGATGAAAAACCCGACCTTATCTTTCTTGATGTTATGATGCCCGGAAAAAGCGGGATTGAGGTTTGCAGGGAGATTAAATCTGACCCGGATTTGAAAGATATATACGTCGTTATGTTGACTGCAAAGGGCGAGGAATCTGAAATAAAAGATATGTTTAATTCTGGAGCGGATGAGTATGTCCCGAAACCATTTAGCCCATCTGGAATAAGTGAAATCGTAAGAAAAGTAATCAATGGATAAAGGTTATGTTTAAGAAGATCGTAAGCAAGGAGCAGGGTTTTGTCGATGTGTGGAAGGAGTTTGGGAAATTTATGTTTTTTGAGAAGCCGGCGTCGGAGGGCTTCGACTTTATTTTCGATGTTTTTGAAGGTGTCATTAAAACCCCGGCATACTATATTTATTCGTTTTCAGAGCAAAGTCAAAGTCTAATTCTTGAAAGTATGCGCCTTAAGCTCGAAAGGATGAACATGCTTGAAGAAGAAGTCATCGAGGCGATAAGGGAGCCTGATTTGAAAATAATTTTTAGAGATGACTATAAAAATTTGGGGATTGCGTTAATTTGGGCTGGAAAATTTTTGAATATACCGCTTTATTTATCCGAAAATTACATTGGAAGTTTCTTTGCTGGTCCTTTTGAATCTAAACCTATCGACAAGGAAATTGTAAATTGGTTAAGTGATTTTTCAGGTGCATGTGCAGTTGCATTAAGGCAGATAAAACTTGGAGAAGAAACTCGCTCTAAGATTCGACTTCTCGAGGCTCAAGCACAAGTTAATAGAAAAATGCTTGGTTCGACGCTTGAAGTGAATAAATTCCTGGGGCTTTTGCTTGAACTTGCTTTGACTGCAACCGGAAGCGACGCTGGTTTTATATCTATGTGGGATGAGAAGCTGAAAAAGATGGTGGTTCGAGCAAGCAAAAATTTGACGGATGAATTTATCAATACACTTGACCTTTCACCAGATACGGGACTTTTCGAATGGGTTGAAGGTGGAGATGAAATGATAGTTCGGGATTTTGATTTTTTAACGAGGTTTAAAATTAATTCAATAATTGGTGTTCCGCTCGTAGAAAACAGAAAACTTCTTGGGATTTTTGCGCTTATCAATTTTAAGAAATTAAAGCAATTTGAAGAGTTTACTGTAAGGGTTCTTTCTGTCTTCGTTGAGCAAATAAAAATTGTAATTCATAATGTCGACTTATTTGGCCAATTCACTGAGCGTTATCTTAAAACTTTAATCGCACTTGCAGAGGCTTATGATATGAGAAGCGAGTATACCGCTGGACATTCAAATAGAGTCGCTCAACTTGCGGTTGAAATTGGGAAAAAACTTGGGCTTGATTTGGAAAAAGTTAGAGAGCTAAAAATCGCTGGTTTAATTCACGATGTCGGGATGTGCGGAGTTGTTCAGATTAGCGAAGGTTATCAAGCGGATTATAATCATCCGATAATAGGTGCAAATATGATCGAGATTTTGCCAATAAGCCTTGATATAATCGAGGGGGTGAGGACACATCAAGAGTGGTATGATGGATGGGGATTTCCGCAGGGGTTGAAAGGCGAAGAAATACCGCTTTTCGGAAGGATACTTGGATTATGCGAATTTTTCGTCGAAATGTCTTCAAATTCGAAACTACGCAAAGCGCTTGATTATCCTCAACTTGAAGAAGAAATAAGAAAAAGGACAGGTTCACAATTCGACCCCAAGGTTGTTTCCGCTTTCTTTAGTGTAATGAATGAGAAAAGGGAAAAAGCTAAGTTTGAATGGCTCGAGGAATGTTGGAAGTTCAAAGGTGAACCGAGAGATGTCTGCTCAAGATGTCCGGTGTACGAGAGCAATTTAAAACGGTGTTGGCAATCGCCCGAAATTATGTGTAGATTCCATGGTGATTATTCATGTGAGGATTGCTTCATTTTTATGGAATGGGTTGATAGAGTTAAAACAAAAAAATTGGAGATAAAAATGGAATATGGTGTAGTCGAGAAAAACAATTATGCAATTGTTAAGTTCAAAGGAGAAATCGATGTCGCAACTTCAATCCAAGTGAGGGATGTGCTAAAGGGTCTTATCGATAAAGGTAAGGTAAATATAATCATTGATTTTTCGGATGTGACGTTTATCGATAGTTCAGGGCTTGGTGTAATCGTTGTGGCTTACAGAAGCGTTAAAGAAAAAGGTGGCTCGATAAAGTTTGCAAATGTGAATCAAAGAGTAAAGAAATTATTTGAAATCACAAGAACTGAAAAGCACTTTGAATTTTATAATACAGTTGAAGATGCGGAGAAATCTCTGTGAAATGATTTACCTTATCGCGATTTTTCTTTTTGCCTCTTGCTGGAGGCAGGATGAGAGTAGAAGCTCTGCGGTTTCAATTAATATCCCCGCTAAAATACTTTTCATTTATGATACGGATGACCCATATTCAAGTGGTGTGATCGAAAATGCAAGGTATGCCTTTAAGTACGCGAAGTTAGATTACGATGAAATTGATCTTTCAAATTATCCTAATGTTAAGATCGAGAATTTGCAATCTTACTATGCGATAGTTTTAGCGACGGAATTCATCAGTAAACTTTCCGAGAAAGATTGTTTGAAAATTAAGGCGTTTGTTTCCTCTGGCGGGGGGCTTGCTGTGATTTATCGTGGGTATAATGAGAATTTATCTGATTTGTTTGGAGTGAGATTAAAGGATAAAGGAAATTTATTTGCGACTGCGGACAATTCTGGGCTTGTTTTTAAAACTGATTTTTTGCCGATGCTTGAGGGGACGGCGATTTCGGATTCGATTCTTAAAAATTTAGGGATGTTCGATTTCGTTCATTTCGGTGAAAAGCAAATCATCGCAACCTCAAGCGAAGGTGTCCCGATTGTATGGATTTTAAGATATTTCAACGGCAAGGTTATCTACTGGAATACATCCCTTCTTTCCAATAAATTATTTCGCGGATTTATAGCTCAATCGATAGCAAGCGTTTCAGATAAATTTGTCCAGCCGATTGCAAATTTTGCTGTCATCTTTATCGATGATTTCCCAGCCTCTGTTCCAAATGCGAAGAAAAAAATTATCTGGGATGAATTTTCGATGACTATGGCTGAGTTCCATTATTTTGTTTTCTATCCAGATATGCTCAAACTTGCAGATGAATTAAACTTAAAATATACCGCAGGTCTTATTTTTAATTATGGAGGAAGCATTAAACCCCCGTTTCATTTAACTGAATGGAGAATGGGTAAGGCAATGGTTTGGGGCAAAGAGTTAGAGGTTTCAAAAACTATAGCAAAGCAGTTTAAAGCTAAGAATGAACTTGGATTTCACGGATATAATCATATCTCGCTTTTAATCGATGACTGGGAAAGCATTGAAAATATGAAAAATGCCCTAAAATATGCCCAAAAGAAATGGATTGAGGAAGGGTTGGGAGAGTTGCCAATTACTTATATACCTCCGACGAATTTGATTGATTCAATTGGGGTTCGAGCTATCTCACAAAGTTTTCCATCGATAAAAGTAATAGCGGGGTTATATTCTGGAAATTTCGATGTCGGTCAAAATAGGGAATTCGGTCCCGAACCTTGGAACGATAAACTTTACTCTATCCCGAGGGTTTCAGCGGGGTTTTTAATTGATAATTACACGAAGACGATTATTTTAAGTGAGATCGCGATGCTTGGTGTATGGACCCATTTCATCCATCCAGATGATGTTATCTACACACTTGATGAGGTTGAAAATCCCGAGCTTGTTAGAAATTGGTTTTATCTTCCATGGCGAGGGAAAAACCGCGAAGGACTGTATTTTAAATTCAGAGAATGGTTGATTAATTTAAAAAAGAATTATCCTTTTTTGAGGTTTATGACTTGTAAGGAAGCGTATGACGAAATTAAAAAGTTTGATGCCTTGAAAATCGAACGCGAATTCAGAGAGAATGAAGTGGTCATAAAAATGAATCAAAAGAACGTTTTTCTCTGCGTCCAACTTGACCAAAAATATCTGGGTTTGGAAGTTATAAATGCAGAGATTTTGCATTTAATTAAAACCGCAACGACTAACCTTATCATCTTTAAAACAAAGGATGAAACAACAATTTTAAAATTAAAATGAAGATGCGTAGAAATGGGACTTTCACTATCTGAAAAACTTAAAAACTTAATTTCACCTTTCCGCTTGAATATCTCAATCGCACTTCTTCCGCTCTTTCTTTGGGGTTATGCTTTGACTGAAGCAGATATAACAAAAAGATTTTTCTACGGTATTTTGCTTTTACATCTTTTTATTTATCCCGCGATAAACGGGCTTTATGTTTACTTTGAAATGAGGAGAAAAGCTGATTTAAAAATTTGGGGAGCGAAACAGCCATCATTTTTCATTTTTATAGTTTCGTTGATTTTGCTTGCAGTTGGAATTTATCTAAGCCAAAGCATTAGCGTTTCTTATTTTAATGTTATAGTAATCCTTAGCGTTTTGCTTTTTGTTTACTTGTATCCTGAAACTGGGATAAAATCAAGTCCATTTTATGGAATTTTGTTCGTTTCAATTTCTTATGGTTTGCTCGGATTTCTCGCTGGGTGGGTCTGTGCATCTGATTTGAAGGGTTTGTTTTCGGATATTGCCAACGTAGCGGGTGCTATTGCGTCGATTGGGTTTGTCTCGGGATTTTATACGCTTTCGCTCGTTTACAAAGTTTCAGAGGATTCGATTAAAACAGGGGATTTGTTCATTGAAAAACTTGGTTCCGGAAAAGCTTTTAAATTTGTAAAAATAGTGCTTCCGATATCTGGACTTATCGCAACTATCGCGATCGCTAGAAAGTTCACGTTTTTTGAACTCGCTGGAGTTATAATTTACTTCCTTATTGAGATCCTTGTGATTGATAGGTTTGAGAAGAATTTCTATCTTCAAAAGGAAAGGCAAAACTATAGGACGGTTTTAAGCATTACTCTGACAAATTCAGTTATACTTTCGAGCTATCTTCTTTTTAGAATTCTTGCGGTTCATTATTTGTTTATCGATTGAATCGCAGCGTTTATCACGAGAAGCAATTCGTCAAGGTCGAACGGTTTCGTCATTATGTAATCAGCGCCTCTTCTTTTCGCTTCTTCTTCAGAGACGTCAATTCCCCAGCCGGTTAGAATTATAACTGGGATTTTATCATCTTTTTGTTTCGTCGCCTTTGAAAGAGTCCATCCGTTTATATCGGGAAGCGCAAGGTCTGTGACAAGAAGGTCGAATTTTTCTCTCTGGATGTATTCAAGGGCTTTTCTACCATTTTCAGCGGAAAAAATTTTATAACCAAGATTTGAAAAAACATCTTTCAAAAGATAAAGAACTGATTCGTCATCGTCGACGATTAAAACCGTCAACTTAGATGCATTTTCGATCGGCGCGCTCTTTTGAAGTTTTTCTGAGACTTTTTCTTTCGTCGCAGGTAATACGATTGTAAACTTGGTTCCCTTGCCAAGTTCGCTTTCGACAAAAATTTCTCCTTTGTGACTTCTTATTATTTCATATGTTATTGAAAGTCCAAGCCCAGTTCCATATTCACCTTTCGTTGTAAAAAATGGGTCAAATATCTTAGCCATCGTCTCGGGAGCCATTCCAATACCTGTGTCAGAAATATATATCGCGACTTTTTCACTGTTTACATTATAAATCCCAACTTTGAGCGTCCCACCGTTTGGCATCGCTTCAATTGCATTTATAATTATGTTCACGAGCGCTTCCCTTAATTCAGAAGCATTTGTTATACCCAGTAATCTATCTTCGGGAAAATCTTTTACAATCTCATATTTTATACCCTTAAGTTCGGCCTCGTCTTTCCATTTTGATTTTGTTATCTCAAGCGCTTCTTCGATTATATTAGCGAGGTCAAGCGGAACTAGTGTTAGATGAGTTCTTGGTTTTGAAAACTCACGCAACCTGGAAACTATTCTTCCGGCGTCTTGCCCAGCTTTTTCAATGAATTCAACCTCGCGTCGAAGGGACTCATCCGTTAATTTTGATTTCAGAAGTTGCGCTCTCCCAAGAACCGTGCTTAAGAGATTGCTCAAGCTATGTGCGATGCCACTGGCAAGTTGCCCCAATGTTTTCATTTTTTCGGCTAATATGAGCTGTTGATGTGTTTTTTTTAAGTCTTCATATGCTTGACGAAGCGATTTCTCAGACTCCTGAAGCTCAGCAAAATATCTTACCCTTTCAATTGCCACCGCGGATTCGTTAGCTATGTGTTCGATGAGTTGAATGTATTCTTCAATTTTATTCGCTTCCTTTATCAAGACGGTCATAACCCCAAAGACTTTCCCTCTTGAAATCATAGGCGTGCTTAGTATGTAACCTTCTTCCTCTGTTTCTTCGATTAGAAGATTAAATGGCGGTGGTATGTCTTTGCCTGAATATCTTAAATAAGTTGTTTCGCCGTCGCGGATTATCTTTTCCCAGATTGGATGAGACCTAATGTTGAATCTATAATTTGGATACGAAATCATAATTCTTCTCCCGTGAATCAAGTAAACATGGGCAAGTCCCTTAAGTTGTTCTGTCATCTCATCGTAAATATCGATGAAAAAACCTTCAACCGGGATTATTTGAATGATATGATTATAAATTGATTTTGCGATTTCATCAACTGTCATCGCGGATGAAAGTTCAGAGCTGAAACTATGCAGAATTTTCAACTCGTTGAGCCTTTTTTGTAAATTTTCCTCCGCTATTTTTCTCTCAGTTATATCATGCATTACACCTTGGATATATTTTATCTTGCCCTCGTCATCTTTTATTGTCGTCCAGTAGATATTAACCCATCTTATTTGACCGTCTTTCCTCACGATTCTAAATTCGGAAATCCTAGGCAAGTTTCCGGTTTTAATCGCTTTGTAGTTTTCCCGAAGAAGTCGCCAATAGTCGGGTGGATAAACGAGATTTCTCGCTCTCACTCGACCGCTCAAAAATTCATCAACAGTATACCCCGTCACATGATAACACGAAGGTGTTATGTAGATGAAGTCATAGTTCGAATCAACAGCAAAAATTACATCGTTAAGGGCTTCGAGAATTGATTGAGTGAACGAAGTTAGTTCTCTTTTACCCATAACCAAAATCCTCATTGTTTTTCAAGTTCAATTTACAAAAATATCCAACAGTTATCAAGTTTTGTCATTTTTCGTTTATTTGTGTAAATTTTTTCAAAATTCAAAAAATTTTTCTGTGTCCATGAGCAAATTGATGGTAAGCATCTCTGGTGTAAGAGGTATGGTTGGCAGTGGGTTGACCCCATTAGAAATTGTTCGTTTTACATCCGCATTTGCGGAATTTTGTGGGTGTGGGCAAATTATGATAGGGCGCGACACGAGGATACATAGCAATTTTATAGCGCAAATAGTTTCGGGGACATTGCTTGCCATGGGATGCGACGTCATCGATGTCGGCGTTTGCCCAACCCCAACGCTTCAACTTGCGGTTGAACATTCAAACTCCAAAGGTGGCATAATGATAACAGCAAGCCATAACCCTGCGGAATGGAACGGTTTGAAATTTATATCTGAAGAGGGCATTTTCCTAACCCCTGATCAACATAAAAAATTTGTCGAACTGGCGCAGAAAAATTTTTTCAAATACTCGAATTGGGATTCGGTTGGAAGGTACAGGGAAGATAGGTCTTTCATCGATAAACACATCGAAATGGTTTTGGGTTTGGATTTCATAAATGTTGATAAAATCCGAAAGAAAAAATTTAAAGTGGCGCTTGATTGCATAAATGGCGCAGGTTCTGAAATAGTTCCAAAACTTCTTGAATCGCTCGGTTGTGAAGTCATAAAATTAAACTGCGATGGTAGTGGGATTTTCACACATGAGCCTGAACCCCTTCCGGAAAACTTAACTCAACTTTGCGACCTCGTCAAAGAAGTCAAAGCTGACCTTGGAATCGCGGTTGACCCAGATGCGGACCGACTTGTCCTCGTCACTGAAAAAGGCGAACCTTTTGGGGAGGAATATACGATAGTGCAAGCGGTGAAACTTGTCCTTGAAAAGAAAAAAAATTTAAAAGAAAAAAATGTCGTAGTTAATTTATCGACAACGAGAGCGGTTGACGAAGTAGCAAAAACTTATGGGGCAAAGGTTTACAGAGCTCCGGTTGGTGAAATAAATGTTGTTAAAAAGATGAAGGAAGTTGAGGCGATAATCGGTGGAGAAGGAAGTGGGGGTGTGATATTGCCAGAGGTTCATTATGGAAGAGATTCACTTGTTGGAATTGTTTTAATTTTGCAAAACCTTGCGGATTTTGATGGAAAAATTTCGGATTTTAAGAAAACATTGCCAGAGTTTGAAATTTTTAAAACGAAAGTGGATATATCGAATGTAAATCCAGATGAAGTGATCGAAAAGGCGAAATTAATTTTCAACGATGCAAGAATTAACACCGAAGATGGAGTAAGGATTGATATCGATGAAGGTTGGCTTCATATAAGGAAGTCAAACACAGAGCCAATTTTGAGGATAATCGCAGAGGCTAAAACGAAAGCAAAAGCACAAGAACTCGCACATAATTTGATAACAAAACTTGGTATTAAATGAGAATTTATTTTCTTGTCATAGCTGTGTTAACTCAATTCACCATTTCACAAGATATATTCCCAGGCGAAAAACCCAAAATGTTGTGGTTCGATGCAACTGCTAATTTTAAATATTTCAGTAGTTACGATAGCGTTGTTGCAATTTTAGATAAATGCGTAAACTCTGGGATTACCGATATCATTGTTGATGTTAAGCCAATCTCAGGAGAAGTTCTTTATGAAAGTTCGATTGCGCCAAAGATGAAAACATGGGATGGATTTACAAGACCTGATACATTTGATTATGTGAACGCCGTGGTAAAAGAGGCAAGAAAAAGAAATTTGAAGGTTCATATCGCTTTAAACATCTTTTGCGAGGGTCATAATTATCATGACAGAGGAATTGTCTACACCAAACATCCGGAATGGGCTACTGTGATTTACACGAAAGATGGATTTATACCCATTACACAGCAGAAGCGTAAATATTCCGCGATGGTAAATCCAGCGCTTGAACAAGTTCAAGAATATGAATTGAAAATAATTGAAGAAGTCGTGAAAAAGTTTGATATAGATGGGATTATCCTTGATAGGGTGAGGTATGATGGAATTTATGCAGACTTTAGCGATTCGTCGAGGATAAAATTTGAGCGATGGCTTGGAAAGAAGATAAAGTTTCCAGAAGATATTTTCAAGATCGAAGGTGATTCAATCGTCAAGGGGAAATATTTTAAAGAGTGGCTCGAGTGGCGGGCTTTGACAATTAAAAAGTTTTTTGAAAGGGCAAGGAAAGTTGTAAAAAGTTTGAAGCCAAATGTTTTGTTTGGTGATTACGCTGGCTCGTGGTATTTGACTTATTATGAACTTGGAGCGAATTGGGCAAGTGAAAATTATAAACCTGAGTTCGATTGGGCAAGTGAAAATTATAATAAAACTGGATATGCGGAACTTCTGGATTTTTTGTGTTCCGGGCTTTATTTTTATGAGGTGACAAAAGATGAAGTTGAGTCTAAAGGCGCAATTGATGCATCGAAATTGACCGAGCCGGGTATGAAAGCGACAAAGACAGTTTGGTATTCAGTTGAAGGTTCGGCTGAACTTGTGAAAAAAGTGACTAGGGGAGTTGTTCCAGTTTATGGAAGCCTCTATGTGGAGCAATATAAAGGAGAACCGGAGAGATTCAAAAGAGCAGTTAAAATGGCTCTTGAGAAAACCGACGGAGTTATGATTTTTGACCTTATGCATATCCGAGATTATGACTTATGGGATGATTTAGAAGAAGTTTTCAAAAAATCAAAGGGTGAGAAAAGTTGATTCTTGCCAAGGTTACAGGAACTATAGTTGCGACGCAGAAAAACGAAAATTTGAAACAGTATAAAATTTTAATAATTCAACCGATCGACCTTGAAGGCAACTTCATCGGGAGAGATATGCTTGCGCTTGATATGGTTGATGCAGGCATTGGCGATATTGTCATAGCTCTACAAGAGGGAACCTCCGCAAGGCAAATTTTAGGCAGAGATGATGTCCCTGTTCATACGCTTGTCGTCGCTGTTGTGGATGGAATTGAAATAAAGGAGAATAAGAATGAAGGTTGATGTCAGGCATATCTTACAGTTGATGACAATTCCGGGGATTGGCTCGGGGAGGATAAGAAACCTTATGAATTATTTTAAGGATACGGAGTTGATATTCAAAGCGACAATACATGAACTTATGAGGGTTGAGAGTATAGATAAAGGTTTAGCGAAGAGAATTCTAGAATTGAGAGATAAAAATTCGAAATTTGTTGATGAGCAGATTGCAAAGGTTAAAAAGCATAAGGCGAAAATTATAACTTTGTGGGACTCTGAATATCCGGAGCCTTTGCGAAAGATTTATGACCCGCCTGTGGTTTTGTTTGTTCGGGGGAATTTGGTTGAAAATGATAGATATTCGATCGCAATCGTTGGGACGCGAACACCGACAAATTATGGTAAATCGATATGTGAGAAATTCGCATCTGAACTTGCGAAGATGAATCTGACGGTTATAAGCGGATTTGCCCGTGGGATTGATACAATTGCACATATATCTGCGCTTAAAGCAGGGGGAAGAACCATTGCTGTCCTCGGTTCCGGGGTTGATTATATTTATCCACCTGAAAATAGAAAACTTGTTGAGGATATCGTCTCAAATGGTGCTATAATTTCTGAGTTTCCGATGGGGACGAAACCAGATGCAATGAATTTCCCGAGAAGAAACAGAATAATAAGTGGAATGTCGGTCGGTGTTTTAGTTATTGAGACGAGCAAAAGCGGAGGTGCGATGATAACCGCGGAATTTGCAAACGACCAAAATCGCGAAGTTTTTGCAGTTCCCGGAAATATAAATAGCATCAAAAGTCAAGGGACAAATTTTTTGATAAAGCAAAATAAAGCAAAACTCGTTGAAACGGTTGAAGACGTAATTGAGGAAATTAGACCCTTGATTCAACCGATTTTGAAGACGGAACCACTAAGGCCAAAAGTTGAATTAAATGTTTTTGAGGCAAAGATATTCGACGTTTTATCTTCAACCGAGCCGATGCATGTTGATAAAATTGCTGAAAATGCTGGTTTATCTGTAACTGATACGCTTGTTCATCTCCTTTCGCTTGAATTTAAGGATCTTGTTCGTCAATTGCCTGGGAAACTGTTTATAAAAAAGTTTTAAACCTGTCAACTATTTTTGATTCATCAACATGTTGCTAAAAGCTCGAAAATTATCGTTTGGATAAAAGCTTATGGCTTAATAACTTGCCCCACTGCATTTGTGTATTTTCGCGGGTTTAAACCCCATCGTCTTGAAAAACTGCTTAATTTTTCGTAATTTTATTACACTATAAGACAAATTTAAACTTGCTCTTTAAGAGGTGACCCGATATGGCGGAAAGAGCGTTGACACCGCGCGAGAAGATGGTTGTGAGATACATAGTTCAGGAATTTATAATGAATGCAACTCCAGTTGGTTCGAAATATTTGGTCAAAAAGTATAATCTCAACCTCAGCCCCGCAACGGTTAGAAATATTATGGCTGAACTTGAAGAGCTTGGTTACCTCTGGCATCCACATACGTCCGCAGGTAGAATACCAACGGATAAGGGTTATAGGTTTTATGTCGATAATCTTCTCGAGATAAAAGACCTTTCAAACGAAGAAAAGGAAGCGATAAAAAGAATAGTCCAAGAAAAGGTCGAATTTGAGGAAATTTTAAAAGATATATCGAAGCTTATAGGAAAAATTTCCAAGCAGTTGAGCGTAACCTTGACTCCTCAAATTAATGAGGCGGTTTTAACTAAACTTGATATAGTTAGCTTATCGGATACGAAATTGCTTGTAATTATAAGCATAAAATCTGGGTTGGTTAGGACAATACTTCTTGAAGTATCAAGCGAGGTTCCGAGGGATAAACTTGATTTCGTTAAGGCTGTTTTGAATGAACGTCTCGTCGGATTGACATTGAAACAAATAAGAGAAACATTTGCGGAAAGAGTCCGCGACATCGAACATAGTTATAAAGGCATAATAAATATCTTTGTTCAATCAGCAGATAGGTTGTTTTATGACTTTTATGATGTCGATAAAGTACATATTGGCGGTATGTCTGAGGTTCTTTCGCACCCGGAGTTTAGCAATCCTCAGAAACTGCGCAATATAATGGAACTTGTCGAGAACGAAGATGTGATAGTTCGAATTTTTCAAATTTTGAGAACTCAAACCGGAGAACAATTTGGCTCTGATAAAGTCATCGTTTCAATAGGTGAGGAAAATCCCGAAGACAGATTAAAGGACTACAGTTTGATTGCAGCTGAATATAGAATTGGCGATATCTCGGGCCTTGTTGGTTTAATAGGTCCAAAACGTATGAACTATAGCAAGATGATATCCATTGTCAATTACGCGTCGAAAGTTTTATCCGGAGTTTCAGATTGAACAAAAACAAATTTTAATGCAAATGGATATGGATGAGAACATCAAAAATATAAGCAATGATGAACAACAGAAAGAAGTTGAGAACCTCAATGAATCTCAAGAAGTTCAAAAGACCAACGAAGGAGTTATAGATGTAGAAACACTTCGGCTTGAAAATGAAAATTTGAAAAAGGAGCTTGAACAATATAAAGACAAGTTGTTGAGGCGCGTTGCGGAATTTGAAAACTATAAAAAACGACTTGAAGCGGACTTTTCTAACGCGGTTAGATACGCAAATGAAAAACTTCTGCTTGAAATTTTGCCGATAGTTGATGACCTTGAACGTTCGCTCGAGAGCGGACAAGAGAAACCAGATTTTGACTCCTTCTATCAAGGGGTAAAAATGATTTACAATAAACTTATGAAAGTTCTTGAATCCCATGGCGTTAAACCTTTTGAATCCGTTGGAAAACAGTTCGATGTTTATTACCATGAGGCATTGTTAAGGATTCCACGCGATGATGTTCCACCTGATACTGTGATTGATGAGGTCGAGCGCGGTTATATGTATTATGATAAAGTTTTGCGCCATGCAAAGGTGATAGTTTCAAGTCCAGTTGATAAACAGGCTTCTGAGGGAAGCGATGAAAATAAGGGGTAATTGAATGAGGCAAAATTTAAAAATTTTAGAGGTTTATTTCCTAAATGGCGAAGAAGGATTACTATGAAATACTTGGCGTTTCGAGGGATGCAACACTTGAGGAGATAAAGAGAGCGTATAGAAAACTCGCGATGGAATATCATCCAGATAGAAATCCTGGTAATAAAGAAGCGGAAGAAAAGTTTAAAGAGATAACGGAAGCGTATCAAATTTTAAGCGACCCTGAGAAAAGAAAACGATACGATATGTATGGTCATTCTGGAATAAGCGAAAGCGATTACATTCATTTTACAGATGTTCATGATATATTCGATGTTTTCAGGGATATCTTCGATTCATTTGGCGGTGGATTTTTTGATGATTTCTTCGGGACGAGAACGCAAACGCGAAGGACACAGAAAGGTATTCCGGGGTCGGATAGAAAATTACATCTTAAACTTACACTTGAAGAAATTGCAACAGGTGTCAGGAAAAAATTAAAGATAAAACATTTTAAAGTATGCGATGCTTGTGGTGGAACTGGCGCGAAGTCGAAAAGTGGATATGTAACTTGTTCTGTTTGCAATGGAGTTGGTGAGGTTAAACAAGTTCGAAAGTCGTTTTTCGGACAAATGGTCACGATTACAACTTGTCCAAATTGTGGGGGCGAAGGAAGAGTTGTAAAGGAAGCATGTAATGTATGTGGTGGTGAAGGCAGGGTTTACGGAGAAAGCGTTATCGATGTCGAAATTCCCGCTGGCGTAAGAGAGGGAAATTATCTTACACTCAGAGGCTATGGTGATGCAGGGATAAGAGGTGGTACCCCAGGTGATTTGATAGTTGTGATTGAAGAGGAGAAGCATCCTTTATTTGTCCGAAAAGGAAGTGATGTTTATTACACGCTTTTTATAAGTTATCCGGAAGCAGTGCTCGGCTCGGAAGTTGAAGTGCCATCTCTTTATGGAAATGTAAAAGTTAAAATAGATCCCGGAACTCCGTCAGGGAAAGAGATAAGGCTTAAAGGGAAGGGATTGCCATCCGTTGATAGAAATTCAAGAGGTGATTTTGTGATCAGAGTTGAAATATGGGTTCCGGACAAAGTTACAAGCGTTGAGAAAGAACTGCTTCAAAGGCTTTTAAAGGAGGGCAAAAATATAAAGCCGAGCGACTCAACGAAAAAGGCTACCTAAAATAGCCAATGTGGATTTGCTAAAATAGGCATAAATTTCTAAATTTGAAAAATTCAAAAAATTTTAGATTTGATAAAAATTTTGCTCAAGAAAATAAACGACATACTTGGCTTGACTAAATCTGAAAGCGTCGTTTTTTGGTTTTTAATTTTTGCTTTTGTATTGGGTTTAGCGGTAAGA